>CAVWLK010000088.1:0-8901 GCA_963755675.1 uncultured Actinomycetes bacterium
TAACCGGTCGGTTGCCCCCGCTCCACACGAAGACCCTAGGCTACTGTCGCGGCGGGCTGCGACGAACGCGGATCGGCTCCGGTGCATCGTTCGGATGGGGTAGAATCAGCGACCTTGAGAGGCGCGGTGGTTACTCACGTGGCCGCTCACCACTCGCAGTCGCGCTGCCAGAGCCGAACCACCGCTGTCTTGAAAGCCGGGCGTGGCGAAGTCGTGCCTGCCGGAGGCCGTCGGTTGGCGGTCTTGAGCGCAGCCCACAAGGACGTTTCGCGGTCGTCCCAAGAAACGCTCTAGCTGCCGAAGGCGTAGAGGCCGCCCGATTCGGTGGCGACGTAGAGGCTCGTGCCGGCGAATACCGGCTGTGAGAAGACCTTTCCATTGTTCACTGGGAGGGTGGCGAGGATGGCGCCGGTGCCGGCGTTGAGCAGGTACGCGCCGGTCTTGCTGGTGCTGGGTTTACAACCGGCGTAGGTCCCGACCGCCAGGACGCCCGCGGCGTCGAGTGAAGGTGTGCCTATGACGGCGCAGGGAAGCCCGCGCTGCCAGATATACGCGCCGGTCGCGGGGTTTACCTGGCGGACTGAGCCGCCGTACGCTGTACCGCCGATGGTGGTTCCGTCCGCCGCCTGCGTAGAGGCTGTCGGTCTGGCCGTTCCAGACCGTCGAGGCGATGCACATGCTCAGCGACCCGGCGACCGCGCCGAGTTGATCCGTCCACACGGGGGAGCTGCCGAGTGGGTTGGCGGCGAATGCGTAGTACTTGCCGTTCTTGTTGCAGGCGCCCACGTTCGGTGGCGTGGATCCGGATCCAAAGAGGGTCGGGGAGGAGCCGAAATCGGAGTCCTGGCCACTTCCCAGCGTCCCAGGAGCCTGCCACGCTTCGAGCCGGGTGAGATTGCCGGAGAGGTGGACGATTGAGTTGGAGTCGCCCACCTTGGTCTCCGCTCGGGCAGGTGTTGATCGTCGGGTCGCACTCGTTTCCGGTCGAGACCCAGAGGTTCTGGCCGTTCGAGCTCGCCGCGACGCTCGACCACACGCTTCCGCCGATCGACCCGTTGGGGACGCTGTGCCAGGTGTTCAGGACGTTGCCGGTGTGCTGGTCGAGTTCCACGACGCCGCCCTGGATGAGCGGGTCGTCGCAGCGCGAGGCGAGGCCAATGTAGATGTGGCCGGCGACGACGGTCGGCGAGGACCAGTTGTATGACGCATCGGTGTTCGGCGGGTCGACGGGGCCGATCATGGTCTTCCAGACGACCGCGCCGGTCGATGCGTTGAGGGCATACAGGAAGCGAGCGCCGGCGACGTAGACGGTCAGCTTGCTGCTGGCGGGATCCGTGACCACGGCCGCGGTCGAGGAGATCCCGTCCGGTTGACAGGTGAAGTGCGCCTCCACATCGAGCTGCCGCTTCCAGGCCACCGACCCGGTGCTCGCATTCAGCGCGTAGAACACCCCCGCCTCCGAGCCGATGTAGAGCCTGGTGCCGACCACCGCCGGGCTGGCGTCCAGCTTCGGCGCCGGTTTCCCGCTCACCGTCGCAGGCGTGAAATGCCACAACTCGTGCACCGACGATGCATCAGCAGTCGTGAACGCCGTTGCGGCGCTCACGGACGAATGCTGCGGCCCATGAAGGTACTGCGGCCAGTCTAACGACGCAGCCATCGCCGACGAAGGCGCCGCGAATCCCACCATGACCAAGACTGCCCACCCGATCAGTCGCATCACGCCTCCTATATTCGCGAGACGGCACCGACACGCCTCCCACGATGCCGCCTCCCTAGCTGGCTGTGCGCGTCAGAGACCCATCCACGCAGCACACCATCACCGTACACCTTTGCCGAGCCATGGGTTGAATCTTCGTACTCCACCCAGTCGATCGCCCGCACGTCCAGCGCATCCGCCAGCTTGAGCGTTGCCGGTCACGCGGACTACCCCACTACACAGCACCGTGCCAAAGCAATGCGCGCCACACCTGGCCGCCGCCTAGCGCCCGGCGCGCTGCATGAGCGTGACCGGGGGGCACGCCCCCGTCCCCGCAACCCCGGTGACTGCGAATCCGGCGCGCTCATAGAACGGACCGTTCGCGGGTTCGGCGTCTCCAGATAGGCGGGAAACCCACTCTCATCCACGATCTCCAGGCAGCAGCGCATCAGATGCGTCCCCAGCCCACGCCCGTGAAGCTCGCGATCGACGCCAAACCACGGCAGGTACCAGTGCGGCTCCGTGGGATGTCCCTCCGGCCATCTGCTCCAGCGTCGCGAACGTGTCGGCGTGCAGATCGTCAGAGGTCGTCTCGACCAGCACCCGCACCACGGCCTCGCCATCGGGCTCCTTGCCCGGCCCAAACCAGAACGCGACAGCATCGAAATCGCCCAGCCGCCAAACGGTCTGATCGCAGAGCGCGGCGCCGCCGAACGCTGCAATGAACGCCGGAAAGTGGCGCCGATACTGCGCGTCATCGGGGTAGAGCCAGCGCTCGACAGGATCATCCTCGAACGCCGACACCAGCGTGCGGATCGCCCGACCCTGCTCTGCCACCCCAACCACCGCGAAATCCAGTTCCACCATCGACCGACTCTATCGGCCACCGCATGGAAGTGGACGCCGTTGACGACGGTCAAGGGACCGCCGCACCTGCAGCGTTCGACGTCTTCTAGGGCGTCGGTTCGACTTCTGTGGTCATGACCCAGCGGTGTCTGCCGATCTTGCGGTCGCGAATGAAGCCGAGCTTCTCGTAGGTCGAAAGGGCGCCGTGGAAGAGGAAGCCTGCGGGCACGGCAGCAGCGTCCTCCGGGTATCTATCCCTCCACCGTTCCCCACCCAGGCCGGCAATCAGATCCAACGCACCAGCGAGAGCGGTTGTGGCGACACCCTGACGTCGGCGTCGGATCAGGCTGGTGGCTCGTCAGGGGGCCGTGGATAGGGCGTTCTAAGTACCCGGCGCCGGCCGATAACCGCCAGCGCGAGCAGTACGATCACGATCAGAACCAGCAAACCTAACAAGGTCATTATTCCTCCTGAACGGAACGGACGTTCCGACCAGTGTGTTCCCTGTTGGCGACGCCCGTAAACCCTCGTCAAGGCCAGCCAGTCTCCGAAAGGACGGGACCAAGCGGCGTCTTGAGTGAGCGCGTTTCCGAGCGCTCAATTCCCGAGCGCGCGTCGGGCGGCTTGGTCGAACGGCGTGAGCTCGAAGGGGAGCAGTCTTCGTAGCCGCTCCTCACGCGCGACGGTCGGGCTGCGAAGGCCTTCGACCAGGGGCCGGGCCACGGAGGCGTTGACGGGCGTCACGAGCTCGAGCCAGAGGGCCGACAGCGCCGGCGTGAGCACCGGCACTTCGACGATGCGGGGCCGTCGGCCGAGCAGTGCCGCGATCCGCTCGATCATCTGTCTGTAGGTCATGATCTCCGGTCCACCGGCGTCGAAGGCCTCGCCGATGGCTGCTTCCTTGCCTGCCGACCCCGACGAGATATCGCGCGATGTCGTCGAGCGCGATCGGTTGCGTTGGCGTGGACACCCAGCTGGGAGTGATCATCACCGGCAATCTCTTTACGAGGCTGAGGATCGTTTCGAATGCGGCGCTGCCCTTACCGATGACCATCGCCGCTCGCAGCGTTGTCACAGGCACTCCGTCAGTGGCGAGGTGCGCAGCCGTCTGTGGCGGCTGCGCAGGTGCGGCGAGGTATCGTGATCGTCGCCGCCAGGCCGCCTAGGTAGACGATCTGCTCGAGTCCGGCCCGAGCCGCCTGTCGCGAGACGTTCCGGGCTGCGTCACGGTCTTGCCGCTCAAAGTCGCGTGCACCGAGCGAGTGAACGAGATAGTAGGCAACGCTCGCTCCATCGAGGGCGGCGGCGACCCCTGCGCCCGAGGCGACGTCCGCTTCGACCCACCGGATCCCGTCCCCGTTGCGTGGTCCGCGCGAGACGGCGACGACCTCGTGGTCCCGCTTGAGCAGTTGCAGGACTGCCTGGCCCACCACCCCCGTCCCACCGAACACGGTGACCCCATGTGTCCCGCTCGCGCACGATCCGCTCGAAGTATTGGCGGCTAACGGCGGCATGCAGCGGATTCTGACCCTTCACGAACAGCACCCCCGTCCACCGCGGCGCGCGGGCTCGCGCCGCCAACCGCGGCAGGTACTCCTCGACAATGACACTAAGCTCATGCTCGGCACCGACGGGCCGCTGTGAAGCGTGACCGAGCCGCCGGCCCGCAGTGCCAGCAGACCGCCCTCAATGGCGTAGCGGCACGAGACGACGCCGTCCGTGTATTGAAGCTCCGGCGGCCTGAACCGGAGCAACGTCAGACCGCCCAACAGGCGAACGCGGCCACCCCCGTCGCCCCACGTGGCACGGACAACGCCACGGGTAACGCCAGCAACCGCGCGCCAATATGTGACGCCGAGCCAGCGCGCGCCGGCCCCGGAGGGCTCGACGGCCGGTTCCGCCACAAGCACACGCTGACGCGATTCAAAGCCTCCCCACTCGAGCACCCGCTCCGTCGCCTCCCAGTCATGGCAGCCACTCACCTCCATAATGAAACGGCGCCTACGCGCGGAGCGCAGCGGCCGCGGCTCCCAGCCGGTATGGCTCGACGCGGATCCGTTGGCTGCGAGCACGCTCAACGAGGCGGTCGATGTCCACGCCCTCGAGACGACCGTCCTGGCTCGCACCTAACGCCGTCCACCCGGCGATCTTGCCCGAGATCCCGAGCACGAGCACTTCGAGCCGCAGCAACAGACTGAGCTCCGCGCTGCGGGTCACAGCTTCGCTCGCATGCAGGCGCAGCGCGGCGCCGGCGATGCGGCCGGCGACCTGCTTGACCGCGCCTGGCTCGACGTTCAACGACCGCATGACTCGCAGCAACGTTTCGCGGTCCTCCACGATCTCGTCCTGAACCGTTTCCAGCACCTCCCCGAGTTCCAGGTCGGCGTCGGCTCTCAGCGAATCGAGCAGCTCGAGCGCAGCAGCAGACCCACCGAGGTGGTCGTTCAGATAGATCGCAATGTTGTCGGAGTCCATCTCGTGGTCTCTACCCGCGGCCTGCCAGGCCCAACCCTGGTTTGGCGCTCTACAGCCAGGGCACCGGTGGAGTATGGCGTTGACGTCGAAAGCCACAAGCCCTCCGCGGATGGACGAGCATCCGCAGCCGCCCGGCCCGGTCGAGCCGCCGGAGCCTGCCCCCTCCCCTGATGCGCCGCCGCCATCCGCTCCACCGCCCCACCCTTCGCCCCCAGAGCCAAGTGCCGACTCGCCGCACCGTCAGGTCGACGTGCACGGCGACCCCGAGACAGTGATCTAGTCGCAGCCGTGGCCGACCGGCCACGGGAGCATGAAGTCGTCATCCCGATCATCACCTTGCTTGTGGGGCTCCATAGATTCCTTCCCCCGCGCAATGGAATGGGCCGTGGGCTGAGGTTGTTCGTAACACGGCGCCCTTCTCCCGTCGCCTTGCGCCTCAGATCCACCGAGCTCGCAGTGTGTGCGAGCTGGAGCAAAAGGTTTGGGATCAGCCGGCTGGTCGAGTTAGGCGAGTACCGGGTTGAGCGTCCCCAGGCGGCGCTCAGCCGCTGCTAGGTGGATCCGCCGATGAACCCAGTCGGCCGCGTTGATCCCAGCTGTCGATGACGGGTCCGACGGTTAGGATGATTCGGGTGAGTAGGCGTTGGAGTTGACGCTGGCGGTGGGCAAGATCCGCGCTTGGTGCGGTGATCTGGCGGAGTTCGGTGACGACGGATGTGAGATCGGCCACGCTCTGGCGAATCATGACCGTCGCGTAGTTTTGGGTAAGTCGGCCGCGGCGCAGCTCAGCCACGACCACTTGCATGGTTGCGATCGTGCTGGGTGCCTTGTCGGGCTCGCGCGTGAGCAGGTCGTGGTAGTCGGCTTTGATGGGTGCGCGGGAGGTTCTCCGGGGCGGTGCAGCCGGCAACGGTTACGACGAGGAAGGCGATCAGGACAGATCTCATGGCGCGTCAGGTTGGTCGGGCATCGTTCGTCTCGCAGCTGATCGTTGACGTTTCGTATCTGTGGCTCCTGATCGCGGTCGCGCTCGGCGTGCTGAGCGAAACGGTTGAACGCAACCGGCTGCGGGTATCACCCCGCCATGATCGACCTGATCCCTGGCCACGGCTGGCTCGACCTCGCCGGCGTTGTGATCATGGTTCTGGCGGCATTCGGCGTCTTCTTCGTCGGCCTGGCAGCGACCGACCAATGCTCGGGTCGGCGATTGACTTGCGACGCCATACGAAATCGACTGAGCAGTGAGGTCGTCGAGGCTAAAGGGACGGCGAGGCAAGTAACGCCGTGCCGATCGGCGCAGACGTCCGAGACCGCTTGATGACCCCTCAACCGGGTGCACCTGCACTTCGGTGGTTCGCTGACGCGCCGCCGCGATCCGCTACCACGTTTCGGATCCGTACCGCATCGAGCGGGTCGCGTCCAAGCTGCGACCGGCGCGGGCTTCCTGGATTCAACATGCCCCACCTCAAGCGTGTCACCTCTAAGAGGTTCTCCGCCAGTGCCGGTGTCGGTCGATCCAGTGCCGGCGACTAGATTGGAAGGCATGTTCGGCCTCTCCACTCGCCGGCTCGTCGCGCTTGCCGCGACCGCCGCGCTCACCGCGGCCGCGGGCACGCTGGCGGAGACGGGAGCCAACGGCACCGCCACCTTCATCACCAGCGCCTTCGCCCTTGCCGGACTGGCCTGGATCGTGTCTCTGGCTACCGAGGCCATCGGCGAGCACTTCGGTCCTGGACTGACCGGCGTGCTTCAATCGACGCTTGGGAACCTGCCGGAGCTGTTCGTCGTTCTGTTTGCCCTCGGCGCCGGGCAGACCACAGTCGCCGAGACCTCGATCCTCGGCTCGCTGTTTGCAAACGCGCTGCTCGTCCTTGGCGGCGTCCTCATCGTCGGCGCCCTGCGCGCCCCCGACGGCGTCATGCGCTTCTCCACCAGGCTACCCAACGACACCACCACCCTGCTTCTGCTGGCCGTGTTTGTGATCTCGCTACTCGGCGTCGCAAGCGCAGCCCACGACCCGGCCGCCAATCACGCCGTCGCCATCTCGATCGTCGGCGCAGTCGCGCTGCTCATCACCTACGCGGCGTGGATCATCCAGTACCTCAAAGACGACGCAGCAAAGGCCTGCGCCGACACCGTCGCCCGAGCCGAGCCCAAGGTCTCCCACACCGGCCTCCTCTCGCTGCCTGTCGCGATCGGTCTGCTGGTTGCCGCCGGCACCGCAGCCGCCTTCGTGTCTGACTGGTTCGTCTCATCGATCGACCCCGCCGTGCAGAGCCTGGGCATCAGCAAAGCCTTCGCCGGCCTTGTCATCGTCGGTATCGCCGGAAACGCGGTCGAGAACGTCGCCGGCCTCGTGCTCGCCCACAAGGGCCACTCAGACACCGCGATCTCGGTAGTCAAGAACTCGGTCCTCAGATCGCCGCGTTCCTCTACCCGGCGCTGATCCTCGCATCGCTACTCTTTGCACACCGGCTGACGTTTCAGATCGCGCCTGTCTATATCGCTGCGCTCGTGCTGACCGCGCTCTCGATGTGGCAGATATCAGGGGATGGGGAAGCCCGCGCCTACGAGGGGGTCGCCCTGATCGGCCTCTACGTGATCCTCGCCATTCTCACGTTCTACGAGTGAGCTCCGGAACAACCAGCGCTCGGCACAAGTACGCTCAGGGCATCAGTGGGATCGACGCTTCGTGCGACGGCGCAGTCGGGAGTACTGCCGAACCGATCGCCGCGTACTACCCGGACGGGCAGGCCGATGTAGCCCATCGGTTGGTAGGTTCGACTCCTGCGCCGCTCCGTTGGGCCCAAGGCGGATTTCACGAGTGCTACCCGTCTCGTGGATGCGCGGCCGCCACCGCTCACGGGATCGCCATGAGCTGCGGCTAACGAGTCATGATCCAGAACCACGCAGCGGTGGCGCATGGAGGCACACCGTTCAGCAACAGCCAGCTCATAGCCTGTCGACCGCGCTCACGTTCCGTCCACACGCTGGCCAGCCCTAACGAGGCTCCACAAAAGTCCAAATAGCGCGAGGAGCGCGCCGATGAGCATCATGGTGAACGGCGTGTCGTCGGGCTGAGCAGCCGGTCCCCCCCGTCAACAGGTAGGCATGCTGTTCCGATCAGCATGAGTCCGACGCCAACGGCCCACAGGATCGGGCCGGCGTGGAAGAACTCACGAACCCTTCTTGTCAGCGTTGGCATCCATGAACACAGGCTGGCGACGGGCGGGGCGAATCGCATCGGGGAGATCCCTCTGGGGCCGACGGAGAGGTCCAAATCACGACCGAAGCGCAACGAGAGTGGCCGGGTCGGTGTGATTTGATGCGCCGTCCCCCGGAGTGGGCCTGGGCTCGCCTAGAGCAGGAGTTTCACCGGAGGCGGGCGTCAGCGCATAAAGAACCGCCAAGGCGATGCCAGGGCACGATTGTTCCCACGAGGCTGAAGAGGGTGACGACAAGCCCGGCCGACATGAGGCGAACGGTGAGCATATCGCCCGCCGTCGCCCAAGTTGCGAGAAGAACGATCTGGCGGCGGCCCTGGTTCCTCCTGCGGCCTCAAAGCGCGGATCACCTGGGCCGCCGTGAGGGCGCGCTGTGCCGTGTCCCCGGAACCGGATCGGAGGCGCCCGCGACCTTGCGTCCCGAGATCCGCTGCCCCGACGCTCCGCTGTCACCCTGGGATGTGCACATCAAGCAGGCACGCAAACCGCCCAACCATGCCGCTTTGGGGCCAACGGAGCCGCTCGCCGATGCCGGTGCGGGTTTCGGTGGTGGTGGCCCTGGATCCCCTCTCACGTGGGTTGCCGCACTCGCGTCCGTGGACGATTGAGGTGCGGGCGCTGAGTCGCCGCAGGGGGCGCGGCGCCCACCAGTTCCAC
>CAVWLK010000089.1:0-70000 GCA_963755675.1 uncultured Actinomycetes bacterium
AAACCGAGCTGACCACCGACGACCTGTCCTCCTACGGCATGGCGGCGGCAGGGGCATTCGTTGCCAAGCATGGCAACCGCGCCGTCTCGTCACGCAGCGGATCGGCGGACGTGCTGGAGGCGCTGGGAGTGCGGATCGACCTCGCCCCCGCCGACGTGGCGGCCTGCATCGACGAGGTGGGCTTCGGATTCATCGTTCGCCCAGGCCCATCACCCGGCCATGCGCCACGCCGGCCCGGTCCGCCGGGAGCTGGGCGTGCGCACCGTCTTCAACGTGCTGGGGCCGCTGACGAACCCGGCCGGCGCCCGCCGCCAGGTGGTCGGCGTGTACGCCCGAGAGCCTGGTGGAGCCGATCGCGCGGGCGCTGTCCGCAGCTCGGCACCGAGCATGCGTTGGTGGTGCACGGCTTCGGCGGGCTGGACGAGCTGACGCCGACCGGCGAGAACCTGGTCGCGGAGGTGCGCGACGGCGAGGTGACGCATGATGACCGTCGACCCGCGCGACGCTTCGGCGCCGGGCCGGGTACTCCGGACGATCTCGCGCGGCGGCGACGCGGCCGCACAACGCGGCCATCATTCTGTACCGTGTTCGACGGCGAGACGCGGCCCGCGTCGCGACGCCGTGATCCTGAACGCCGGCGGCAGCGCTGTGCGTGGGCCGGAGTCAGCGACGTCGCTGGAGACATGGCGTCTACGCAGCCCGGCGACGCGATCGACGACGGCCGCGCGGCGGACACCCTGGACGCGGCTGGTCGAGTTCACCCAAGCGCGAGGCGCGGAGCCGTCGTGAGCGGCTACCTGCAGCCGGATCGGCGGCGACCTGCGCGCGCGACGCGCCCGAGCCGACACGCGGCTTCGCCGAGGCGCTCGCCACCGGACCGAGCGTCGCCGTGATCGCCGAGATCAAGCGCAGCGTCGCCGTCGCAGGGCGCGATCGCGCCGGACGCCGAACGTGGCCGAGACGGCCGTTGCGCTACGCAGCGCGACGGAGCGGCCTGCGATCTCGGTGCTGTGCGCCGAGCGCGACTTCGGCGGCATCGCTGCGTCGACCTCGACCGAGCGGCCGCGCCGTCGGTCTCGACCTGCCGGCCATCGCCAAGGACTTCACCGTCTTCCCCGAGCAGGTCGCGCGCCAGCGCCTGTGCCGGCGCCGACGCGATCCTGGTGATCCTCGCGATGGTCACGGACAACGAGGCCCGCCGGCTGATGCGAGGCGGCCGCACTGCTGGGAATGGACGCGCTGGTCGAGACGCATGACGAGCGCGAGCTGGAGCGAGCGCTTGCGCATCGAGGTCGCGCCTGATCGGCGTCAACGCCCGCGACCTCGAGACGCTGGAGATCGACCGCGAGCGCCAGCTCGAGCTGTTGCGCGCGCTGCCTAGGGACATCGTCTCGCGTGGCGGAGTCGGGGATCGGCTCGCGCGCCGACGTCGAGGCGGCCCGCGACGCCGGCGCCAGACGCCGTGCTGGTCGGCACCGCGCTTGATGCGCGACCCGGCCCTTCTGCCAGAGCTGGTGGGGGTCGCCGTGGCTGACGGTGGCGGTCAAGATCTGCGGGCTGACGCGCGAGCAGGACGTCGACGCGGCGGTCGCAGCGGGAGCCGACATGGTCGGCTTCGTGATCGTGCCGTCCAGCCCGCGCGGCGATCGGCGCCGAACGCGCCCGCGAGCTCGCCGCGCCGCGTCCCGGACGGGGTGCGCAGCGTGGCGGTGTACGCCGATCTGCGACCTCGTTCCCGAGGATGTCCACGACCACTTCGACCTGGTGCAGGTGTACGGCCGTGCCGAAGAGCACCGAGCGCGTGATCGTGGGGTTTCGCCGGCGGCCGCTGCCGCCGCTGCCCGACGGCGTGCCGGTGCTGCTCGACCTGCCCGATCGGGGTCACTCCGGAGCTTGACGGCCTGCGTCTGCACTGGCAGGCGGCGGCCGCCGTGCGGGCTCCAGTGATGGTGGCCGGCGGGCTCGATCCCGACAACGTCGGCGAGGCCGTCAGCACGGCCCGGCCGTGGGCGGTGGACACCGCGCGAGGCGTCGAGTCCGCGCCCGGCATCAAGGATCCGGCGCTGATCGAGCGATTCATCGCGCAACGCGAAGGATGCGGCATGAGCAGCACGTTCCCCGATGCCCGCGGCCGCTTCGGCGAGTTCGGCGGGCGGTTCGTGCCCAGAGACGGTGATGGGCGCGCTCGACGAGCTCTCGGCGGCGTGGGAAACGGCGTGCGAGCGACGCCGCCTTCCACGCCGAGCTCGACGCGCCTTGCCCGCGACTACGTCGGCCGGCCGTCGCCGCTCTACCTCGCGCGAGCGGCTGATGGAGCGACGCCGGCGGACGCGCGCTGTACCTCAAGCGCGAGGATCTCAACCACACCGGCGCCCACAAGATCAACAACGCGCGTCGGGCAGGCGCTGCTCGCCGGTGCGGCTGGGAAAGCGCCGGATCGTCGCCGAGACCAGCGCCGGCGAGCGCCGCGTCGCCAGCGCCACGGGGTGCGCACGGTTCGGGCTGGACTGCCACGTCTACATGGGCGGGGAGGACGTGCACCAGGCAGCACCCGCGACGTGGTGCCGATGCGGATGCTTGGGCGCCGAGGTGGTCCCGGTCACAGCCGCTGGGCACGCTCAAGGATGCGATGAACAAGGCCATCCGCGAGCTGGATCACGAACATCGAGGACACGCGCTTCCTGATCGGCTCAGCAGCCGGGGAGCACCCTCCGTGCTGGTGCGGGAGGTGCAGTCGAGTGATCGGCCGCGAGGGGCGCGCGAGGGCTGGCGGGCCGAGGCGGGCTCCCCGACTGGTGGTGGCGTGCGTGGGCGGCGGGTCGAACGCGATCGGGCTGTTCCATCCCTTCTTGATGATCCCGGCGTGCGGATGCTGGGAGCAGAGGCCGGCGGCGATCACCACGGCCCACACCAGCCACCCTGTCACAGGGCCGAGTCTCGGTGCTGCACGGCTCCAGAAGCTACGTGCTGGCGGACGCCGACGGCCAGGTGCTGGAGACGCACTCGATCTCGGCCGGGCTCGACTACCCCGGCGTCGGGCCCGAGCACTCCTGGCTGAAGGACAGCGGGCGGGCCGAGGTACCGCCCAGGTCACGGACGCCCAGGCGCTGCAGGCATTCCACCTGCTCTGCCACCGTGAGGGCATCATCCCGGCCCTCGAGTCGGCTCACGCCCTGTGGCTGGCGCTCGACCGGGCTCGCCCAGGCGAGGTCGTGATCGTCGGCCTCTCCGGCCGCGGCGACAAGGACGTGGACTGGGTCGAGCAGCGCCGAGGCCGGCGGATGAAGATCGAGACGCCGGCGCTCGTGATCTACCTGATGGCCGATCGCGACACCGTCGCCCTGGCGACGGCCGCCGTGCGCGGCGGCGCGACGGCGATCGAGATCGGCATCCCGTTCTCCGACCCGCTGGCGGACGGGCCGACCCAGTTGCCAGGGCGCCGGCCAGCGCGCGTTGCGGCAGGCAGGATGACAACTGTCCGCGCGCTCGAAGCTGTTGAGCCGTGTTGCGCGGCGAGGTGAGGGTGCCGCTGGTGCCGATGACGTACGCCAGCCCGGTGATGGCGTACGGCGAGGCACGGTTCTGCGCTGACGCCGCGGCCGCGGGTGCGAACGGGCTGATCGTGCCGGACGTACCCCACGACGGAGTGGCAGCTGCTGGAGGGATGCCGTGCGGCCGGGCTCGACCTGGTGCCGCTGCTCGCCCCCACCAGCACCGACGAGCGAATCGAGGAGCCGGCATGCGCCGACGCCGGGGGGTTCGTCTACCTGGTGCAGGTGGCAGGAACAACAGGCGGCCGGGCGGGGTTGTCTGAGCGCGTCGCCCCGATGATCGCGCGCGTTCGCGGGCACACGTCACTGCCGCTGCTGGTCGGCTTTGGCATCTCGTCGCCCGACTCCGCGCGCGCCGTCATGGACGCCGGCGCCGACGGCGTGGTCATCGGCTCGAAGGCGATGGAGGTGTCCAAAAGGGCGGCGCTAAGGCCCTGGAGGCATTCGTGCGCGAGATCGCGGCGGTGCTGTAAGAGTGAACCACCGCTGGTGGTGGACAGAGGAAAGGGTCAGACCCCTTTTCGGGGTCAGACCCCAAAGCTGGCGAGTTCGACCGGGGTCTGACCCCGCAGGGGTCTGAGCCCCTCCGCGAGCCGCCGCCAGGTCACACCTTGCCAGCGTCAACCCACGGCCAATCGGCGACCGGGACGCTTCGGCGATGCAGGTTCTCGTGGTCGAGGACGACCAACCGCTTGTCCGGCGTTTTCTGACGAAGTCGCTCGAATCGAACGGCTTTGACGTCGCGTCCGCCTTTGACGGTGAGACCGGCCTGCGCACCGCCCGCGACGGGCACTTCGACGCGATCGTGCTCGACCTCCAGCTTCCGAAGCTGAACGGCGTCGAGGTCTGCCGCCCAGTTCCCGCCGACGGAAACAGCGTACCGATCCTGATGCTGACCGCGCGAAGCGCGGTTCCCGACCGGATCACCGGGCTCGACGCCGGCGCCGACGACTACCTCGTCAAGCCCTTCGCCCTCAGCAGAGCTGGCCGCCCGCCTGCGCGCCCTCGGCCGCCGGCGCGGCCCGACCCGGCGAGTTGCTGGAGTCGGGAGCGCTGGTGCTCGACACCGGCGCGCGCGAGGCGCGGGTGGACGGCGAGGTGGTCGAGCTGACCGAACCGAGTTTGCACTGCTCGAATACCTGATGCGAAATGCCGGCCAGGTGCTGTCCCGTGACCAGCTGCGCGAAGAGGTCTGGGGCGAGGGCTTCGCACCGGCCTCCAACGTGGTCGACATCTACGTGCACTACGTCCGCCGCAAGCTGAAGGCTGCCGGCATTAGGCCGATCCGATCCCACTGTACGAGGGTCGGGTATGCATTCCGCAGAGGGGATTGAAGACCGGCTCTTCACGCCGGCCCGGATCAGGCTGACCGTTCGGTACACCGGCGTGCTACCGCAGTGCTGATCGTGCTGGGGACGGCGTGGACCTGGCCGTCCGCGAGCAGCTGCTGAACGGCGTCGACAACGGCGTGCACCAGGTCGCGCAGCGGCCACCGAACAGTGGCAGGAAATGGACAGGTCGACCAGTACGGCCTCTCCACCGGGCCTACACGGTCACGCTGGTGACACCCGACCGGCCTGACGCTGAGAAGAACGGCCACTATCACGTCGATCCGGCCTCGCTGTCCGCGGCTCTCCGTGACGGAAGCGACATGCGATACGCCGGGAATCGGGCGACCGCCAGCGCGTGACTCGGTCCGCGTCGGCGAGCCCTGCAAGATGGCGCTGATCCAGGTCGAGCGCTCGGTCGAGCCGGAGCACGAGGCGCTTGGCAGTTTCTCGCCGGTCTCCTGATCGGCGGTGCAGCCGGCATCGTCCTGGCGGCCATCGGCGGCTGGTTCCTGGCCGGCAAATCGGCGCCTGTTAGTCTGGCCTTTGACCGACAGCATGCCTTCGTCTCTGACGCTTCCACGAGCTGCGCACGCCGCTGGCGGTGATCCGAGCCAACGCCGAGTTCATCCAGCGGAACAGCCTGACAACACCGAGGCCCGCGACATCGTCGGCGAGACCGATCGGCTGACGTCGCTTGTGGACGCGCTGCTGGCGGTGGCGCGGGGACAAAAGCACGCGAACGGTTCGATGGCGGACGTCGACCTGGGCGAACTGATCGACAGGACCGTCGCCTCGTTCGAGCCGCTGGCGGCGGAGCACGGACTGGAGCTGTCCTCTGCCACCGCCGACGACGTCGCAGTGCAGGGCGACCGCGAACAGCTGCAGCAGGTGATCCTGATCCTGCTCGACAACGCCGTGCGCTACACCGCCAGGGCGGCCGTGTGCAGGTTCAGGCCCGGCGCGACGGCGGCAACGCGATCATCACGGTGCACGACACCGGAATCGGGATCGGCGAGGAGCAGCTGGAACGCGTGTTCGAGCGCTTCTACCGCGCAGACGAGCCCGCAACCGCCAGTCCGGCGGGGCTGGGCTGGGTCTCGCCATCGCCCGTGAGCTGGTGATGCGCCACGGAGGCCGGATCTCGGTCGAGAGCACCGAGGGCGCCGGCAGCACGTTCACGATCCAGCTTCCGGCCGCGTAGCGGGGTAGATTGCGCGGCGGATGCCGCGCATCGACACGCCCCTCGATCTGGCCGGCGACGAGTTCCGGGCCAACCGCGAGCACATGCGCGAACTCGTAGCCGACCTCGACCGCCGGCTGGGGCGGGTGCGAGAGGGCGGCGGCCCGGCCCAGGTCGAGCGGCACCACGCCCGCGGCAAGCTGTTGGCCCGCGAGCGGATCGAGCTGCTGGTCGACCCCGGCGCCGCGTTCCTGGAGCTGCCGCCCTGGCCGCCGAGGGCCTCTACGACGATCAGGCGCCGTCGGCCGGCATTGTCACGGGCATCGCGCCGGTGGCGGGCACGCCGTGCGTGATCGTCGCCAACGACGCGACGGTGAAGGGTGGCACCTACTACCCGATCACGTCAAGAAACACCTGCGGGCGCAGGAGATCGCGCAGCAGAACCGACTGCCGTGCATCTACCTGGTCGACTCCGGCGGCGCCTTCCTGCCCATGCAGGCGGACGTCTTCCCCGACCGCGACCACTTCGGCCGCATCTTCTACAACCAGGCCGCATGTCCGCGGCCGGGATTCCGCAGGTGGCGGTGGTGATGGGCTCGTCAACCGCCGGCGGCGCGTACGTGCCCGCGATGTGCGACGAGAGCGTGATCGTGCGCGGCACCGGAACCATCTTCCTGGGCGGGCCGCCGCTGGTGAAGGCCGCCACCGGCGAGGACGTGACGCCCGAGGAGCTCGGCGGCGGCGACGTCCACGCGCGAGTCTCCGGCGTCGTCGACCACCTTGCCAACGACGACCAGCACGCGCTTCGCATCGCCCGCGAGATTGTCCGCCACCTCAACCACCCGCCGCCCGCGGCGGGACCGCAGCGCGACCCGGAGCCGCCCGCTCTCGACCCGGCCGAACTGCACGGCGTGGTCCCGCGCGACCCGCGACAGGGATACGACGTGCGAGAGGTGATCGGCCGCATCGTGGACGGCTCGCTGCTGCACGAGTTCAAGGCGCTCTACGGCGACACGCTCGTGTGCGGCTTCGCGCACATCCACGGCATGCCTGTCGCCATCGTTGCCAACAACGGCATCTTGTTCTCGGAGTCGGCGCTGAAGGGGGCGCACTTCGTCCAGCTGGCCGCCGCCCGCGGAATCCCGCTCGTCTTTCTGCAGAACATCACCGGATTCATGGTCGGCCGCGAGTACGAGTCGGGGGGCATCGCCAAGGACGGAGCCAAGATGGTGACCGCCGTGGCGTGCGCCGGCGTGCCGAAGTTCACGGTCGTGGTCGGCGGCAGCCACGGCGCCGGCAACTACGCCATGTGCGGCCGCGCATACTCGCCGCGGCAGCTCTGGATGTGGCCGAACGCGCGGATCTCGGTCATGGGCGGGCGTCAGGCGGCCCGCGTGCTGTCCACCGTGCGCGGTGAGATGAGCGAGGACGAGCGTGCCACGTTCGAAGCGCCGATCATCGAGGACTACGAGCGCGAGGGCTCGCCGTGGTACTCGACGGCGCGGCTGTGGGACGACGGCGTGATCGATCCGCTCGACACGCGCAAGGTGCTGGCACTGGGGCTGGCGGCCGCGATGCAGGCACCGGCGGAGCACACCAGCTACGGGGTGTTCCGGATGTGAGCGCGATCCTGCTTTCACGACAGGGGGCCGTAATAACCCTGACCATGAACCGGCCTGAGGTGCGAAACGCCATCGGCGCCGGCCTGATCGCCGAGCTGACGCAGACCTTCGCGGCGCTGGGTGACGACGATTCGCGCGTACTCGTACTGACCGGCGCGGGCGGCGCCTTCTCGGCCGGCGCCGACGTGGAGTGGATGCGCGCCAGCCGTGATCTCAGCGCGCAGCAGAACCTCACCGACGCCAACGCCGCCGCCGCGATGTTCTCCGGCATCGACGCATGTCCCAAGCCGGTGATCGCGCGCGTCAACGGGCACGCGCTCGGCGGCGGTGCCGGGCTCGTCGCCTGCGCAGACGTTGCGATCTCGGTGGACACCGCCACGTTCGGCTTCACCGAGGCGCGGCTGGGCCTGATCCCCGCCATGATCTCGCCCTACGTACTGCGCGCCGTCGGCCCCCGCCGGGCACGCGAGCTGTTCGTCAGCGGCCGCCGGTTCGGCGCCGCCGAGGCGCTCGACTTCGGCCTCGTGCACCAGGTCGTGACGGCCGACCAGCTCGACGCCGCCGTTGCCTCAGCAGCAGCCGAGATCGCTCGCTGCGGTCCGGCGGCGATCGCGGAGAGCAAGCGGCTGGTACGTGACGCGACCATGTCGCTGGCGTTGCCCGACCTGGCCGAGCGGATCGCGGCCGTCCGCTCGTCGCCAGAGGGCCAGGAAGGGCTGACGGCGTTCCTCGAGAAGCGCGATCCAGCATGGACATCCGGCGACTCCTGATCGCCAACCGCGGCGAGATCGCGGTGCGGGTGATCCGCGCCTGCCGCGAGCTGGACATCGAGCCCGTGACGGTGTTCGAGCCGGACGACCGAGACGCCCTGCACGTCGAGCTTGCCGACGAGGCCCACGAGGTGGCGAGCTATCTCGATCAGGCGGCATTGCTGGCGGCCGCCGCGGCCTGCGACGCCGTCCACCCCGGCTACGGCTACCTGGCTGAGAACCCCGGCTTTGCGACCGGCGTCGAGCGGGCAGGGCTGGTCTGGGTGGGCCCGCCGCCGACGGCGATGCGCGCGCTGGGTGACAAGGTGGAGGCTCGCCGGCTGGCCGAGGCGGCGGGTGTGCCGGTCGTGCCCGGCTATGCCGGTGTCGACCTGGACGACGCCACCCTGATCGGGGAGGCAACGCGGCTGGGCGCACCGCTGCTGGTCAAGGCCGCCGCCGGCGGGGGCGGCCGCGGCATGCGGATCGTCACCGATCTCGACGACCTGCCGGAAGCTCTGGCGGCGGCCCGTCGCGAGGCGGCGGCCGCATTCGACGACGACCGGGTGTTCCTGGAGCGGCGGCTGGCGGCCGCCCGTCACGTCGAGGTGCAGATCCTCTGTGACGCCCATCGCGGCGCCGTCCACCTCGGCGAACGCGACTGCTCGCTGCAGCGCCGCCACCAGAAGATCATCGAGGAGTCGCCCTCGCCAGCCGTCTCCAGCCAGCAGGAACTCGACCGTGCCGGCTCCCACGTACCCGGCTGCGGCCGCGATCGCGAGGGCGGCCGCGCCCAGTTCGGAGCGCAACTCGGCGTCCACGGCTGGCGAGGGCGACTCCTCGATGATCTTCTGGTGGCGGCGCTGCAGCGAGCAGTCGCGTTCGCCGAGGTGGACGGCGCCGCGATGGGCGTCACAGAGGATCTGCACCTCGACGTGACGGGCGGCCGCCAGCCGCCGCTCCAGGAACACCCGGTCGTCGTCGAATGCGGCCGCCGCCTCGCGACGGGCCGCCGCCAGAGCTTCCGGCAGGTCGTCGAGATCGGTGACGATCCGCATGCCGCGGCCGCCCCCGCCGGCGGCGGCCTTGACCAGCAGCGGTGCGCCCAGCCGCGTTGCCTCCCCGATCAGGGTGGCGTCGTCCAGGTCGACACCGGCATAGCCGGGCACGACCGGCACACCCGCCGCCTCGGCCAGCCGGCGAGCCTCCACCTTGTCACCCAGCGCGCGCATCGCCGTCGGCGGCGGGCCCACCCAGACCAGCCCTGCCCGCTCGACGCCGGTCGCAAAGCCGGGGTTCTCAGCCAGGTAGCCGTAGCCGGGGTGGACGGCGTCGCAGGCCGCGGCGGCCGCCAGCAATGCCGCCTGATCGAGATAGCTCGCCACCTCGTGGGCCTCGTCGGCAAGCTCGACGTGCAGGGCGTCTCGGTCGTCCGGCTCGAACACCGCCGGGCTCGATGCCGGCTCGCGGCAGGCGCGGATCACCCGCACCGCGATCTCGCCGCGGTTGGCGATCAGGAGTCGCCGGATGTCCATGCTGGATCGCGCTTCTCGAGGAAGTGGTCAGGCCGCCTGGCCCTCTGGCGACGAGCGGACGGCCGCGATCCGCTCGGCCAGGTCGGGCAACGCCAGCGACATGGTCGCGTCACGTACCAGCCGCTTGCTCTCCGCGATCGCCGCCGGACCGCAGCGAGCGATCTCGGCTCTGCTGAGGCAACGGCGGCGTCGAGCTGGTCGGCCGTCACGACCTGGTGCACGAGGCCGAAGTCGAGCGCCTCGGCGGCGCCGAACCGGCGGCCGCTGACGAACAGCTCGCGTGCCCGGCGGGGGCCGACGGCGCGCAGTACGTAGGGCGAGATCATGGCGGGGATCAGGCCCAGCCGCGCCTCGGTGAAGCCGAACGTGGCGGTGTCCACCGAGATCGCAACGTCTGCGCAGGCGACGAGCCCGGCACCGCCGCCGAGCGCGTGCCCGTTGACGCGCGCGATCACCGGCTTGGGACATGCGTCGATGCCGGAGAACATCGCGGCGGCGGCGTTGGCGTCGGTGAGGTTCTGCTGCGCGCTGAGATCACGGCGGCGCGCATCCACTCCACGTCGGCGCCGGCCGAGAAGGCGCCGCCCGCGCCGGTCAGTACGAGTACGCGCGAATCGTCGTCACCCAGCGCCGCGAAGGTCTGCGTCAGCTCGGCGATCAGGCCGGCGCCGATGGCGTTTCGCACCTCAGGCCGGTTCATGGTCAGGGTTATTACGGCCCCCTGTCGTGAAAGCAGGATCGCGCTCACATCCGGAACACCCCGTAGCTGGTGTGCTCCGCCGGTGCCTGCATCGCGGCCGCCAGCCCCAGTGCCAGCACCTTGCGCGTGTCGAGCGGATCGATCACGCCGTCGTCCCACAGCCGCGCCGTCGAGTACCACGGCGAGCCCTCGCGCTCGTAGTCCTCGATGATCGGCGCTTCGAACGTGGCACGCTCGTCCTCGCTCATCTCACCGCGCACGGTGGACAGCACGCGGGCCGCCTGACGCCCGCCCATGACCGAGATCCGCGCGTTCGGCCACATCCAGAGCTGCCGCGGCGAGTATGCGCGGCCGCACATGGCGTAGTTGCCGGCGCCGTGGCTGCCGCCGACCACGACCGTGAACTTCGGCACGCCGGCGCACGCCACGGCGGTCACCATCTTGGCTCCGTCCTTGGCGATGCCCCCCGACTCGTACTCGCGGCCGACCATGAATCCGGTGATGTTCTGCAGAAAGACGAGCGGGATTCCGCGGGCGGCGGCCAGCTGGACGAAGTGCGCCCCCTTCAGCGCCGACTCCGAGAACAAGATGCCGTTGTTGGCAACGATGGCGACAGGCATGCCGTGGATGTGCGCGAAGCCGCACACGAGCGTGTCGCCGTAGAGCGCCTTGAACTCGTGCAGCAGCGAGCCGTCCACGATGCGGCCGATCACCTCTCGCACGTCGTATCCCTGTCGCGGGTCGCGCGGGACCACGCCGTGCAGTTCGGCCGGGTCGAGAGCGGGCGGCTCCGGGTCGCGCTGCGGTCCCGCCGCGGGCGGCGGGTGGTTGAGGTGGCGGACAATCTCGCGGGCGATGCGAAGCGCGTGCTGGTCGTCGTTGGCAAGGTGGTCGACGACGCCGGAGACTCGCGCGTGGACGTCGCCGCCGCCGAGCTCCTCGGGCGTCACGTCCTCGCCGGTGGCGGCCTTCACCAGCGGCGGCCCGCCCAGGAAGATGGTTCCGGTGCCGCGCACGATCACGCTCTCGTCGCACATCGCGGGCACGTACGCGCCGCCGGCGGTTGACGAGCCCATCACCACCGCCACCTGCGGAATGCCGGCCGCGGACATGCGGGCCTGGTTGTAGAAGATGCGGCCGAAGTGGTCGCGGTCGGGGAAGACGTCCGCCTGCATGGGCAGGAAGGCGCCGCCGGAGTCGACCAGGTAGATGCACGGCAGTCGGTTCTGCTGCGCGATCTCCTGCGCCCGCAGGTGTTTCTTGACGGTGATCGGGTAGTAGGTGCCACCCTTCACCGTGGCGTCGTTGGCGACGATCACGCACGGCGTGCCCGCCACCGGCGCGATGCCCGTGACAATGCCGGCCGACGGCGCCTGATCGTCGTAGAGGCCCTCGGCGGCCAGGGCGGACAGCTCCAGGAACGCGGCGCCGGGGTCGACCAGCAGCTCGATCCGCTCGCGGGCCAACAGCTTGCCGCGGGCGTGGTGCCGCTCGACCTGGGCCGGGCCGCCGCCCTCTCGCACCCGCCCCAGCCGGCGGTCGAGGTCGGCTACGAGTTCGCGCATGTGCTCGCGGTTGGCCCGGAACTCGTCGCCGGCCAGATCGAGGTGCGTGTCGATGCGCGGCATCCGCCGCGCAATCTACCCCGCTACGCGGCCGGAAGCTGGATCGTGAACGTGCTGCCGGCGCCCTCGGTGCTCTCGACCGAGATCCGGCCTCCGTGGCGCATCACCAGCTCACGGGCGATGGCGAGACCCAGCCCAGCCCCGCCGGACTGGCGGTTGCGGGCCTCGTCTGCGCGGTAGAAGCGCTCGAACACGCGTTCCAGCTCCTCCTCGCCGATCCCGATTCCGGTGTCGTGCACCGTGATGATCGCGTTGCCGCCGTCGCGCCGGGCCTGAACGTGCACACGGCCGCCCTCGGCGGTGTAGCGCACGGCGTTGTCGAGCAGGATCAGGATCACCTGCTGCAGCTGTTCGCGGTCGCCCTGCACTGCGACGTCGTCGGCGGTGGCAGAGGACAGCTCCAGTCCGTGCTCCGCCGCCAGCGGCTCGAACGAGGCGACGGTCCTGTCGATCAGTTCGCCCAGGTCGACGTCCGCCATCGAACCGTTCGCGTGCTTCTGTCCCCGCGCCACCGCCAGCAGCGCGTCCACAAGCGACGTCAGCCGATCGGTCTCGCCGACGATGTCGCGGGCCTCGGTGTTGTCAGGCTGTTCCTGCTGGATGAACTCGGCGTTGGCTCGGATCACGGCCAGCGGCGTGCGCAGCTCGTGCGAAGCGTCAGAGACGAAGGCATGCTGTCGGTCGAAGGCCAGACGTACAGGCGCCAGCGACTTGCCGGCCAGGAACCAGCCGCCGATGGCCGCCAGGACGATGCCGGCTGCACCGCCGATCAGGAGACCGGCGAGAAGCTTGCCAAGCGCCTCGTGCTCCGGCTCGACCGAGCGCTCGACCTGGATCAGCGCCATGTTGCCGGGCTCGCCGACGCGGACCGAGTACACGCGCTGGCGGTCGCCGGACTTCCCGGCGTATCGCATGTCGCTGCCGTCACGGAGTGCCGCGGACAGCGAGGCCGGATCGACGTGATAGTGGCCGTTCTTCGTCAGCGTCAGGGTTCGGTCGGGTGTCATCAGCGTGACCGTGTAGGGCCCGGTGGAGAGGCCGTACTGGTCGACCTGTCCATTTGCCTGCCACTGCTCGGTGGCGCGCTGCGCGACCTGGTGCACGCCGTTGTCGACGCCGTTCAGCAGCTGCTCGCGGACGGCCAGGTAGATCGCCGTCCCCAGCACGATCAGCACTGCGGTCAGCACGCCGGTGTACCAAACGGTCAGCCTGATCCGGGCCGGCGTGAAGAGCCGGTCTTCAATCCCCTCTGCGGAATGCATACCCGAGCCCTCGTACGGTGCGGATCGGATCGGCCTGAATGCCGGCAGCCTTCAGCTTGCGGCGGACGTAGTGCACGTAGATGTCGACCACGTTGGAGGCCGGTGCGAAGCCCTCGCCCCAGACCTCTTCGCGCAGCTGGTCACGGGACAGCACCTGGCCGGCATTTCGCATCAGGTATTCGAGCAGTGCAAACTCGGTTCCGGTCAGCTCGACCACCTCGCCGTCCACCCGCGCCTCGCGCGCGCCCGTGTCGAGCACCAGCGCTCCCGACTCCAGCAGCTCGGGGTTGGGGCCGCGCCGGCGGCCGAGGGCGCGCAGGCGGGCGGCCAGCTCGCTGAGGGCGAAGGGCTTGACGAGGTAGTCGTCGGCGCCGGCGTCGAGCCCGGTGATCCGGTCGGGAACCGCGCTTCGCGCGGTCAGCATCAGGATCGGTACGCTGTTTCCGTCGGCGCGGAGCTGGCGGCAGACCTCGACGCCGTTCAGCTTCGGAAGCTGGAGGTCGAGCACGATCGCGTCGAAGCGCCCGTCGCGGGCGGTGCGCAGGCCGGTCTCACCGTCAAAGGCGGACGCGACGTCAAAGCCGTTCGATTCGAGCGACTTCGTCAGAATGCGGACAAGCGGTTGGTCGTCCTCGACCACGAGAACCTGCATCGCCGAAGCGTACCGGTCGCCGATTGGCCGTGGGTTGACGCTGGCAAGGTGTGACCTGGCGGCGGCTCGTGGAGGGGTCAGACCCCTGCGGGGTCAGACCCCGGTCGAACTCGCCAGCTTTGGGGTCTGACCCCGAAAAGGGGTCTGACCCCTTCCCCGTCGACCACCAGCGGTGGTTCACTCTTACAGCACCGCCGCGATCTCGCGCACGAATGCCTCCAGGGCCTTAGCGCCGCCCTTCTCGGACACCTCGATCGCCTTCGAGCCGATGACCACGCCGTCGGCGCCGGCGTCCATGACGGCGCGCGCGGAGTCGGGCGACGAGATGCCAAAGCCGACCAGCAGCGGCAGTGACGTGTGCCCGCGAACGCGCGCGATCATCGGGGCGACGCGCTCAGACAACCCCGCCCGGGCGCCTGTTGTTCCTGCCACCTGCACCAGGTAGACGAACCCCCCGGCGTCGGCGCATGCCAGCTCGATTCGCTCGTCGGTGCTGGTGGGGGCGAGCAGCGGCACCAGGTCGAGCCCGGCCGCACGGCATCCCTCCAGCAGCTCGACCGCCTCGTCGTGGGGTACGTCCGGCACGATCAGCCCGTTCGCACCCGCGGCCGCGGCGTCAGCGCAGAACCGTGCCTCGCCGTACGCCATCACCGGGCTGGCGTACGTCATCGGCACCAGCGGCACCCTCACCTCGCCGCGCAAACGGCTCAACAGCTCGAGCGCGCGGACAGTTGTCATCCCGCCCGCCAACGCGCGCTGGCCGGCGCGCTGGACGGTCGGCCCGTCCGCCAGCGGGTCGGAGAACGGGATGCCGATCTCGATCGCCGTCGCGCCGCCGCGCACGGCGGCCGTCGCCAGGGCGACGGTGTCGCGATCGGCCATCAGGTAGATCACGAGCGCCGGCGTCTCGATCTTCATCCGCCGGCCTCGCGCTGCTCGACCGAGTCCACGTCCTTGTCGCCGCGGCCGGAGAGGCCGACGATCACGACCTCGCCTGGGCGAGCCCGGTCGAGCGCCAGCCACAGGGCGTGAGCCGACTCGAGGGCCGGGATGATGCCCTCACGGTGGCAGAGCAGGTGGAATGCCTGCAGCGCCTGGGCGTCCGTGACCGGGCGGTACTCGGCCCGCCCGCTGTCCTTCAGCCAGGAGTGCTCGGGCCCGACGCCGGGGTAGTCGAGCCCGGCCGAGATCGAGTGCGTCTCCAGCACCTGGCCGTCGGCGTCCGCCAGCACGTAGCTTCTGGAGCCGTGCAGCACCGAGACTCGGCCCTGTGACAGGGTGGCGGCGGTGCCGTGGTGATCGCCGCCGGCCTCTGCTCCCAGCATCCGCACGCCGGGATCATCAAGGAAGGGATGGAACAGCCCGATCGCGTTCGACCCGCCGCCCACGCACGCCACCACCAGATCGGGGAGCCGGCCCTCGGCCGCCAGCACCTGCTCGCGTGCCTCGCGGCCGATCACGGTCTGGAGCTCGCGCACGAGCATCGGGTAGGGGTGGGGCCCGGCCGCCGAGCCGATCAGGTAGTGGGTCGTCTCGACGTTCGTGATCCAGTCACGGATGGCCTCGTTCATCGCATCCTTGAGCGTGCCGGAGCCGGCCGTGACGGGGATCACCTCGGCTCCAAGCATGCGCATCCGCACGACGTTGGGATGCTGGCGGCGAATGTCCTCAGCGCCCATGTAGACGTGGCACTCGAGCCCGAAGCGGGCGCACACCGTGGCGCTGGCGACGCCATGCTGGCCGGCCCCGGTCTCGGCAACGATCCGGCGCTTTCCCAGCCGCACCGCGAGCAGCGCCTGCCCGACCGCGTTGTTGATCTTGTGGGCGCCGGTGTGGTTGAGATCCTCGCGCTTGAGGTACAGGCGCGTTCCCGGCGTCGACTCCATCAGCCGCTCCGCGAGGTACAGCGGCGACGGCCGGCCGACGTAGTCGCGGGCAAGGCGGTCGAGCTCGGCGTGAAAGGCGGCGTCGCTCCACGCCGTTTCCCACGCCGCCGAGAGCTCGTCGAGGGCGCCCATCACCGTCTCTGGGACGAACCGCCCGCCGAACTCGCCAAAGCGGCCGCGGGCATCGGGGAACGTGCTGCTCATGCCGCATCCTTCGCGTTGTGGATGAATCGCTCGATCAGCGCCGGATCCTTGATGCCGGGCGCGGACTCGACGCCTCGCGCGGTGTCCACCGCCCACGGCCGGGCCGTGCTGACGGCCTCGCCGACGTTGTCGGGATCGAGCCCGCCGGCCACCATCACTGGAGCCCGCACGGCGGCCGCCGCCTGCCAGTGCAGACGCAGGCCGTCAAGCTCCGGAGTGACCCCGATCGGGCGGTCGAGAAGCACCGGCACGCCGTCGGGCAGCGGCGGCAGCGGCCGCCGGCGAAACCCCACGATCACGCGCTCGGTGCTCTTCGGCACGCCGTACACCTGCACCAGGTCGAAGTGGTCGTGGACATCCTCGGGAACGAGGTGCAGATCGGCGTACACCGCCACGCTGCGCACCCCGTCCGGGACACGGCCGGCGAGCTCGCGGGCGCGTTCGGCGCCGATCCCACGCGGGCTGGACGGCACGATCACGAAACCGACCATGTCGGCTCCCGCTGCGACCGCCGCGTCGACGTCCTGCTCGCGCGTCAGCCCGCAGATCTTGACCGCCACCTCAGCCACGGCGGACCCCCACCAGCTCTGGCAGAAGGGCCGGGTCGCGCATCAAGGCGGTGCCGACCAGCACGGCGCTGGCGCCGGCGTCGCGGGCCGCCTCGACGTCGGCGCGCGAGCCGATCCCCGACTCCGCCACCGAGACGATGTCCCTAGGCAGCGCGCGCAACAGCTCGAGCTGGCGCTCGCGATCGATCTCCAGCGTCTCGAGGTCGCGGGCGTTGACGCCGATCAGGCCGACCTCGATGGCAAGCGCTCGCTCCAGCTCGCGCTCGTCATGCGTCTCGACCAGCGCGTCCATTCCCAGCAGTGCGGCCGTCTCGATCAGCCGGCGGGCCTCGTTGTCCGTGACCATCGCGAGGATCACCAGGATCGCGTCGGCCCCGGCAAGGCGCTGGCGCGCGACCTGCTCGGGAAAGACGGTGAAGTCCTTGGCGATGGCCGGGATCGAGACCGACAGCCGGCCCTCGGTGAGGTCGAGCAGCGATCCCCCGAAGTCGCGCTCGGCGCACAGCACCGAGAGACAGGCCGCTCCGTCGCGCTCGTAGCGCAACGCCGTCTCGGCCACGTTCGCGTCCGGCGCGATCGCGCCCTGCGACGGCGAGCTGCGCTTGATCTCGGCCACCACGGCGACGCTCGGTCCGGTGGCGAGCGCCTCGGCGAAGCCGCGTGTCGGCTCGGGCGCGTCGCGCCTCAGGTCTCCGCCGATCCGCTGCAGGTACCCACTCACGACGGCTCCGCCCTCCCTTGAGTGAACTCGACCAGCCGCGCCAGGGTGTCCGCCGCGCGGCCGTCGTCGATCGCGTCCCGGGCTGCGTAGACACCATGTTCCAGCGAGTCGCTGACTCCGGCCACGTACAGCGCTGCCCCGGCGTTCAGGATCACGGCGTCACGACGCGGGCCGGTCTCGCCGTCGAACACGGTACGAATGATGGCCGCGTTGTCCGACGCATCGCCGCCGCCGAGATCGTCCGGAGTACCTGGCCCGGCGCCGAACTCGCGCGGGTCGACGGTCATCATCGTCACCTCGCCGTCTCGCACCTCCGCGACCAGGTTCTCGCCGGTCGGCGTCAGCTCGTCCAACCCGCCGAAGCCGTGCGCCACCAACGAATGCTCGGTTCCGAGCGCGGACAGCGCCCGCGCGATCGGCTCCACCAGGTCGCGGGCGTACACGCCGACCACCTGGCGCCTGGCGCCGGCCGGGTTCGTCAGCGGCCCCAGCACGTTGAACACGGTGCGCACCCCCAGCTCCCGGCGGATCGGGCCGGCGTGGCGCATCGCCGGATGATGGGCCTGGGCGAACATGAATCCGAATCCCACCTCGTCGATGCAGGCCGCCACGTCGGCGGGGGCGAGGTCGATCCGCACTCCCAGCGCCTCCAGCACGTCCGCCGATCCGCTGCGTGACGAGACGGCGCGGTTGCCATGCTTGGCAACGAATGCCCCTGCCGCCGCCGCCACCAGGGCGGCGGAAGTCGAGATATTGAAGGTTTGGGCGCCGTCGCCGCCGGTGCCGGCGGTGTCGACCAGCGTCTCGTGCTGTGGGACGGCCGGCGTGACGTGCGCGCGCATCGCGCGGGCGCAGCCGGTGATCTCCTCGACCGTCTCGCCCTTCATCCGAAGCGCAATCAGGAAGGCGGCGATCTGGGCCGGCGAGGCCTCACCGCCCATCACCTGCATCATCGCGGCGTGGGCCTCCTCGGGAAGCAGGTCGCGGCGTTCGACGAGTGCGGCGATCGCGGCATCGATCACGCCGTCGCTCCCATCTGGAGGAAGTTCTCGACCAGCGTGCGGCCGTGCGGCGTGAGCACCGACTCGGGATGAAACTGGACGCCGTGGGTGGGGTGCCGGAGATGGCGTACGCCCATCACCTCGCCGTCCGGTGTATGGGCGGTGACGACCAGCTCGCCGGGTACCTCCAGCGCGGCCAGCGAGTGGTAGCGGCCGGCCTCGAAAGGGTTGGGCAGGCCGGCGTAGAGCGGCGAGCCGTCATGGCTGACCTGGTCAGGCTTGCCGTGCATCAGGAGCTGCGCGCGGTCGACGCGGCCGCCGTACAGCTCGACGATCACCTGGTGGCCGAGGCAGACGCCCAGGATCGGCAGCCGTCCGGCGAAGCGCTCGATCAACTCGGCCGAGACGCCGGCCTCGCGTGGCGTGCCGGGCCCGGGCGAAACCACGAGATGCGTCGGCCCCCAGCTCTCGGCCTGCTCTCCGCTGACGGCGTCGTTGCGCTCGGTGCGCACCTCGGCGCCGGCCGCGGCGATGTAGTCGACGAGGTTGTAGGTGAACGAGTCGTAGTTGTCGACCACCAGCACCCTCATGGCCCGTACACCCCCGTCTCCGCCTGATCGATCGCCGCGCCCAGGGCAGCCACCTTGTTCATGCACTCCTCGTGCTCCGCCGCAGGATCGGAGTCTGCCACGATCCCTGCTCCCGCCTGCAGGTGGGCTACGCCGTCGCGCATCACCACCGTGCGGATGGCGATGCAGGTGTCCATGTCGCCGCCGAAGCCGAGGTAGCCGACGGCGCCGGCGTATCCGCCCCGCCGCCGCCCCTCCAGCTCCGAGATGATCTGCATCGCCCGCACCTTGGGGGCGCCCGAGAGCGTGCCGGCCGGGAACGTCGCCCGCAGCAGGGCGGCCGCGTCGCGGTCGGGACGGATCTGGCCGCGGACGCGCGACACGATGTGCATGACGTGGGAGTAGCGCTCGACGTCCATGTAGCCCTCGACCAGCACCGAACCGGGCAGGCAGACGCGGCCGAGGTCGTTTCGCGCCAGGTCGACCAGCATCACGTGCTCCGCCCGCTCCTTGTCGGACGCCAGCAGCTCAGCCGCCAGCGCGTCGTCGGCTGCCCGGCCGTCCCCGCGGGGGCGGGTGCCCGCGATCGGCCGCAGCTCGCAGGTGCCGTCCATGTCCAGCCGCACATGCGTCTCGGGCGATGAGCCGACCAACTGGAACTCGCCACTGTCGAGCAGGAACATGTACGGCGAGGGGTTGATCGCGCGAAGCGCCCGGTAGATCGCGAACGGCGATGCCTCGGTGTGCCGTCGTACGCGCTGCGAGAGCACGATCTGGAAGGCGTCGCCGGCTGCGATGTGCTCGCGGGCGCGCTCGACGGCCGCCAGATAGTGCGAGCGTGACGTCTCGACGTGCGAGGCGCCCGCAGCGTGGCGCGGGGCGACGGTCGCTGCCGGCGGCTGCGCGAGCGCCGACTCCAGCCGCTCGACCTCAGTCTCGCTGCCGATCAGCGAGACGGTGCGGCGGACGTGATCGAACGCCACCACCGAGTCTGCGAGCATGAAGCGAAGCTGGGGCAGCCCGGCGTCGTCAGGATGCGCTGCGGGCATCGGCACCGGCTCCAGACCCGCCACCCAGTCGTAGCTGATGTGGCCAACCGCGCCGCCCACGAACGGCGGCTCGCCCGGCGCCGGCCCCGGTCGTGATGCGGCGAACGCGACCGCCTCGTCAAGCGACTCGGTGGAGCGCAGGCCGGCGGCGAGGAAGCTGTAGCGGCCGACCTGCTCGCCGCGTTCGACCGATTCCAGCAGGAACGCGGGTGCGCCCAGCGCATCGCGCAGCAGCAGGTAGGCGCCGACCGGCGTCAGCAGGTCGGCGGGAAGCGTTCGGATCAGGCGTTTCTCGGTCATAAGGCAACAAAAAAGCCTCCCACCGGGATCCGGCGAAAGGCTTGGGCGAGGGCGGATGCCGCAGCGGTGCTAGCGGGCCGTTCCTCGCTCGCGGGTCCACCACCAGGTCATGCGCAGGTTCGTCATGGGGCAGGGACTATGCTGGATCCAGTTCGTTTCGTCAAGTCAGATGATGGGTTGAATCGACCATCCAGAGCGGAGAAGGCATGTCCTCAACAGTGATCCTGGGTGCGGCGCGCACCCCCTTCGGCCGACTGGGCGGCGGCCTCGCCTCGCTCAGCGGCCCCCAACTCGGCATCCATGCCGCCGGCGCCGCGCTGCGGCGGGCCGCGGTATCGCCGGACGACGTCGGCTATGTCGTGATGGGCGAGGTGCTGCAGGCCGGCGTGGGCATGATCCCGTCGCGCCAGGTCTCGGCGGGGGTGGGTTGCCCGACCGGCGTCGGCTCGGACACGATCAACAAGGTCTGCGCGTCCGGCATGCGGGCGACCGCGTATGGTGACCTGCTGATCCGCGCCGGCGAGCACGACGTGGTGCTGGTGGGGGGCATGGAGAGCATGTCCAACGCGCCCTACCTGCTGAAGAAGGCCCGCTTCGGCTACACGATGGGCGACGGCGACCTGATCGACCACATGACCAGCGATGGGCTGACCTCCACCTTCACCTCCCGCATCATGGCCGAGGAGAACTCCGTCGTTTCGGCCGAGATCGGCTGCTCGCGGCAGGATCAGGACGCCTGGGCACTGCGCAGCCATCAGCGGGCGATCGCCGCGCAGGACGCCGGCGATCTGGCTGAGGAGATTGACCCGGTCACGATCAGCGGCCGCAAGGGCGACACGGTGGTGGCGGCCGACGAGGGCCCGCGGCGGGACACGTCAGCCGAGCGGCTGGCGGCACTTCGGCCCGTGTTCAGCGACGACGGAGCAACCACGGCCGGCAACGCCCCCGGCGTCAACGACGGCGCGGCCGCGCTCGTGCTGGCTTCGGAGGAGTGGGCGAAGCAGCACGGCCATACCCCGTTTGCGCGGATCGTCTCGGAGGGCCACGTGGCCGACGACTACCCCTACCTGGTGCGGACCCCCGCCGGTGCCGCCCGAGCGGCGCTGGCGAAGGCCGGCATGAGCGTCTCCGACGTGGATCTGTTCGAGATCAACGAGGCATTCTGCTCAGTCGTTCTATCGACCATCGATCTGCTCGGCGCCGACCCCGACCGGTTCAACGTGCAGGGCGGCGCGGTCGCCTTCGGCCATCCGATCGGCGCCTCTGGCGCACGGCTGGTGGCGACGCTGGTGCACCAGCTACGCCGAAGGGGTGGTGGTATCGGGCTGGCCGCGATCTGTTCGGGCGCGGCGCAGGGCGACGCGATGCTGGTCGAGGTGTTCGGATGAGCGACGCCGCCTCGCAGCGGATCACTGTGATCGGCGCCGGCCAGATGGGCGCCGGCATCGCCCAGGTTGCCGCGGTGGCCGGATTCGAGGTGACCCTGACCGACGTCGCGGCCGGCCAGTTGGAGCGCGCCATGATGGTGATGCAGGGATCGCTCACCAAGCTGGTCGAGAAGGGCCGGCTCGAGCAGAGGGACGCGGAGTCGGCCGTGCTTCGGATCAGGACGTCTGCCGAGATCGCTGACGCCGATCTGCTGATCGAGGCCGCGACCGAGAACATCGATCTCAAGCTCGAGATCTTCCGCCAGATGGACGCCGTTGCCTCCGATGGCGCGATCCTGGCCTCTAACACCAGCTCGATCCCGATCACGCGGCTGGCCGCGGTCACGGGCCGCCCTGACGCCGTGGTCGGCATGCACTTCATGAACCCGGTGCCGCTGATGCCGCTGGTCGAGGTGATCCGCGGCCTCGAGACGAGCGACGAGACGGCCCGGTCGGTGCGTGCAACGGCCGAGGCGATGGGAAAGACGGTGGCTGAGGCGAACGATTTCCCCGGCTTCATCTCCAACCGGATCCTGGTGCCGATGATCAACGAGGCGGTCTACTGCCTGATGGAAGGGGTGGGCGATCGCGAGTCGATCGACGCGGTCATGAAGCTGGGCATGAACCACCCGATGGGCCCGCTCGAGCTGGCCGATCTGATCGGGCTGGACACGTGCCTGGCGATCATGGAGGTGCTGCACTCAGGCCTCGGCGACGACAAGTACCGCCCCTGCCCGCTGCTGCGCAGCTACGTGGAGGCGGGCCGTCTCGGCCGCAAGTCGGGACGCGGTTTTTACACGTATCAGAGCCCGTAACCCGCTAACAAACTCCTTACGAAAGAGTCCCCCGGATGGGTGGATTCCATTTCGGCAACGCCGCGTAAGGTGGAGTGGGGAGGCATCCGCGGTATGGATGCCGGATTGGGAAGTGACAGAGATGCGGAAGCTACGGATGGCGAGAGCCGGTCTCCGGCAACCTCCTGACTCGGAGCTGCGGCAGCGCCTTGCCGCGCAGCTGGCGGTGACTTCTGCGCTTCGCTCAGCCGCGCCGGGCGAGGTCGTGAACGCCGTGCTGGAACAGGTCTGCCTAAGGCTGGAGTGGGATCTGGGGGTCGTCTGGATCGAGGACGCCCACAACCGGGAGCTGGTCTGCGCGGGACTGTGGCAGCCCCCGGCCAGGCCCCTCGGCAAGCTTGCCGACGGCATTCAGGGAGCCCGCAGCGAGCCCGCCACCGGACTCGCGAGGGCCGCCTTGGACGGCCGCAAGGCGACATGGCTTGCGGGACGCGACCTGATCGCCGTCGACGGCGTCAGTTCGGGCGTGGCTGTCGCCGTGGTCGGCGGGGGCCGCGCGATCGGCGTGCTCGAGTTGTTTGCCCGTCAGAGCCGTGAGCGCGACCCGAAGCTGGGTGAGCTGTTGGAGGGCTTTGGTCTTCAGCTGGGGGAGGCGATTGCCCGCGACGAGGCCGTGCGCTGGGCGCTCTCAGTGGAGGCCCGCCGCAGCGCGGTGTTCGACGCCGCGCCCGATCCTGTTGTCAGCGTCGACGCCGATGGTCGTGTCACAGCGTTCAACCGGGCGGCGGAAGAGGTGTTCGGTCACTCGCGGTCGGCCGCGGTCGGCCGCGACATCATCGAGCTGCTGGTACCCGAACGGTTGCAGGAGCAGCAGCGGGCGAGGTTTCTCCATCGCCTGGCCAGCGATCGCGTCAGTGTGCTCGGCCGGCGATTCGAATCGATCGCCGTGCGAGCCGATGGCAGCGAGCTGCCGGTCGAGCTGACGATCGCGCGCGCCGAGCTCCCCGGACAGCCCGGCCTGACCATCTACCTGCGCGACATCAGCGCCAGCCGGCGGGCGGAACGGGCGATGCGCGACCTGGCAGCGATCGTCGAGTCGAGCGATGACGCGATCCTGAGCACGGCGCTGGACGGCACGATCCTGACCTGGAACCGCGGCGCGGAGTGCCTCTACGGCTACTCAGCGTCGGAGGCGATCGGCAGCTCGATCGAGATTCTCGCCGAGCCGACCGCGCCCGAGGAGATGCCGCGGATGCTCGACCTGGTGCGGCGGGGCGAGTCGATCGCCCAACTCGAGGTCGTTCGCCGTCGCAAGGACGGCTCGCTGGTCGACGTCCAGCTGACGGTGTCGCCGGTCGTCGGAGGGGACGAGCGGATCGTCGGTGCGTCCGTGATCGCCCGCGATATCAGCCTGCAGAAGCGCGCCCAGGAGCAGATCGCGCACCTGGCCTACCACGACCAGCTGACGGAGCTGCCGAACCGGGCGATGTTCTACCAGCACCTGGAGCTGGCCATCGCCCGCGCCGACCGAAACGGGCTGGGCGTGGCCGTGCTGTTCGTCGACCTGGACAGTTTCAAGCTGGTCAACGACTCGTTCGGGCACCTGGCCGGTGACGCCCTGCTTCGCGACTTCGCCACGCGGCTGCGAGCGGTGACGCGGGCCACCGACATCGTTGCCAGGCAGGGCGGAGACGAGTTCCTGGTGCTGGTGCCGGATCTCGAGCTCTCTGGGGGGTCGGGCATCGAGCCGAGCGCGCTGGAGGTCGTGCAGACGATCGAGGGAAAGGTGCGGAGCGTTCTGGACACACCCTTCGACGTCGCCGGGACGGCTGTCCACGTCGGGTTGAGCATCGGCGTCAGCATCTACCCGATCGACGCGCGCGATCGCGACCAGCTGCTGCGAAACGCGGACACCGCCATGTACATCGGCAAGGGCCTGGCCGACGATTCGCCCGACTTCGAGCAGGCGGGTTCGCGCGGCCGGCTGGCACGGATCGCGCGGCTGCGTGGAGCGGTGGAAGCCGATCAGTTCGAGCTCCACTACCAACCGATCGTCGAGCTGGCGAGCGGCAACATGGTTGGCGCCGAGGCGCTGCTGCGATGGCGCGATCCCGGTCACGGCCTGGTGCCGCCGAACGAGTTCGTCCCGCTGGCCGAGCGCTCCGGGATGATCGAGCCGATCACGCGCTGGGTGATCGACAGCGCCTGTCGCCAGGCCCGCGAGTGGAGTGATCACGACCTCGATCTGGTCGTCACCTTCAACCTGCCTCCGGCGCTGTGGGGGCCGGCCATCGTCGAGACGCTGATCGAGGCCACGCACCGGGCGGGGGTCGAGCCCCACCGGATGATGATCGAGATCACTGAGTCGACGGCTATGGCGCAGCCGGGGCGCGCACGCCAGACGCTGACCGCGCTGCGCGAGCACGGCGTGCGGCTCGCAATCGACGACTTCGGCACCGGCTACTCGTCGCTCGGCCGGTTGCACCAGCTTCCGGTCAGCACGCTCAAGATCGATCGCTCGTTCGTGTCGGCGCTGCCGCACGACCCAGGCGCGGCGGCGATCGTTGAGACGATCGTCCAGCTCGCACACAGCCTCGGCCTGCAGCCGCTGGCGGAGGGCATCGAGACCGAGGCCCAGCTGCGGTTCCTGGTCGATCACGGCTGCGACCTGGGGCAGGGCTTCCTGCTGGGCCGCCCGATGGTTGCCTCGCGGATCGAGTCGCTCGCCCGCTGAAGCCGACTTCAACCCTGCATACGGATCGGCGAGCAGCGCCCGCTCGAACGCGGCGCGGTCGTGCACAGGGTCTCCATGGGACACGATCACGATTTCGAACGGCAGTTCGAGCAGGTGGCGCAGCGCCGGCAGCGCGCGCTCCTCGTGCCACGGCGTCGCCCACACCCTGAGTTCACCGTCCGGCGCCGTCAGCGCGTCGGCGAACACCAGCGCGCGCTGCTCGGGCAGCCAGAGTGGCGTCTCGTTGCGGTTGCGGCCGTCGTAGAGCGCCTGCAACCCCCCGGGAAGCAGGGTGCCGGGTTCGATCGGCTCCAGCTCGGATTCGGGGACGTCGTCTCGCCAGAACAGGCTCGGCCCAAAGGCACGGGCGCCGTAGCGGGTGACGAACACGTCGACGTCACGGATGTGATCGGGCTTGAGAACGACTGCGACGCTCGGCGGATGGGCGTCCAGCCGATCCCAGACCGGCGAATCGGGTGCCGGGGCGACTGCGTCCAGCACGGCCACTTCGCCGCCCGACTCGACGCAGGTCGACGTGACCTGCGGCGGCCAGTCGACGTCGGGACTCCAGTCGGGATGCTCGATCTGCCACACCCACAAGCCGCTCGCGACGTCCCGCGGCAGGCTCATCGGCCGACGGCGCCTGCCAGCGCCAGCGGATCAGCGCCGGTGCCCCGCATCCGTGTCGGAAGCACGCGCAGCGCCACGGCCGCGCCGCAGGCCGACGACACGGCGGCGGTCAGCCACATCGCGTCGTAGCCGGCCACCTGCGCGACGCCGCCTGCCAGCGGTGCCGCCAGTGACCCGCACCCGAACACGATCGTCGAAGCGACGCCGACCGCCCGGCCCGCCCGGCGCGGCCCGACCATCTCGCCGGCCGTTACGTACAGCACGCCGTTCCAGCCGAAAGCACCAAAACCGATCAAGGCTGTGACGATGATCGCGCCCGCCACGCCGGCGTTCAGAGCCAGCGGCATCGTCAGCGCCGAGCAGGCGGCCAGCAGACCGCATTCGGCGATCGTGCGGGCACGCCTGGTGCCGTGACCGCGATCCGCGATCCGGCCCCAGAACAGTCGCGAGGCGCCGGCGGCCAGGTTCAGAACCACGAACAGCGTTCCCGCCTCAGCCCGGTCGAGACCGGCATCGCGGGCGGCGGGCACGATGTAGGTCAGGGTTGCGGCCAGGGCAAACACGTACAGCAGCGCCACCACTAGCAAGGGGCGCATGCCGGGCGCGGTGAGCGCTCCGTCCAGCCGCAGGCCGCGCGACTCGCCCCCGCCGGCGGGCGGACGGCCGCGAACCACGCCGCCGTGACGGCGGTCAAGACTGCCGACGCGAGAAGCGCCAGCTGCACGCCGCCGAGGTGCACCAGCAGCGGCAGAGTGGCGGCCCCCACCGTCCCTCCCAGCGGCACCGCCAGCTGGCGCCAGCCGAGCGCGAGGCCGCGCCGGTCGGGTGGAAACTCGCGCAGCAGACTGCTCATGCCCGCCACCGGCACCGCCGCCGAGCCGATGCCAGCAACGAAGATCGCCCCCGCGAACAGGCGCACATCGCCGGCTGTGGCCGCCACCATGTAGGCCGCCAATTGATCGCCGCCCCGCCAAGCAGCACCGGCCGCGCGCCGAACCGGTCGACCAGGATCCCGGTCGGGATCAGCGCCACCGCAGACCCCAGCCCCACCGCTGCAAACACCGCGCCGAAGCCGGCAGGCCCGAGGTCGAACTGGTCGCGCACCTCGAGCCCGATCGCCGGCAGCCCGAACTGCACCACCGAGACCGCGGCCTGCGCGACCACCGCCAGGATCAGCGTGGTGCGTGCGCGGCTGTTCATGGCCACACGGTAGCGCCGCGGTGGCCATAGATGAAACATGTAACATCGTTGATATCATTGCCATATGGCTATCTTCAATACGGTGCAGCTGTCCGCATTCGTCGAAGTGGCCTCGCAGGCGTCCTTCACGCGGGCCGCCGAGCGGCTTGGCATCTCCCAGCCCACAGTCAGCCAGCTGGTGCGCTCGCTCGAGTCGCGCGTGGACACCCCGCTGTTCGTGCGCGGACGGCGCGTTCAACTGACGGCCGCCGGCCGGGCGCTGCTGCCCCACGCCGAACGGGTGCTCGCACTGGCCGGCGAGGCCGAGGCGGCCGTCGAGCGCGCGGCGTCCGAGGAGCGGGCGCGGCTGTGGCTGGCCGCCGGGGAGGCGATTGCCACCTACACCCTGCCGCCGGCGCTGGCGAGGTTGCGGCAGCGGCTTCCGCGCTTGGACGCCCGCGTCGTGGTTGGAGGGGAGGCGCGGATCCTGACCGCGCTTCGGTCAGGCGAGGCGGATGCGGCACTGCTCACCGAGCACACCTCTCCGCCCGATATCGAGCGCGTCACGTACGCCCGCGGCAGGACGGCGCTGATCGCGTCGGCCGACGAGCCGCCCAGCGAACGCCCCTTGGAGCTGCGCGATCTGGCCGACCGCGTATTGGTGGTGCGCGACCGTGACACGATTAACAGGCGGGAGGTGGACGGGGTGCTGGCGCGGGCTGGGGTCGAGCCGGCCGGCCGCCTCGAGGCCAGCAGCCTGGAAGCCGTGAAGCGTTGCGTCGAGGCCGGTCTCGGGGTCGCCATTGTGCCCGCGATCGCCGTCGGCCGCGAGCTGGAGCTGGGCACGCTGCGCGAGCTTCCCATGCTCCGCCCGGCCCTGGAGTTCGACTTCGCGCTGGCCTGGCGGCGCGGCGAGCCGCCGTCAGCGACCGTCACGGCGCTGCTCGACGAGCTGCGAGCGGAATGAGGCGGCCGGCGCCGTCCGCGCCGGCCGCCTCGGTGGGCTAGATGGTTGGTTCCACGGGATGCGTGGCTGCTGGACGCGGGATGGGGTGTTCCAGACGACGGGAGCGCCCGCGGGGCAGGCTGGGTGAAGCCTGTTCAAGGGCGATCGTGGCGTCTGGGGCGGCCCGACAAGTTCCAGAGACGCGTAGCTCGTGGAACCAACCATCATTACGCCGCCATCCGTGAACGCAGCCCGCCGCCGAACCACACGCGCCGCGTGACGTGCACGGCCGCCTGCACCCGCTCGCGCAGGGCCTCGCCGTTGAGCGGCTCGGCCGGGTCGATCATGAGCAGGGGGATTGCCTCCAGTCCAGCGTCTGCCAGACCCTCGGCGACGAGATGGATCTCTCGCTCGTCGATGCTCGTGTCGAGCAGCACGACGGCGGGGCGAACCGAGTGCACCTGCTCGAGCGCCTCGCTGCCGTCGCGGGCGACAGCGATGTGGCAGGAGTCGTCGAGGCAGGTGCGGATCAGCTGGAGCGTCGACGGATCGTGGTCGACGATCAGAACGGAAGCACGGGGGAACAGGGGGATCACAGGAGCAAGGCCGGCGCCAGGGGTGGTGGCGATGGGATCCGTCCGGGTGATCCGGTCGGTGAGGCCATACATGGTTGATTCCTTTGGGAGTTTGGGTGAGTGGCCTGGAGCGCCACTCGGGGTCTGAATATGTTTTCGGAATGTTAGGAAGGCGGATGGAAACCCATACGGGTGATCCGGAATTCACCGCTTCTGCGGCGCCGCGTTCGGTGCCTGTCGGTGCGGTGGTGAGGTGTGACCCCTAACCCACTACGATTGCCCCATGGTGCGGCTTGATCGGATCTACACACGAGGTGGCGACGCCGGCGAGACGTCGCTCGGAGACGGCGCGCGCGTGTCCAAGGACTCGCCCCGGATCTGGGCGTATGGCACGGTCGACGAGACCGGCGCCGCGGTCGGAGCTGCGATCGCGAGCGGTCTCGAACCGGCCGTCGCCGACCTGCTTCGAGGCGTGCAGAACGACCTCTTCGACGTCGGCGCCGACCTCTCGGTGCCACTCGATACCGAGCGCGGCCACGGCAAGTCTCGGCTCCGGATCGAGGAGCGACACGTGACCGCGCTGGAGGCGGCCTGCGACGCCTACGGCGAACGGCTCGCCCATTGACCAGCTTCGTGCTGTCCGGCGGTACACCGCAGTCCGCGGCTCTGCACGTCGCGCGCACCACCTGCCGGCGGGCGGAGCGCTTGGCCGTCGGCCTGGCGGCGGTCGACCCGGTCAACCCACATGCGCTCTCCTACCTCAACCGGCTCAGCGATCTGCTGTTCATCCTGGCCCGCATCCACAACGATGAGGGTCGCGCAGACGTGCTGTGGCAGCCCGGCGGCGGGTCGGGCTGAGCCGCCCGCGGCCCGGCGGCGAATTTCCTCAAGCATTCACCCCGGCCGTCCGAAGAACAGGGAATGCGATTCAATCCTCGGCGACTCATCATCCTGCCGCTGGTGCTGCTGGCCGCGCCGGCCTGGAAGTACTTCCATCCCACCCATAGCTGGATGGAGGGCAAGATCCGCGACCAGGCCAACCACGATCTGGCTCCCGCGACGGTGAAGACGATCCACTGCGACGTCAACGGCTCCATTGCCGATTGCAACTTCACCATGTCGGACGGACACAGCTTCACCGTGCACGTCACCAAGAGCGGGCACACGTGGACCGAGGAGCGGGCCGTCCAGGTCTCGTAGGTCCACCGCCGCGGGGTATATCCTCCTGCGGCGATGGCCACCGCGCGTGTCCTAGGGAGTCCGTTCACACCGCCGGGCGGCGCCTGGCGGCGTCGCGCTGGCGCAGGAGTCGCCACCACTCCTAGACAATATTTTCGATATTGCCGTCGTCGCGCCGCCGCCTCCTGCTGGCGCGCCACTCGCCAGATCATCCACCCGCCGGTGTGAACGGACTCCCTGACCCTGACAGCGTTCACGAGCCCGAGCGCTCGACCATTTCGGGCATCCCTTACGCGCCCGTCTACACGCCGGGCACGACGCCGATCGACTACGAGCGCGACCTGGCCGACCCCGGCCGTTTCCCTTACACGCGCGGGATCCACGAGACGATGTACCGCGGCAAGGTGTGGACGATGCGCCAGTTCGCGGGATTCGGCACCGCCGACGACACCAACAAGCGGTTTCGCTACCTGCTCGAGCACGGCCAGACGGGGCTTTCGACGGCGTTCGACATGCCGACGCTGATGGGCTACGACTCGGACCACGCCCGCTCGCTGGGCGAGGTCGGCAGGGAGGGCGTGGCGGTCGACACGCTCGCCGACATGGAGGACCTGTTCAACGGCATCCCGCTCGATGCGGTGACAACGTCGATGACCGTCAACGCGCCGGCCGCGATCGTGCTCGCGCAGTACGTCTGCGTGGCCGAGCGCCAGGGAGTCTCGGCCGATCGGCTGGGCGGCACGATCCAGGCGGACATCCTCAAGGAGTACATCGCTCAGAAGGAATGGATCTTCCCGCCCGAGCCGTCGATGCGGCTGATGATCGACATGATCGAGTGGTGCACGCGAACGATGCCCCGCTGGCACCCGATCTCGATCTCGGGGTACCACATCCGCGAGGCGGGCGCGACCGCGGCACAGGAGCTGGCCTTCACGCTGGCGGACGGCTTCGCCTACGTCGAACACTCGATCGCGCGCGGTCTGGACGTGGACGAGTTCGCACCCCGGCTCTCGTTCTTCTTCAACGCGCACATCGACTTTTTCGAGGAGATCGCCAAGTACCGCGCGGCGCGCCGGATCTGGGCGCGCGAGCTGCGTGAGCGCTACGGCGCAACCAGCGAGCGGGCGCTCTCGATGCGCTTTCACACTCAGACCGCCGGCGTATCGCTGACAGCCCAGCAGCCGATGGTGAATATCGTCCGCACCGCGATCGAGGCGCTGGCGGCGGTGATGGGGGGCACCCAGTCGCTGCATACGAACAGCTACGACGAGGCGCTGGCGCTGCCCACCGAGGAGGCCGTGAGGCTGGCGCTGCGCACTCAGCAGGTGATTGCGCACGAGACCGGGGTGGTGCACGCGGCCGATCCGCTCGGCGGGTCGTGGCTGGTCGAGTCGCTGACCGACGAGCTCGAGCGCCAGGCCTACGAGTACTTCGATCGCATCGACCGGCTGGGCGGGGTCGTGGCGGCGCTGAACGAGAACTTCTTCCAGCGCGAGATCGCCGAGTCGAGCTACCGCTACCAGCAGGAGGTCGAGTCGGGCCGGCGCACAGTGGTGGGCGTCAACGCCCACATCGAGGGAGACGACGAGCCGCTCGAGACCCTGCACGTGCCGTTCGAGGTCGAGCAGCGACAGGTGACGCGGCTGCGCGCCGTGCGCGACCAGCGCAGCCAGGGCGCGGTGGACGGTGCCATCGCCGACCTCCAGCGGGCGGCCGAGACGGACGAGAACGTGATGCCGCACCTGGTGGAGTGCGCTCGGGCCTACGCCAGCGAGGGCGAGATCTGCGACGCGCTGCGCTCAGTCTGGGGCGTCTACCGCGAGACGCCCGTCTTTTGACCGACATCCAGGACATCGCCGATGTCGAGCGGGCGCGCCAAGCGGCGGGCGGGCTCTACCGGGAGTTCCTCCGCCGGCCGTCGATGAGCCTCGGCCTGTACGTGTTGGAGGCCGGTGCGGATGATCCCCAGACGCCGCACGACGAGGACGAGGTGTACTACGTGATCTCAGGACAGGCAACGGTGCGGGTCGACGGCCGCGACGGTGCCGTCAGCCCGGGTTCGGTGGTGTTCGTGGGGGCGGGCGTCGAACACCGTTTCCACTCGATCAGCGAGCGGCTCGAGCTGCTGGTGGTGTTTGCGCCGGCCGAGTCCGGCTGACCGCTCTCGTCAACACGCTCGCGATCACTCGATCCCCCTTCGGGGGGATTTCCGGCGCGCGGAACCACCCGGATGCTCGTGGCATGAACCACGCCCGATCGCAACGAGGACAGACGCTACCCATCATCACCCTGTTCATGTTCGCGATGCTAGGCATGTGCGCACTCGTGATCGACGCCGGCTCGTGGTACCAGCAGAAGCGCAGCCTGCAGAGCGCGGCCGACGCCGGCGTGCTGGCCGGAGCTGCCTACCTGCCGGTGAGCTGGAGCGCGGCCACCGGTGCCGCGGGCACCGAGTACGCCAACAACGCGAGCGGCGACACCGTCTCCTACCAGACCTCGACGCAGTTCGTCGCCAACGACTCGATCACGATCACGGCCTCTCGGCCGGCCTCCAGCTTTTTCGCCCAGGTCTTCGGTCACGGCTCGATCACCGTCAAGGCGACCGCCAAGGCGACCGTTGTCCAAAGCGGCGGCGGCGCGCTGCCGTGGGGCGTCATGAAGGGCACCTACACGCCCGGATCGACGTACACGATCTACACCGACAACAAGGGGCCCAATAACGGCGCCATCCGGCTGCCGGCGTGGGATGGATCGTCGTGCAGCGATCCAGGCGGCTCATCGCTCTACAGGAACGAGCTGGCCGGCTCAGCCAACGCCTGCATGCTCTCGCTCGGCCAGGTCGTCAATACCGACGCGGGTCAGAACACCGGCCCCACCACCCAGGGTGTCAGCAGCCGCTGCGGCTCGCTGAAGTCGACGAGCTCGATCGTCAGCTTCGGCGGGATGGGGCAGGTCACGCTGCTTCAGCCGGCCAGCTGCCAGCTGGTGCTGCTGCCGATCGTAGAGGACGCCTCCAACGGCGCGGCCGTGTGGCCGATCCAGGGCAACACCGGCGTGCGAGTGATCGGCTTCTCCTGGTGGGTGATCTCCAAGGTCATCGCCCCGGGCAATCAGGTGGACGCGGTCTACGTCGGCCCGGCCGAGACCGACCCCACCGCCGGCGGCAGCCTCCCGCCCGCGTACAGCACGCAGCTCACCGGCTGAACCGGCAGTCAGGCGGAATCAATCATCTAGACTCGCCTCGAGATGAGCCGCCGCATCCGAGTCGTCGTCGCGAAGCCTGGCCTTGACGGCCATGACCGCGGCGCAAAGATCATCGCCCGCACGCTGCGCGACGCCGGCATGGAGGTGATCTACACCGGCCTCCACCAGACGCCGGAGCAGATCGTCGAGACGGCGATCCAGGAGGACGCCGACGCGGTCGGCATCTCGATCCTGTCGGGCGCCCACATGACGCTGGTGCCGAAGATCCTCACGCTGCTCAAGGAGCAGGGCGCCGAGGACGTGCTGGTGGTGGTGGGCGGTACCATCCCGGCAGACGATATCGCCGAGCTGAAGCGGCTGGGCGTCGCCGAGGTCTACACGCCGGGCGCCCCGACGGCCCAGATTGTCGACTTCCTCAAAGAGCGGCTGGCGAGCTGATGGCCGGACTTCGCATCACCGCTGACGGCCGAGTTTCTACGGTCACAGTCAACCGGCCGGACGTGTTGAACGCCCTCAACACGGCGCTGCTGGAGGAGTTCCTGGCCACCCTGATCGACCTCGGCTCCGACGACTCGGTGGGCGTCGTGATCGTCACCGGAGCCGGTGACCGGGCCTTCATCGCCGGCGCGGACATCAAGGAGATGGACGGCAAGACGCCGCTGGAGGCGCGCGCCTACTCCGAGCTCGGCCAGGAGATCGCGCACAAGCTGGAGACGATGCGAAAGCCCACCATCGCCGCCGTCAACGGCTACGCCCTGGGCGGCGGCTGCGAGATCGCGCTGGCCTGCGACGTTCGGCTGGCGAGCGAGAACGCCCGCTTCGGCCAGCCGGAGATCAACCTCGGCGTGATCCCCGGCTGGGGCGGCACCCAGCGTCTCGCCCGGGCCACCAACATCGGCTACGCCAAGGAGCTGATCCTGACCGGTCGGATGGTGGACGCGGACGAGGCCCTGGAGCGCGGCCTGGTTCAGCACGTGTATCCGATCGGCGAGCTGATGACGCGGGCGATGGAGTTGGCCCAGCAGATGGCGTCCAAGAGCCCGGTTGCGCTGTACTACGCCAAGGAGTCGACAAACCGCGCGCTGCACGGAGACATCGGCGGCAACCTGGTGCATGAGGCCGACCTGTACTCGCTGATGTTCTCCACCGAGGACGCCAAGGAGGGCCTGCGAGCCTTCGTCGAGAAACGCAATCCGACGTTCGTCGGCAAGTAACACATTCGTATGCAGGGGGAGAGGGTTTGAATATCGCAGTCTGCGTGAAAGAAGTGCCGAGCGCGACCAGCCACAAGCGGCTTGATCCCGCCACCAACCGGCTCGACCGCTCCGGCGACAGCGAGCTGAATCCGTTCGACGTGCACGGCCTGGAGGAGGCTCTTCGGATCCGCGAGTCGGGCCAGCAGGTCGACGAGATCGTGGCCGTCTGCATGGGCCCGGAGTCCGCTCAGCGTCCGCTGCAAAAGGCACTGGCGCTGGGAGCCGACCGCGCCGTGCTGCTGACGGACCAGGCGCTGGCCGGCTCGGACATCAGCGGCACGGCCTATGCGCTGGCGACCGTGCTCGAGAAGCAGAACGCCGACCTGGTGATCCTCGGCCAGCAGGCCGCCGACGCCGACTGCTACGTGATGGCTGCGGCCGTGGCCGACCATCTCCGCCGGCCGCTGGTGACGCAGGTCGCGCATCTCGAGGTGGCCGACGGCAAGCTCCGCGCCAAGCGCCAGACCGAGCACGGCTACGACGTGATCGAGGCGCCGCTGCCGGCGGTGATCTCGGTCTCGGACGCCATCAACACCGCCCGGCTGCCCTCGATCAAGGCGATCATGGGCGCGAAGAAGAAGCCAACCGAGCTGATCTCCGCCGCGGACGCGGGTCTCGATACGAGTCGGGTCGGGGCGGAGGGGGCGCGCAGCGTCGTGGCGTCGATCTCACCGCCGCCGGCGAAGGATGCCGGACGGCGGATCGAGGACTCCGGTGGAGACAGCGCCGGCGCGATCGTCGAGTTTCTGGCCGAGAGGGGCGTGATCTGAGTGGGGACGATCATCGTGTTCATCGATCACGACGGTGGCGCGTTCGCGCCCAACAGCCTCGGCGCGCTGCGCAAGGCGTCCACGCTGGGTGGCGAGGCGGTTGCGTTCCTGGCCGGCTCGGAGCTTGACGATGGCTGGGCGGCTTCGCTCGGCGAGCACGGCGCGGCGCGTGTGCTCGTCGCCGACGACCCGGCGCTTGCTGGCGGCCTGCCACAGCCGATCGTGGACGCGCTCGAGCCGCATGCGCGCGAGGCGGCGCTGGTGCTGTTCGGCGCCGGGGTGGCATCGGCCGATGTCGCGGCCGGCCTGGCAGCTCGGCTGGGAGCCGGCATCAACTGCGAGACGACCGACCTCTCGCTGAGCGACTCGGGCGTGACCGCCATTCGCCCGGCGCTGGGCGATACGGTGATGGTGGAGTCGACGTTCGCGGCGTCGCCGGCCATTGTGCTGGCGCGGGCGAACGCGTTCGCCGCCGAGGGCACGGGCTCGGCGGCCGCCGTCGAGCGCGTGCCGGTGACGGTCCAGGACTGGTCGCGGGGCGCGGCGATCGTCGGCCGCGAGGAGGCCGAGACGGGGGGAGTGGACATCACCGAGGCAGACGTGCTGGTGGCATTTGGCCGTGGCATCGGTGGGCCCAGAACATCCCGGTGGTCGAGCAGCTGGCCAAGGCGCTGGGGGGCGAGGTCGCGGCCACGCGCGCCGTGGTCGACGCGGGCTGGTGCTCGTACTCGATGCAGGTCGGCCAGACCGGCAAGAACGTCTCGCCGAAGCTGTACGTCGCCTGCGGCATCTCCGGCGCGATTCAGCACAAGGTTGGGATGGTCAACTCCGGTGTGATCGTCGCCATCAACAAGGACGTCAACGCACCGATCTTCGAGTTCGCCGACCTGGGCATCATCGGCGACGCGCTGACGGTGATGCCGAAGCTGGCGGAGGCGCTCGCCGGCCGGTAACCGTCGCCTGGCGGCGGGCCGCTAACCGTCGGCGCGGCGGCGCATACTACGGCGCGTGTTCGCGCTTGTGCTCACCGGCCCTCCCGGTGCCGGAAAGTCGGCGGTGCTCGAGGGGCTGGCCGACGCGCTGTACGACGACGACGTGCGGCACGCCGCGCTGGAGGTCGAGGCGGTGCGGCTGGGCGCATCCGGATCTCGATCGCGATCAGCGACTGCGGCACGTGCGGGCCGTCAGCCGGCTGTACGAGACCGAGGGTCTACTGGGTCTGCCGCTGGTCGCCTCTCCGGCGCAGTGCATGCCGATCTCACGTCTCTGCCGCGGCGCTGGCCCGACGAGCACTTCCTGGTGCGGCTCGATGCGCCCGAGACGATTCAGAGGCGATCGTCGCCCGCGAACCGCCCGGCTGGTCGCAGCTCGACCGCCTTCTGGACAGGGCTCGGGCGAGATGCCGACGGGCGATGGCCGGCCTGAGCGCCGACCTGGTCATCGACACCGACGGACTCTCGCGCACGCAGATCGTCGACCAGATCATTCGCGACGGCTGTGCGCGGCTGTCGCCGCGCCGGCCGTGATGAGACTTCGCAACAGGCGCCACGATCTGAGGTAGACTGCCGCCATGGCCGATCGTCGCATCCTGGTGGTGGCGAACGAGACCGTGGCGGGTCGCGAGTTGCTCGAACACCTGCACGCGCGGGCCGACGGCGTGGACACGCATGTGCTGGTCGGTCGCACCCGCGCTGAACACGCGGCTGCGGCACCTGTTCGCCGACGTCGACCGCGCGCGTGAGGAGGCGGAGGTGCGGCTGACCGGCTCGATCGAGTCGCTGCGCGCCGAGGGAATCACCGCTCGCGGGGCGGTCGGCGACTCCGATCCGGTACGCGCGATGGAGGACGCGCTGTTCGAGTTCGAGGCGGATGAGATCGTGATCTCGACCCATCCGCCCGAGCGGTCGAACTGGCTCGAGAAGAAGACCGTCGAGCGGGCGCGCGAGAAGTTCTCGCAGCCGATCACGCACATCGTGGTCGACCTCGCCGCAGCGCCGTCTCCGCACTGACGAACCGGATAGGGTCGTCCGGTGTCGATGCCCGTGCTCACCACCCGGCGGCTGAACGTCGCCCGCTCACCTCCGCCGATGCGACAGCGGTGTCGGCGCCCAACGGCGAGCCCGAGCCGGGGTGGCTGGAGTGGACGGTGGCCGGATACCACCAGTTCGCGCAGCTGCATCAGCCTCCCTACGGCGAGGCGCGCGATCGCCCTGCGCGACACCGATGAGCTTGTCGGCATGGTGGGCCTGGTGCCCGCGATGGGGCCGTTCTCGCAGCTGCCGGGGTTCGCCGCGGCGGACGTCGGCGCGCGCCGCTCGGCTTCCGCCCCGAGGTGGGCCTGTTCTGGGCGGTGGCGCCGCCTCATCGCGGCAACGGCTATGCCACCGAGGCGGCGGCGGCCGTGATCGAGTTCGGGTTCGCCGAGATGCATCTGGAGCGGATCGTGGCGACGACGACCTACGACAACGATGCCTCGATGGCGGTGATGCGAAAGCTGGGCATGACGATCGCGTCGAACCCCTGCCGGAACCGGAGTGGTTCCAGGTGGTGGGGTGGCCGGACGCTCCGGCCGTCTGACGGCGCGCCGCTACGTCAGCGTGTACTCGGGGCCGCTGCCGCCCTCGGGCGGGGTCAGCCGGCCGCCCTTGGCGGTGATCGCGCCGCACTGCACGCAGTTGGACGGGGCCATCTTGATCTGCACGGTCGGGCCGCCGTCGTCGCGGCCGATCTCATACACCGCGGCCGGGCACATCGCCACCCATGCCTCGGCCACCTCGCGCGGCACGCGCTCCTGCACGCGGATGTGGTTGGGCTGGTCGTCGCGGCTGCGGTTGCCCGACAGGAAGACGCTGGAGAGCTTGTCGAAGGTGAGCTTGCCGTCCGGCGCCGGGTAGATGCGCGCGCCGGATCGGCGTCGCCGCTCGGCGTCGCGCGTGACTGCCCAAAGCCGCCGGGCAGGGCGCCGCGGGTGATGTCCATCAGCGCCGCCAGCGCGCCGCCCACGACAGGCCCTTGCCCAGCGCCTGGCGCATGTTGCGCACCTTGTGCAGGTCGCTCCAGATGTGGCTCGCCCGCACCCGCGCGGTCGTAGCCGTCGAGCGCGCCCGGGGCGGCCGGGTCGGCGCCGGCCTTGAGCTGCTCGTAGATCGCCTCGGCGGCCAGCATGCCCGAGCGCATCGCGTAGTGGATGCCCTTCAGCTTGGGCACGTTGACGAACCCGGCGCCGTCGCCGGTGATCACGGCGCCCGGCAGCGAGAGGCTGCGACGGCACGCGCAGCAGGCCGCCCTCGGGGATCGTCTTCGCGCCCCAGCCGATCCGCTCGCCGCCCTCCAGCAGGCGGCCGGATCAGCGGGTGCGTCTTGAACTGCTGCAGCAGGTCGTGCACCGAGAGCGACGCGTCGCGGTAGTCGAGCCCGACGACGAGGCCGATCGCGATCAGGTCGTCGCCCATCGGATAGATGAAGCTGCCGCCGACCTCGCGCGTACTTGCGCCGCGGCCGCAGCGGCCAGCCCAGCGTGTGGATCACGCGGTCGAGCGGCTGCGCCACCCGCCACACCTCCTTCACGCCCAGGCTCCAGATCTGGGGGTAGCGGCCGTGCAGGCCGAAGTGCTCGATCGCGGCGCCGGTCAGGTGGCCCTGCGTGCCCTCCGAGAGCACGGTCGCCGGCGCGTGCATCTCGACGCCGGGCTCGAAGCTCGACCAGCGGCTCGGCCGTCGCGGCCGAGGCCCTTGTCGCCGGTCCGCACGCCGCGGACGGCGCCGTCCGAGACCAGCAGCTGCTGGGCGTCGGTCTCGGGCAGCACCATCGCGCCCAGCTCCTCGGCCCGCTCGGCCAGGTGGCGGCCGAGCTGGCGAAGCGAGAAGATCCAGGTTGCCCTTGTTGTGGAACGGCGGCGGCGTCGGGATGCCGCAGCTCGAGCCGCTCGCGTCATGAGGTAGACCGCCTCCTTGCGCACCGGGCCGAAGCAGCCGGGCAGCGCGTCGAGCGTCCTCGCCGGGCAGCAGGTCGCGCAGCGCGGACGGGTTGACGACCGCGCCGGAGAGCAGGTGCGCGCCGACCACGCGGCCCTTGTCGAGCACCGCGACCGGCGTCTCGCCCAGCCGCTCGGCCGTGGCCGGGTCGTCCTCCAGCAGCTGGCCGAGCCGGATCGCGCCGGCCAGTCCGGCGGGCCCGCCGCCGACGAAAGCGACGCCGACGTCGATCCGCTCGTCCTCGCGCCGCCTCGGGCGGCTGGACGAACTCGCCCACCTTGACCGGGGGGTGGGTAGGCGCTCGGGCGCCGTGCCATGGCGGCCGATGCTACCCGAGCCGCACGCGTCGCCGCCGGGGTCACTCGCGGCGGTCAGGCACGCCGCGGCCGGGCGACGAGCTCGCCGCCGCAGTTGGGCAGACGTGCTCCATCGCATCGGCGCAGGCGACGCAGAACGTGCACTCGTAGCTGCAGATGCGCGCTTCGCCGTCCGTCGCGAGGGGCGCGTCGCAACGCTCGCAGACGGTTCGCATCTCCAGGGCCACGCCGGGACGATAGCCTCCCGCCGGCGATGCCCGCCATCGACCTTCGATCCGACACCGTCACCCGCCCGACGCCCGAGATGCGGCGAGCGATGGCCGAGGCCGAGGTGGGCGACGACGTCTGGGGCGACGACCCCACCGTGATCGAGCTGGAGCGCGAACTGGCGGCGCTGCTGGGCAAGGAAGCCGGCGCTGTACGTCCCTTCCGGCACGATGGGAAACCAGATCGCGATCCGTCGCAGACGCGGCCCGGCGACGAGATGCTCGTGCACGAGCTGGCGCACATCGTCGTGCACGAGCAGGGTGGCTTCGGCCGCGTCTCTGCGCGTGCAGACTGCGGATGCTGGCCGGCGAGCGCGGCATGCTCGGGGCCCGACAGCTCGGCGCAGTGGATGCGCGACCCGGCCGACATCCACCAGGCCCGCCAGAGCCTTGTCTGCGTCGAGAACACCGTCGGCGAGCAGGGCGGGTTGGTCTACCCGCAGGAGCGGATCGACAGCCTGGCCGCTTTCGCGCACGAGCGCGGGCATGCGCGTGCACATGGACGGAGCACGGCTGTGGAACGCGGCCGTGGCCGGCGGCAGTCGACCCCGGCCGAGATCGTGCGCGACGTGGACTCGGTCGCGTCTGCTTCTCGAAGGGTCTCGGGCGCGCCGGTCGGCTCGGCCGTGGCCGGCAGCGCCGATCTGGTCGAGAGCGCCCGCCGCAGCCGCAAGCTGCTGGGCGGTGGCATGCGCCAGGCCGGGATCATCGCGGCCGGCGCGCTGTATGCGATCCGCCACAACATCCAGCGGCTGGCCGATGACCACGCCAACGCCCGCGGCGCTGGCCGAGGGCCTCGCCGGCGGGTCGCGGATGCGCTGCGATCCCGAGCGGGTCGAGACGAACATCGTGTTCGGCGAGGTGCGCGATGGCACGCCGTCCGCCGATCTGGTCGAGGAGATGGCCGAAGCAGGCGTGCTGTGCTCCACGATCGACGACCGCACGGTCCGGTTCGTGACCCATCTCGACGTTGATTCGGACGCCGTTTCGGCCGTGATAGAGCGATTGCAGCCCATGCTACGATGAAGTTCATGAAGACTGAAATTCATCCGGAGTACGTCGTCGCGCACGGGTGCACTGCTCGTGCGGCAACGAGTTCCTAACACGCGCAACAAAGTCCGAGCTGAACGTCGAGATCTGCTCGGAGTGCCATCCGTTTTACACGGGCAAGCAGAAGCTGGTCGACACCGGCGGACGCGTCGAGCGGTTCCGCCGCCGGCAGGCCCGCAGCTCCTCCTGAGCAACCGGCATGACGATCGCGCTCATTGCGCGGACTCCAGGTGCCGACAATGATGCGAACGATGGTGGACGCAGAATGAGCGCGAACGTTGGTGGACAGGCCGTCCTCGAGGGCGTGATGATGCGCACGCCCTCGTCGTGGTCGGTCGCCGTGCGCCGTCCCGACGGCGGCGTCTCGTGCATCTCCAACGACGTCGAGAGCCCGGCGTCCCGTCGCCGCTGGTTGCGGTTGCCGGTGATCCGGGGCATCGTCGCGCTGGGAGAATCGCTCACGATCGGGTTCCGGGCGCTGGCCATCTCGGCCAGCGTCGCCGCGGCCGAGGAGGGCGAGGACGGCGAGGTCTCTGCAGAGCTGACGCGTGGCCAGTTGGCGTTGGCGTTCGCGATGGCGATCGGGTTCGTGGTGATCGTGTTCAAGGTGTCGCCGGCTGCTCCTGACCGACCTGCTGCCGATCGACAACACGTTTCTGTTCGTGACCGTCGAAGGAGTGATCCGGGTCAGCATGCTGATCGGCTATCTGGCGCTGATCTCGCTGATCCCAGACCTCCGCCGCGTGTTCCAGTATCACGCCGCCGAGCACAAGGCGATCAACGCATACGAGGACGGCGCCGACCTGACCCCCGAGCGCGTCCAGTCCTACTCGAAGATCCACCTGCGCTGCGGAACCGCGTTCCTGCTGTGGGTGATGGTGATCGCGGTGTTCGTGTTCGCGTTCGTCGGCAGGCCGGCCTGGCCGGTCCTGATTCTGTCGCGCATCCTGCTGCTGCCGCTGATCGCAGGCCTGGCCTACGAGCTGATCCGGTTCGGCAGCAAGCACCCCCACAACCCCGTGGTGAGGAAGCTGCTTGCGCCCGGCCTGTGGCTGCAGGGTCTGACCACCCGTGAGCCGACGCTCGACCAGGTCGAGGTCTCGATCAACGCGCTCAAGGACGTTCTGGCCGCCGAGGAGCGGGCGCAGGCCGGCCGCGGCGCAAGTCGTGTTGAGGTTATGGCCTAACGGCCAGCGCGATAGCCGGCATCGCCGGCGAACGCGACGGAATTCAGGGCTCTGCCCGACAGCGGCAGAGGCCGTCCGTCCAGATCCGACCAGAGAGTGCGCCTCGAAGACACGTCGCCTCGTTCTCCGGGCCTCGTACGCGATAAGAATTCAGGGCTCTGCCCGACAGCGGCAGAGGCCGTTCGAGCGGCCAGTTGCGACTCGCGTGCGGGGTCAGACCCCAAACCCGCGAGTATCCTTCTCAGGCCATGGAACCGCTGATCGCCGAGATCGAACGAAGCTTCGCCGAGCTGGAGCGCCAGCTTGGCGATCCTGAGCTGGTCGCGGACCAGAAGCGCTACGCCGAGACCGCCCGGCGCCACAAGCAGCTGTCTCGCGCCCACGCGATGGCGGTGCGATGGAGGGAGCTGACCGCGCAGCAGGCCGAGGCGAGCGAGATGCTGACCGACCCCGACGAGGAGATCCGCGCGCTCGCGCAGGAACAGCTGGCGGAGGCCAAGGACGAGCTGCCCGAGCTCGAAGAGCAGCTGCGGCTCGAGATGCTCGAGCGCGACCCGGCCGACGACAAGGACGTGATCGTCGAGGTGCGCGCCGGAACCGGCGGCGACGAGGCCGCGCTGTTCGCCGGCGATCTCTTCCAGATGTTCACTCGCTACGCCGAGAACCGCGGCTTCAAGACTGAGGTGCTGACCGCAAACGCGGGCGACGCCGGCGGGTTCAAGGAGCTCGCCTTCGAGATCCGCGGGGACGGCGCGTACTCCGTCTTCAAGTACGAGAGCGGCGTGCACCGCGTGCAGCGGGTGCCGGCCACCGAGTCGCAGGGGCGCATCCACACGTCGACCGCCACCGTCGCCGTGCTGCCCGAGGCCCAGGAGGTCGACCTCGAGATCAACATGAACGACCTGCGAATCGACGTCTACCGGTCGGGTGGACACGGTGGCCAGTCGGTCAATACGACGGACTCGGCCGTGCGCATCACCCATCTACCGAGCGGCATCGTCGTCACCTGCCAGGACGAGCGCTCGCAGCTCCAGAACAAGGAGCGGGCGATGAAGATCCTCCGCGCTCGGCTGTACGAGGCCGAGCGCGAGCGGGCCGAGCGCGAGGCCTCCCAGCAGCGCCTGTCCCAGATCGGCAGCGGCGAGCGATCCGAGAAGATCCGCACCTACAACTACCCGCAGAACCGGGTCACCGACCACCGCATCGGCCTCACCGTCCACAATCTGGACGCCGTGCTGGCGGGAGATCTGCAGGCGTTCACCGAGGCGCTCGCAGCCGAGGAGCGACGGCTGAAGCTGGCGGCCGCGGCCGCGTGATCGCGCTAGGCGAGGTGCTTCGCCGTTCGACGGAGTATCTCGAGACGAACGGCAGCCCGACGCCGCGGCTGGACGCGGAGCTGCTGCTCGCGCACGGCCTGGGGCTGACGCGGATCGACCTCTACACACAGTTCGAGCGTCCGCTGTCCGAGGACGAGCTGTCCGCATGCCGCGAGCTGATTCGGCGGCGCGGCCGGCGCGAGCCGGTGGCCTACGTGATCGGCCGCTGGGGTTTTCGGCGGCTCGAGCTGGACGTGGACCCGCGCGTGCTGGTACCGCGGCCCGAGACCGAGCTGCTGGTCGAGCGCTGCCTGGCGTTACTGGATGGGCGGGAGCGGCCGGCCGTGCTCGACGTCGGCACGGGGTCGGGTGCGATCGCGCTCGCGCTCAAGGACGAACGGCCCGACGCGCGCGTCTCGGCCAGTGATGTCTCGCCCGATGCGCTGGCGGTCGCCCGCGCCAACGCCGGCCGGCTGGGACTCGAGATCGACCTTGCGGAGTCGGATCTGCTCGACGCGGTGCCGGGCGGCCCGTTCGACCTGATCGTCTCGAATCCGCCCTACATCTCCACGCCCGAGCTGGCGACGCTGGAGCCGGAGGTGGCCGAGTACGAGCCGCGGCTGGCGACGGTCGCCGGAGCCGAGGGCTTCGAGGTGTACTCACGGCTGCTGCCCCAGGCGTCCGGCCGGCTGATCCCGGGCGGGTTCATCGCGCTCGAGTGTGGCGCCGGCCAGGCGCCCGCGCTGGTAGCGGAGCTGAAGCGCGTTGGATACGCTGACTCCGGCGTGGACAGGGATCTCTCCGGCATCGAGCGGGTCGTGTGGGCGACGTGGGGCTGACGCTTCCGGCGGACGCCACGTCGCGCATGCTGGCCGGCGAGCTGGCGCTGCTGCCGACCGACACGGTGTACGGCATCGCAGCTGCGGCCGTGCTCCCCGACGCCTGCGCGCGGCTGTACATCCTGAAACAGCGGCCGCTCGACCAGCCGACGGCCGTGATGCTGGGATCGCTGGAGGGTCTTCTGCGCGTGCTGCCGGAGCTGACCGGGCGCGCGGAGGCGATCAGCCGCCGCCTCTTGCCCGGGCCTGTGACGCTGATAGTGCCCAATCCGGCGGGCAGGTTTCCCCACCTCTGCGGCGGCTCACCGCAGGCGATCGGCGTGCGCGTTCCGCGTCTCGACGCGGCTGTGGCGTCCCTCGCCGACGAGCTCGGCGGGATGCTGATCACGAGCGCCAACACCCGTGGCGGCGCCGACCCGGCCACGCTTGACGACGTGCCGCCGCCGATCCGCGCTGCGGCAGGATTCGAGCTCGACGGCGGGGAGCTGCCGGGCGTGCCGTCGACCGTGATCGACATCACCGGTCGCGAACCGCGTGTGATCCGTCGCGGGGCCGTGGACGAGGCGACGCTGGAGGCGCTGGCATGATGGACGGCGAGTCGATGACCCCGATCGACCGAATGGTCGAGGATGATCGCAGCCTGCTTCATCGGCTGGAGCCGCGCGACGCCGACCGAGCCGTTCAGCAGGGCGGGATCATCGTCGACGTGCGAAGCCACGAGCAGCGCGTGGAGCACGGCGTGGTGCCCGGCTCGATCCGGATCCACCGCAACGTGCTCGAGTGGCGGGTCGATCCCAGTTCGGGCTGGTACGACGAGCGCTTTGCCGCCTACGACGGGCCGGTGATCGTGATGTGCCAGGAGGGGTACTCGTCCAGCATGGCAGCCGCGACCCTGCAGCGGCTCGGCTTCACGCGCGCCACTGACATGGTCGGTGGGTTCGAGGCGTGGGCCGAGGCGGGGCTGCCGACGGAGCCGGTGGATCCCGCCATCGAGTAGCATCGCCCGACCCGAACGATCCTACAAGGGGGCGGTTCCGTGGCCACGGCCGAGCACACGTTCAAGCAGTATCAGACAGCCGGCCTGGCCGAATCAGACCCGGTGATCGCGGGCCTGATCGACAAGGAGCTGGGCCGGCAGCGCGAGCAGCTCGAGCTGATCGCGTCCGAGAACTTCACCTTTCCGGCCGTGCTCGAGGCGGTCGGCTCGGTGCTGACCAACAAGTACGCCGAGGGCTACCCCGGGCGCCGCTACTACGGCGGCTGCGAGTGGGTGGACGAGGTCGAGCAGCTTGCCATCGACCGCGCCAAGGAGCTGTTCGGCGCCGAGCATGCGAACGTGCAGCCGCACGCCGGCGGGCCGGCCAACATGGCGGCCTACTTCGCCCTGATCAAGCCCGGCGACTCGATTTTGGGCCTGCGGCTGGATCACGGCGGCCACCTCACGCACGGCCTCAAGGTCAACTTCTCGGGGCTGCTCTACGACGTTCACGCCTACGGGGTGCGCCGCGAGGACTCGCTGATCGACTTCGACGAGGTTCGCGCGCTCGCTCACGAGCACCGGCCGAAGCTGATCGTGGCCGGCGCCTCCGCCTACCCGCGGATCATCGACGCGGCCAGAGTTCCGCGAGATCGCCGACGAGGTCGGCGCGCTCCTGATGGTCGACATGGCGCACTTCGCCGGCCTGGTCGCTGCCGGCCTCCACCCGAATCCGGTCGAGCACGCCGACGTCGTCACCTCGACCACGCACAAGACGCTGGGCGGCCCGCGGTCGGGGCTGGTGCTGTCGCGCGCCGAGTATGCCGCCGCGGTCGACAAGGCCGTGTTCCCGGGGCTGCAGGGCGGGCCGCTGTGCCATGTCGTAGCGGCCAAGGCGGTCTGCTTCAAGATCGCGCAGAGCGAGGCCTACCGCGAGTACCAGACCCAGATCGTCAAGAACTGCAAGGCGCTCGCGGCGACCCTGATGGACGGGGGCTTGAAGCTGCTCACCGGCGGCACCGACAACCACCTGCTGCAGCTCGACCTGCGGGGAACCGAGTGGTCGGGCAAGGAGGCAGAGCTGCGGCTGCACGAGGTCTCGATCACGGTCAACCGAAACACCGTGCCCTACGACGAGCGGCCGCCGACGATCGCCTCCGGCGTACGCATCGGCACGCCTGCCGTGACGATGCGAGGGTTGACCGAGGAGGACATGCGCGAGGTCGGCGCGATCATCCTCGAGACGCTCGACTCCGCCGCCGACCTCGTCCGGCTGCGCGAGCGAACGCGCGAGCTGCTGGCGTCGCGGCCGCTGTACCCCGCCTTCCTGCACGGCCACCCACGATCTAGATGATTGATTCGCCCTGATCGATGCCGCTGACCGTCGTCGAACACCCCCTGGTCAGACACAAGCTGGGCCTGCTCCGCGACGCTGAGACGACAACACGAGACTTCCGCCAGCTGATCGGCGAGATCGCCGCCTTCTCTGCTACGAGGCCACCCGTGAGCTCGAGCTGGAGAACATCGAGGTGCGAACGCCGCTCGAGACGACGGCCGCCGAGCGGGTGTCGGGCAAGAAGCTGGGCGTGGTGGCCGTGCTGCGAGCCGGCGTCGGCATGCTGGACGCTGTGATCGACCTGGTGCCGGTGGCGCGGGTCGGGTTCGTCGGCCTGTATCGCGATGAGCTCACGCTGCAGCCGGTGGAGTACTACTGCAAGCTGCCGGGTGACATCGACCAGCGTGACGTGATCGTGCTCGATCCGATGCTCGCCACCGGAGGCTCGGCCTCCGCCGCCCTGACGCTGTGCAAGCAGCAGGGCGCAGTGCGGCTGAGCGCTCGTCTGCATCGTGGCGGCGCCGGAGGGCGTCGCCCGGCTGGAGGCGGAGCACCCCGACGTGCGCGTGCTACACGGCGGCGCTCGATCGCGGGCTGAACGAGGACGGTTACATCCTGCCCGGGCTCGGCGACGCCGGCGACCGGCTGTACGGCACCAAGTAGGTCGAGCGAGCGCCTCGCGGGGCCATTCGCAACCGGCCCCTGCGGGGGTACGCTGGCCAGCAATGAACGGCGGGCTGGTCGACTACCAGGCGGCCGGCGTCGGCTTCGTGGTGCATTGCCTGCTGGCGGTGCTGCTCACCCGGCGGTGTCGCTGGCGGCATGGCAGTTCGGCGTGGTCGACGTGCCCACCGACGCCCGGCGGCTGCACGAGCGGCCGACGCCGCTGCTCGGGCGGACTGGCGATTACTCTGTGCGATCGTGATCCCGGCGCTTGCGCTCGGCCACATCACGGGTTCTGGGGGATCATGCGGGCGCCACGCTGATGTCGGCCTGGGCGCATTGGACGACATCCGACCGCTGCATCCCGGCGTGAAGATGGCCGGCCTGGTGGCGATCGCGTCGATGCCGGTGTCCTTCGGCATCCGATCGACCACGTCACGCTGCCGGTGCTGGGCGTCTTCAACCTGGGTGGTGGTCGGTACGCTGGTGACCGTGCTGTGGATGGTGGCGATCGCCAACATCGTCAACTTCATCGACGGCATGGACGGGCTGGCGGCAGGGTTTTGCGCGATCGCCGCGCTCACATTCGCGATCCTCTCGGCGTCGCTCGCGCCGGCTCGACGCGGCCGCGATCAGCGCGATCGTGGCCGGCGCCGCGGTGGGGTTCCTGCGCTACAACTTCCATCCCGCCAGCATCATCATGGGCGACTGCGGCGCGCTGATGCTCGGATATCTGCTGGCCACGATCGCGATCCAGGGCGTGCTCAAGACCGCGGCGGCCGTCTCGCTGGTGTTCCCACTGGTGGTCCTGGCGCTGCCGATCCTGGACACCTCGTTCGTGATCCTCAAGCGGATGAAGTACCGTCAGCCGATCTACCAGGCCGACCGCTGGCACTTCCACCACCGGCTTGCGAACGTCGGGCTTTCGCAGCGGCGCACGGCGCTCTACCTGTACGCTTGGTGCCGGTGCTTTCGGCGCTGGCGCTGGCGATCCGGTTCGTCCCCAACCACCGCACCGGATGGGAACCGCTCGGTGTGGTGCTGGGCGGCCTGGGCGTGCTCGCCGTGGGCACGTCCCTGTACGTGATCTACCTGCTCGAGATCCTCAAAGTGCGCCACCTCCAGGCGGTCGGCCTGTTTCGCGGGCCGGGACTCCACGGACGTGACACAAAGACGAGCGCGCTGCGTGACCGCTGCATGCGGCGGTTTTCGCAACAGATGGCGGATCGCGGCGCATTGAGGGGTGCGGTTGCGGGTTGTCACATAGTGCTCGTTTCTGGCATACTGCCGGAGCCCGCCCGAAGCAGCGTGGCGGCGAGTACCGGAGCCATGCATGAGCGAGGAGCGGCCGGCCGCATCGGCGGCCACCGCCGGGATTTACCTCCTGGTCGCGCTCGTCACGTGTGTCGCCCTGGGATTCGGCGTCGGGTCACTCCTGGGGGCATCGACCGTGGGAGCCGTTGTGGGTGCCGTGGTCGGCATCCCGGTCAGCTTCTACCTCGTCTACCGCCGATACCGAGACATTTGAGCCCCAGCAAACCCTCACTCGCGCAGTTGATCGCCCATAACCTGGACGCGCTGCTGGCGATCCTGGCGCTGCCGCTGTTCGCGGTTGCCGGGCTGCCTCTGGAGGGCTGGTTCTGGGCGGTGGCGCTGTGGTCGCTGAACCGCTTCCTCCAGGCTCGCATCGAGCGCCGCGCCGCCGCCATGGGCGCGCTTCGCGCGGTCGGCGTGATGGGGGCGAGCATGCTGCTGCGGCCATGGGTCGGGATGCTGGCCCTGTTCCTGATCACGCGTCACGACAGCACGCTGGCGATCTCGTCGGTGCTGCTGTTCATGGCGCTGATCACGGTCGACATCGCCACCCGCATTCTCACCCACAAGAACGTCAGCTCCCGGATCGGCGGCGCGGTGTAGATGATTGATTCCCTGTCGCTCCCGCTGCTCGCCACCTCGGATTTCAACCCGGTCTCGGAGTTCACCGACTTCGTCAACGATCCGTACCTGAACCTGCCGCTGGGGCTCGACATCAACAAGGGCGTCATCTACCTGTGGCTGTCGGCGGCGGTGGCGATCCTGGTCCCGCTGCTGATCATCCGCAAGGGCCTCAAGTCGAAGCCGGGCCGCTCGCAGACCTTTATCGAGACGGTCTACGACATCGCTTACACCCAGATCGCCAAGGCCGGCCTGCCGGAAGAGGGTATGCGGATTTGGTTTCCGTATGTCGCCACCTGCTTCGTCTTCATCTGGTCGATGAACGTGGTCGGCTTCATTCCTCTGCCGTTCAGCGGCGAGAGCGTGGAGGTTGCCGGCCTCCAACTGCCGAAGCTGCAGATCTACGCGGCCACGGCGAACCTGTCGGTGGCGCTGACGCTGACCCTGGTCACGTTCGTCGCGACCCACGTCGAGGGCGTCCGCTACAACGGCGTGTCGGGCTACCTCAAGAGCTGGATCCCCTCGGGCCTGCCGGCGGTGCGGCCGCTTCGGACCGGCTCGATCGGCGCCGCCATCCTGTTCATCCTGATCGCGGTGGTCGAGGTGCTGTCCCAGTTCGTGCGCCTCGTGTCGCTCAGCTTCCGACTCTTCTTCAACATGCTTGCAGGCCACCTGGTGATCGCCGTCTTCCTCGGCGTCGGCGCCCTGATGGCGGCGTCGCTGGGCAACGCCGCCTTTGCCGTGCACGTGATCGGCCTGCCGATGGGTATCGCCCTCTACCTGCTCGAGGCGACCCTGATCGCCGCCCTGCAGGCGTACATCTTCGCCGCTCTTTCAGCCATCTACATCGGTGGAGCCATCCACCCCGAACACTAGGAGAACCATGGCGCTTGAAGGCAATGTCAACGACGCAGCAAAGACCATGGTGCTTGGTCTGGCAACAGGTTTCGGCGCCATCGGCCCGGGCATCGGCGTCGGTATCATCTTCGGTAAGACGATCGAGGCCGTCGGCCGCCAGCCTGAGCTGCGCGGTCAGCTGACCGGCATGATGTGGCTCGGGTTCGCCCTGACCGAGGCGATCGTGTTCTACGCCCTGGGCATGGCCTTCGTCGCATACGCGATCACCTAGGTCGATCCGATGCTGATCCTCGAAGCCGCAAAACCGAGCCTGATCGACATCAACTTCGGGTTGATGTTCTGGACGATCTTCTCGTTCCTGGTCGTCCTGGTGGTGCTGAAGAAGTTCGCCTTCGGCCCCATCCAGGCAGCGCTCGACGAGCGTCGAAATGCGATCGCGGCCGACATCGACGCCGCCCAGTCCGCTCGTGAGGAGGCCCAGACGGCGCTGGCCGAGTATCGCCAGGCACTGGCCGACTCCCGCAAGGAGGCGACCAAGATCGTCGACGACGCCCGGCGGGTTTCCGAGGAGCAGCGCAAGAAGGACATCGCCGAGCTGGAGGCCGAGAAGACGCGGCTGCTGCAACGCGCCAAGGATGAGATCAACGCCGAGACGCGCAGCTCGTTGCAGACGATCAAGGCTCAGCTGGCCGAGCTGACCGTCGCCACCGCCGAGAAGGTGGTGCGTACGCGGCTGGACGAGGAGGAGCAGAGGCGGCTGATCGACGAGGCCCTGGCCGACGTCGACTTCAGCCAGTTCGCAACGCCCGAGCCGGCGGAGAGCGGCGAGTAGTGGCGGAGCGGATCGAATCCGGGGCGCGGGTCTACGCGGAGGCGCTGCATCGTGCCGCGTCCGCGGCCGGGCGCGTTCCCACGGTCGACCAAGACCTGCGCGAGTTCATGGAGGCGTTGGTCGACAACCGCCAGGTGCTGGCCACGCTGCTCAACCCCCAGCTGCCGGTCGACTCCCGAAAGCGGGTCATCCTCGGCATGATGAAGGACGCCGACCCGCTCGCCCGGCATGCCGTGATGCTGCTCGCCGACAACGGCCGGCTGGCGATGGTCGCCAACGTGGCGACTGCGTACGCCGATCTGGCAGCCCAGGAGGAGCAGATCCTCGACGTCGAGGTGACGACCGCCGTCTCGCTCGACTCGGCTCAAGCCGAGCGCATCGAGCAGCGGATCGAGAAGGCCACCGGCCTCAAAGCCCGGATCGACGCCCGGGTCGATCCGTCAATCATCGGAGGACTCGTCCTGAGAGTCCGCGGCGTCCTCCTGGACGCATCCGTGAAGCGCGAGCTGGACGAGATCCGCCGCGCTCTGATCAACACACCCCTGCCAGTTGGGAGCGAAGCGTGAAGCTACGGCCAGACGAGATCGCCTCGATCCTCAAGTCCGAGATCGAGCGCTATGAGGTTGATGTCGACGTCGAAGAGGTCGGCACGGTGATCCAGATCGGCGACGGCATCGCCCGCATCTACGGGCTCGATGCGTGTGTCGCGCTCGAGAAGCTCGAGCTCGACCACGGTGTCACCGGCCTCGCCCTCAACCTCGAGGAGGACAACGTCGCCGCGGTGCTGTTCGGCGAGTGGGAGAAGATCAGCGAGGGCGACACCGTGCGCCGCACCGGACAGGTGATGTCTGTCCCGGTCGGGGAAGCACTGGTCGGCCGGGTCGTCGATCCGCTCGGCATTCCCATCGACGGTGGGCCGGCGATCGAGACCAGCGAGTCACGGCCGCTCGAGTTCAAGGCGCCCGGCGTCGTCGACCGCCAGCCGGTGAAGGAGCCGCTCCAGACCGGCATCAAGGCGATCGACGCCATGATCCCGATCGGCCGCGGCCAGCGAGAGCTGATCATCGGCGACCGCGGCACGGGCAAGACGGCGATCTGCGTGGACACGATCCTGAACCAGAAGGGCCAGGACGTGATCTGCATCTACGTCGCGATCGGCCAGAAGGCATCGACCGTGCGCCAGGTCGAGGAGACGCTGCGGCGCGGCGGTGCGATGGACTACACGATCATCGTCTCGGCGCCCGCCTCGCAGGCCGCTCCCATCAAGTACATGGCGCCGTACGCCGGCTGCGCCATGGGCGAGTACTTCCTCTACAACGGCAAGCACGCGCTGCTGATGTACGACGACCTCTCCAAGCACGCCGACGCCTACCGCCAGATGTCGCTGCTGGTGCGCCGCCCGCCAGGTCGCGAGGCCTATCCGGGCGACGTGTTCTACCTGCATTCGCGCCTGCTCGAGCGAGCGGTGAAGATGTCCGACGACCTCGGTGGCGGCTCGCTGACCGCGCTTCCGGTGATCGAGACGCAGGCCGGCGACGTCGCGGCGTACATCCCGACCAACGTCATCTCGATTACGGACGGGCAGATCTTCCTGCAGTCCGACCTGTTCTACTCGGGCGTCCGTCCGGCCATCAACGCCGGCATCTCGGTGTCACGCGTGGGCGGCAACGCGCAGCGTAAGGCGATGCGCAAGGTGGCCGGCCGGCTGAGGCTGGAACTGGCCTCGTACCGCTCCCTGGAAGCGTTCGCGCAGTTCGCCTCAGAGCTGGACGACGCCACCCAGCAGCAGCTGCGACGCGGCCAGCGGCTGGTGGCAACGCTCAACCAGCCGCAGTACGCGCCCTGGCCGTTCGAGGAGCAGGTGGCGGCGATCTGGACCGCGACCAACGGCTTCCTGGACACGATCGATGTGGCGGACGTTCCCCGCTTCAACAGCGAGATGATCGACGCGCTCAAGGCCGGCGGCACGGTGCTGGAGGCGATCCGCGACAGCGGTGAGCTGACGGACGAGACCGAGGCGCAGCTGCGCAAGACGCTCGAGTCGCTGGCCGAGAGCTTCCAGCCGACGTCGGCGGAGGCGAGCCTCGCGGGCTGACCCGAGACGATCCGATGGCAACCCAGCAGGACATCAAGCGGCGGATCAGCTCCGTCAACAACACCAAGAAGATCACCAAGGCCATGGAGCTGGTGGCGGGCTCGCGCCTGCGCCGAGCCCAGGCCCGGATCGAGGCGCTGCGGCCGTATGCCAACCGGATGCAGCAGCTGATGGTCGACGTCGCGGCCGCGAGCGGCGAGGCTCACGACCAGCCGCTGCTCGCCCGGCGCGACGTGAAGACCGTGGCCGTGGTCGCGCTCACCGGCGACCGCGGGTTGGCCGGCGCATTCAACGCCAACGTCGTGCGGCGGGCGCTCGAGATCGCTCGCGAGCAGCGGGCCGCCGGCAATGAGGTGGTGTGGCTGGTGGTCGGCCGTCGCGGCGCCTCGACGCTCCGGTTTCGCCGCCAGTCGATAGCCGCCGACTACACCGGCATCACCGACCGCCCCGCCTACGCCGATGCGCAGGCGATCGCCAAGCGGGTGGCGGCGCTGTACTCGGACGGCGAGGTCGATCGCGTCGTGATGGTCTACAACCACTTCCTCTCGGCGCTCACGCAGCGGCTTGACGAGGTCGAGCTGCTGCCGGTCCCCGAGGAGGCGATCACCGGTGATGCGGTGACGATCGAGGGCTCCTACATCTACGAGCCAGACGGCCGTGAGATCCTCGCCGAGCTGATCCCCGCCTACCTCGAGATCACGGTCTACCGCGCCCTGCTGGAGTCGACGGCCTCCGAGCACGGCTCCCGCATGACCGCGATGCGCAACGCGTCCGACAACGCGGGCGAGCTGATCAGCGACCTCACCCTGAAGATGAACCGCGCCCGCCAGGCAGAGATCACGCAGGAGATCCTCGAGGTCGTAGCTGGTGCGGACGCGCTTACGTAACCGCCTGCGCGATAGCGGCGAAGCCGCGAACGCGACTGTCCTCAGGGCTCTGCCCGACAGCGGCAGAGGCCGTTTCGTTGTTGCAACCGCGGTGGTGGCGGTTCTCATGGCCGGTTGCGGCCGCGGAGCGGAGGTGCCGGCCCCTTCGCAGCCCGCGCCCGTCGATGGAGGCACGCTGCGCTACGCGCTGTCCACCGATCCGGTCTCGGTGACGCCGCTGTTCGGCGGCGACGAGTCCGGCCTCGCGGTGGAGCGAAACGTGTTCGCCGGGCTGGTGGACGTCGATCCGGCGACGCTTCGGATCGTGCCGTCGATCGCCCGCTCCTGGTCGGCGTCGGCGGACGGCCGCACGTTCACGTTCGACCTGCGCCAAGGCGTTAACTTCCAGGACGGCGCCGGCGCTGTGACCGCCGACACGTTCGTCCGCGACTGGGCGCTTCTGTGCGGGCCTGACACGGGCTCGCCCAACGCCGCCGTCCTATCCGCGGTGAAGGGATACGCTCAGTGCCGGCACGGCGCCGGGACGCTCTCAGGGGTCCGGCAAAGCGGCCCGCTGAGGCTGATCGTCACGCTCAGCCAGCCGTTCCACGACTTCCCCACCGTTCTGGCCGATCCCGCCACATGGGCGTTCCCGCCTGACCAGGTGTCCTCGGCGGCCGGCCGGGCGGCGTTCGAGGATCACCCCGTGGGCGCCGGGCCGTTCCAGGTCGAGTCGCTGACCCATCGCCAGGCGGTCCCCGGAAAGGCGATCGTTCCGGGAGAGGTGGTGCTCGACCGGTACGCCGGCTACTTCGGAGGTCGGCCGCACCTCGACCGGATCGACCTGCCGGTGATCGACGCCGCCAACCCTGCAGCGTCCTTCGCGCGCTACCGAAGCCACGAGCTGGACGTGCTTCAGGTGGCCGAGAGCCAGGTGGACGTCGTTCGCGCCGACCCGACCTTCTCGCGCCAACTGGTCGGCTATCCCAGGCTTCAGCTGATCGCCCTGGTCGCCGCCGACCCCAGCTCCAGCTCAGTTGCTCAGCGCTCGGCAGTGGCCGCGGCGTTCGACCCCTCGGTGGTCGTCAGCGACGTGTTCGGCAAGTCCGGCCAGACCGCCGCCGGCCTGGTGCCCGTGGGCACTCCCGGATTCGTGCCGGGTGTCGCATCGCCGCCGCCCGCCGCGGCGTCATCGCTGCCCACCGGCCGTGTGACCATCGACCGGCCCTCCGAGCCCGTGCTTCAGGCGATTGCCGACAGCCTGGTGCGCCGGATGCGGATCTCCGGTGTCGACGCCTCGATCACCAATCACGGGGTCTACGAGCTTCGCGTGCTGGACGCCGGGTATCCCTCGCCGGACGCGCTGCTGGCGCCCATCTCGACGCTGACCGGTGCCGCGGCGGGTGAGATCTCAGCCGCCCGCGCCGCCACCGACCCGGTCCGCGGTGATGCGCTCTACGTGAGCGCCGAGCGGGATCTGCTGGCACGGCGGATCGTGATGCCGATCGCGTTTGGTGAGACCCAGCTGCTTGTGGCGCCACGCGTCCGCGGGCTGGTCTACGACGCGCTGGGCGCTCCGCATCTGGCGGACGCGTGGATCTCCGAGCGGTGATCGCGCTCGCCGCGTTTGGGTGGCGGAGCCGCTAAACTGCGCCGCCGTGAGCTGGATCTACACGCTTTGGGATCGTCCGCCGATCCGCAGAACGATGTACGCGACATCGTTCCTGGTGCTCTTCCTCGGTCTGATCGTGTTCCTGAACAACCGCGATCCGGCACCGTCGGCACCGGTCAACATCGTGCCCGGCAGCCCCAGCCAGTTACAGGTCGACTACGGCTCGCCGATTCCGCTCCCGAAGGAGACGAAGGATGTCGCAAAGCAGTTCGTCAAAGGGGCGGTGCTGCGCGAGGATCTGGCCGCCGCGTGGGACGACTCGACCGCGTCCGTCCATGGCGGCCTGACACGGGCACAGTGGATGACAGGCGACATCCCGGTATCGCCGTTTCCCAGCGCGGCCTACGCCGGCACCACATACAAGGTCGAGCATTCGCGCGAGCGCAGCGTGATGCTGCTGGTCTCGATCGGCTCGACCAAGGCCGACGTCCGGTTCCAGGAGTTCTTCATCGAGATGGTGCCGTCCGCGGGTGGCGGCTGGAAGGTGAACTACTTCGGGCCCCGCGGCACGGCTCCGCCCGTCCCGTCAGACCGTTAGTAGATGGTGATTCCACGAGCTGCGCGGCTCTGGGACTGGTCTGGGTCGTCCCAGACGCCACGATCGCCCTTGAACAGGTTTCATCCAGCCTGCCCTACGGGCGCTCCCGGCGTCTGGAACACCCCATCCTGCGTCCAGCAGCCACGCATCCCATGGAATCAACAATCAGCGGCGCTGTGACGATCATGACCCTCCGGCCCAGGCTATTGCCGTGCTGCGGTACGGCCGGTATGCTGCGATCGACATGTCGGTAGAGGCCCGCACCCCCCTGGTCGAATCCGAAGTCGCCGCCCCCGGCGCGTACGACGCGGAGGGACTGGCCACCGTCGTAGCGCGGAGCCCGATGGAGCAGGCTTGGCGCCGCCTCCGGCGGGACAAGGTGGCGCTGGCAAGCGGCGTCGTGATCATCATCATGATCCTGGTTGCGGCCTTTGGCGGGCCGATAGCCCAGCACTGGGCGGGCCACGGCCCCAACGATCTGATCACGCACGGCGTGGTCAACTACCAGCCGGTCGGGCCATGGACCACCGTCAAGGACAACGCAGGGAACGACACGCTGCTTGTGCTCGGGGCGAGCGACCTGGTGGGGCGAGACGAGTTCCTGCGCCTGCTGTACGGAGCCCGCGTGTCGCTGGAGGTCGGCTTGCTGGCGACCTTCTTCGGCCTGCTCTTCGGGGTGATCTTCGGTATGCTGGCCGGCTTCTACGGGGGCCTGACGGACACCGCTGTGTCACGCGTGACCGAGATCCTGATGGCATTGCCGTTCCTGTTATTCCTGATCGCACTGTCGGCGACGCTCGGGACGCGCCTGAATTCCATTACGGTGTTCGGGATATTCGAGCCGGGCGTCTTCACGCTGGTCCTGGTGCTCTCGATCTTCTCGTGGTTCTACCCGGCGCGCATCATCCGCTCGCAGGTCCTCTCGCTGCGCGAGAAGGAGTTCGTCGAGGCTGCGCGGATGGTCGGCGCCTCGAACTTCCGGATCATGCGCTCACACCTGCTTCCGCACCTGGTCGGCACGATCATCGTGTACGGCTCCATCACCGTCGCGATCAACATCCTGGCCGAGTCGACGCTCTCGTTCCTGGGCGTGGGCCTGCCGGATCCCAACGCGTCGTGGGGCAAGCTGCTCGATACGGCCGTGTCCTATTACACCATCCAGCCGTGGCTGATCCTTTGGCCCGGTCTGGCGCTGCTGATCGTCGCGCTCTCGTTCAACCTCCTGGGCGACGGCCTCCGCGACGCGTTCGATCCTCGCGCCCACCTCGAGTAGGCAGGAAGCCCCTTCATGATGCCGCGCGGCGCTTGGCGGCGTCGCGCTGGCGCAGGAGATCGCCGTCACTCCTCGGGAATATTTCCGATATTGCCGTCGTCGCGCCGCCGCCTCCTGCTGGCGCGCCACTCGCCAAATCATCCACCCGTCATCATAAAGGGGCTTCCCGACTTCCCTCCCTAACTTTCGCCTGGTGGTGTCGTCATAGGCGTGGTTACCCATGGGGAGCGGTGCGCCGTGTGTGCGCCGCCGAACAAACGAACGGAGAGGGAAGCGATGAGACGACGTGGTTTCTGGGTTGCGATCGCCGCGCTGACTGTTGGCGTCGTGCTGCTTGCAGCAGGATGCGGCAGCAGTAGCAGCAGCAGCAACTCGAACGGAGCCGGCGGATCCAGCACTTCGATCCCGCCCCATCAGAACGGCGGCACGGTGACGGTGGCGCTGTCGGGCAACGTGGACTACCTGGACCCGGCACTCGCCTACTACCAGTCGACGTGGCAGATCGAGTACTCGACCTGCGTCAAGCTGACGAACTACAAGGATCTCCCGGGCGACGCCGGCCACGTCATCTACCCCGAGGCCGCGTCGGCCATGCCGACCGTCTCCTCGGACGGCCTCACGTACACCTACGACGTGCCACCGGGCCGCTTCAAGTTCAACACCGGCGAGCCGGTGACCGCGCAGACGTTCCAGCATGCTATCGAGCGCGACCTGAACCCGACTCAGGCCTCGTACTTCGGCTCGGTGTTCCTGGCACCGGTGATCGCGGGCGCCGACACGTTCAAGGGCAAGCCCGGCGAGCACGTCTCGGGCGTCACGGTCGACGGTGAGAAGCTGATCATCAAGCTGGTCGCACCCGATGCCGGCCTGATCTCGAAGCTGACGACGCCGTTCGCATGCGCCGTCTCGAAGGACCATGCCGATCGACTCGAAGGGCGTTCACGCCCCGGCCATGGCCGGCCCGTACTACGTGGCCTCGTACACGCCGAACCGCTCGATCGTGCTGAAGAAGAACCCCAACTGGACGGATGCGGCCGGATTCAAGCGGCCCGCATATGCGGATGAGATCGACTACACGGCGCTCACCGAGAACACCGACCAGGGCACGCTGCAGATCCGCAACGGGCGAGCTCGACTACTCGCCCGACGCACTGACCCCGGCGCAGTTCTTCCAGCTGAACAAGGAGTTCGGACCCGACGGAACGTGGAGCGGTGGATACCAGCGCTTCTTCATCTCGGCCCAGGCAGCAGTGTCATACCTGGCCTTGAACACCACACGGCCGGCCTTCTCGAATCCGCTGGTTCGTCAGGCGGTCAACTACGCGATCGACCGCCCGGCCATCGCGCAGACGTCCGGTTACGGCGCTGCGATCCCGGCCGAGAAGTACCTGCCGCCGCAGATCGCCGGCAGTGCCGAGGAGAAGGTGGTCTACCCGGTCGATCAGGGTCCCGACCTCACCAAGGCGAAGGACCTGATGACTCAGTCCGGCGTCTCGACGCCGATCACCGCGGTGCTCTACACCTGCAACCAGGCACCGTGCCCCGATCGTGCTGCTGTGATCCAGCAGAACCTGAAGGCGATCGGGATCGACGTCCAGATCAAGGAGTTCGACCGCGGTGTCCAGTTCGGTAAGGAAGGCACCAAGGGCGAACCGTTCGACATCGCTGATGAGGGTTGGATCGCTGACTACTACGACGCGTACGACTTCCTCAACATCCTGCTGGACGGCTCGAACATCCCGGCCGTGAACGGGAATAACTTCTCGTACATCAACGATCCGGGGCTGAACAAGTCGCTGGACGATGCCAACAAGCTGACGGGCGACGCCCGCAACCAGGCCTACGGCGCCATCGCCACCGGTCTGAAGGAGGACGGCGGACTCGCTCCGTGGGCTCCGAGGGCATTCGGTACGAACATCGACTTCTTCGGACCGAAGATCGGCTGCCAGGTGAATCAGGGCTCGTACGGCATGGCCCTGAACAGCTTCTGCATCCGCTCATAGAGACGACGAACGTCAACTGAGCCACAGCTCGGGGCGCCGGAACCAAAACCGGCGCCCCGAGCACTTCAGAAGTGCGTTGTTCGGTAGTAGGATCTGGGAGCAATGACCCGATACGTCATCCGGCGACTGTTGTGGGCGGTGGTGCTGTTTCTGGCCGTCACGCTCATCACCTTCGTCATCTTCTATCTCATCCCCGTCAACCCGGCTCGCGCCGCCGCAGGCAAGGCCGCCACGCCGGCCGATATCAAGGTCGTGGCGCACCGCCTGTACCTCGACCGGCCGATCTACGAGCAGTACCTCCACTTCCTGGACGGCCTGCTGCACGGCGACCTCGGCTACTCGTACTCCAGCCGCCAGAGCGCAACGAGATCATCAAGCAGGCCGCGCCGGTCGCCGCGTCGCTGGTGATCGGCGGCGCGATCCTGTGGATGATCATCGCGATCCCGGTTGGCGTCTTCTCGGCGCTGAAGCCGCGATCCGCCGGCGACCGCACGGCGATGGTGTTCGTGCTGGCAGGGATCTCGGTGCATCCGGTGTGGCTGGCGCTGGTGTGCTCGTACCTGTTCGGCTACGTGCCGACCACCGGTAGCTTTCTCGGCATCAGCTTCCCACCGTTCGAACTGTTCCCGATCCAGGGCTACTGCAGCCTCAAGGGGGCGTCGCCCGGCCAGGTCTGCGGTGGTCCGTATGACTGGATGATGCACCTGATCCTGCCCTGGTTCGTGTTCGCCGTCGGCTACGCGGCCTTCTACGTCCGCCTGATCCGGTCGAATACGCTCGAGGTTCTCAACGAAGACTACGTTCGCACCGCGCGCGCCAAGGGCGTCAAGCCGCGTGGGGTGATCCAGTCGCACGTCCTGCGAAACGCGATGCTGCCGGTGGTGACCGCGTTCGGCATGGACATCGCACTCGCGCTGGCGGGGGCCGTCCTGATCGAGTTCGTGTTTGGTTTGCCCGGGCTGGGGTACACGGCTGTTCACTCGCTCGGCCAGTTCGACTACCCGGTCACGCTGGGGGTGGTGGTGTTCGCCTCGATCGTTGTCATTATTGCCAACTTGATGGTAGACCTGCTGTACGCCTGGATCGATCCGAGGATCAGGCTCTCGTAGGCTTCGCCTACCACCCCAAACGATGCCTCTCCTCGAAGTCAAAGACCTGAAGACCTCGTTCAAGACCGATGATGGCATCGTCGGTGCTGTGGACGGCATCTCGTTCTCGGTGGAAAAGGGTGAGACGCTCGCGATCGTCGGTGAGTCGGGGTGCGGCAAGAGCGTCACCTGCATGACGATCATGGGCCTGCTCCCCGTCGGAACACGACCTCGTCCGGCGAGGCGATCCTGGACGGCAGGGACCTGCTGCAGATGGCCCGGAGGAGTTTCGGCATGGTCCGGGGCAAGGAGATGGCGATGATCTTCCAGGATCCGATGACCTCGCTCAACCCCGTCCTACGATCGGCCGGCAGATCGCCGAGCCGCTCCTGTCCACGAGGACATGGCCGAGCGCCGCGCAACACGCGCGCCATCGAGCTGATGGAGCTGGTCGGCATCCCGCGCGCCGAGGCCGCTCGACGACTATCCGCACCAGTTCTCCGGCGGCATGCGCCAGCGCGTGATGATCGCGATGGCGCTCGCCTGCGAGCCCGAGCTGTTGATCGCGGACGAGCCGACCACGGCGCTGGACGTGACCATCCAGGCCCAGATCCTGGACCTGCTGACGAGCTTCAGCGAAGAGATCGGGATGGCGCTCATCATGATCACCCACGACCTCGGCGTGGTCGCCGGGATCGCCGACCGGGTCGCGTGATGTACGCCGGCCACATCGTCGAGAGGCCGCCACCGATGGAGCTGTTCGCCGACCCGCGCCACCCCTACACCTGGGTCTGCTGCGCTCGATGCCGCGCGTCGACGAGCAGCGCAGAGCGAGCTGCAACCCGATCGAGGGCATGCCGCCCGATCCTGATCGACACTGCCGCCCGGATGCCCGTTTCAGCCGCGCTGCCCATACGCGGTCCAGCGCTCGGGGCCGAGAACCCGCCGCTCGAGCCGGTCGCACGGTCACGCGTCGCCTGCTGGGTCGACTGTACGGGCACGGCAAGCCCGGCGCGTGAGCGCTCCCGCAACGCCAGGCGACCTCACTGGCGAGCAGAGTCACGAGCGGCACTCCTGCTCGGATCGTCGAGAACCTGAAGAAGCACTTCCCGATCCGCGCGGGCTGATCCTCCAGCGCGTGGTCGGCGCGTGCACGCCGTCGACGACGTTCGCTTCGACGTCAGGCAGGGCGAGACGCTGGGCCTGGTCGGCGAGTCCGGCTGCGGCAAGTCGACCACGGGCCGCGCGATCCTGCGGCTGTATCAAGCCGACCGGCGGGCGCGGTCGCGTTCGACGGCGGCGACGCTGACGCACGAGCGCGCGGCGAGCCGCTCCGATGCGCCGCGCAACATGCAGATGATCTTCCAGGACCCCTACGCCTCGCTCAACCCGCGCATGACGGTCGGCGCGATCGTCGCGCGAGCCGCTCGAGATTCACGACCTCGGCACGCGGGCCGAGACAGGACGCGCGGTCCGCGAGCTGCTGCGCGTGGTGGGCCTCGACGCCGACTCGCGAACCGCTATCCGCACGAGTTCTCCGGCGGCCAGCGCCAGCGCATCGGCATCGCGCGGGCGCTCGCGCTCGAGCCCGAAGTTCATCGTCTGCGACGAGCCGATCTCGCGCGCTGGACGTCTCGATCCAGGCGCAGATCATCAACCTGCTGGAGCGAGCTGCAGGAGGAGCTCAAGCTCACCTATCTGTTCATCGCGCACGACCTCGGCGGTGGTCCGGCACATCTCCGACCGGGTCGCGGTGATGTACCTCGGCAGGATCGTCGAGATGGCGATCACCGAGGCTCTACGAGCACCCGCTGCATCCCTATCGCCGCGCGCTGCTCTCGGCGGTGCCGATCCCCGATCCCGAGCTGGAGCGCCAGCGGTCGCGGATCGTGCTGCAGGGCGACGTCCCGAGCCCCGCGCAACCCGCCGGCCGGCTGCCACTTCCATCCGCGCTGTCCGGCTGGAAGGCCCAGGACATCTGTAAGCACACCTATCCGACCCTCGAACACAAGGACGCGGTGGCCGCCGATCACATGACCGCCTGCCACTTTCCCGAGCTGCCCGCCGTTCCCCGCTCCGTGGGCGGCCGGACGCGGAGACTCCGAGCTGGGGATCGTGAAACCGGCTCTGGTGGCGCTGGCTGTTGGCGGCGTCTCGCGACCGCCTGCAACGGGTCGTCGTCCGCCTGGGCTCCACGGCCACCACGACCGCCTCGGACGCCTCGGATCCGGTCGCGCTGACGGTCACGGCACCCCGGTGACACGCTCCAACTGCGTCTGCTCGCCGACGACGTGCGCTTCCGCGGGGCGGGCCTCAGAGCCGGCTGGTGATCCGCCAGGCGATCGACGACACCCTGACCGCCAGGAGGCCGCGCGGCGGGGCGTGACGGTGTCGCCGCGGCGCTCGAGCGCGCCTATCAGGCCGCGGGCGGCGATGGGGCCAGGCCGCGCTGGCCAAGTACGGGATCACGTCGCGCATCTGCGTGATCGGCTGCACCAGTCGCTTTGGCTCTCCAGCGGCTGACCGCGGCTCGCGCCCGCGGCGATCGCCGGGCGCGCGCTTCAGCTCGCACCACCCCGACCGCCCGAAGTTCCAACGCCCATGATCGTGGGCGCTCGACGACCAGGCGCGAACGCATCCAGTGCCGGTGGGCCTCGCACGGAAGAGGTGGGCGACGGCGCTATTCGACGAGCAGGCCTGCAGATCACGATTGGATTCCTGTGGTGCAGCAATCCGGCCGGACCAGGTCGTGGAAGGTCGCCCGGGCTTGCCCATGGTGTAGGACGCGGTCCTGTAACGACGCCGGCGGCGAAGCGGCCATACCTGGTACGGATCCTAACGTCTCACTGGTGGTAAAGATCACGGACGCGGAAAGCTCGATCACGGCTTCGTCCCGAAGTGGCGAGCGGCCACCGAACAGAGGACTCAAGGAGCGCCCTTCGCGACCGCGATGGGAACGTGGCACAGTCGGCCGCCGGCGCGGGCGCGCCGAGCCCCAAATCCGGTCGGGTGGCAAACTTCAGGCGGATGACGGTCTGTATTGATTATCGATAGCACTGTGAACGCCATCTGGGCGTGGCCTCCGACGCCTGCCGGGACGCTCGCAAGCACCTCTCGGCTGGGTTGGCGGCGGGCGAGCGGAGATCGAGCTCGCGGCCGCCCGCGCCATATCGCCGGCTGCCGCACCGGCCTGCGAGCTGCTGATGCGCCGATGCGCCGCCGACACGCATCACATCCGGTGGAGCCCGCGGCTGTGGCCGGCCCGGGTCGCGGTCGCGGGCACGCCGGCGGCGCGCCGGCGCCGCAGCCGGTTCCGCGATCGCGGTGGTCGGTCCGCGGCTCGCTGGCCGTGCAGCCCTGGTGGGCCGAGGTTCGGCGAAGGGTGCACCCGGCTCACACGGTGGCCGCAGCGCCGGAGCTCGGCTTGCGAGCCGCGACCTGCGCGCGCCCAGGCCGAAATGCGACACGAATACCTGCAGCGCCAGTTCAGCCTGCTCGGCCCGGATCCGACGCTCGACCGGTCGGTGGCGCGCCAGCTGCTGGGCTAGACGGCCTCTCCGCGCTGTCACGATCTTTGCTTCCACGAGACCACGGTCGACTTGCTAGAATCCCCGTGTTTGCGCCAAAAGTCGCGCCTCGACCGCTCGATCAAGGGAGTTACATGTCAGCTGGCAACGGCCACAGTGTGGGGAAGATCGTGGAGATCAAGGGCGTCGTCATCGACGCCGAGTTCGAGGGCCAGCTGCCCGGCATCTACAGCGCTCTCGAGATCAGTGTCCCCGCTGCCGACGGCGGAAGCACCACGCTGGTGGCCGAGGTGCAGCAGCACCTGGGTGACAACCGCGTTCGTGCGATCGCGATGGACGCGACCGATGGCCTCGCCCGCGGCCTTGCGGTGACTGATACCGGTTCGCCGATCAGCGTGCCGGTGGGCGAGGTGACGCTCGGCCGCATCTTCAACGTGCTGGGCGATACGGTTGACCACGGCGATCCGATCCCGGCCGGCGAGCGCTGGGAGATCCACCGCGATCCCCCCGCGTTCGAGGACCTGTCGCCGACTGTCGAGATCTTCGAGACCGGCATCAAGGTGATCGATCTCCTGGCGCCGTACGTCAAGGGCGGCAAGATCGGCCTGTTCGGCGGCGCCGGCGTCGGCAAGACCGTGCTGATCCAGGAGCTGATCAACAACATCGCCCAGGAGCACGGCGGCCTCTCCGTGTTCGCGGGAGTGGGCGAGCGCACCCGCGAGGGCAACGACCTGTGGCTGGAGATGACCGAGTCGGGCGTGATCGAGAAGACGGCGCTGGTCTATGGCCAGATGAACGAGCCGCCCGGGGCACGCCTCCGCGTCGGGCTGAGCGCGCTGACGATGGCCGAGTACTTCCGCGACGTGCAGAGCCAGGACGTGCTGCTGTTCATCGACAACATCTTCCGCTTCGTCCAGGCTGGATCCGAGGTCTCGGCGCTGCTGGGCCGGATGCCAAGCGCGGTGGGCTACCAGCCGACCCTGGCCACCGAGATGGGCGAGCTGCAGGAGCGCATCACCTCGACCAGCAAGGGCTCGATCACGTCGGTGCAGGCGATCTACGTCCCCGCAGACGACCTCACCGACCCGGCTCCGGCAGCCTCGTTCGCCCACCTCGACGCCACCACGGTGCTCTCCCGGTCGATCTCCGAGAAGGGCATCTACCCGGCCGTCGATCCGCTCGACTCGACGTCGCGCATCCTCCAGCCGGGCATCGTCGTCCGAGCAGCACTACAGGGTCGCGACCCAGGTGCAGCAGGTGCTGCAGCGCTACAAGGACCTGCAGGACATCATCGCCATCCTCGGCATGGACGAGCTGTCCGACGAGGACAAGGTGATCGTGCAGCGGGCGCGCAAGATCGAGCGCTTCCTGTCGCAGCCGTTCTTGTGGCCGAGCAGTTCACGGGCACGCCGGGCCGTACGTCAAGCTCGAGGAGACGATCCGCTCGTTCCAGGAGGTGCTGGACGGCAAGCACGACGACCTGCCCGAGCAGGCCTTCTACCTGGTGGGCGGCATCGAGGAGGCGCTCGAGCGGGCAGAGAGCTCAAGGTCGGCGCCTGGTGGCCGACCAGCCGCAGCGCGTGGACGTCATCACTCCCGAGGGTGCGGTCTATGGAGGCGAGGCCGAGATCGTGGTCGTCCCGGGAACGGCCGGCGAGCTTGGCGTGCTGGCCAACCACGCCCCGCTGGTCTCGAGCCTGAAGCCGGGTGAGATGCACGTCACCGATATGGAGGGCACCCGCCACGAGTGGGCCACCGACGGCGGCTTTGTCTCGGTGCGCAAGAACGAGACGCTGGTGCTGGTGGGCGAGGCTGTGCCCACCGGGTCGATCGACGGCGCCGAGGCGCGGGCCCGCCTGGAGCGGGCGCAGGCCACGTTGGAGCGCGCGCGCGAGGGTGACGGCGACATCTTCCGCGCCGAGCGCGAGGCGCAGTTCGCCGAGGTGCTGGTGCGCGCCTCGAACTGACGTTTAGCTGGCGGCTATGCCGATCGCGAGCAGGACGAGGATCCAGACCATGCCCACGCTGCCGCAGATCGCGCCGGCGAGCGACAGGCCGCCGTGGGGAACCGCCGGGTCAGCGTTGGCGCGCTTGCGTCCGATCACCCCGAAGACGATGCCGAGGATGCAGAGCGGAGAGCCGAGGAAAAAGAGGAAGACCGACAGGTTGAACAGCAGGCCGATCAGGCCGCAGCAGAAACCGGCGATGCCCAGCCCGTTGCCTGGCGCATGGACGAGCCCCGCCGGTGTTGTGAGCGGCTGCCCGCCGGCCATCGCGGGGACGGCAGCCGCAGCCGCAACGCCGCAGCCGGGACAGAACTGAGCCGTGTCCTCGTGCTGGGTGCCGCAGTTGCGACAGTACATTCGCCGGCTCCTCGGGTGGACGGGGTGAGACACGCTATCAACCGCGCCGGACTCAGCAGAGAGCCGGGTTTGCCGCGTATCATCGCGGGATGACACTTCCGCCCCGGCGTTCGCCAAGTTCTGCTCTCGCTGCGGCCGTGAGCGGCTGCCGGCGGCCCGATTCTGCATCGCCTGCGGCTTCGAGTTCAAGCGGGCCCAACGCTCGAGGTGGCTCACGAGCTCAGGCCGGACAGCGCCTATCCGATCCGGTACATGGTGCGCGACGATCCGCGCCGGCAGCGGGTGCTGACCGGGCTTCGACTCGTGCTCGTGGTTCCGCACCTGTTCGGATGGGTGCTGCTGGTGTTTTCGGTCTCGCTGGTCGTGGCGGTGATCTCGTGGCCGATCGTGCTCCTCACCGGCCGTCTCCCGGGTGGAATCCATCGGCTGCAGGTCGCCTCGCTGGCGTACGTCACGCGAATCGCCGCGTACCTATGCCTGGCCACGGACGACTGGCCGCCCCTCCCGTGGCAGGCGGCGCCGGAGTATCCGATCCAGGTCGAGGTCGACCCCCCGGCGCCGTTCCCCCGTCTCACCGCACTTGTCGTGCTCCCTCGCGCCCTACCGGCGGTGCTCACCTCGGTGATGTTCGGCGTGGTCGCGTGGATGCTTGCGATCGGGGCGTGGTTCGCGATCCTCGCCATCGGCCGGATGCCCCGCACCATCCACGAGATGCTCGAGCTCTCGATCGGCTTCCCGTGCCGCGCGCTCGGCCACTTCCCGCTGCTGTTGACCGATCGGTACCCCTGGTACGAGAGCCGGCCGCTGCGATGCTGCCCTCGCGCCGCGCGGGCGCGGCCGGCTGACAACCAGCCCGGTGCCTGGCACGGTGGTGAGGTGCGGTGCCCGCAAGGCCCCGCGGTAGCATCTGGTCGTGGGTAGCCTGTCGTATCTGGACCTGGTTGCGGCGCGGACCAGTGCGTCTTCGACGGCGCGATGGGCACGCAGATCCAGGCCCTCGATCTGACGGCGGAGGACTATGGCGGCCGAGTTTGATTTTGGCGATGAATTCCAGGGGACGCAAAAGCTGTTCTCACTTGCGGGGCCGCTGCTTGACATCATCGACAAAGGCAGGATTCTGGCGATTGACGAGCTCGACAGCAGCCTCCATCCGCTTCTTATGCGCCAGATCCTGAAAGCGTTTCAGGACCCGGAGCTTAATACGAAAGGTGCCCAGATCATCTTTACGACGCATGACACCTCCTTGCTGGACGGGAAGGTACTCCGCAGGGACCAGATCTGGTTTACGGAGAAGCTGGAGGATCAGTCCTCAGTACTCATTCCGCTTACGGAATTCTCGCCCCGGAAGGGCGAAGCAATCGAACGGGGTTATCTCAGCGGGCGATATGGCGGCGTTCCCATTCTCCGCGACAGGCTGATTGCCGGGAGGCGCGGTGCCGCGCGATAATCACCCCCGCGAACGGCAGGCCCGCGCGCTGGCGCGGAAGAGGGGCAATCGCCCCCCGTATGACCGGATTCTCATCGTGACCGAAGGTCGGAAAACCGAGCCCTTGTATTTCGATGACATCCGCCAGCAAAACAGGGTCCCTACGGCTCACATCATGATTATTCCGGGGGATGGCACCGAGCCCCTTGAGATCGTGGATACCGCCTGGAGTAGATTCCTGGAGGAGAAAGCTTTCGAGTGGGTATTTGCAGTCTTCGATCGAGACAGGCATCGCACCTACCATGCCGCCCTTGAGCGGGCAGCCGCTCTTGACCGGTCTGTTGTCAATGATGAGGGCAGAAGCGTCCGCTTCGTGGCTGTTCCTTCCGTGCCCTGCTTCGAACTCTGGCTCCTCCTGCATTTCCAGGAAGTGCATTCCTTCTGGGACCACAGAGAGGTGATCAGGTTTCTCCGGCAGCACCTGCGGGGGTACGAGAAGGGGGCGGAAGGGATTTACGCTCAAACAGAACCGTCCCTCCAGCAGGCTCTCCAGCGCGCCCAGCGTCTCAAGGCGCGCTTCACGCCGGACAGCGGAACTGACCCCTATACCGGGGTAGATGACGTCGTTACACGGTTGCGCTCGATACGCGGGGCGCACATCGGCCAGCACTAATGGGCTCAGCCATTGCCTACGTGGCTGTTTGCTGCACAGTAAATATCTTCTCGTGGCTCATCCAGTAACCTCAAGCGCGCTTGTGGCTCACAAATCCTCAGCGCGAGCCACAAAGCCCTCATGAGAGGCCTCGTCTGGGTGGAAACACGAGCGAAAGACGGCGCCAGATGGCTGCGGTGATTCAGCTGACGTTATATGAAAGCAACCGCTGTTCATTGTCCTGCTTCGCTTCAAGCCATTGAATGGCGCGCTCGAAGGGTTCTTGCATGATATTGCGGCACTCGTCACACCCACGGAAATCCGTGAGAGCCGTGCGCAGCATGGCTGCGTCAACCTCTAGCGTGTAGCAGGTCTCGTCATATTCCCCGCCAAGGAAGGTTGTTGCCAAATAACGGTTGAGGGGCAACAGGCCACTCTGGTCGAGGAAGCTCACGCCCTGATAGATGATGGGGTTTCCGAGGCTGTCTTCAGGAAGCCTGCCCTTGTAGTTAATATGCCCTTCAAGGGTGGTGTAAACGTCCAAGCAACCGCCTTTCCCATTCGTCGGCGGCGATAATTTTCCAAAACAGAACCGCAGGCAATCCTTTCAAGTAACTATTTTGGTGCTGTAAGAAGCGTCGGGAGGCCCCCGAGGAGGGCTTGGCCTGCATGTGCTGGGCGATTATTGCATCTATTTCCGGGTCACGGACCGGGAGACCCGATCGTCCGCTTTCTGCACGGGGCTCGCGATGTGAGCGCTGTCATATTTAAGTCCGTGGAGGACTGAGATAGCTCTGGAATGGAAGTAAACGTTCCCGGCTTTCCTAATCAAAGTTCCATTGTCCACAATCTTCATTTCAAGCGCTTCTTTGCTTGCATAGTGACCTTCTTTTTGGCTAACAGCAGCAAATCGAGGCTCCTGGAGAGGATATAAGCTGGCCATGAAGCGGGTTACGCGGGAGGGTGCACGACGAGACCGGTGGAGCACAGGTGCCCGAGAGGCTGTCGCGACTGACCTCGGATTTCTCGCTTAATCCTAAGTTAAATCGGGGATGGGAGACAACCGAAGTTCTGCGAACCTCGAAAACTGGCAACTCCACTCCCGCGGAAGTGCTCGGATTCGATCCTTGCAAGAAAGAAAATCCACCGTTGTCATGTCTTTGGGGGGCTCATCTATGATCAGAGCTGTACTACCTGCGCTCATTTTTATTTTCACATGCTCTGCTTTGAATGCATATGCGGACTGCGATACTAACCTCAAGCCGACGGACAGCAACCGCGAGATTTCTGAGAAGCTACGTTGTTTGGCTGACGAGATTACGGCGTTGAAGCAAAATTCTGTTAGCTCAACCGGTACGATCCGAACAAGTCAGACTGAGCCTGCAGAGATGCAAGAGTGCATAAAAACGTCTTCCCTCCCAAAGGTCGCTCACTTTATCCTTCGCGCTAACGGAAAATTTTGTAGGGATGACGGTATAGTTTGGCTTAGAGTTACGTCAAACCTGCAGCAGCCAAGCAACAGTGGAACTGCTGTCGGGTTCAACCTCATCGAGAACGGCACATCGTCTAATTGCTTCCCAACAGATGCATCTTGCCCTTTGGAAGATTCCAAGAGCGGTCAGAAGTTCAACGTATTCGTTGAAATGGAAAAGAGGGCCAGTGGAGACTCCGTTTGGCTCGGAACATTTCAGCGTGTCTCCAAACAGTAAGGGAGTGCCCCCTACCGAATACCTTTCGCGAAGCAGCA
>CAVWLK010000090.1:0-7636 GCA_963755675.1 uncultured Actinomycetes bacterium
GCTCGGCGCGCATCTGCCGCTCTGGCGCGAGCTACCAACAGTGGCGTATTGGCTGCTGCCTGCCGCCGTCGGACTCCCGCTCATAGTGGTAACCTTGCGGCGGCATCCGCTGGCACAAGCGGAGCGTCAGGAGGCGCATACGGGAGCCGCGGCTTGACCTGTAATGCAGCCGGCATACGCAGGTGACGCCGGGCTCCGTCCGGCAGCCGTTTCCGGCTACAGGGGACCCCCGAGAACAGACTGCACCGGTTGCGAGGCCTGCCAGTTCGCGCAGCCGTGCCGTTCCGGACGCGTCGCCCACCTGAAACGGGACGAGCGCAACACGCCGTGCCAGGTCGTTCGCCACTCTGCGGATCAGCGCGACTTCGGCATCGGCCCGTTGCCTTAGCACGGGATCCGTCGGCCGTGCTGCCCACAGGCTGGCGTTGATGACCCATGCGAACGGTTCGATTCCCGCACGGCGCACGTCCTCTTGCAGCGCCTGCGCCTCGAGCACCGGGGTCGTCTCCGGAAGCGTGACGATCAGCACCTTTGTCAGATCGGCATCACGCAGCATCATGAGCGGCGTAACGACGTTCGGCTGGCCACGCGTTGGCTCGTCTGGCACCAGCTGTCGATGGAATGAGCCGGCCGCGTCGAGCAGCCGGAGCGTGTGGCCGGTCGGCGCGGTGTCGACAACGACCAGCTCGCGTTTCGCGCGGAACACGATCTTCGAGAAGGCCACGAACACTGCGATCTCGTCATAGCACGGGGACTGAAGTTCCTCGTACACGAGGGCACGGTGTTCGGCATCGAGGCCTTGCGACCTGTTGGCAAATGCCTTTTCCCGATACTGGCGAGCCTCCGCTTCAGGGTCGATACGGCTGACGGTCAACCCTGGTACATCCACGCCTAGCGTGTCTACCAGATGTGCAGCCGGATCAGTCGTCGTCAGCAGCACGGGACGGCCGCGATCTGCGATCGCGAGCGCGATCGTGGCGGCGATCGTCGTCTTGCCCACCCCGCCCTTGCCCATGACCATCACCAATCCGTGATCGCGCCCAGCGAGTACCTCGATGAGGGCCGATAACGATGGTATTGCGGGGACATCGGCTTGCCCCGCTCCGCCCGGTGTGCCCGGTGTCGCCCCGCCATTCGGCTCGGCCAACAAGGCCCGCACTGCCTGCAACCCCACCACGTTGAAGCCGCGCATCGGCACTTCGATACGCGGGAGTGCGCGCAGGCCGGCCGGCATGTCAGCCAGGGCCTGTGCGGCCCGCCTCTCGACGGCCAGCGCGACCTGATCGGAGCGGTCCGACGCGCGGAACACCGCGTTGACGACCAGGAGCGGGCCCTCCATGCCAAGCGCGCCGAGCTCGGTGCGGGTACGTTCGGACTCCAGAAGCGCCACGCGATCGGGCCTCGTGACGAGCACGAGGGTAGTCGCGTGCGCATCGCCCAACGTTCGGACGGCCTCTTCGTAGCGGGCCTGCTGGGCCTTCAGCCCGGCGAGCGGCCCCAGGCAGGAGGCACCGGTTGCGCTCATGTCAAGAAAGCGACTCCACGCGGCCGGCAGTTGCAGGAGGCGCAGCGTGTGACCAGTGGGCGCCGTGTCGAACACGACATGATCCACCGATTGCATCAGCTCATCCTGGCCGAGCAACACGGTGAATTCGTCGAACGCAGCGACCTCGACCGTGCAGGCCCCGGCCAGTTGTTCCTCGAGCTGGGCGAGCTCTGCTGTCGGGCACCGTGCCCCGGTAGGGGGCCATCGTCCGCTCGCGATACTCCCGCGCTGCCGCCTCCGGATCGATGTTCATCGCAAGCAGGCCTGGCACACCCGGCACGGGCATCGGCGTATTGCCGAGCGGCACCTCAAGCACTGCATCGAGGTTCGAGGCGGGATCGGTGCTCACCAGGAGCGTGCGTCGCCCCCGATCGGCTAGGCCGACCGCAGTGGCACAGGCTAAGGAGGTCTTGCCGACGCCACCTTTCCCGGTGAAAAAGAAGAATCGGACCGGGTGCTCGAAGATGCGGCTCATGGAATCAGTCACAAGACGTCCGGCTTTCCCGCCAACATTCGGAGGCATTGGGAGCAAGCAGCCTTCCGGGCTGTCTCATAGCGATAATCAGAGCGCAGACGCCGGGGCTCTTGCGGGTGAGACGCGAGCACCCCGTTCGTACCAGCCGCGGGTGCGGCTTACGATCCGGACGACTGAGAGCATCACTGGGACCTCGATCAGGACGCCCACCACCGTGGCGAGCGCCGCGCCGGACGTGAGCCCGAACACGCTGATCGCCGTGGCAACGGCCAGCTCAAAGAAGTTGCTGGCTCCGATGAGGGCCGAGGGGCACGCGACGCGGTGAGACTCGCCGGTGAGTCGGTTCAGGAGGTAAGCCAGGCCGCTGTTGAAGTAGACCTGTATCAGGATCGGCACCGCGAGCAGCAGGATCACGAGGGGCTGGGCCAGAATCTGGCTGCCCTGGAAGCCGAACAGGAGCACGAGCGTCGTGAGGAGCGCGACGAGCGAGACCGGGTGCAGTAACGCAAGTACCCCCGCGAGCGCGGCGATTCCGCCTCGGCGAAGGAGCACCCTCCGCCAAAGCTGCGCCAGGATCACGGGGAGCACGATGTACAACACCACCGAGAGCAGCAGGGTGTCCCACGGCACAGTGATGGCGGAGAGGCCCAGGAGCAGGCTTACGATCGGCGCGAAGGCGACGACCATCAGGGCGTCGTTGAGCGCGACCTGCGTCAAGGTGAAGTTCGGGTCCCCGTCGCTCAGGTTGCTCCAGACGAACACCATGGCCGTGCAGGGGGCGGCCGACAGCAGAATGAGCCCGGCGATGTAGGAATCGATCTGGTCGGCTGGCAGGAGCGGCGCAAAGACGCCGCGCACGAAGATCCAGCCCAGAAGCGCCATCGAGAACGGCTTCACCGCCCAGTTGACGAACAGGGTGACGCCCATCCCCTTCCAGTGCTCCCGCACCTGGGCCAGGGCGCCGAAGTCGATCTTGAGCAGCATCGGCACGATCATGAGCCAGATGAGCAGCGCGACCGGCAGGTTGACTTCCGCGACCTTGAGCCCGCCCAGCGTGGAAAAGAGCACTGGCAGCAGCTGTCCCAACCCAACCCCAACCGCGATGCTCAAGAACACCCACACGGTCAGGTAACGCTCGAAGGTGCCGAGCGGGCTGGCCGCAGACCGGGTCATCGGCATGTCGGGTGCTGCCGCCATCGCTTTCTCCCTCAATCAGGTGCCAAGGTCGCCACGGGATCCAGCATAGTATCAACCATTATTGATATGTGCAATGTGAAGCTGCCCTGAAGATCGTCTCATGAACACACGGGAGCCTTGTTGGCGAACGCTTGCCGCTGGCGGCGGCCGCTCAGGTGTGCTTGACCGTAATGGTCTCCAGTTCGTTCGCCACATCGTCGCACGCGTCGAGCGTATCCTCGAGCTGGTCGTACAACGCCTTCCACCGGATCACATCCACCGGATCAGGGCTTCCGGCGAATAGCTCCGTCACCGCCGCCGCCCAGACCGCATCACCTTCCTCCTCGGCCTGTTTGATCGCTTGGCACCGGGCGAGCACTTGATCGCCGGTACGAATGTGGATCACGGCCGCTTCGATGTCGCGCACGGCTCGAACGATGAGCCGGGCCAGGACGACGGCGGGTTCGCTCCGGGTGGTCGCGCTGAGGCTCACAGCACGTCTGGCCGTCCCCCCGATGAAGTCCGCCACGAGCCGGAGCCGGCTGGACAGCAGGTGGATGTCCTCCCGGTCCATAGGCGGGACGAACAGCTTGTCCACGTTAAGATCGAGGTCGTGTGCCGCCACCTCCGTCTGGTGCTGGACGCGCTCAATCTGCGCCAGGAGGTCCGGCAGCCGGGCCGGGTCGTCCAGCGCCTGCTCCAAGAGCGTGGCGACGGTGGTCAGCCGGGCTGCGATCCCGCTGAAATGTTCGAAGAACTTCCGCTCATCCGGGAAGAGCCAGCTCACAGGACGCTCCGATCTTGCGATCCGCCTCGCCTCCTAAGTGGGGCTCGGCGCGGGCGCGGCTCGCCCGCCGGTGCGCAGATACTCGGCGAAGTCATCTGGCAGATCGCTCTCCCGGATCGCCCGTATTGCCGCCTCCACGTCATACTCCACCCGGACGAACTCCACGTTGACGGGGCCGCTCCCGACGTCCAGCAGGGCATACCCCGCCCGCCAGTCGCCGTCCTTCGGCCGCCCGACGCTGCCAGTGTTCACGAAATGGATGCCGCCAACTTCCCGGTGCCACGGGAGGTGCGTGTGGCCGAACGCGATCACATCGCCCGGTTTCATCCCGGCATGGCTCGCCATCTTGAGGCAGAACTCGTCCGGCCGGTCCTCGGTCCAGTACACGGTGTTGAGCGTCGGCGTGCCGTGAACCAGCACGACCCGTGGACCCACGAGGTGGCCGCCGTTGGGCAGCAGGTCGATGCGGAACGGCAGCCCGCCCAGGAAGTCCTTGGTCTTGGGCGAGACGTGCCGGCGGGTCCAGTCGTAGCTGAGATGGGACAGCTCCTCCTGGTGCGGGTCCTCATACCGGCAACCGCAGTGCTTGTAATCGGTCGCGACCGTCGAGTCGTAGTTGCCCGCAACGCCTGGGATGCCCGCGGCCGCAATCATCCCGACGGTCTCGTCAGGCCACGGAGCGTAGCCTACCAAGTCACCCAGGTGGTACACCGCAACGATGTTCCGGCGAACGATGTCGGCGTACACTGCTTTGAACGCTGGCAGGTTCGCGTGCACGTCCGAGATCAGCGCGTATTTCACGGCTGCAACCCTCCGGCGTCCACGCTTGTCGCGGCTGTCCCCACCTCCCCGATGGCCTGGACCTGCGCCTCGACGATGAGCCGGTCGAGCTTCTCGATGGGCAGGGCGAGCAGCAGGTCCACACGGCGGCTGATCAGGGTCAGGGCATCCACGAACGCGGCCCGTTTGGTGGCCTCGTCGCCCTCGACGGCGGCCGGGTCCGGCATGCCCCAGTGCGCGAGGATCGGCTGGCCCGGGAACACCGGGCACGCCTCCTTGGCGCGGTCGCAGACGGTGATCACGAAGTCCCAGCGCTCCCGGTCCAGGCCGGTGAGCCCACGGGGCGGATGACCACGCCACTCGATCCCACTCTCCTGCAGAGTCTGCACGGCATACGGATTCACACGGGCGGCCGGGCTCGACCCAGCGCTCTCGGCGTGAAACCGGCCCGTGCCCTTCCGGTTCAGGACAGCCTCGGCGATCTGGCTCCGAGCCGAGTTGCCGGTGCACAAGAACAGCACCCGGTATGCCTTCTGGATCGGCTGCACGCTTGACCTCCCGAGCGTGAACAGCGACTAGTTGGTTGCGGCCTTGCGCATCACCACCGCTGAGGCAGGGCAGGCCCCGGTGAACTCCACCGACGCCCGCACGGCCGCCGGCACGCGTTCGCGGCTCGATGCACGCGAACCCGAGGCGCGGGAAGTAATGCTCGGCGGTGGTCGTCAGGAGGTAGACATCCCTGACACCGGCGGCACGGCCCTCGTCGAGGACCCGGTCCACGAGCGTCCGCCCGATTCCGCTGCCCCGCCACTCGGGGGCCACCGCAACCGAGCGAAGCAGGCCGCGTCCCCGTAGCGCTCCATGCCAGCCACGCCGACGACCCGATCCTCGTGCTCCGCGACCCAGAACTGATCGAGCCAATCCGCCACCCCGTCGGTCGGGAGCTCCAGATCGCGCAGCAGCGTTGCGACGGCCTCGTGGTCGGCGTGGCCGGCTCGCCTGAGCGTCACGCACCGGCGGTCGGGGGTGGTGAACGTTTCGGCTGACAGTCGACGCCATAGGGTACCTCCTGATCTTGGCGCGCTGTTAGGCGCAGCAATCCGGGCCGCAGCACGACCGCGAAGGCAGCGCCGCCTTCCGCCAGAGCGGGCTCGGCGACCGGCTTGGTCGCGCGGACGAACGCGCCCATGACCCGGCCTCCGACCTCGCGGGCGAGCACCTCGGTGTCGAGCCCGGCCCCGATGAGGAACGCCTTGGCGTCCTCGAACTCGTAGATGCGGGTGGGCTCGATGTCGATCTTCTCGAAGCCGGTCTCCCACAGGAGCGAATGGAACTCCTGCTCGGTCAGCGCCCCGGCGACGCAGCCGACCCACAGCTCCATGCTCGAGCGGACCTGGGCCGGAACCTCGCCCCGGACCACGACGTCCGACACCGCGAACCGGCCGCCCGGCTTGAGCACGCGGAACGCCTCGGCGAGCACCTTCCGCTTGTCGCCGGAGAGATTGATGACGCAGTTGGAGATGATCACGTCCACCGAGGCATCGGGCAGCGGGATGGCCTCGATATCGCCCTTGAGGAACTCGACGTTCTCGACGCCCGGCCTTGCGCTGGTTCTCGCGGGCGAGCGCCAGCATCTCGTCGGTCATGTCGAGCCCGTACGCCTTGCCGGTCGGGCCGACCCGCCGGGCGGAGAGCAGCACGTCGATGCCGCCGCCGGAGCCCAGGTCGAGCACCACCTCGCCCTCGTGCAGCTCGGCCAGTGCCGTCGGATTGCCGCACCCCAGGGACGCAAGCACCGCCTCGGGGGGAAGGATCGCCGTCTGGGCCTCGCTGTACAGGTTGGACGTGATCGGGTCGTCGCTGGAGGTCCCACACGACCCGCCGCCGCAGCAGCTCGTCTTCGACGCCGGTGGTCACTCGCAGCGCGGCCTGGCCGTACCGCTCCCGCACCGTGCTCTTGATGTTCTCGGTGCTCATCTTGGTCCTCATCAAGAAAGGTTGATGTGTTTGCCGAAAAAAGGGTTACTCAACAGCAGCCGCTCCGGCGCTCCGCTGCGGTCGGAGCGGAGGCCATGGCCTCGACCAGCTCGCCTGACCTCGGCCAGCGCATCGGTGTTCAGAGTGTAATACATCCAGCGACCTTCCCGCCGGTCCGTCACCAGGCCGGCATCCTTCAGGACCTTGAGATGGAACGACAGCCGAGACTGCGCCGCCTCGAGCGCATCGGTGAGGTCGCAGACGCACCGCTCGCCGAACCGGAGGCGCTGCAGGATGGAGAGCCGGGTCGGTCGGAGAGGGCATGGAACAGGCGCGTTGCCCGCTCGAGGTCCGTGTGAGCTGCGTGTGGCCATGGGTTGAAACTATCAAGTTTGTTGATATGTCAAGCCCGAGCTTCGGGTCCTCCTTCAGGTAGACCGACCCGGTGCCGCGCTCGCGCGACCTCGCCATCGACTCGCTCCGATTGAGGGGTCGCCACCTGTGTCCGCAAAATCCACACCCCGCCCGGCGAGCCAGGCGGAACGGACAACAGGTTGGACACAGGTGGAGAGGTCGAGCGGTGGGCTAACTGCAATGGCCAGAGAGGGAATCGAACCCCCGACACGCGGATTTTCAGGGCGTCAGCGGCCGATCCGCTGAGAGCTGCAGAGACGGTCAGTGGTTTTCCAGTAAAGACTTACGATGCGCCCTTGGGTGGCGCAGCACCGGCCAGATCCCTTCAGGAATGCGGAGTTCAGGTACTATCAGGTACTGGATCCGGCGAAAGGAATCCGGCCAATCTGCATCGCGTAGCACTGCCCTGAGCGGCGCTTAGGCCAGCAAGCGGGTCACCACCACCGTGACGTTGTCGCTGCCGCCGTCCCTCAGGGCTGCC
>CAVWLK010000091.1:0-85363 GCA_963755675.1 uncultured Actinomycetes bacterium
TTGATCCGACGCTACCTCGACGGTCTGGAACGGCAGGCTGTTGACAGCGCGCTTGAAAAGGGCGCGACTTGGCAGTTGATCGCCGACACGCTCGGCGTCACGAAGCAAGCCGCCCACCAACGACGGGCAAGCAGCGCGTTCCTCAGCCCAACACCGAAGCCGTCACAACCGTGACCGCCATAGCGGCTGAACCGCCGATCGCCTGAGCTCGAGCACGCCGCGCCCGTAACCAAATAGCGCCGAGCGCGGGCCGGAACCTCCGACCCGCGCTCGCCGCCGCCGCCACCAGCCTGGGGTGTTACCCCGCCGGCTGGTATCCCGGGGACACGTAACCCACCCCGACCGAACCAGCCGGCACGAAGTCCCCACCGGGCGGCGGCCCGAGGTGCATCAGCCGCTGACCTGCCCGCGCAGCGAGGGCCAGTCAGCGGACTGAGGCCGTCGGCGGAGAGCGCCGACGGGCAGCCGGCCGCCGGCATGTAGTCGGTCGGCCACATGAACCGCTCCAGCTTGCCGACCGGAGGCGAGCCGTAGAAATCGTTCAGCGTGACCGCTGAGCCCAGCTGGCAGTTGGTCGACTGTCGGTTCGGACGGCCCGCAGTGGCCCTCGCGTTGCAGTCGGCGTCGGCCGGCTGGGTGCCGATCGACGATCGCCCGCAGCGTGGACGGGATGTCCCAGCCGCTGGGATTGGCGTAGCCGAACAGGTTGACGTGATCGAGCGTGACCGGCGCCGATGGCCGGACCCAGCGGGCTGTTCTCCCGCCGCAGGTAGAGGTTGTTGTAGTGGCTGGAGCCGGTCACGTCGTAGAGCCGCAGCTCCTTCACTCCTCCCCACGTCTGGATCACGTCGGCGTGGGTCGAGCCAGGTGCCCGATCAGCCCGGTGATGCGGGTGTTCTCGATCTGGACGATCGCGCTGGGCGCGCCGATGCCGATGCCGTCCGCCTCGCCGCCGCCGGAGCCGTCGATGTCGAGTCCCTCGATGTGGATCACGCGGCCGTCCACCACGCCCGGCTTGTCCGAGCAGCTGGATGTTGCGAACCCCAGTGCCGGAATGCGGCGCGATGTTGAAGCACCGCCGACGATGACGATGTTGCGGCCGCCGCCAGGCGCAGCTCGCCGACGCGGCGCACGTCCGGGTACTTGATGATGTAGTCCTGCTGTTGTCGAGGTTAGCGTGACGTCGCCGGTGGCCGGCAGCGCGATCGTGACCGGGTTGGTCAGCGTCGGCGGTGCCCAGCGAAGACCGCGTGGCCGGGCGTGGGCGCGCGGCGCGGCGACGTCACCGTCACGTCCACCGTCGACGCTGGCGCACTTGTCGGGATTGCGCGTGTCGCAGACCGTGTAGCCGAACGAGTCGCTGCCGCAGAAGCCCGCGCGAGGGCTTGTAGGTGACCTTGCCGCCGCGTCCACTGACGACGTTCCGTCCGACGGGGAGCCGACGCTCTACAGCGCAGCGCGTCGCCGTCGGGGTCGCTGTCGTTGCCAGCGGGCGATGCTCACGCTCGTCCCCTGCACCAACGACGCCGAGTCGGGCGTGGCCGTGGGCGCCTCGTTCGGCGTGATGTCCACCTGCAGCTTGTAGCCGGAGCGGCCGCTCTCGGCCCGCACGGCGGTGTTATACGAGCCGTCGCTGGTGGCGACGAAGCTGAGATCCTTCGGCCGCACGGAGCCGTCGCGCGCGGCTGCGACCCCGGTGCGTCAGGCCCAAACACGACGACCTGGAGATTCGCGTCCGCACTCCACCAGTTCAGGCGCACCGAAACGGTCGCGCCGGCGGAGACCTTGACCTGGTGCCAGTCCCAGCGGTCGTTCTGCGCCGAGACCTGACCCTTGAACGTGTAGCTCGACGGCGTGCCGGCAGTGGCCGAAGCCACGAGCACGAGACCACGCCGATCGGAACCAGCGCGGCAAGGCGCATGGCCCGGACATGGCGGTTTGCCATGATGACCCCCCGATAAATACCCTGGAAAAAGACCCCTCATCCCGCGATAACGGGACAATCAGTGGATCGACAGGGACGGGCGGTCGGTTTCCCCCCCGAATGGGTGGTCCAGACCAGGATCCTGTAAGGATTTTGCGAAGCGCGCACGAAACAGCGCACCTCCCCGCGTCAGTCTGCGGAGAGGTGCGCTGGGTTGCTCCGTCGGCGGAGCCTGCCTACGGAGCGTTCATGAAGAAGCGGCCGTAGTACTCGCCAAGCCGGCTTCGAGTCGCGTCGTCGTCGAACGCCGTCTCGTCCAGCTCCGGCGCCTGCTTGATCTGATCCTTCGTCAGCTCGACCCGCACCACGCATTCCTGGTCGTCGACCGACTCGACCACGCCCACCGGCAGCAGCACCCGCTTGCCCAGGATCCACGCGCCGGTATGCACGACGATGCAGCGAGGGTCGACGTCCGCCGTGGCAACATCGACGGTGCCGATGGCGCCGTCGAGCGCGATCACGTCGTATCCGCTAATGGTGGCGTTCGACCACGAGTCGTGGCGGTAGCGCCAGATATCGCGTTGCACCGTGCTCATCGATCCACCTCCCGTGGGTCGTATCGCAGTCCCTTACCCGATTCCAGATCACCAAAAACCGCGGCGGCCACGCTTGACATCCTGGTGGTGCGGTGGGACCCTTCGTCGCGATATGCGCGGCAACGAGTGGTGGGAGGCTCGGAACGCCCGCCTCGTCAAGAACGAGGAGGCGTTTCGCACGTACAACAACCGGCGCATGCAACTCGAGCCGGTCGACGCCGAGGACGACGACGAGCAGATCCCGTTCGTCTGCGAATGCGGAGACTTCGAGTGCGTTCAGGCACTGGTGGCCACGGCGGCCGAGTTCTCGGAAGCGCACTCCGCGCCCAACCGGTTCATCGTGCTGCCCGGCCACATCTTCCCGGACGTGGAGCGGGTCGTCGCCAGCCGCGACGGCTACGAAATCGTCGAGAAGATCGAGATGGACATCGACGCGCTGTGGCAGGCCAGCGAAGCGGGCCGGTAGCGCCCGGTTGAGTGTTACCCGGACGTGCTCGCCGTCAGCACGTAGCCACGGTCGCTGCCTGCCTTGAGGCTGCTGCCCGCAGCGCCGCTCGGCAGACGGTAGCTGCCGCCAAGGTTGACGGTGATCGCGGCCGCGGTCGGGTTCGCGACCACGATCGCGTTCTGGAACCGCCGCAGATAGACGCCCGAGACCAACCGCCGCTGCTCGAGCGGCGCGCCGATCGCGAGGGCGCCTTCGCCCCAGTCCTCGAGCGGCGAGGCGTCCTTGCTGCCGTAGAAGTGGAAGTAGGCGTGGTCCTGCTCGGCCAGCAGAAATCCGGCCAGCGCGAAATCGTGCCATCGCAGCCGCTGGGCGGTGGTCGCCGGCTGCCAGAGCTTCGCGCGACACAGCACCCAGCGGCCGTCGGCCTGGGCCTGATCGATCGCCGTAAGCTGGAGCGCAAACGTGTCCGGGTCGGGGAACGCGCCGGGGGCGTCGAGCGCCCTTCGGAAGCACCACTCGAACTCGCCGCCCTGGGCGGCGCCGACCAGCATGCGCGTGCCTCCGAAGGTGGTGCCGAAGTCGGTCAGCCCGGCGAAGTAGCGCCCGTTCCGATACCCGTTGGTGATCACCGGCAGAGCGACTGCGGCGTCCACGGCCGCGGCCAGATCGCGGGTCGCACCAACCCATGAGTCGTACGTGAAGGGCAACCCGGTGGCCGGGTCGATCGGGTGGCCCGAGAAGCCCTCGACGCCGAACACGCCCACGGCGTCCAGGTAGATGCCGTCCCATCCCAGCTTGGCCTGACCGGCGGCCCACCCCACCTGGTAGGCCACGACCTGCGGATTGGAGACGTCGAGCAACGCGTTGCCGAAGCTGTTCGTGAGCATGGTCCCGTCGGCATCGCGGGCCAGCCAGTCGGGATGATTGGTCAGCACCCACTGCAGCTGCGTGCCCTTCTTGGCGGCGATGCCCGACCGGTAGCGCAGCACCAGCACGCCGGGATGGGCGGCGTGCATGGCGGCCAGGAACTGGCGGTACGGGGCTCCGGCGACGACGATGTCGTGCCGCCGCGCGACCGTCTGTGCCTCGGCGGTGGTGTTGACCACCGTGCCATCCCCGGGATCGAACAGCCACAGGTGAATGCCCGACGTCGAGGGGATCACGGCCGGCGCCGGTGCGGCCGTCGACGCGCCCAGCGCAATCAGCGCAAGCGTCACCGCGGCGAACCGAGGAGCCACCGTGCCCACGCGCCGACCCTACATCGTTCGCGTGGCGCGGTAAAACCGCGCCGACCCCGCAATCAGCTGATCGGATAGAGCAGCTGCGCGCCGGCGGCGACAGCCTTGACCGCCCACACGCTCTGGCTGTGATCGGCAAAGACCGCCCGGCAGCGATGATCGGCGCCGGCCTTGAGACCGGTCGCGACCGTGCAGCGAACCGAGAGCACCCGTTTTCCGGAGACGGTTGCGAACGCATCGGCGGCACTCGTGCCAAGCGTCGTGGCGGTGGTCGATGTCGTGCCGGCCGAGGAGTCGTCCAGTCGGTAGAGCGGCTCGACCGCGCTCGTGACCGTGAAGTCGGCGCCCGTACCGCCCACAGCTGCGGCTTGGTGCCGTCCGCGAATGAGATCCGGCAGGTGAGGTCGGAAGCCGTCGAGAGAGGGGCGCCCGCCGGCGGATTGGCGACGCCCTTCGTACAGCTGACCTTGGACACGGCGTGCCCGGATGTGGCGGCCATCGTTTTGGCCACCTGCCGCTCGACGGTCGAGTCGCTGGCCGATCCACAGCCGGACGCGGTCACGGCCATGACGAGGCAGAAGGACGAGGGCGAGTCTCATCCGGGACTCTTTCGGCACCTTCGGGCGTGCGCTTGACCGGGCGCTCCCCATTCACTCAAAAGGGTCAATTCCTCACCGATCGGCCGATCACAGGGCTGATGTTCGCGATCCTCCTCGCCTCGCTTGCCCTGACAGCTCTCACCATGGCTTTCGCCGTCACGCTGTATGCCCGCCGGCTGGGCGCGCAGCGCCGGCGCAGAGCGGCCGAGCGGGCGCTCGAGCTCGTCGAGCCGATCGCCCTCGACCTGCTCGACGGAGACGACGCAGCCGATGTCCCAGCCGAGCACGAGGCGCCCTGACCGAGGTCGCTGGCCGGCTCGCGCCGATGGTGACCGGCGACACCCGAGCCACAATCGGCCGCCACTTCGAGTCGACCGGCGCGGTCGCCCGCGCCTGCCGGCGGCTTGCCGATCCCCGGCCCCACGTCCGCGCGAGTCAGGCCGCCCAGCTCGGCGACATGTGCAGCACCGGCCGAGCTGCCGCTGATGCAGGCGCTGCACGACGCCGACCCGGACGTGCGTCTCGCTGCTGCCCGCAGCCTCGGCCGGCTGAGGGCGCGACCGGCCGCCGCGCCGCTCTTCACTCGCTTGTCCGGCTGAGGTGCCGCGCGCCGTCGCCACCGGTGCCCTGCTCTCGATCGGCGCTGCGGCGCTGCCCGGCATCCGTTCGCTGCTCGCCCATGCCCATCCGCCGCTCGAGCGGACGCCGTCGAGCTGCTGGGCCTGCTCGGCAATCCCGCGGACAGCCTGCTGCTCCAGGAGCGGCTGGCGACGACGCGGCGGCGGTGCGTCGCGCGCCTGCCACGCGCTTCGCCGGCTGGGCGCCCATGATGCCGAGCACGCGGTCGAGCAGCGCTGGCCGACCCCGAGGTCGAGATGAGGGTGGCGGCCGCCGAGGCGCTCGGGCAGTCGGCGATCGCGACAGCGCCGTGCGGCTGATCCACGTCGCCCAGAGGACGACCGCCGATGTCGCGCCGAGGTCGCCGCCGAGGCGCTGGTCGAGGTCGCGCCCGACCTGGCCGGCGGATCGCGGCCAGCGGCAACGCCAGCCCGCGCTCAGACGCGCGAGCCTGGTCGTGGCCGGTGACCGCGGGTGAGGACGGCGATCGAGGTCGTCGGGATCCTCTCGACGCTCTACGCGGCTGGGCTCAACCTCTCGTATCTGGTGCTGTGGCCGCTGGCCCGCCGGGGCTCGGACGGGCAGCGTGCGCCGGCGCAGCTGGGCGTGGTACGAGGAGGCGTTCGCTCTCCCGCTCACGCCCGGCATCTCGATCCTGGTGGCGGCCTACAACGAACGGAGACCGTGGTCGACGCTCCTCTCGCTGCTCGCGCAGCGCTACCCGCAGCTTCGAGCTGGTGATCGTGGATGACGGATCGACCGATGACACCGCGGCCGCCTGATCGATGCCTACGACCTCCAGCAGGTGTCGCCGGCGGCCCGTGGCACCTCTCCTACCGGGCCGTGACCGAGATGTCTGGCGGGCCGAGCTGCCCCACCCGATCACGCTGATGCGCAAACCCAACGGCGGACGCGCGGACGCCCTCAACTGCGCACTGGACGTCGCCCAGCACCCGTACGTCTGCGTCACCGATGCCGATCGATCCTCGACCCGGACGCGCTCTCGGTGATGGTGCGCCCGGTGCTCGAGGATCCTGAGCGGGTGGTGGCGGTCGGCGGCACGATCCGGGTCGGCAACTCCTGCCGGATCGAGGCCGGGCGGATGATCGAGGCGCGCGTGCCTCGCGGCCGGCTCGCCGGCTTCCAGACTGTCGAGTACCTGCGCGCCTTCCTCTTCGGCCGGCGGGCTGGGACGCCTCGGCTCGCTGATGATCGTCTCCGGCGCGTTCGGTCTGTTCCGTCGGGACCTGCTGCTCGAGGCCGGCGGCTACTGGACGGAAACGGTGGGCGAGGACCTGGAGCTGACCATCCGGCTGCACCGGCACATGCGTGACCGCGGCGCCCGATACCGGATCACGTACGCCCCCGATCCGGTCTGCTGGACCGAGGTGCCGTCGGACGCGGCCACACTGGGTCGGCAGCGGCGACGCTGGCACCGCGGGCTGTGGGAGTCGCTGTGGCGGCACCGCGGGATGTTCTGCCGGCCCCGCTACGGCGCGCCCGGCATGATCGCGCTGCCGTACCTGCTGCTGTTCGAATTCGGCGGGCCGCTGATCGAGGCGCTGGCCTGGATCGTGTTTCCGATCGGCCTGGCCTACGGCATGGTCGACCCACGACTGGTGGGTGCCTTCGTGGTCTGCGCGTGGCTGCTCGGCACCCTGACCACGGTGGCAGCATGCTCGCTGGAGGAGCGGGCTACCGTCACTACCAACGGCCACGCGAGCTGGCCCAACTGCTGGTGCTGGCGCTGTTCGAGAACTTCGGTTACCGACAGCTGATCGATGGCTTCCGGCTGGCCGCGGTGTGGGATCTGCTATCCGGGCACAGGTCGTGGGGCAAGATGCCGCGGCGCGGCTTCGGCACGGTGTAGGGCCGCCCGGCCCGCCGGTCGAGTACCCTTGGTCGGTGGACACGACCGAGCTGACCAGCGACGAGATGGCACGGCTCCAGGCCGAGCTGGATGAGCTGCGCGGTCCGCGGCGGGCGGAGATGGTCGAAGCGATCGCCACCGCCCGCGGCCATGGCGACCTGTCCGAGAACTTCGAGTACCACGCGGCCAAGAACGAGCAGGGCCTGTTGGAGCGGCAGATCACGCTGCTCGAGCACAAGCTTGCCAACGCGGTCGTGGTCGATCGACCGGCGGCGGCCGGTGGCGGCCCGGCGGGCACCGGTTCGCGGGTCGAGATCGTCGACGAGCAGGGCGAGACGACCACCGTCACGATCTCGAACGCCGGCGGTCCCGGCGCGGTTTCACCTCACTCGCCGCTCGGCAAGGCGCTGATCGGCGCCGGCGTGGGCGACCAGGTCACGGTGCAGGCGCCGAGCACGACGTGGTCGGCCCGCGTCGTCTCGATCGCCTAACTCAGAGCGCGTCCAGCCGAGCCGGCTCACGCGTGACGTCCTCCAACCGGAAGCCGGCCACCAGCTCGTGGGGCATGAGCGGCTCGCCGCTTCCGATTCCACTCAGAGCAGCCAACCGGCCGACCAGCAGCTCGGGGGTGACGCCGCGGTCGCGCAGCTCGCGGACAGAGACCGGTCCGTGCCGCTTGGCGAGACGCTCGCCGTCCGGGCCGAACACCAGCGAGACGTGGGCGTACGCCGGCGTGGGCAGCCCCAGCATCTGCTGCAACGCCACCTGCCTGGGCGTCGAGCTGAGCAGGTCGGCACCGCGCACCACGTCACTGATGCCGTCCTCCGCGTCGTCGACAACCACCGCCAGCTGGTAGGCGAACAGTCCGTCGGAGCGGCGCACGATGATGTCGCCGACGTCGGTGGCCAGCCGCTGTGTGATAACCCCACGCAGGCGGTCTTCGATCGAGATCGTGCGGTCGGGGAGCGCGACGCGCAGCGCCGGCCGCCGGCCCTCAGCGCTCCGCTTTGCGCGCTCGCCGTCGCTCAGCCCGCGGCAGGTGCCGGGGTAGGGAGCGTCCGCAGGGCCATGGGGAGCCGAGGCGACGGCCAGCTCGCGCCGGCTGCAGAAGCAGGGGTACACCAGGCCGTGCTCGCGCAGCTTGTCGAGCGCGGCCTGATACGCCGGGTCGCGCAGCGACTGGGCAGGCGTCTCCTCATCCCAGTCGAGCCCCAGCCACTCCAGATCGCGCCGCATCAGGTCGACCCACTGCGGCCGGCAGCGGTCGCGATCGAGGTCCTCCACCCGCAGCACCATCCGGCCACCGCGCGCCCGGACGTCCAGCCACGCGAGCAGCGCGGTGCGGGCGTTGCCCAGGTGCATTGGCCCGCTGGGGCTGGGGGCGAACCGTCCCGAGACCGGCGACGGCGGGGTCGCGTGGTCGGCGGCGGTCATCGTCCGAGTGTAGAGGCTGGCATCCGGCTGGCGACTATCGTGCGCGGCTGAGATGGCGATCCTCGACGTCTTCGACCGACCCCCAATCCTGGACGGCGAGCTGGTGCGGATGGAGCCGCTGGCCGGGCGTCATCGCGAGCCGCTGCGCTCGGCGCTCGCCGACCCGGCGGTGTGGCGGTGGGTGAAGATCGACGCGGCCGGCGACCCGGCGCTGTTCGACGGCTGGTTCGACCAGGCGCTGGCGAACGTGGCCGCCCGCAGCGAGTTTGCTTTCGCCACCGTCCGGCGCTCGGACGGCGCCGCCATCGGCAGCAGCCGCTACCTCTCGTTCCGGCCGGACGACCTGGGGCTCGAGATCGGCTGGACGCTCGTGTCGCGCTCGGCATGGGGCGGCGGCGCGAACAGCGAGGCCAAGCTGCTGATGCTGGAGCACGCCTTCGAGCGGCTCGGCTGCGCCCGCGTCGAGTTCAAGACCGACGCTCTCAACGAGCGTGCCCGCGCGGCCCTGGCCGCGCTGCCGTCCCGCTTCGAAGGCGTCTTCGAAAAGCACATGCTGATGTACGGCGGCCGCTGGCGCGACTCGGCGTGGTACGCGATCACCGACGAGGAATGGCCCGAGACGAAGCGGCGGCTGCGCGATCGGCTGGTCGCGCAGGGTGCTCGTGACGCGCCGCCTCCTTGCTAGAATCCCGCGGCCTCCGGCGACTCGTGCCGCATTCGTCTAGGGGCCTAGGACGCCGCCCTCTCACGGCGGTAACACCGGTTCGAATCCGGTATGCGGTACCTGCTCGAGAACCCGTACACGTGTGCGGGTTCTCGGCGTGCCAGGGGCAAGCGGGCGTGTGGCCTAGAGCAGCCGCCGCTACGCCTAATCGAGTACGAACGTGACCTCGAGATGGACCCGGAAGCCGGTCACCTTGCCATCGCTGACCATGACCTTCTGCTCCTTCACCCACGCGCCCTCGATATTGCGCACGGTCTCGCTCGCCTTCGCGATCGCATCGCGAATCGCAGCCTCGAAACCCTGGTCGCTGGTCGATGTCAGCTCGATCGTCTTGGCAACACTCATAGCGGCTTCCTCCCGTAGTCGTCGACCCGACGTCTATGCCCCCAACGGCTGCTCCCATAACGCTGCGGCAGAGGTGCCGGCTCCGCGACCGGCTATCTTCGGGGCATGCGGGGCAGCGGATCTGTGCGAAAATCGCGCAGTGAGCTCTGGCCCGGTTGTAACGGCTGAATGCAGCAGGTGCGGCGAGGTGAAGCCGGGGAACAGCTCCGCACTCGCCGATGGGGCGACCGCCGAGCCCCTTCCTGTGTGACGACTGCCTGCGGCTCGCCCGCCGCGCCCGGCCTCGCCGGGCTCCGTAGGAGCGGCATCGTCGTAGCACGGTCGGTCAGTCCCGCCAGCGTTTCACGGATCGGCTTGCATTGTGCAGCCGGGCACAAACCTGTAGCCTCGCACTCCCATGGCAGTGACGCTGAGGTACTGCGCGGTGTGCGGTTCTGAACTCGCTGCGGGTGCGATGTTCGGGCCTGCGGCACCTCCTCGGGGTCGCCCGCCAACCGATCGGCTTGGGACGATTTTCGAGCGCAGCGCGGGTGGGTGCAGGTCGCGGCTTGGCTCTTCCTGTGTGGGTTGGTGGTGCTGTTCTGGGTGTGGAGCGGTTCGGGCTGGCATGTCGCCGGCAAGGTTGCAGTGACGCTCGGATTGGTGGTCCTGGTTCTTCCTTTCATGCCGGTCTACGCCCGCGGCTAGTCTTGCCGCGCTACCCAGACCAAGGAGAAAATCGCATGCACCTCGGCATCTATGAGTTCACCGGCAATCCCAAGGAGCTGCTCGCGGGATACGACCGCCTGATGACGGCGATCCCGCAGGGCAACGTGTCGTGGCATCTCTGTGCGGTACGCGAGGACGGCATCACGATCTACGACACCTGCCCCAGCGAGGCGGTCTTCGAGAGCTTCTCCACCAACCCCGGGTTCCATGAGGCGATCGCGAACGCAGGGCTGCCGGCGCGGAATAACCGGACTAGCCGTGCACGCCGCCAGAGCCTCGCAGACCAGCACCGAATAACGCGCTCAACCGCGGGGAATCGGTCACGTTTATCGCCATCTCGGCAACGCCATTTCCAAGTTCTTTCGAGCGCCCTGGACGAACCGCCAGTCGTCCAACCGGCGCTGGATCGCTCACCGCGCATCCGAACCGGCTGACCTGACACAGCCGAGAAACGCTTCAGTAACAGCCGAACGGGGAGTGTCTGACCCCGGGGAGATCCTCTGCGGCGGGATTCGGCTCAACCGACCCGGCGGCCGGTCACGATTCCGCCACAAACGAGTGAACGTCGCGGGGGGAGTGTTTGACTCCAATAATTCATGAGCGGCGGAGGGCGGATTGTGAGGTGATTGTTACCGGTGCTTGGAACCCGTCAAGTGTTGATAGGATTGCGCCGCGCGGCGGGGACTGCGGGGCCGCGCTGGGACCCAGACCATGACGTACCGCTCTGTACGTGACCCACGCCGCTTGACTGTCCGCGCCTCCGCGGTACTGCTCTTGGCGACCCTCGCGCTCGCGCTACCGGCGACCGCTCGCGCCTCCGACGGCCCGCGCTTTCTCTTGGTCGCCACGCCCAACGGGGCCGTGGTCCACGCCCGGCCGCACGGCCGCGTGATCGCCAGCGTCCCCGGGGTCCACCCCACTCGGCACCACCGCCTGGCTGTGGGTGACGGCCACGACGCCGCGAGGAGGCTGGGGCCGGGTCGTTCTCCCCATCCGGCCGAACGGCCTGACCGGCTGGATCGATCTGCGCGGGCTGTCGCTCGCCCGAACCAGCACCTGGATCCGCGCCAGCCTCGACGAGCGGGCGATCTGGTTGATGCGCGGCCGCCGTCCGCTCGCCAGGTTCGCGGCCGCGATCGGCGCTGCCGACACCCCCACCCCCACCGGACGCTTCAGCGTCACCGACCGCGTGCTGACCGGCGACCCGTACGGCCCGTTCGGCTGGTACGCCTTCGGCCTGTCCGGCCACCAGCCGAACCTGCCGCCGAGCTGGGCGGGCGGCGACCAGCTCGCCATCCACGGTACCAACGACCCCGGCTCGATCGGGACTCCGACGTCTCACGGCTGCCTGCGCGTGGCGGCCTCCGCGCTCAGCCGGCTGCGCGCCGCGCTTGCCCTCGGCACGCCGGTCGTGATCATGCGGACGCGGGCGGCGTCGATGCACGCGGCGATCGCCGCGTCGCTGCCCAGGCTGCGCACGACCCACCCCGCGCATCGCCACCCGGTGCACCGCCATCCGCCGCCAACGTTCGTCGCGCCGGTGATGGCCGAACTGAGGCTGCCCCACTCGACGCACTGGCTGACCCGCATCTTGGCCGGACCGGTCTCCCCCGAGCTGGCCGCCGCACCACCGGCCGCGATCCTCCGCAGCCGAACGGGACCGGCGCGCACTCCCACCGTCGGCCACCGGCTCCGCCGCACCCCGGCGAGGCAGTGGATCTCGCAACTCCGACCACTGCTTCGGCCGACGCCGAGCGCGGGCAGATCGCCGCCCAGGGCGCCGCCCCGTTACTCGGGGTCGGGCAGGTCAGCGTAGTAGTCGGCCAGCTCGTCCCACGCCGCCCGCTCGCTCCAGCGCAACGCCGCGCCGTCCACCTGGTCGCGGTTGATCCGCACCGCCGGCTCCCCCCACTCGCTCTGCTCGATCACCTCGAGCGGCGTCTCGACGGCCAGCCGTGAGCCGATCTCATCGCCGAACCGTCGCGCGAACGCCGCCTGTGACTCCCGGTAGCCGCTCGGCCCAAGCGACCCCACCCAGCCGCCCTCCGGCAGGCGCTGTGCGAAGTCGGCGTAGGCCCGCGCAAGCAGCGAGACGTGGATGTTGTCGCGGACGTAGTCCGGCGTGCGCACGGTCGGCCGCTCGCCCCGCCGCCACGCTCGGACGAGCCCGGTCGTGAAGCGCTCCTCCTCGTGCGGGCCGAACGGGTTGGGGATCACGAACTTGCCGAACGACACGCCCCGCAGCTCGCACTGGTAGCGGAAGGTCTCGGCGGTGAACGCCTTCGAGAGTCCGTACGGGGAGAACGCGCGCAGTGTGGCGTCGCCCTCGCCCTCGCCGGGTTCGAACACGCTGCCCGTCACCAGCACGCGCGGGAACCGCTCGACCACGTCGCCGGCCGATCGCGTGTTGGCTGCCAGCGCCGACGCCACGTCGAACTCCGGCGACCGGTAGTGCGTCACCTCGGCGCCGTGCACGCACAGCAGGTCCCAGTCGCGAGAGCGCGCCAGCTCGACGAAGCGGTCGTCACCGAACGCGACGCCATGGATGCGTTCACAACGTCCGTCCAGCAGCCCCACCCGCCGTCCCCGCAGGCCGTCGTAGCTCTCGGACCGAAGCGTGACCGTCACCGCGTGGCCGGCGGCGGCCAGCTCGCGGGCGAACCAGCAGCCGGTGAACGAGCTGGCGCCTGTGAGGAGGATCCTCACGCAGCCCGGGCGGACGACAGCAGATGCATGCGCGAGGACAGCGTCCGCAGCCGCACGAAGCGTGGGCCCTGGAAGTCGGCGGCGCCGAACCCGTGTCGCAGGTAGCGATCGTGCAGCTCGCGCATGCCGCTCTCGAGCGTGTACTCCAGACGGAAGTCCGGCAGCACCCTGCCCAGCAGATCGAAGTTGACGCGGTAGTCGCGCGGGTCGGCACCGACCTCGCCGGTGTAGGCGATGCGGGCTTCGGGCACCAGCAGCTTGACCTGATCGGCGACGTCCCGCACCTGGTAGTTCTCGGCGTTGCCGCCGATGTTGACGGCCAGGTTGTGCACCGTCTCGCGGGGTGCGTCGAGGCAAGCCACGAACGCCGCGGCGATGTCGCGGCAGTGGGTCAGCGGTCGCCACGGCGAGCCGTCGCTCATGATCCGGATCTCGCCCAGCGCGTGCGCGCAGGCCAGCAGGTTGTTGACCACCAGGTCGATGCGCAGCGCCGGCGAGTGCCCGTAGGCGGTGGCGTTTCGCAGGTAGGTGGGCGAGAACGCGTCGTCGGCCAGCGGCCGCACCGCAGCCTCAGTCTCGATCTTCGACCGCGCGTAGGCGGTCAGCGGGTTGAGCGCGGCACCCTCATCCAGATCGAGCGTCTCGCCCTTGCCGTACACGGAGCAGCTCCCCGAGAACAGGAACCGCGGCACGCCCGCCAGCTTGCACAGCTCCGCCAGCCGGATCGACGCGTCGCGGTTGACCGACAGCGTCAGGCCCTCGTCCATGTCGCCCATCGGATCGTTTGAGATGGCGGCCAGGTGGCAGATGGCGTCGTGGCCCTCGACGACGCGCCGGTCGATGCTGCGGACATCGGCCACGAGCTCGACGTCGGGTGCGACCGGCGCCTCCCACTCACATCCGTGGAACAGGTCGAGATCGACGCCGGTGACCGTGTGGCCGTGCTGCTTCAGCAGGTCGACCAGGTGCGTTCCGATGTAGCCCTTGTGGCCGGTGACGAGAACTCTCATGATGGCTCCTTGGAGGTGGCTGCGCGAGGACGGCCGAGGCCGAAGTCGCGCTCGGCCTGGTCGGCGATGTATCGGGCGATCGCGAGCGATGAGGTCGCCCCCGGCGACGGCGCGTTTCGGACGTGCAGCGCGCGCTCGCTGTGAGAGAACACGAAGTCGTCCACCAGCCGGCCGTCGCGGCCGACGGCCTGCGCGCGCACTCCGGCCGGGCCGGGCAGCACGTCGCCGGAGCGAAGCTCGGGCACGTAGCGGGCGGCCTCGGCGACCATGCTGCCGAACGGCAGCAGATGGCGAAGCTCGTCCAACCCGGTGCGCCAGAAGCGGCGGGCCATGCGGTAGGTGCCCGGCCAGGTCAGCGTCGAGGCGATGTCGGCGGGCGCGAAGCTCAGCATTCGATAGGCGTCGCGGGCGGCGGCAAGAAGGGCGGTCGGGCCGACCAGCACGTCGCCGCTGACGTGCTTCGTCAGGTGGACGCCCAGGAACGGCAGCTCCGGATCGGGCACCGGATAGATCAGGCCGCGCACGAGGTGGCGCCGCTCCGGCCGCAGCCGCAGGTAGGCGCCGCGGAACGGCACGATCCGCGGGTCGGGGCTGCCGCCGGCCATCACCGCCAGCCGGTCTGACCAGGCGCCGGCGCAGAACAGGGCGTTTCGGGCGCGCGTCTCGCCGCGCGAGTGCACCAGCCGCAGGCGACCGGCGCCCGGCCACACCCCGGTCACCTCGCATCCGGTCGTGATCGCGCCGCCCGCCGATTCGACGTCGGCCGCGTAGGCCGAGGCCACCTGGGCGAAGTCGACGATCCCGGTCTGCGGCGAAAGCAGCGCGGCGACCCCGGATGCGTGCGGCTCGATCTCGGCCAGCTCGTCGCGATCGACCCGGCGCAGGCCGGGGACACCGTTGGCGCGGCCGCGCCGTTCCAGCTCCTCCAGCCGCCGCAGCTCGCCGTCGCTCGTGGCCACGATCACCTTGCCGCACCGGATCGCGGGGATGCCTCGCCCGTCGCAGTACTCGAACAGCTCGCGTGCGCCGGCCACGCACAGCTCGGCCTTCAGTGAACCCGGCATGTAGTACACGCCCTGGTGGATGACGCCGGAGTTGTGGCCGGTCTGATGGGTCGCGATCGCGCCCTCGCGCTCGAGCACCTGCAGATCGAGGTCGGGGAACCGGGCGAGCAGCTCGCGGGCCGTCGCCAGGCCGAGGATGCCGCCGCCGATGACGGCGAGATCGCACTCGCCGCGAGGGCCGCTCATCCGTGCCTCAGCGACCAGTCGTACGGGATCCGGTCGGAGAACGGGTCGAGCCGCGAGATCTCGTCCGGGTCGTGCGGGTGGCTGGCGCAGTTGGCGATCATCGCCGGCGCTGCGCCGATGCCCTTGACGCCGTTCCAGACCATCGGCGGGATCCGCACCAGGACGTAGTTCTGGTCGCCGACGAACAGCTCCTGGAGCTGCCCCTTCGTCTGCGAGCGCTCGCGATCGTCAAACAGCACGAGCTTCACCATACCGGCCACGCAGGCGTAGTTGAGGGTCATCTCGCGGTGGATGTGCCAGCCCTTGATCGCTCCCGGGTTGACGGTCGAGAAGTAGATCTCGCCGAAGCCCTGGAAGTGGTCGGCGTCGGCGCGCAGCATGTGCATCACCGAGCCTCGCTCGTCCACGATCCGCCGCAGCGGGAACACCTCGACGCCCTCGATCACGCGGCCCGCTCCCCGGCCGCGGCACGCAGCGCGGCCTCGGGGCTGAGGCCGGCGTCGGTCACCCGCCGTCCCAGGTTGGGGCCATGCGGATCGATACGCGAGTCCCAGGTGCGCCACGGGGCCTGGCCGGCGTCCCACAGGCCGCGCAATAGCTCGACGTCGCGCAGCGTGTCGGCGCACTGCCAGTAGCCCTCGTGGTGGTAGACGGCCAGCTCGCCGTCGCCGGCCAAGCGCTCCAGCGGCTCGTGCTCGAGCACGCAGTCGGGGTCGGGCGACAGCCGCTCGAAGAACCCGCGATCGAAGACGAAGAATCCGCCGTTGATCCAGCCGGTGTCGGTCGGCTTCTCGGCGAACTGCCGCACCCAGCGCCCGTCGGCGACCAGCTGGCCGAAGCGGGCCGGCGCATGCACGCCCGTGACCGTCGCCATCCGGCCGTGCGACCGATGGAACTCGACCAGGTGAGTCAGGTCGATGTCGGCAAGGCCGTCGCCGTAGGTCACCAGCACCAGATCGGAGTCGCCCAGGTAGGGCTCGATCCGCTTCACACGGGCGCCGGTCATCGAGCGGTCGCCGGTGTCGGCGCATGTCACCCGCCAGGCGTCGCCGCGCGGGCCGGTGTACTCGGCCGAGCCGCTCGCGAGGTCGAACGTGACGTCCGAGTTGAGCAGCTGGTAGTCGAAGAAGTAGCGCTTGATCATCTGCCCGCGGTAGCCGAGGCAGAGGATGAAATCGGAGAAGCCGTGGTGGGCGTAGCCCTTCATGATGTGCCACAGCAGCGGCCGGCCGCCGACCTCGACCATCGGTTTGGGACGGAACTCGGTCTCTTCGCGCATGCGGGTGCCCTGGCCCCCGCACAGCAGGACGACTTTCACGCTCATGCCGCCGTCATCGGCACCATCACCTACCACTTAAGAGTGACCTCAAGCCTTCCGGGGCATGGCCGATTACGCCGCGCGATGGGATCGGACATCACCGTCTGCGTCGTGATCGGCGTGCGAAACGGCGAGCGGTTCCTGGACGAGGCGATCAGGAGCGTGCTCGATCAGACGCATCGCCGGCTCGAACTGCGCATCTACGACAACCGCTCGCACGACCGCTCGGCCGCAATCGCGCGCGGCCACCTGATCGACCCCGAGTCAGCTACGTCCTGAACGACGAGGACCTCGGTTACTACGGCAGCCTCAACCGCGGCCTGCGCGAGACCGAGTGCGAGGCATTCGTGCCGTTCGCCGCCGACGACGTGATGCATCCGCACAACCTGAGCGCAAGCTGGCCGCGATGGAGGCGTCTGGAGCTGCGCTGGTATTCGGGCCGGCGCACACGATCGATGAGGTGGGCGCGACGCAGGGCATGCTCGGCTGGGGGCTCGAGGAGCGGGTGTTCGTGCTCCCCGCTTCTTCGGTGAGACGGCCCCGGTCAACTGCGTTCCCTGCCCTCGACGCTGATCCGCCGCCGAGCCCTGCTCGAGCTGGACGGGTTCGACACACGCGTGCCCTACTCCGCCGACTGGATGGCCTGGCTTCGGCTCGCGCTGCGCCACACGGTCGCCCATGTTGGCGAGCCCCTGGTCAGCTGGCGCAGCCACGACGGTAACGGCACCAGCCTGGGCGCCCGCTCGGCGTCCTTTGCCCGCGACGTACCGGCCACCCTCCACCACGCCATGCTCGACCCCGCCTTTCCCGCCAGCTGGGAGCCGCTGCGAGCGCCGTTCACCGCCGTCTGCCTGGCCAACTGCGCACGCGCGCTGGAGGTGTCCGGCCACCGTCGCCTGGCCGACGGCGTGGCAGCCTACGAGCTGTCCACCCGGGCGGCGCTGCTGCAGCCGGACATAGCGGACTATCGCGTCCAGCTCGAGACGCTGCTGTCGCGGGCCGGGCTGGCACACCCGCGCTGGCCGCTGCAGGCCGTGTCCCTGGCGGGCGACGCATCGCTCGCCCTCGCAGACCGGCTGGATGAGGCAGGGCTTCTGGCGGCATGCTGGGACTCTGCCGACGAGCTGCGACCGGGCCGGGTGGCGCTGTGCGGCCACGGCTCCGAGGCTATTGCGGTGGCCGAGGGCATGGGCGTCCCCGTGCTGCTCCACGACCCGGACGACCCGCTTTCGAACAAGGCTCGCCCCGCTTTCTGGTGATGCTCAAGTTCCCCCAAATGTGTGCCGATATCGCGGGACCATGACCCCCAACTGCTCCGTCGACCAGATCCTTGCGCTCGTCAGCGAGTACGCCGGCGCCACCCACGCGCCGCGCGCCTTCGATCCTGACGCCCCGCGCGTGCCCGCCTCCGGCCGCGTGTTCGGCCCGGAGGAGGTGGTCGAACTGGTGCGCACCAGCCTCGACTTCTGGCTCACCGCCGGGCCGGAGGCACGGGTCTTCGAGCGCGACCTGGCTCGCCGCACCGGCCAGCGCCACGCGCTCCTGGTCAACTCCGGCTCCTCGGCCAATCTGCTCGCGCTGACGGCGCTGACATCGCCCAAGCTGGGCGACCGCCGGCTGCGCCCCGGCGACGAGGTGATCACGGTCGCGGCGGGCTTCCCGACCACCGTCAACCCGATCATCCAGAACGGGCTGGTGCCCGTGTTCGTGGACGTGACGCTGCCCTCGTACAACATCGACGTCTCCCAGCTCGAGGGCGCCCTGTCCGAGCGCACGCGTGCGGTGATGGTGGCCCACACCCTCGGCAACCCGTTCGACCTGGACGCCGTCTCGGCCTTCTGCGAGCGCCACGAGCTGTTTCTGATCGAGGACTGCTGCGACGCACTCGGGTCGACCTGGCGGGGCCAGCCGGTGGGCACGTTCGGCGAGCTTGCGACGCTCTCGTTCTACCCCGCCCACCAGATCACGCTGGGCGAGGGCGGCGCTGTGCTGACGCGGCGGCCGAAGCTGAAGAAGATCGTCGAGTCATACCGCGACTGGGGCCGCGACTGCTGGTGCGAGCCGGGCTGCGCCGACACGTGCGGCAAGCGCTTCACCCAGCAGTTCGGCGAGCTGCCCTACGGCTACGACCACAAGTTCGTCTACTCGCACCTTGGCTACAACCTGAAGGCCACCGACATGCAGGCCGCGATCGGCACCGTCCAGCTCTCGCGGCTGGACGACTTCGTCGCCCGACGCCGCCAGAACCACTCATTCCTGCGCGCCGCGCTGGCGCCGTGGAGCGAGTATCTGATCCTGCCCGAGCAGGACGAGCGGGCCGAGACGTCGTGGTTCGGCTTCGCCGTCACCGTCAGGCCGGAGGCGCCGTACACCAAGCACGACCTGGTCACGCATCTGCACGACCGCGGCGTCGACTCCCGCCAGCTGATGGCCGGGAACCTTCTTCGCCAGCCCGCCTACGCTGACATCGAGCACCGCGTGGCCGCTCCGCTCGCGGTCACCGATCTGATCGCCGACGGCGCCTTCTGGATCGGCTGCTACCCGGGCATCGGCGCAGCCGAGCGGGAGCACGTGGCGGCCTGCTTCGCCGAGTTCCACTCCACCCGCCATCGCCGCGCCGCGTGAGCATCGCGCCCGGCATCGCGCTCAGCTTCCCGCGTCCGAGAATCGTCGCCATCCTTCCCGCCTACAACGAGGCGGACGTGATCGAGTCGGTGATCCGTCACTACCTCGACGACGGCGTCGAGGTCTACCTGATCGACAACTGCTCGACCGACGGCACGGCCGAGATCGCCTCCCAGTGGCTGGGCAACGGCGTGATCCGCGTGGAGCGGTTCCCGGACGACGTCGGTGGCAGCGAGCGCGCCCGCAAGGAGTACATGTGGGGCGAGATCCTGCGCCGCAACGAGCAGCTGGCGGCCGAGCTGGGCGCCGACTGGTACATCCGCGCCGACGCCGACGAGTTCCGCGTCGGGCCGTGGCCGGCGCTCTCCCACGCCCAGGCGATCGCCTTGGTCGACGCGCTCGGCTACACCGCGGTGCAGTCCCAGGTGCTGGAGTTCCGCCCCACCGACGCCAGCTTCGTGGACGGCGGCGACCCCCGCGATTCGATCACGCACTACGAGCCGGCCGAGTTCGCCAACACGCTGTGGGTGAAGGCGTGGAAGCAGCCTTCCGCCGGAATCCCGGTGCAGATCGCCCGCACCGGCGGCCACGCCGCGGAGTTCAGCGGCCGCCGCGTCTGTCCGGTGCACTTCATCTCGCTGCACTTCCCGATCCGCACACCCGAGCACGCGCGCCGCAAGATCTACAACGAGCGTCTCAATCGCTACCCCGCCGAGGAGCGCGAGATGGGCTGGCACAACCATTGGGACGAGCTGGCCGCGTCGGCAACCGACTTCCTGTGGGATCCGGACACCCTGATCCGCTACGACCAGCGGGCCGTGCAGGCGCGCGTGCTGGCCGAGGGCTCGGTCGACATGATGCTGGCCACCCGCCTGCACGGGCTCGACCTGACCGCGCCGCCCGACTTCAACCAGCGCTTTGCGACCTGGTTCGGGCACGTCTGCGGCGCCCCCGGGGCACTCACGGTCGAGGGCATGGAGCTGGCGCACGCGGCCATGAAGCAGTCGGTGCTGAACGCGCTCAGTGGCCGTCCCGAGGTGGCGTCTGAACCGCTGGTGACGCGCGCCGCGCTGACGCTGCTCGAGGCCTCGATCGCCCACCTGCGCGGCCGCGGCGAGTTTCACGAGGCGACCAACCTGTGCAACGCCCGAGATGCGATGCTGCCGCTGGCGGCGGAGCAGTTCGCGGCCGAGCGCGCCGCTCAGCCCGTCGTCGATGCCGCAGCCTCCGTCCCTGCCGGGCCTCGACCCGAGCACGCCCGAAACGCCCCCTGCCCGTGCGGCAGCGGCCTCAAGTACAAGAAGTGCCACGCCCTGAAGGCGGCGTGACGCGTGCGCGTCTGCGTCGCGATCTCGGTACGAAACGGCGAGCGATTCATCGCCGAGGCGATCGAGAGCGTGCTCGCCCAGTCGCACTCCGATCTCGAGCTTCGCATCTACGACAACCAGTCGGTGGACTCCAGCGCTGAGGTCGCCTCCCGCTACCTCGCCGACCCGCGTGTCTCCTACACGGCGAACGAGCTTGACCTCGGCTACTACGGCAGCCTCAACCGCGCGCTGCACGAGACCTCGGCTCCGCTGTTCGTCCCGTTTGCGGCCGACGACGTGATGGAGCCCGCGAACCTGGCGCTGAAGGTTGCCGCGATCGAGCGCACGGGTGCCGGCCTTCGCCCACAGTCCGGTGCTGCTGATCGACCCCGAGGGCGCCGTGATCGGCGACCTGGGCCGCATCTCCGAACCGATCGAGCTGTTCCCGGAGCGCGAGTTCTTCCGGCTCTGCGCTCCGGTCAACTGCGTCACCTGCCCCGCCACGGTGATCCGAAGCGACGCGCTGCGAGCGCTGGGCGGCTTCGACGGCCGGGTGCCGTACTGCGCCGACTGGCTGGCCTGGATGCGCCTGTGCCTGCGCCACCCGGTGGCGATGGTGCACGAGCCGCTGGTGCGCTGGCGCCAACACCCGGAAAGCGGCACCAGCGACTCGCTGCGCTCGGCGTCCTATGCCCGCGAGGACCCGGCCAGCCTGGCGCTGGCGCTCGCCGACGACGCGTTCCCAGCCGAGTGGGATGTCCTAAGGGCGCCGATGCTGGCCGCTTGCCTGGCCCGCACCGCCGGCCATCTCGAGCGCGACGGCCACCGCCGCGTCGCGAGCGGGTACGCCGCCTACGAGCTCGCGCTGCGGGCGGTCGCGCTGGTTCCCGAGGATGCGGTGCTGCGGTCGTTGGCCGCGCGGCTGGCACACCAGGCCGACCTGCGCGCTCCGGCGATGCCGTTTCACGCCGTCGCCTGGCCCGAGGTCGAGCCGGAGTCGATCGCAACCGCGGTGGCGGGTGCCCGCGACCTCGACCGCGCCAAACTGCTCGCCAGCTTCGCGATCGCGATCAGCCCCGAGCTGGTGCATGACGCCGTGCCGATGCTGGAGGCGGTGCTGGCCGACGGCCCGGACGTCGGCATCGACCTGGTGCCGGCGCGAACTCCTCACGAGTTGCTGGTCCCCGGCGTGCTCGCGCTGGCGCCGTTCGCCTCGCCCGCGGCCGCCGTTGCCGAGGCCGCCGGCGTGCCGGTGCTGGCCGGCCTCTCCCCCGATCCGTTCTCTCGCGCCGCCGACCCCGGGCGCTGGGAGACGCTGCCGGTGGCGTCGTGAGCGATACCATGCGCGCATGCCAGACGCGCAGGATCTCCAGGGCGAACGACCCGAGACCTCACGATCGCCTGAGGAGGAGCGCGAGGATCGGCTCGACGAGGAGCTCGAGGAGACGTTCCCAGCCAGCGATCCGACCAGCCCAGGTTCTGTGCTGCCGGGCGATTCCCAGTCCAGGGACTGATCCGGCCACCGGCCCAACTCGGCCGGCTCGGGGACGATTGACGGGCCGATGACCGCTCCCCGCGTCACGATCGCGCTGGCGACGTACAACCGCGCCGGCTACCTGCGTCAGGCGATCGAGAGCTGCCTCGCCCAGACGTTCACGGACTTCGAGCTGCTGGTGTGCGACAACGCCTCGCGGGACGAGACCCAGGCGGTGGTGGCCGGTTTCGCCGACCCGCGCATCCGCTACGTGCGAAACGCCGAGAACCTGGGCATGGTTGGCAACTGGAACCGTTGCCTGGCCGAGGCCCGCGGCGAGCTGATCGCCAACCTCTGCGATGACGACCTGATGCTTCCCGACCGCCTGGCGCGGCAGGTGGCGATCTTCGACGCCCATCCCGAGACCGGGGTCGTGCACGGCGACGCCCAGATGATCGACGAGGGCGGCCGGGCCGGCGGCACCTGGGCGGCGCGCGAGTTCGAGCCGCACGAACTGCTGCACGTCCTGGTGCGGATGCACAACTTCCTCGTGTATCCGTCCAGCACGATCCACCGGCGCGTGTTCGAGGCGGTCGGCGGATACGCGGAGGGCTATCAGATCGCGGCCGACCTCGACCTGTGGCTGCGCGCGGCCGCGCAGTTTCGCTTCCGGCATACGCCGGGCGGCCCGGTCGTGCGGTTCCGCCGCCACGAAGGCAGCGGCTCGCACGAGGATCGCCGGCCGATCGAGATCGCCGAAGTCGAGCGGGCGCTGGAGGCGACCGTCGAGCGGCTTGGTGCTGCGGCCCTGGTTCCCGAGGCCGGCGGCGACGAGCAGGCCGCGCTGGTGCGCCTCGCCGACCTGCTGGAGGAGCGCGGCCTTCCGTTGCCTGGGCTGGCGTCGCGCGTGCGCGATCGCGGCCTGGCGGGACGGCGCCGCATCATGCTGACCTCGTTCGGCTACAACGATTCCGGCGGCGGCACCATCGTGCCCCGGCACGTCTCGAAGGAGCTTGCCCGGCGAGGCTGGGACGTGACGGTGTTCCACGCCGCGGTCGGACGCATCGACGATGCGCCGAGCCTACGCCGTGCGCACGCTGGTATGAGGACGGCGTGCGCCTGATCGGCGTGCACAACCGGCCCGCACGGCCTGCTCGACCTCGGGCAACCCGCAGCGCGAGATCGACGATCCGCCCATCACCCGGGCATTCGCCGAGGCGCTCGACCGCGCACCGACCTGACGTCGTGCACTTCCACAACCTGCACAACCTCGGCGCGGCACTGATCGACGAGATCCGCCGTCCGCGGCATCCGCTCGCACTTCTCGACGCATAACTACTGGCTGGTCTGCCCGCGCGACTACCTCTACACGGAGCGGCTCGAGCTGTGCCACGGCCCGGCCGACCGCGGCGCCGCCTGCGCCACATGCGTCGGCAGCCCGCGACCGCCGCGGCTACCGGGAGCGGCTGGCCGAGATCCGAACGCGGCTTCGGCGCGGCGTCGACGTCTGCCTGGCGGTGTCGGAGGCGATGCAAGCGGACGCTGGTCGACCGCCGGCTACCCGGAGGAGATGATCGACGTCGTCCGCCAGGCGATGCCCGAGGAGGAGGCGATCTGGCAGCGCGCTGGGCCGCGACCGCGCGCCGGGCGGGTCGGGCGAGCCGCTGACGGTGGGCTTCTTCGGGTCGGCCTATCCGCACAAGGGGCCCAGCCTGCTGATCGAGGCCGCACAGCGCATGCGACGCCGACGATCCGCGTCCGGATCCACGGCGAGGTGCCCGAGGCCGTTCGCCGAGCACCTGCGCGCGCTCGACACGCCGCGGCGTCGTCGAGATCGCGGCGCGTTCGACCACGACAACCTGCCGAGCTGTTGGCCGGCGTCGACGTGGCCGTGATCCCGTCGCTGTGGTGGGACTGCGCGCCGCTGATGGTGGCCGAGTGCCTGGCCGGTCGGGTTCCGGTGCTCGCCGCGCGCATGGGCGGCATCCCCGACTTCATGCCGTGACGGGCAGGACGGGCTGCTGTTCGACGGCCGCGACGTCGCCGACCTGGCGGCGCAGCTCGACCGGCTGGCGGGCGAGCCGGGCCTGCTGGAGCGACTGCAGGCCGGGATTCTGCCGCCGCGCGCGGTTCGCCGACGTACGTCGACGAGCTGGAGCGCTACTACGACGGCGAGCGGCCGTCGCGCAACCGCGCCGGCGCCCGCGCCGGTGACGCGTGTCGCTGGCAGGGCGACCAGCGGCGTAACCGACGAGCCTGGCCGGGATCAACCGCGAGGTCTGCGACCGGCTCGCGGCCGGACGGCGGGATCGCGCTTCAGCGCGTTCTGCGCTCGGGCGACGCGCTGGACGCGGCGCTGCCTCGCCGCCTGGAGATCGAGGTGCGCCACCAGTGGCCGTCCGATTTCGGGCCGTCGCATCCGCCGGCTGGCCGTGATCCAGCCGTGGGAGTTCGGCGCAATCCCAGCCGAGTGGGTCGACCCGATCCGCCGCAACGTGGACGAGGTGTGGGTGCCGAGCGAGTACGTCAAGCGCATGTACGTGGCCGGCGGCATCGACGCCGACCGCGTGGCGGTGGTGCCCAACGGCGTCGATACTCGACGCAGTTCACGCCCGACGGGCCGAACGGTATGGAGCTTGATGCCCCGGAGGGCACGCGCTTCCTGTTCGTCGGAGGGCTGATCGAGCGAAAGGCACCGGAGCTGCTGGTCGCCGCGTACCTCGACGCCTTCCAGGGCCGCGACGACGTCTGCCTCGTGATCAAGAGCTCGGGCGCGGGCGAGATCTACGCCGACGCCGACCTGGGCGGCTGGGAGAGTACGCAACGGCAGCGGACGCTGCCGCGGATCGTGCACATCGACCAGCGATCTCAGCGACGAGCAGATGCGCCGCTCTCCACCGGGCCTGCGACGTGATGGTGCTGCCCTACCGCGGCGAGGGCTTCTGCATGCCCGCGCTGGAGGCCATGGCCAGCGGGCTGCCGGTGATCATCACCGCGGCCGGGCCGACCGATGAGTTCGTGCCCGAGGCGGCGGGTTGGCGGATTCCGAGCACGGTGCGGCAGATCCCAGGAAACCGGGTCGATCAGTGGCAGACCGCGAGCGCGCCGTTCATGCTGGAGCCGGACGTCGAGGCGCTGCGCGGTCTGATGCTCGAGGCCGACGGCGACCGTGAGGGCCGCCGGGTGAGAGGACTCGAGGGTCGCAGGGCTGCCGAACGGCTGACGTGGGACGCCGTGACAGCGCTCTACCGCGAGCGGATCGCGGTGCTGGCCGCGCGGCCGCCTTGGGCGCTGAGCGAGGTCGCCACGCCGTTTCCCCTGGAGGGAGACGCCGCCGCCAAGCTCCTGGCGATGCCGGCCTGGCTGGGTGAGGACCGGCTGGGCGACCTGTTGGTGGCGTGGACGAGGGCGACGCACCCCGGCCAGAGCGCCTGTCTCTACCTGGTCGCCGACCGCCGACTGCACGGCACGGGCGAGCACCTGGCCGACCGGGTGATGGCCGCCGCCTCTGCAGGCGGCGCCGACCTGGACGCGGGAGCAGACATCACGATCGTTGTGCAGCCGCTGCGCCCCGGTCTGGAACCTGCCCTGCACGCGGCCGCCGGCGGTTTCGTTCGTCTGCACGGCGCCGACGCGGGCGCCGCGCGCGACGCGGCCCGCGCCGGCAACGCCGCGCTGGAACCTGACGCCGGCGCGATCACGAACTGGATCGCCACCATGGTGCGCGCGGCCGCCTGACCCCGCCGGATCGTTGCCCCTCGACGCCCGCTGAAACCAACAGCGTCACGTTTCCCCGACCCTTCCGTCACACCCGCGCGCAACATCGGCACGTCTCACGACGAAACCTGCAACGACCGTCGTGACACGACTCCCCGCGAACCGGCCATCCGAGCCAACCGCCACCGTCGCCCGATCACGACCGCCGTCACACCATCGGCACATGTAGGGGGTCAGGCCCCGTAACGGCCGCCGGTCGGCGATTGGCACGGAAAATGAGCGACGTCGCGTGCCCGGGGCAACACCCGCGCCCGACCGCTTCGAGGCGCGGTCAGTGGGTGGTGGTCTGGGTGGCGGTTTTCTTGGTCGGCTTCGCGGCGGCAGCGGCTGCTGCGGCGGCGGCCTGGCCGGCGGCGTAGCCCTCGGTGTAACCGGCGTCGTGGCCCTTGCGGAAGCCGGTTGCCCGCCCGCGCTGCCTTCCGGCGGCGAAGCCCGCGACACGCCCGGCGCGGTAGCCGGCCGTGCGGCCGCCGGCACGGCCCTTGACCAGTCCGTCCTGGTATCCGGCGTCGTGGCCGTTTGCATACGCAGCCTTTTGCGCCGCGGTGATGTCGGCCTGCGTGATGCCGGGTCCGGAGTGGATCGTCCAGGCCGCGATGCCGACAACCGACGCCATCACGCAGGCCAGCGCCAGCGTGAGCGCGATCGCGGCCAGGCTGACGCGTGGCAGCGGGATCGAGTTGGGGCGGTTGCTGAGAAACGAGGCCATGAGGGCGGCCACCCCGTGTTACCCCTCGACCGTGAATCTCCTGCCCAGCGTCGCAATCCGTGCCAGCGTCTCGTCCCGGCCAAGCAGGGCGAGGCTTTCGAACAGGCCGGGAGCGACGGAGCGACCGGACACCGCCACCCGCACCGGACTGAACAGCACCCGCGGCTTCAGGCCCGTCTCTTCGCAGGCCGCCCGCAGCGCCGCCTCGATCGCTCGGCGCATCCCACCGGTCGAGCTCTTCCAGCGCGGCCCGCGCCGACTCCAGCGCCCGCCGAGCGTCCGGATCGCCGACCACCCTGCCGACGGCCTCGTCGTCATCACGCGGCGGCCCGAACAGGAACCCGGCGAAGCCGCTCGAACTGGCACAGCTCGCGCAGCTTCTCCTGCACGATCGGCGCCGCCTCGCGCCACCCGGTCGGGCTTCGTCGGCCAGCGGCGAACCCGAGTGCTCCAGATACTCGCAGCAGCTCCGCGGCAGAACCGGTCCGGCCGGCAGCGCCCGCAAGTGCTCGCCGTTCAGCCACTCCAGCTTCTGCGAAGTCGAACACGCCCGGGCTGCTGTTGACGCGCTCCAGCGTGAACCGCTCGATCAGCTCCGCCGTCGTCATCACCGTGGTGTGGTCGTCGAAGCTCCACCCGATCAGCGCCAGGTAGTTGCGCATCGTCTCGGCCAGGTAGCCGCGATCGCGGAACTCCTCGACCGAGACCGCGCCGTGCCGCTTGGAGAGCTTGCTTCTTGTCCGGCCCGAGGATCATCGGCAGATGGGCGAACGTGCGGCTCGCGGCGCACCGAGCGCGCGGTAGAGCGCGAGCTGGCGAGGCGTCGACGACAGCAGATCCTCGCCGCGGATGACGTGGCTGACGGCCATCTCGATGTCGTCAACGGGGTTCGCGAACTGATACGTCGGAGAGCCGTCGGAGCGCAGCACGATGGTCACCCTGCAGCGCGTTGTCCCACGCGCACGGTGCCGCGGACGAGATCCTCGATCACGGTCTCGCCCGGCCGGCTCCACGACCAGGCGCACGACCGACGGCCGGCCCTCGGCCTCGAACGCCGGCCGCTGCTCATCGCGTCAGCGTGCGGCAGCGGCCGGAGTAGATCAGCGGCGGCTGCGCTCGCTGACGCTGCTCGCGCTCGGCCTCCAGCTCCTCCTGCGTGCAGTAGCAGCGGTACGCCTTACCCTCGTCGATCAGCCTGTGCGGCGGTCTGCGGCGTAGAGCTCGGTACCGCTCGGTCTGGCGATGCGGGCCCTCGTCCCAGTCGATGCCGAGCCATAGAGCACGCGCAGCGCCTGCTCGATCGCCTCGTCCGTCGAACGCGCGCGGTCGGTGTCCTCGAACCGCAGCACGAGCGCTGCCGCCGGTATGACGGGCGAACAGCCAGTTGTAGAGCGCCGTGCGCGCGCTGCCGACGTGCAGCAGGCCGGTCGGCGCTCGGCGGGAAGCGAACTCGGACGGCGGCGGGGCATCGGCGCAGATCCTACGGTCGGCCGTGACTGCGCTCGTCCGATGCTGTTCGGCGCCCACGTCTCGTCGTCCGGGGGGATCCACACCGCCATCGATCGCGCTCGAGGCGATTGAAGGCCAACGCCGTGCAGGTGTTCACGCAGAGCCCGCGCATGTGGCGGCCGACCGACCACAGCGACGAGGCTGTCGCGCTGCTTCCACGAGCGCCGCGCGGAGGCGGGGGTCGGAGTCGGTGATCTGCCACGCCACCTACCTGATCAACCTGGGCGCCACCGACGACACCATCTACCACAGTTCGGTGCGCGCCCTCTCCGCCACGGTGGAGGCCGGCGGCCGCGATCGGCGCCGAGGGCGTCGTGTTCCATGTCGGCAGCCACCTCGGTCGCGGTCTGGACGCCGCCATGCATCAGATCATCCCGGCGATCGAGGTCGTGATGGGGGAACGCGGGCAGGACGGCCCGTGGCTGCTGCTCGAGAACGGCGCCGGCCACCAGGGCACGATCGGGGTCACGATCTCTGAGCTGGCCCGCATCATCGACGAGCTGGGCCGCCCCGACGGCGTCGGCATCTGCCTCGACACCTGCCACCTGTTCGCATCGGGGATCGAGATCACGACGCTGGAGGGGATGGACGAGCTGCTGACCGACGTCGACACGCAGATCGGGCTCGACCGGCTCCGCTGCCTGCACGTCAACGATTCCAAGATGCCCTTCGGCTCGAACCGCGATCGCCACGAGAACCTGGCCAAGGGCGAGATCGGCGAGGGCCTGGCCGTGATGGTCGGCCACCCGGCACTCCAGCATCTGCCGATGGTGATGGAGACACCCGGCGCCGAGGGTCACGGCGTCGACCTGACCGAGATGGCGTCGCTGCGGCGACTCAACCGCAAGGGCGTGAAACGGTGGCAGACGGTGACCTCCTCCAGATAGGCGCGGCGGCCGGGCTGCCGCTGGCCGAGCTCGACTTCCGCTTCTCCCGCGCCGGCGGGCCGGGCGGCCAGCACGTGAACACGTCCAGCACCCGGGTCGAGCTGATCTTCGATCTGGAGCGCTCGCCCAGCCTGACCGACGCCGAGCGGGCGCGGGCGCATCGCCGGCTGCGCACGCGGCTCGACGGCGAGGGGCGTGTGCATGTGGTCGCTCAGGACGAACGCAGCCAGCCGCGAAACCGAGAGCTGGCGGTGAGGCGGTTCACCGAGCTGATGCGCGAGGCGCTGGCGCCGCCGCCACCGCCACGCCGGCCCACCAAGCCCAGCCGGGCGGCCAGGGCGCGGCGAGTCGAGGCCAAGAAGCGGACCGGTCAGGTTAAGAGGCTGCGGCGACCGCCGAATCCTGAGGAGTAACTCACGGCGGCGAAAACCAAGCCTCGCGAGGAGCAAGGCCGGGACAGTGCTTCGCACGGCCCGGTCGCAGGGACAAAGCGAGGCGACGGTTTGCAGCCGCCGCTTAGGAGTGGATGAAGACCGGCGTGCCTAGCGGCACCACCCGCCGCAGTAGCCGCAACGCCGTCTCGCTGACCCGGATGCAGCCCAGGCTGGCGCGGGTGCCGATCGAGCTCGGGTTCTCGGTGCCGTGGATCGCGACCTGATCGCCGCCCTGCCATCCGGAGAGCAGATGCCGCTGCCGGGCGCTCAGTCCAAGCGCGAAGCTGCCGTACGTGCCGGGCTCGGCGAACGTGACGCGGTCGGTGACCGAGAAGAGGCCGGTGGGAGTCGGCGTGACAGGCATGCCGGCGGCGATCGGAAACTCTCCCAGCGCCCGGCGACCGCGCAGCACCACGAGGCGCAGACGCGACAGATCGACGTCGAGCCTCACCCGTGTCCAGCGCAGCTGCAACGCCGAGAGCGGCACCCGCGCGGGCCGCGGACCCGACGCCGTCGGCACCAGCGCCACGCCCAGGTTGCCGCGGTGGCGGAGGATCAGCAGCCAGGTGTGTCCGCCAAGAGGCGTGGTCGGCGAGACGTCGCCGGCGGCGGTCACCAGTCGGCGCATGACCATGCCGACCAGGAACCGCGGGCCCGGCGGCGGCCGCGGGATCGTCAGCGTCGGCTCGGGGGGCTGCACGGCAGTCGGCGGGATCACCGGCGGGTTGCTGGGGACAAACGCCGCTCCGCCGCCGCCGCTTCTATCCGGTGCGGCGGCCAGCACCACCAGGCTGAAGCAGGCAACCGCGAGAACGATCGCGAGGCGAGCCAGCGGGCGCCTCATGCTCAGTCCTCCCGCCGGGTCTCGATCACTCGGAAGCCGTCGCGGTCGGGCAGCTCGAAGAATTCGGGATTGATGCAGCCCAGCGGCTCCTCGCGGTTCTCGTAGGCCCGCTCGACCTCGGCAGGACAGATCGGCAAGGGCTCGCGCACCGCACGAATCGAACCGAACCCGGTGCGCCGCCGGCGGCCCCGCTCGAGGTGCTCCTGGTCGATGGCGACGGCGAAGATGCCCTGCGTGCAGCCTGTGTAGCTGCGACCGTACGCCTCATACGAATACAGGAACGGACAGGCCTGCTCCAGGCATCGCTGCGGGTGGATCACCACCTGACACACGACGCCGCACTGCCGGCACTCGACCTCGGCCGGACGCTCCACCACCGGAAGACGTTGTTTGATGCTGCCCATCGCGTTTTCAGTCTACCCGTGCCTCGGGCTGCTGTAATCCACGATTCGGAGCACGTCCAACGGGCGCGCCGCGATGTGGTCGGCCAGCGAGTGGTCGCCGCCGTCGTCGCGGAGGTACGTAGCAAGGCAGGTGCGCATGCCGACCCGGGCCGGTCCCACCACGTCTTCCAGCACACGGTCGCCGACAAACAGGGCTTGCGACGCCGGCACGCCGAGGCCGTTCAGCACGTGGTGATAGATGCCGGGATGGGGCTTGCGAATCCCAAGCTCAGACGAGAACACGGCCACGTCAACCAGGTCAGCCAGGCCGTGCAGGGCCATGTCCTCGCGCATCAGCTCGCCGGGATCGATCGCGTTCGACACGACGCCGACCGCCAGCCCTCGCTGCCGCACGCCACGGAGCAGATCGGCGGCTTCCGGAAGTACCGTCACATTGCCGTCCCATTCGCGGTGCCCGGCCCGCAGGGCCTCGATCAGCGGCTCACGGTCGACGCCCAGGTCGAGCGCAACCAGCGCCTCGCGCACCAGCTCCGCGTAGTCCATTTCGCCCTCCTCGCCGCGCGCCTCGAGCGCCGGGCCGAAGCGGCGGTCGACCTCGGCGAACAGCCGCTCGCCGTCCACGCCGGCAACCCCCAGGTGGTCGAGCAGCGTGGCCAGCGACCGCATATGGGTGCCGTCGTCGTAGGAGAAGCTGATCAGCGTGTCGCCGTAGTCGAACACCACCGCCGCGAGGTCGTCCATCAGCTGTCGAGCCTGGCCTCTTCGAGATCGAGCTCCCGATGCACCGCCCGCATCGCGTCGTCGCCGATCACGCCCGCGCGCCGCAGCTCCACCACCGCCTGGCGCTCGGCCTCGATCAGCTCGTGCATGAGCTGCTGGTAGGAGGCGGACTGCTCCTCGATCGCCCCGTCCCCCTCGCCGGTGTAGCGCTCGGCGAACCGCGTGCGGCGAAAGCTGTAGAGGCGTCGCAGCCGCTCGGCGGACTCGTTTCGCACCCAATCCTCCTCGATCAGCTCGTCGATCCGGGCAAGCGCCGCCTCCGCCGCGTGGATGCGCGCCTTCACCTCCTCGCGTTCCGAGACGCGGTCGTCCTCGAGGCCGAGCGCGCGCACCACCAGCGGCATGCCCAACCCCTGGATCACCAGCGTGCCCAGAATCACGGCGAACGTGAGGTAGAGGATCACGTCCCGGCCCGGGAACGGCCCTCCCGCGTCGGTGTGCAGCGGCACCGCCAGCGCCGCCGCCAGCGAGACGGCACCGCGCATTCCCAGCCAGGAGATGAGCGCCGGGTACTGCCAGGGAGGGTACGGGTCGCGCGCACGGATCCTGGTGCTCAGCGCCCGCGGCACGTAGGTGGCCGGGAACACCCACACGACCCGCAGCACGATCACAGCGGCGGTCACGGCGGCGGCCTGCCACAGCAGCGTCGCGGTGATACCGCCGCCCAGCGAGTCGACCACGTTGGGGAGGCTGAGCCCGACCAGCACGAACAGCAGCCCGTTCAGGATGAACGTCAGGATCTCCCAGAACGCATCGCCCTGCAGCCGCGTCTCGGCGGTGGTCAGCTCCGGCGTGTACCAGCCGACGTACACGCCCGCCGTCACCACCGCCAGCACCCCCGAGGCGCCGACCAAGTTGGCCGGGATGAATGTGAAGTACCCCGTCATCAGGGCGATCGTGATCTCGACCGGCGGATTGTCGATCCGCCGCCGTACCTGCCTGATCAGCCAGCCCAGGGCAAGCCCGATGCCCACCCCGCCGGCGACCGTCCACACGAACGAGAGCGACCCATCGAGCGTACTGACCGAGCCGGTGACGACCGCCAGCACTGCGAACTTGTAGAGCACGAGCGCGGAGCCGTCGTTGACCAGGCTCTCGCCCTCGATGATGGCGACGATCCGGCGCGGGATGCCGAGCCGGCGCGCGATCACCGTCGCCGCCAGCGGATCGGTGGGCGACACCACCGCTCCCAACACGAACGCGGACGGCCACGTCAGCTCGCTCACCAGCGCATGAGCGATCACCGCAACGCCGATAGTCGTGGTCAGCACCAGCCCGATCGAGAGCAGGGCGATCGGCCGCTTGTTGGCGCGCAGATCGCGCAGCGAGGTGAAGAAGGCGGCCGAGTAGAGCAGCGGCGGCAGCACGCCGATCAAGATCACCTGAGGCGGCACCTGGATCCTGGGTATGCCGGGCGCGAACCCCAGCGCCAGCCCACCCAGCACGAGCAGGATCGGATAGGGGATGTGCAGCCGCGGCGCCGCTGCCAGCAGCGCCGTGAACGCCACCAGCAGCGCCAGCAGAACGGCGAGATCTTGGTTGGAGAGGGTCATGTCGTCACACCGGCCGGAGGGCTACTGCTCGTCGAAGTGGTGGCGCACGACCAGCCGCTTGGCGGCCGCCGCCTCGTCCAACCTCGACACCGGCCGGCTGTGCGGTGCCTGCTTGAGCACGTCAGGCGAGTCCGCCGCCTCGCGCACGATCGCGAGCATGGCCTCGCAGAACTCGTCCAGCGTCTCCTTGGCCTCGGTCTCGGTGGGCTCGATCATCAGCGCCTCCGGGACGACCAGCGGGAAGTAGACGGTGGGCGGATGGAAGCCGAAGTCCATCAGCCGCTTGGCGACGTCCAGCGCAGTCACGCCGTACTCGCGCTTGAGCGTACGGCGCGGACAGCACGAACTCGTGCATACAGTGGCGGTCGTACGTGCAGCTCGTAGTCGTCGCGCAGGCGGGCCAGCATGTAGTTCGCGTTCAGAACGGCCGTCTCGGACATGTCGCGCAGCCCGGGCCCCCACATGCGAATGAAGGCGTACGCCCTCACGAACACCCCGAACGGCCCGCCAAAACCGCGCACGCGGCCGATCGACTGCGGCCGGTCGTAGTCCATCCGGTACGAGTCGCCTTCGCGGACGACGGTCGGAACAGGAAGGTAGGGCACCAGGATGTCACGCACGGCAACGGAGCCCGCTCCCGGCCCGCCGCCGCCGTGCGGTTGGGAGAACGTCTTGTGGAGGTTGAAGTGAAGGACGTCGAACCCCATGTCGCCAGGTCGGGATACCCACAGACGGCGTTCAGGTTGGCGCCGTCGTAATAGAGCAGTGCGCCGGCGTCGTGGAAGATCGCCGCGACCTCCTCGATCCGCTCCTCGAACAGGCCGAGCGTCGATGGGTTGGTCAGCATCAGGCCGGCGGTGGCCGGTCCCACCTTGCCCCGCAGGTCGTCCACGTCGATGTTGCCGCGATCGTCAACGTTGACCTTGACGACCGTGTATCCGGCCATGGTGACGCTGGCCGGGTTGGTGCCGTGGGCGGTGTCGGGAATCACGATCTCGCGCCGCTGCTCGTGCTCGCCGCGGTCACGGAAGTAGGCGCTGATCAGCGTCAACCCGGTCAGCTCGCCCTGGGAGCCGGCCGCCGGCTGCAGCGTGACCGCGTCCAGCCCCACCACCTCGGCCAGGATCTCCTGCAACCGCCACATCAGCTCCAGTGCTCCCTGAGCGTCGGCGTCGTCCTGGTAGGGGTGCAGGTCGCGGAAGCCGGGCAGCCCGACGATCCGCTCGTTGACGCGCGGGTTGTACTTCATGGTGCAGGAGCCGAGCGGGTAGAAACCGGTGTCGATGCCGAAGTTGCGCGTCGAAAGCTCGGTGAAGTGGCGCACCAGTTCCGGCTCGGCGAGCTCGGGCAGGCGCGGCGGCCGTGACCGGCGCAGGGCCTCCGGGATCGCCGCCGCCTCGACCTGGGGATCGGGCACCGCGCTGGCGCGGCGGCCCGGCTGCGAGCGCTCGTAGATCAGCTTCATCGGCTGCCGCAGCTCCACGCCGGCCGACTCCAGCGCGTCCGCCAGCCGCTCGATCTCGTCCACCGTGCGGCGCTCGGTGAAGGCCAGCATCAGCGCATCGTCCAGCCCGTCGTAGTCGCGGCCGATGGCGTAGCCGGGATGCACGCCCAGCTTCTTGCAGCCGGCGATCACCTCGCGCGCCGGCCGCCCCGTGCGAACCACGAACTCACGCAGCGTCGGCCGGTCGAATGCGGCCGGCAGCCCCAGCCGGCGCTTCGCATGCTCGGCCAGAGCGTGCGACCTCGCGCCCACCTCGGCGATGCCGGCCGGACCCAGCCATGAGAGGTAGACGAGCCCGCCAAGCGCGAGCAGCGTCTGGTTGGAGGTGATGTTGGACGTCGCCTTCTCGCGGCGGATGTGCTGCTCGCGCGTCTGCAGCGTCAGCACGTAGCCGCGGCGGCCGTCACGGTCGTTCGTCTCGCCCACGATCCGGCCGGGCAGCTGGCGGGCGTGTGCCATGCGGCCCGCCAGGAAGCCGTAGTGGGGTCCGCCGTAGGAGAGGTAGTTGCCGGCCGGCTGCCCCTCCCCGATGGCGAGCGCACAGCCGTAGTTTCCGGGCGCCTCCAGCACGCCGAGCGACATCGGATCGACGTGCGCGACGGCCAGCGCACCGTCCGACGAGGCGGCCTCGGCCAGCGCGGGCGCGTCCTCCAGGACGCCGAGGAAGTTCGGCTGCTGGAAGATCACCAGCGCCGCGCCCTGGGCCGCCTCGCGGATCCGCTCGGGGTCGGTGGCTCCGCCCTCGTGAGGAACCTCCACCACCTCCATGCCGAACCCCGGTGCGAACGTCCGCACCACCTGCCTGGCCTGCGGGTTCAAGGTCTCCGCAACGACGATCTTGGAACGCCCGTTGGCGAGCTTGGCGACGTAGCAGGCATCGGCCGCGACCGTCATGCCGTCGTAGCTGGATGCGTTCGTCACGTCCATCCCGGTCAGCTCGCAGATCGCGGTCTGGTACTCGAAGATCGCCTGCAGCACGCCTTGGCTCATCTCCGGCTGGTAGGGCGTGTATGCGGTGAGAAACTCGCCGCGCTGCATCATGGTGTCCACAACCGCCGGCACGTAGTGGTCGTAGATGCCGGCACCCAGGAACGAGAGCTCACGGCCGACGTGCACGTTGCGTTCCGCAAGCTCAGCCATGTGGGCCGAAAGATCCGCCTCGGACAGCGCGGGCTCGATCGCCAGCGGCCGGTCGAGGCGCAGCGCCGGCGGGATGTCGGCGAACAGGTCCTCGATCGAGTCGACGCCGATCGCGGCCAGCATCTGGCGCCGATCAGCGTCGGTGAGCGAGGTGAAGCTCACAGCGTCTCGAGGTACGTCTGGTACGCGGCGGAGTCCATCAGCGAGTCGACCTGCGACGGATCGGACAGCCGCACCTTGATCAGCCAGCCCTCGCCGTAGGGGTCGTCGTTGACGGTGTTCTCGCTGCCGTCCAGAGCGTCGTTGACCTCAGTCACCTCGCCGTCGAGAGGTGAGATCAGCGGCGACACCGCCTTGGTCGATTCCAGCTCGCCATATTCGCCGCCCTTGGTGATGGCGGTGCCGACGGCGGCGGGGCTGTAGAACACGACCTCGCCGAGGGAGTCCTGTGCGTACCAGGTGATGCCGAATGTCGCGTTCTCGCCGTCCACCCTCGCCCAGTCGTGCTCCTCGTTGTAGCAGAGACCTCGGGATAGCTCGCATCGCTCATGTGCTCGTCTCCTTGACGTACAGTGGCTTGCTCTCGACCGTGGCCGCGAGGGCGCGGCCGCGAACGTCGATCTCGATCTCGTGCCCGGCTTCGCGCCGGCGGCCGGGACGTATCCCATGCCGATGCCGATACCCATCGAAGGTGACATGGTGCCGCTGGTGACGACGCCGGCCGGCCGGATCGGCATGCCCTGGCTGGGGATGCTGCGCTCGCTCATAGCAAAGGCGACCAACCGGTCGAGCCGCCCGCTTCACGCTGCGCGCGCAGCGCTTCGGCGCCGACGAAGTCCTTCGCGTCGAGCGCGCAGACCCAACCCAGCCCAGCCTCGAGCGCGGTCCGCTCCAGCGAGAGGTCGTTGCCGTACAGCGGGTAACAGACCTCGAGCCGCAGCGTGTCGCGCGCGCCCAGGCCGCACGGGACGGCACCCGCCGCGACCAGCGCGTCCCACAGTCGACCGCCCGCTCCCCGGCGACCATCAGCTCGACGCCCGGTTCACCCGTGTACCCGGTTCGGGCGACGATCGCCGGAACACCGCAGACATCGACGTGGGTGAAGCCGAACGGAGCGAGCTCAGGCAGCTCCACCAGGCCGAGGGCGGTCGGCCCCTGAAGGGCCAGCATCGCCATGTCGGCCGAGCGGTCGTCCATCACCACATCGTCCGGCAGATGGGCTCGCCAGCCACTCGCGATCGTCGTCCACCCGAGATGCGTTCACCACCAGCAGCAGGTGGCCGTCGCCGAATCGGTAAACGATGAGGTCGTCGACGGGACATCCATGCTCGTCGAGCAGCAGCGTGTACTGCGCATGCCCCGCACCGATCCGGTCGAGGTCGTTGGACAGCATCCGCTGGCCGAACTCGTCGCGCCCTCGCCGCGCAGCTCGAGCTGGCCCATGTGGGAGACGTCGAACAGGCCCGCGGCCGACCGCACGGCGAGATGCTCGGGGATGATCCCCTCGTACTGCACCGGCATCTCCCAGCCGGCGAAAGGAACAACACGCGCGCCGGCCGCAACGTGGCGGTCGTACAGCGGGGTCCGGCGCAGCGCGGTCTCCTCAGCCATCCGGAGGCGCAGTCTACACAGTGGCCGCTGATGCGGTGCCCCGACGGCGGCGAGGCCGCCGGGGCACCGGCGTCAGGGTCAACCGGGAGGCTTTCGCCGCTCGGTCTTGGGGAGATTGTACAAGCGGGCAGATGGCGTGTCTGACCGGGGTCTTACCCTCGCCTCGCAAAGCCATCGGGACTCGGAACAGCGTCTGCTCCCGGGGTCTGACCCCTCCTCGCTCCGCCATCAGCGCTACGAACGTCTCTGCCGCTGTCGGGCAGAGCCCTGAGATCAGTTGCGGGTCGGGCCACTGGCCCGCCGCGCGCATCAATTTTCGCGCAGGAAACTCGGAATCTCGAGCGCTTCCTTGGGCACCTCGAACTCACCCGTCCCAGTGTCCTCGAGCGTGCGGGCCGGCGCATCACGGGTGCCAGCCGCGAACACAGCCGCAGGGCGCGAGCGCGACGACTTGTCGAAGCCGGTGGCGATCACGGTCACACGCACCTGGTCGGCCATCGCCTCGTCGATCACGGCGCCGAAGATGATGTTGGCATCCGAGTCGGACGCGCTGCCGATGATCTCGGCCGCCTCGTTGACCTCGAACAGGCCAAGGTCGGCGCCGCCGGTGATGTTGAGCAGGATGCCCGTGGCTCCCTCGACCGACGCCTCGAGCAGCGGCGAGGAGATCGCGGCGCGTGCTGCCTCGGCGGCCCTGTTCTCGCCACTGGCAACGCCAATTCCCATCAGCGCCGAGCCGGCCTCGCGCATGATCGTGCGCACGTCCGCGAAGTCGAGGTTGATCAGGCCGGGCACCGTGATCAGATCGGTGATGCCCTGGACGCCCTGGCGCAGGACGTCGTCGGCAATCCGGAAGGCGTCCACGATCGAGGTGCGCTTCTCGACGACCTGCAGCAGGCGGTCGTTGGGGATGATGATCAGCGTGTCGACCTTCTCGCGCAGCGTGCGGATGCCCTCGTCCGCCTGGTCGCCGCGCTTGCGGCCCTCGAAGGCGAACGGCCGCGTCACGACGCCGACCGTCAACGGCCCAGCTCACGCGCGATCTCGGCGATGATGGGCGCCGCACCGGTGCCCGTCCCGCCACCCTTGCCCGCGGTGACAAAGACCATGTCGGCGCCCTTCAGCGCCTCCTTCAACTCGTCGCGGCTCTCCGTCGCCGCCTCGCGACCGATGGACGGATCCGCGCCGGCACCGAGGCCGCGCGTGATCTTCGAGCCGATGTGGATCTTGACGTCGGCGTCGCACATCAGCAGCGCCTGTGCGTCGGTGTTGACCGCGATGAACTCGACTCCCCGCAGCCCCGCATCGACCATCCGGTTGACGGCGTTCGTGCCGCCACCCCCGACGCCGACGACCTTGATCACCGCCAGGTAGTTGCCACTCTGATCCCTCATGGTTGTGATACCTCCGTCGCGGCTGCACCGGCCGCCGCCTCAACCTGACGGTCAGCCTGAGAGTACTCCCAAAAACACGTTGAGCCCGCACGGCGTACCGGATTCGACCGGTCGACGTGGGGCGCCGAAGCCAGGGTACTCCCATGAACTCTCGGTGTCAAGCCGAACCTGAAGGATGTAAGTCTCACCCTGTACTTGAGGTTAATGTCGATCGCATCCCATACGCGGGGCGGTTGGGTGCGGTCACGTCGATGTACCCCAGTTCCTTCCGCTGCGCGCCCTGCACGCGTCGCATCACGCGACGCACGACCTCGAGCTTCAGCGCGAGCTGGGACGTGTCCCCCAGCCGCAGCCTGATGTGGTCGCCGACCACCGCGGTGATGGTTCCGTCGCCGGGGATCAGCCGGGTGATGCGCCCAACCGCCTGGCGGAATCCGGGTGGCGTCGCGGTCAGCACAGCAAGCGCCGCGCGCACGCCGTCATCACCGCTGTCGCGGCCGATGATCAGGTTTGTCGAATCCCCCAGGGTGACCTGCGGCAGTCGCGCCGGCGTGGCCGTTGTCTGCTCGAGCACCCGGCCGTCGTCCGACACCAGGTACCCCGTCTTGCCCACCATCACCAGCACGGCCGGGTGCTCGACCACGACCCGCACCGCCAGCGTGTGCGGGAAGGCGCGGTCGATCGAGACCGAGCGAACGTACGGCATGCCCTGAAGGCGGCTGACGATCGCAGACTGATCCACCTGGAGCAGGTTGCGACCGCCGGCAACCGACTCGACCGCGGCGTGGATGTCGCGCGACAGGGACGGCTGTGCGCCCTTCACCTCGACCCGCGTGACGGCGAACGCCGACGACATCGCGAGCAGCTTGTAGCCCGCCACCACCGCGATCACCGAGACGACCGCGAGCAGGATCGCCAGCCGTCTTCTGCCCTGCTTGCGCAGGAGCTCGCGGCGGCGAAGCATGAAAGCGTCATCAATGCCCGAGACGAGCTGCACGACCGGTGAGTTCAACGGCGGCGAACCAAAACCTGCCCGATGACGAACGGATCTCCATGAACGCTTTTCGCTCGATCCCAGTCTCGCTGGCCGGCCTCGTGCTGGCAGCCTCGCTCGCCGGCTGCGGCAGCTCCTCTTCCCACCCCTCCAAGCCATCCTTCATCAAGCAGGCGGATGCGATCTGCCTGAAGGGCTCAAGGGCGCAGGACGCCCTCCCCCAGCCCGGCTCCAACGATCAGCTGTCCGCGTACGTCAAGAGCGTGTACCGGATCGAGCGCGGTGTGGTCTCAGACGTGCGCGCTCTCACCCCGCCCGACGGTGACGCCTCGGCGATCAGCACGATGCTCGACAACGTCGACCGGGCGCTGGCGTTCGAGTCGGACGTCGAGGCCGCGGCGAGCACCGGCAGCCAGTCGCAGATCAACGACGCCGAGGCCCGGGGGGCGAAGTTCCTGAACGCTGCGAACACGATGGCCGCGAAGTACGGCTTCAAGGAGTGCGGCAACACCTGATCCGGAGACTGGGCTAGCCCTCAGGCAGCTCGATCGATCCCAGCAGCTGCACCTCATGCTCGAGCGTGATGCCGAACTGCTCACGGGCGCGCCGGCGGGCCTCGGTCATCAGCGCGATCACGTCAGACGAGCGGGCGTCACCGGTGTTCTCGATGAAGTTCGCGTGCACCAGCGAGATGCGGGCGCCGCCGATCTGGAATCCCTTCAGGTCGCAGCGCTCGAGCAGCATCCCGGCCGTCATCTTGGGGGACGGGTTCTTCCAGACGCTGCCGAACGTCCGCACCCCTGCCGGCTGCGCCTCACGCCGCCTGCGTTGCATCTCCTTGACGGTGCCCGCGATCCGCTCGGTGTCGCTTGCTGCCAGCGCCAGCGTCGCTGAGGCAACCACCTCGTCGGCGGTCACGTTCGATCGCCGGTAGCTCATGGCCAGCTGATCCGGGCCGCCGTTCCGGCTGCTGCCGGCCGTCAGCACCAGTGCCTCCGCCATCACGTCGCGCATCTCGCCACCATAGGCGCCGGCGTTCATGCGCACCGCCCCGCCGACCGTACCCGGTATCGCACAGCCGAACTCGATGCCCGAGAGACCCCACTGCGTGGCCCGCTTGACCACCGCCGCCAGTGACGCGCCTCCGCCGCAACGGATCGAGTCGCCGTCGCGCTCGATCTCGGCCAGTCCCCCGGATAGCCGCACCACGAGTCCGTCGAAGCCCTCGTCCGAGGCGAGCAGGTTCGATCCCAGGCCGACCACCGCCATCGCCAGGCCCTCGTCAGCTCGCCAGGCGAGCAGGCCGGCCAGCTCGTCGACGCTCTCAGGACGGCCGACGAAGCGCGCGGGGCCGCCGGTCCCCACGGTCGTCAGGCGGGAGAGGGAGACATGGCGCTCGACGCATCCGGGCAGCGTCACCGCGGCTCCAGCAGCAGGTCGCCGACCCGCCGCACGTCCCCCGCGCCCACCGTGAGCACGAGGTCGCCCGGCCGTATCCGCCCCGTCAGGTAACGGGCGCTGGCGTCCAGGCTGGGCTGATAGGCGAGAGGCATTCCGGGCCGCCGCTCGCTGACGGCATCGACCACCAGCTTCGCGGTGACGCCCTCAACCGGAGACTCGCGGGCGGGGTAGATCTCGGTCACCACGACCTCGTCGGCGGCGGCGAGCGCCAAACCGAAGCCACGCGCCAGAGCCTCCGTGCGCGAGAACAGGTGCGGCTGGAAGCAGACCACCACCCGCCCCGGCGCCCATGCCCGAGCGGCGGCGATGGCTGCCGCGACCTCCGTGGGATGGTGCGCGTAGTCGTCCACGATCCACGCTCCGGCGTGGCGGCCGCGCAGCTCGAAGCGGCGGGCGACGCCGGTGAACTCGGCAAGGGCAGAAGCGGCGTCGGCCGGCTGCACACCCGCGGCCGCGTTCAGGGAGGCGATCGCAGCCGCGGCGTTGAGCGCGTTGTGCTCGCCCGGCACCTCCAGCGAGACGTGCACCGGCATCCCCTCCGGCGTCCGCAGCCAGCACCCGGTGCGACCGCCGCCCTGCTCGACCGCGCTCACCTGCCACTCGACGTCGCCGTATCCAAATCGGGCAACCTGCGCCTGGGTGGGAAGCGACACCGATTCGTGGATGATCAGCGCGCCGCCGGCGGGAAGCTCCATCGTCCACGCGGAGAAGAGGTCCTTCAGCTCCTGGAGCGACCCGAACCGCGCGTGGTGATCGAGCTCAACGTTGTTCACCACGGCAACACGGGGTCGAAGCAGCGAGAGCGAGCCGTCCGATTCATCCGCTTCGGCGACCAGGAGCGTTCCGCCACCCGGCCCGGCATTCCCGCCCAGCTGCGGCACGTCGCCGCCGATCAGGAACGTGGGATCGAGTCCCAGGCGCTGGGCGGCGAAGGCGATCATGGCCGATGTGGTGGTCTTGCCGTGTGCGCCGGCCACGCAGATCGAGCGCCGTGATGCCACCATCTCGGCGAGCAGTTGGGCACGGTGAAGCCGGGGCAGTCCGAGCTCACGGGCGGCCAGCAGCTCCGGCTCGTCGGCTGCGATCGCGGACGAGACAACCACCTCCATCCCCGGCTCGAGGTGCACGGGGTCATGCCCGATCGAGACCGGCACTCCAAAGCGGGCGAGGCGATCCGAGTACACCGACGGCGCACGGTCGCAGCCCGTCACGTCCGCCCCCCAGGCGTAGGCGACGGTCGCGAGCGCCGAGACGCCGGCGCCGCCGATCCCGATCATGTGTAGGCGACGGTCGGCGAAGCTCATCCGGCAAGTGTTAGCAGGTCGTCGGCGATTCGGGCTGCGGCGTCCGGTCGCGCCCAACGGCGGGCCGCCTCGGCCATCGCCTGGAGCCGCTCGGGATCGGCCAGCAAGGCGCGCGCGGTCGAATCGAGCAGCTCAGGCGTGAGGTCGGCGTCTGCGATCACGATCGCAGCACCGGCCCGCTCGAGGTGGCGGGCGTTGGCGGTCTGGTGGTCGGCGGTCACGTTGGGCGAAGGAACCAGGATCGACGGGCAGCCGGCGGCCGCGATCTCGAACACGAAGCCGCCGGCCCGCGAGACGATCAGCTTCGGGCCGCCGCCGAGCATGGTGGCCATCAGGTTCGGGATGTAGTCATGCACCTGATACCACGGGCTGGAAAGATCCTTGAACCGGGCGTACTCCCGCTCGCCGGTGACGTGCATCACATGAAACCCAGGATCTGAGTGAGCCCACGCAGCGGTCGCCGCGTCGTTCAACCGTGCCGCGCCCAGGCTGCCGCCGACGACCAGCACCACCTCCTGATCAGAGCCGAGCGCAGCCGATCGGACGCTGCGGCTCTCAACCGGCCGTCCCGTGACAACGTACTTGGCGTCCTCGCCGTGGATCGGAAACGCCAGGTACACGCGGCGCACCAGCGGAGCGGCCAGCCGGTTCGCGACACCCATATGGGCGTCCACCTCCAGCAGCGCGGCGGGAATCCGAGACGCGGCGGCGGCTGCCAGCATCGGGCCCGAGACGTAGCCACCGGCGCCGAAGACGACATCCGGTCGCACGGCGGAGATGATCTTCCGGCAGGCCAGTGGCGCGGCGCCGGCGCGGATCAACGAACGGGCAAGCTCCGGAGAGAGCTTGCGCGGAATGCCGCCGATCGTGAACCGGTGAAAGGGATAGCCGGCCTCGGGCACTATGCGAGCCTCGACACGGTCGCCGCCCGCGAACTCGACCTGCGCGTCCCTAGCCCGCAGCTCGGCGGCCACCGCCAGCGCCGGTACGACGTGCCCCGCGGTTCCGCCTGCTGCGATCAGCACGCGTGGGCTCTGCACGCTTGGGGGGTTCGGTCGCCTTGCCATCCTTCGCCTCGCGCCGGTTTCCGGAGGCGGCGCCACGCGCGGCCGCGGTCGATTCCGCGACGTTCAGCATGACACCGACCAGGCCGAGCATCACCACAAGGCTCGACCCGCCTGAGCTTATCAGCGGCAGTGGCACACCCGTCAGCGGCAGGAAGCCGAGCACGGCGCCGAAGTTGACGATCGCCTGGCCGGCCACCAGCGACGTCGCGCCGGCGGTCAGGTACTTGCCGAACGGGTCATTGCAGCGCATCGCAATCCGGAAGCCCAGCCACGTGAACAACGCAAACGCCGTCACCGTCGCCAGGATCCCAACCAGGCCAAGCTCCTCGCCGATCACGGCGCCGATCATGTCGGTGGGCGCCTCCGGCAGGAAGCCGATCTTCTGCGTGCCGTTGCCCAGCCCCACGCCCCAGATGCCGCCCGAGCCGAGCGAGTAGAGCGCCTGGATGGTCTGATAGCCGCTGCCCGATGGATCCTGCCACGGATCGACGAACGCGCGTATGCGGTCCATCTGGTACGGCTCTCGCGCGATCGTGTACGCCACGCCGAGCACACCGGCCAGTGCGACGCCTACGAACAGCCGGTACGGAGTGCCCGCCACCAGCAGGATGCCGCACACCATCAGCGAAATGGCGATCGTCGTGCCCAGGTCGGGCTGGGAGTGGATCAGCACAAGCACCACCACCACCACGGCGCCGACCGGGTTGAACAGTTGCTTCAGCGTGCGCGGCGGCCGCTTGCGCGAGGCCAGCACGGCGGCGGCGAACACCAGCACCGCACCCTTCGCGATCTCGGACGGCTGGATCGAGATCGGGCCGAGGTAGATCCAGCGCTGGGCCCCGTTCAGCGTCACTCCCACATGCGGGATCTTGACCGCCACCAGCAGGGCAATCGCGATCAACAGAAAGGGCGCCGCGAAGTAGCGCAGCCGGCGGTAGTCGAACCGTGCCAGAATGAGCATCAGCACGATGCCGACGGCGGCGTAGATGCCCTGCTTTGCGAGCACGCCGACCGGGTCGCGCCCGTTCACCACCGCCGTGCCGCTGGAGGCGCTGTAGACCATGATCAGCCCGAAGGCGACCAGGCCAAGCGTGACCAGCAGCAGCAGGTGGTACTCGAGCTGCGGGCTCGACCGCGGCGCGTGCCGGCGCACCCGCTGAACGTCAGCGACCAACCGCCACCTCCGCCGCCAGCTCGGCGAACACCTCACCGCGATGGACGTAGTCCCGGAACTCGTCGAAGCTCGCGCAGGCCGGCGAGAGCAGCACCGTGTCGCCCGGCCGGGCATCGGCGGCGGCGGCGCTCACCGCCTCTGCGAGGCGGCGGTGGCGGCGATACGCGACACCGGCCGAGTCGAGCTCCGCGGCGATCGCCTGGACCGCGTCGCCGGTGAGGTCGACCGACGCCACCGGCCCGGCGGCGACGGCAGCGGCCAACGGCCCGAACGAGGCGCCCTTAAGTGACCCCCCAAGAATCAGATGGACGCCGCGGTGAAACGCCGTCAGGGCCTTGATGGCCGCCTCCGGGTTGGTCGCCTTGGAGTCGTCCACGAAGCTGACACCGCCCCGCTCTGCGACCAGCTGCAGCCGGTGGGGCGGCGGGACGAACTCGCGCAGGGCACGATCGCGGGCCTCGCGCGGCACGCCCACCGCCTCCGCGGCGGCAGCCGCGGCGATCGAGTTCTCGAGGTTGTGGTCACCACGGATACCGGCATGTTCCCAGTCCACCCGGTCGGACTGGGAGCGGTCGAACCAGACCCGGCGGCCGTCTCCGGGCAGATCCGCGGCGCGAAGCAGGGGGTCATCGCCGTTCAACACCGCCACATCGCCGTCGGTCTGGTTCTCGAGGATGCGCAGCTTGCTCGCCCGGTAACGCTCGATCGTTCCGTGCCGGTCGAGGTGGTCGGGCGTGATGTTCAACACAACCCCCACCCGGCAGCGGAACGTGTCGATGTCCTCGAGCTGGAAGCTGGACAGCTCGCATACAACCCACGCATCCTCGGCGACCCGGCCGGGCAGCTCACACAGCGCTCGCCCCACGTTGCCGGCCACCTCCACGTCGAGGCCGCCGGCCCGCAGCATCGCCCCAACCAGCTCGGTGGTGGTGGTCTTGCCGTTGGTGCCGGTGATCCCGACGATCGGATTTTGCAGCATCCGCGCCGCCAGCTCGACTTCGCTCCACACCGGCACGCCGTCCGCCCGCGCCCGTTCGACCAGGGGCACGCCGCCGGGCACCCCGGGGCTCTTCACCAGTGCTGTCAGACCTTCAGTGGACACATCCTCGCCTCCCACCCGGTGTTCGATCCCGAGTGCCGAAAGCCTCGCGGTGTCCACGTCCGGCGCGTCGTCGACGGCAACCACCTCGGCCGACGGCATCGTCCGCCGGATCGCCTCGCAGGCCGCGAGTCCCGAGCGGCGCAGGCCCAGCACCACGTAGCGGTCACGGCTCACCGGAACTTGGAGTAGGCCAGGTAGTAGAGGACGAAGCCACTGGCCCCGCAGATCGAGGCCAGGATCCAGAACCGGACGATGATCTTGTTCTCGGTCCACTCCAGCATCTCGAAGTGGTGATGGATCGGCGCCATCAGGAAGACGCGCCGGCGGGTGGTCTTGAACCACAGCACCTGGATCGCCACCGACAATGCCTCGACCACAAAGACGCCGCCGATCAGCACCAGTAGGAACTCGGTCTTGGTGAACACGGCCATCGCCGCCAGCGCGCCACCCAGCCCAAACGAGCCGGTGTCCCCCATGAAGACGTCGGCCGGGTAGGCGTTGTACCAGAGGAAGCCGACGCAGCCGCCGACGATCGCGGCGCCGATGATCGCCAGGTCGATCCGGCTGGCGGCTCCCTCCGCGGTGAGGCCGCCCGGCGAGAGGAACGCCACAACCATCATCGCGGTGTAGGTCAGCATCGCGATCGTCATCGTCCCCGCGGCCAGCCCGTCGAGCCCGTCGGTCAGGTTGACGGCATTCGCGCCACCGGCGACGACCAGGAACAGCAGGCCATAGTAGAACGGCCCCAGGTCCAGTCGCACGTCGATCAGGGGCAGGTAGACGTCCGTGGAGAGGTGCTGGCGGTGGGCGACGTAGCCGAGCGCCGCCGTCACCCCCAACAGCAGCAGCATCTTCCAGCGGCCGGACAGGCCCAGCGAGCGCCGGCGGGCGAGCTTGAACCAGTCGTCGATGAAGCCGATGCCGGCACAGGCCAGGGTCACGCCCGCCACCGTCAGCGCCGGCGTCGTACGCTTTGTCAGGATCGCAAACGTCAGCAGCGCGCAGGCCAGCAGGATCAGACCGCCCATCGTGGGCGTTCCCTGTTTGGAAATGTGGCCGGCCGGTCCGTCCTCTCGGATGTGCTGTCCCAGCGAACGGCGGTGCACGAAGGCGATGAATGCCGGGCCCGCCGCGATCGACAGCAGCATGGCGATGACACCTGCCAGCAGCACCAGTTTCACGGCGCGATCGCCTCCACCACAGCCTCGAGGCCCATCGAGCGGCTGCCCTTCACGAGCACGGCATCCCTCGGCTGGAGCAGATCGGGAAGCGCCTCCAGGGCCTCGTCCACATCGGCGAACCAGACTCCGGCGTAGCCGCGCGCCAGCGGCCCGATGCCGATCACCAGCTCCGTGCCGAGCTCGCCGGCAAGGTCGCCGATCTGGGCGTGAAAGCCCTCTGCGCCGGGCCCGAGCTCGGCCATGTCGCCCAGCACCGCGACGCGGCGCCGCCCCTCGGCCGCGTCTCCCAGGTGAATCAGAGCAGCACGCATCGATGTCGGATTGGCGTTGTAGCAGTCGGCTATCAGCAGCCCTCCGCCCGGAAGAGCAATCTCCTCACCGCGCCAGCGCGAGAAGCGCACCGACCGAGCGCCCTCGGCAACATCATCCAAGGGCAGGCCGAGCGCGTCGTAGGCGGCGACGGCGGCTGTCAGGTTGACGGCATTGTGCTGTGACGTGAAGCTCACGGGCAGGGACAAGGTTCGACCGCGAACGGCGATCTCCGCCTCGCCGCCGGCATCCTGCCGGCGGAACGAGACCAGCCTCACGTCGGCCGCCGGATCGGTTCCAAAGCTCACCACCTGACACCGCAGCCCGGCCAGGTGGGGGGCCAGCAGCGGCTCGCCGTGCGGCACGATCGCGACGCCGTCTGCGGGCAGCGCGGCCAGCAGCTCCGCCTTGGCGGCCGCCACCCGGCCGACGGTGCCGAGCAGCTCCAGATGCACCGGGCCGACGCCGGTGATCAGCCCGATGTCGGGCGACGCGACCGCGGCCAGGTGGGCGATCTCGCCCATCCCCCGCATCGCCATCTCGACCACCGCCACCTCAGTGTCGCGCTCGATGCGGGCAAGCGTCAGCGGAACGCCAAGCTCGTTGTTCTCGTTCTGGCGGCTGGAGACGACGTCGACGTGCGGCTCCAGCAAGGACGTGAGGATGTCCTTGGTGGACGTCTTGCCGGTCGACCCGGTGATGCCGACCACCCGCGCGCGAGACCGGAGGCGGACCTCGCGGGCGATCACAGCGAGCGCCGCCAGCACGTCGTCCACCTCGATCCGGTTGGGTCCCGGCACGCCGCGCGGCACCAGGGCGGCAACCGCGCCCTTTGCCAGAGCCTCGTCGACGTGGGCGACCCCATCGGTGCGGCTACCGCGCAACGCCACGAACAGATCGCCCTGCTCAACCTGCCGGGAGTCGATCGCGACGCCCTCGACCGCCGCCCCCACGTCGCCGCTGCCGCCTGTCAGCGCCACGATCTCGGAGGTGTCGATTGCGATCATGTCTCCGCCAGCATGGCCGCCAGCGCCTCGCGCGCGACGGTGCGGTCGTCGAACGGCAGCGTCCGGTCGGCGAACTGCTGGCCCTGCTCGTGTCCCTTGCCTGCGATCACAACCACATCGCCATCGCGCGCGGCGGCCACCGCCAGCTCGATCGCTCGGCGGCGGTCGAGCTCCACCTCCATCTCGAAGCCGGCGGTGATCTCGGCCACGATCGCGGCCGGGTCCTCGCTGCGCGGGTTGTCGGTGGTCACGATCGCCCGGTCGGCCAGCCGGCGGGCGACGGCACCCATCAGCGGCCGTTTACCGCGATCGCGGTCGCCACCGCAGCCGAACACGCAGATCACGCTGCCGGACGTGATCTCGCGCGCAGCACGCAGCACGTTGTCGAGCGAGTCGGGGGTGTGGGCGTAATCCACCAGCACCGTGAACGGCTGGCCGGCGTCAACCGGCTCGAACCGACCAGGTACGCCGGCAACCGACGCGATGCCCGCCCGAACCGCCTCGTGCGGCAGCTCGAGCAGCTCGCCGATCGCCACCACGCAGAGCACGTTCTCGACGTTGAACAGGCCGCGCAGCTTCACGTCCAGCGGCAGCAGTCCGCGCGGCGTTCGCGCGATCAGCGCGATCGCACCGCCCGCCGCCACCTCCAGGGCGTGGGGCCGCACGTCGGCCGTCTCGCCGGAGGCGGCGTAGGTCAGCACCGGCCCCGGCACCTCGTCCACCAGCCGCCGGCCGTAGCTGTCTCCGACATTGATGGCGGCCGGCCACTCCCCGCTCTCGAACAGGCGCCGCTTGGCGGCGTGGTAGTCCTCCATGGTGGGATGGAAGTCGAGGTGATCCTGCGTCAGGTTGGTGAACGCGGCCGCCGCGAACCGCGTCCCCTCGACCCGGCCCAGCGCAAGCGCGTGAGACGACACCTCCATCGCGCAGCTGCGATCGCCCTCATCCAGCATGCGCCGAAACAGCGCCTGCAGATCGATGCTCTCGGGCGTGGTGTGCTTGACCGCCACCGTCCGGCCGCCGATCCGCGCCTCCACGGTGCCCAGCAGCCCGGGTCTGCGGCCGGCGGCCTCCAGCACGGCATGGATCAGGAAGGCGGTGGTCGTCTTGCCGTTGGTACCGGTGATACCAACCACGTCCAGCGCCCCGCTGGGATGGCCGAAGAACAGGTCGGCAGCGGGCCCCATCGCCCACCGCGACGATGTCACCCGCACCTGTGGCAGCTCGACGTCGAGGAATCGCTCGACCACCAGTGCCACAGCGCCGCGCTCGGCGGCCAGGGCGGCGAAGTCATGGCCGTCGGCGCGCAGGCCGGGGACACAGAAGTGCAGCGCGCCCGGCTCGGATCGGGATGCGTCATAGCTGAGCGCCAAGATCTCGCCCGATGTGCCGCCTCGCACCTCGAGCGGCTCGATCGCCGAGATCAGGTTCGCGAGTCGCATTCGCCGCGAAGCGTAACGGGCGGGCTCGACGTCTACGGAGAGATGCGGCGGTCGGGCGGGATCGCCAAGAGCTGCGTCAGCGAGGTCGCGATGTCCTTGAACGCCGGCGCGGCCACGTAACCGCCGAAGATGTTGCCGCGCGGCGAGTCGACCACGACCAGCACCTCGACCTGCGGGTCGTCGGCGGGCAGGAAGCCGACGAACGAGGCGACGTAGTTGCTGGTTGAGTAGCCGCGGCCGTGGGCGAGCGCCTTCTGCGCGGTGCCGGTCTTGCCGGCCACCGTGTAGCCGGGGATGCGGGCGCGGACGCCGGTACCCGTGGCGGTGTCGACCACGCCCTTCAGCATATTGACCAGCTGGTGATCGACACCGGCATCCAGTATCCGGCGGCTGGAGAAGTCGGGCTTGGGCTCGCCCTCGATCCGCTTCACCACGTGCGGCTGCACCAACACGCCGCCGTTGGCGATCGCCGAGTACATGGCGGCCATCTGCATCGGCGTGACCGCGATGCCCTGGCCGATCGGGATGTTGCCGATCGACGAGTCGTACCACTTGTCAGGCGGCAGCAGGATGCCGGGCGCCTCTCCCGGAAGGTCGACGCCGGTTGTGCGCCCGAAGCCGAAGCGGTCGATCCACGTCGAGAGCAGCGTCTTTCCAACCATTCTCGCGATCGTGACCGTGCCGACGTTGGACGACTCCTGCAGGATCTGCCGCACCGTGATCGACTTGATCGGCCCGCGCGGCACGTCATCGTGCACGGTCTTGTCGCCGACCTGGATCTGATACGGGAGGTCGTGGAACACCGTTCCGGGCTGGACGATGTGGTTGGTCAGCGCGGCTGCCATCGTCACAACCTTGAAGGTCGACCCCGGTTCGTAGGAGTACTCGACCGCCATGTTCTGGGTCGCGTCGTGGAAGTTGCGGGCGGGCAGGTCGTGGACATCGTTGTTGTCGTAGCCTGGGGATGAGGCCATCGCCAGGATCTCGCCGGTCTTGGGGTCGAGCACGATGGCCGTGGCCGAGTGGGCATGGAACTGCTGGACGGTGCCGTCGATCACCGACTGCACCTTGGCCTGGATCGCTCGGTTGATCGTCAGCTGGATGTCGTGTCCGGCTCGTGGTCGCCGCAGCGTGATCGTGTCCAGGGGAACACCGCCGGGCCCGCGAACCTCGAGCCGTTCGCCGGAGCGGCCGGTGAGGACGGTGTTGTATTGCTGCTCGAGGCCGGCACCGTCCGCGCCACCGTTGGCGAAATCGGTGTAGCCAAGCAGCTGCGAAGCCTGGCTGTGGGTCGGATAGTCGCGCCGAACGGCGTCGGCAAGGAAGACACCGGGCGGCTTGGCCGCCATGATGCTGGCGGCGGTCACTGCATCCAGTTGGGGGATCACCCGCGCCTCGACCACGCCCTTCACCGTCAGCCGCGGCACCAGCAGGTTGACCTCGCGAAGCAGCGCCTTCTTGTGCTTTGGCTTGAAGCCGATCATCTGGGCGATGAAGTTGGCCGTCTGCACGGGATCCTGGACCTCCGCCGGATGCACCATCAGATCCTTGGCAGCCACGTCCTGGGCGAGCGGCTGGCCGGTGCTGTCGAGGATGCGACCGCGCGAGGTCGGCACGATGATGGTCGCGTTCTGCTGGCCGCGGGCCTTGGCGGCCAGCGACGATGCCTGGACGACCTGGATGTAGACGGCCCGCGTCACCACGACCGCAAACGCCAGCGACGAGAGCACCAGGATCAGCCGCAGCCGCTGATCGGGCAGTTTGGTCATCTGGTCCGGGTCGCCCTGCTGTGTGCCCCGGAGAACGTGACCGGCGACTGTTTGGTCAGCGCCCGCGTGCGAACCGTCCCGCCACGTCGCGGGTGCAGGCGCATGTAATCACGGCGGCTGAGTTGGGCCGGCACCATGCCCAGGTTGCGGGCCTGCTGGCTGATCCGGAGGTAGCCGGAATCCGCGGCGATCTGAGAGGCGAGGTCGGCGTTCTGGGACCGCAGCGCAGCGGCCTCGCCGTCGATGCGGCTGGCTGCGATCGAGTTACGAAGCGCGCCCACGTTCAACGCCACGATGCCCCCGAACAGGGTCGCCAGCAGTAGTACCCAGATCACGCCCGCACTCACCGGCGAGCGCCCGGCGCGGGGCCGGGCGAGCGCGGGTCTGGCCGCTCGCGAGCGCTCCCGGCGAGGAGCCGGGGTGGCCGGAGCGGCTCGGCGCCGGGGCCGCTCAGGAGCGGCCGGTGCCGGCGCGACGACGCTCACGGCGCCTCGGTCCTTTCGGCTGCGCGGAGCTTGGCCGAGGCGGAGCGCGGGTTCTGGCAGCGTTCGTCCACGGTCGGCACCACCGCCCTGCCGGTGAGCATGCGAAGCAGTGGCTCGTGGCCGCAGACGCAGATCGGGAAGTCCGGCGGGCAGGTGCACCCGCGCGCCTGGTCACGGATGAAGCGCTTGACGATCCGGTCCTCGAGCGAGTGGAAGCTGATCACGGCCATCCGGCCGCGCGGCGCGAGCAGCTCGAGGGCGTGCTGCAGACCCTCGGTCAGAGATTCCAGCTCGTCGTTGACCGCGATCCGAAGCGCCTGGAAGGAGCGCTTGGCGGGGTGGCCCTGCCCGAACCTGCTCGGCGTCGGGATCGCCGCCTTGATCACATCGACAAGGTCGCCGGTGCGCAGGAACGGCTCGCGCTCGCGACGGCGGACGATCGCACGGGCGATCTGGCGGGAGAACCGTTCCTCGCCGTACTCGCGCAGCAGCTGGGCGATCTCGCGCTCGTCCCACTCGTTCACGATCTCGGTGGCGGTGAGGTCGGCGGCCGGATCCATCCGCATGTCGAGAGGGGCGTCGGCGGCGTAGCTGAATCCGCGCTCGGGCTGGTCGACCTGCATCGACGAGATGCCGAGGTCCATCAGCACCGCGTCGACGCGGCTGCCGGTCGCGACCAGATTGCGCAACACCAGCGAGAAGTTGCCGCGCATGAAGCGCGTCTCGCAGGTGGCGTGGGCGGCGAACCGCTCGAAGTGGACGTTGGCCTCCGGATCGCGATCGATCGCGATGTACGTTCCATGGCCGTTCAGCATCGGCTCCAGCAGCGCGGCGTGGCCGCCGGCCCCGAAGGTGCAGTCGACCACCGTGTCGCCGGGCTGAAGATCGAGCAGCTCGGCAACCTCCGGTGCAAGGACTGGCACGTGGGCCATCGCTGTCCTACTGCTGTGAGAGACGTTCGGCAACATCCTCCACGCTCCCCTCGGATTCGGCTTGCTGGCGCTTCCAGGCCTCGACGTCCCAGATCTCCAGGTAGTCACGCAGCCCTGCGACGACGACGTCTTTGCGCAGCTCTGCGTGCTGGAGCAGAGGCTGGGACAGCATCACGCGCCCCTGGCCGTCCAGCTCGGACTCGCTGGCCCCGGCGAACATCCAGCGACTGATGGTACGCGACTCTTTGTTGAACGGGTCCAGCCGCTCCAGCTTCGACTCGACGAAGGAGTCCCAGCTGGGACGGGTGAACACGAACAGGCAGCCGTCAAAGCCCTTGGTGACCACCACGCCGTCCGCGAACCTGGAACGAAACTTCGCGGGAAGGGTGAGGCGGTTCTTAGCATCAAGTCGTTGAGTGAATTCGCCGAGCAGCAAGGGCCCTGTCTCCCATTTCGCCCCACTCTACCCCACGATCCCCCACTTTGCAATCCCCTCGGTCCACGTGTTGCCGGAACGGGTGATGCCGATCGCCGGGCTCGACCGTTCGGGGCAGCGAATGTGTCAACCGGCGAACAACCGCAACTGTTAGCTGCTGGTAAACAGATCCGGGAGCGTGTTGTTGCTGTCCATCCAGGCTGGTAGAGTTCGCGCCCATGCCGACGTGGACCGGTCACCGGCGGCGGCCCAGCATCCGTGCGTGGGCCCGTCGCACCGGCACCCTGGCGATGATCGCGGCCTTTGCCGTGGCCGCGCTGGCGGGGCCTGCTCAGGCGAGCAAGATCAGTGACAAGCGCGCTCAGATCGCGTCGATCGAGCGCCAGCTGAACGAGTTCGACATGAAGCTCGAGGCCTCCATCGAGGCCTTCGACGGCGCGCGCCAGCACCTGTCCGACGTCCACGCCCAGATCCGCGAGAACACCCTCCGGCTCCACGTCGCTCGCCACAATCTCAAGGTCGCGCGCAGCCACCTGGCTGCCTTCCTTGTCTCGGCGTACAAGGAGCAGGGCTCGAACGACCCCACTGCCTATGTGCTCGGCTCAAGCTCGTTCAACACGCTCGTCGACCGGGTTGAGTACGTGCAGCGAATTGCCAAGTCCGAAGGTGAGCTGCTGGACGCGGTCACCAGTGCGGAGCGTGAGATCTCACGCCGGCAGGCGGCCCTGCGCAAGGAGGAAGCCTCGGCCGCGACGCTGCTCGCCCAGGCCCGCGCCCATAAGGCCACGATTCAGTCGGAGCTGCGCGCCCGCCAGAACCTGCTGGGAAGCGTCCAGGGCGACCTTCGGCGGCTGATCGACCAGCGCCGCGCGGCGCGCGACCGTGCCGCCCGCGAGAAGGCCGCACGGCTCGCTCGCCAGCAGGCGTCGCAGCCGCCGGCGGATACCGGCGGATCGGGCGGCTCGTCGGGCGGCTCGGGAGGCACCACGTACACACCGCCGCCCGCCGGCACCCTGGGACAGCAGGCCGCGGCGCTCGCACAGCAGTACCTCGGCGTGCCGTACGTGTGGGGCGGCGCCAGCCCATCCGGCTTCGACTGCTCGGGCCTGGTCGTCTACGTCTACGGACAGCTCGGCGTCTCGCTGCCCCACTACACCGGCGCGCTCTGGAACTCCGGATCCCACGTCGGCAGTGACCAGCTGGCGCCCGGAGACCTGGTCTTCTTCTATCCCGATTTGGGGCACGTCGGCATCTACATCGGCGGCGGATTGTTCATCCATGCCCCGCACACCGGAGACGTGGTCAAGATCTCGGCGCTGTCCGACCCGTGGTATGCGAGCGTCTACATGGGCGCTGTGCGTATCTCAGGTTAAGAGGACGTAAGAAGTCCGTGGGATTGGCTCGTACCCCCTGGTAACTGTTCCAATACAGGGATAAACTGGGCCTGCGAACACCGCGAATCGGGGATTGGTTCCCGGCGTGAGCGGGCCGTACCGGGCCGATCGCGACATCGGGGTCTCAGCTGGACGAGGATCGCGCGGTGGAATCAATCCGACCTCAACCGGCATTACGTACAAACATAGACGGCGAACTGGGCGGGAATAACACTCCCAGGGCGAACGTTAGAGAGAAGCGGCCGATGTTGGTGCGGCTGCCTGACGGCGAACATTTTCGAGGGAGTTGATATCTATGACTGACCAGCTGATCATCGAGCCGGAAGCCCGGCTCTTGGTCGAGCTTGGGCAGGAGCGCGGGGTGCTGTACGAGGACGAGCTTGCGGCGTTGGCGCAGGAGATCGACCTCGACGCGGACGACATCCAGGCACTGCGCGACGAACTGGCCGGACTTGGCGTGGACGTTGTCGATCCCCCCGCTCCCGAGGAGCGCGTCGAGGTCGTCGACGTCGAGATCACGACCACGAACAGCCTCGATCTCTTCCTCCGTCAGGCGGGGCGCTACCCGCTGCTGACCAAGGACGAGGAGGTCTCGCTGGCCAAGGCCATCGAGAGCGGCGACCTGATCGCGAAGCGCCGCATGATCGAGTCGAACCTGCGATTGGTCGTGTCGATTGCGAAGCAGTACCGCGGCCAGGGCGTGCCGTTCCTCGACCTGATCCAGGAGGGCGTGCTTGGCCTGAACCGAGCGGTCGAGAAGTTCGACTGGCGCCGTGACCTCAAGTTCTCCACGTACGCGACTTGGTGGATCCGCCAGGCGGTGCAGCGGTCGATCGCAAACAGCGGCCGCACCATCCGCCTGCCCGTCCACGTCTCCGACCGGCTGCGCGCGATCGAGCGCTCGCGCCGATCGCTGGAGGCGAGCCTGGGTCGCGAGCCGACCGACGACGAGATCGCGAAGGCGGCCGAGCTGACCGTCGACGCCGTTGCCGAGACGCTCAGCCTCGCGCGCAAGACCGTCTCGATGCACGAGCCGGTGGGCGAGGACGGAGACTCGGAGCTGGGCGACATGATCGCCGACCCGGATGCGGGCAACCCCGAGGAGCTTGCCGAGGCGCAGCTGCGCCACGAGAAGCTTCGCGAGGGGCTGAACCGGCTGGGCGAGCGCAAGCGCCTGATCCTCGAGCTGCGGTTCGGTCTGGACGGCAACGATCCGCGCAACCTCGAGGAGATCGGCCGCATCGTGGGCCTGACCCGCGAGCGCGTCCGCCAGCTCGAGGCGGAGGCGCTGCGTGAGCTGGCCGCCTCGGCCGACATGCAGCCGCTGCGCGCCGCGTAGCACCAACACGAAGCCAACTCCCTCTCGACGGCCCTCCCTCACCGGGGGGCCGTCTTGCGTTGCCAGGCACGGCAGGTCGGCGTTGCCTAGTGGTGGCCCGGGGGGGTCAGACCCGGTCGAACTCGCAAGCCTTGGGGTCTGACCCCAATCCGCCGGACCAGCGGCTGGTGCTAGCCCCCCGACAACCGCCCGGTGTCGCCCGACACCTCGGCGTTCCAGCCCTGCCCCGCCGGCAACCGGTGGGTGCCCGGCGTCCAGGCGCCGAGCGGCGCTCCCTGGCCGATGTCGTTGCCGGATGCGACGGCGTCCCAGGACACCGTGCCATCCGCCGTTTTGACCCACACCGTGCACGCCGTGGCGTTGGCCTCGATCAACGCTCGATACGTGCCGCCGGTGTGTGCATAGGCGGCGGTCGTGACCGAGTCGGACGCGTTCCAGTGCGAGACGCAGGCCGAGGGGCCGGAGTCGTTTTGCTGGAACACCGCACCGGCCACGATGCCGAGCGGCAGCAAAACCACCATCGCCACGCCCCAGGCGCGCCGGGAGAGGAACAGCTCTCGCGCCGTCACAGCGCGTGCGGCACGAGATGCTTCCAGAGCACGGAGGCAACGCGGGCCGAGACGCGGGCGACCACGTCGGCGGGGACGCCGGTGCGGGCAGCCGCCTGCTCGGGCGTCATGCCGAGCTCCTCGATGCACACCATCACCAGATCGGCGTCGTGGTAGCTGAAGCCGAGCTCGTCCTCGTCCGTCTGACCGCCCCACAGACCCGCCGTGGGGTGCTTCGTGATCACCGACTCCGGCTGTCCGAGCACGCGCGCCGCGGTGCGCACCTCAGTCTTGTACAGGTCCCAGATCGGCTCGATGTCCGACGCCGCGTCGCCGAACCGCGTGAAGTAACCGAGGTGGTATTCGCTGCGGTTCTCGGTCCCGAGCACCAGCGCGTCCAGCTCCTGCGCCAGGTCGTAGATCGCGATCATGCGGCAGCGCGCGCTGGCGTTGCCGAACCGGAGCGGGCTGTCGTGCACGGTCGGCCGCACCTCCGCGACACCCTCCAGCATCGGCTCGATCGACGCCGTCCGCAGGTTCGCCGGAGGCAGCCCCGCCGCCGCCGCGCTCGCCTCCGCGTCGTCGAGATGGACCTGCTCGGTATGCCGCGACGGCAGCCGGAACGCGGTCACATTCTGGGGCCCCAGCGCGCGAGCGGCGATCGCCAGCGCGACCGCCGAATCGATGCCTCCCGACAGGCCGACCACCGCTCGGCTGCGGCCCGCAGCCTCAACAACCGCCCGCAGCGCCCGTGCCTTCTCCTCCAGCAGCGGTGCCAGCTCGCTCTCCCCGCGCATCAGGTGCACCCGGTCGAGCGTTCCGCCCGCCGCACGGATCTCTGCCAGGGCGCGCGCGCCATCGCCCGCCTCGGCATCGACGGCCGCCACCGCGTCCGCCAGCACGGTCGTCTGGAAGCCTTCGCGAATCGCATCCAGAGCCGTCGCGCGCACGCAGTAGTCGGTTGCGATGCCGGCCACCGCGACCCGCTCAACACCCCGCTCCCGCAGGCGATCGGCGAGCGGTGTGCCGTCGAATCCGGAGTACTGCTCGCGGTCCCGATCGCCGCCTTTGTCCTGGATGATGTCGAACGGCAGGCTGGCCACCGACGGGTGCAGCTCGGCGCCGGGGGTCCCCTCGACGCAGTGCGCCGGCCAGCGACCGTCGCGCTCGGCGAACGAGATGTGGTCGGGCGGATGCATGTCGCGCGTCGCCACCGACGTGCCGGCCGTCGCCGCGGCTTCGGCGATCAGCGGCGCGAGCCGGTCGCCGCCGGCGACGCCAAGTGCCCCGCCCGGACAGAAGTCGTTCTGCACGTCAACGACGATCAGCGCGGTGGTGGGATCGGATCCGGTCACGTCAGCGTCTCCTTCAGCGCCGCCAGGCTCGGCGAGAGCGCCGGTCGCACCGTAGCGGGATCGTGCAGGCGGCGGAACATCTCGGGCAGCGCGGCGATCTCGTCCGCCGCGTGCTCGCGGATCTCGGCCGGCGACGGATCGGGGCGCACGCACTCGCCCGCCCGCATCACCGGCTCGAGCAGCGCGCGGCCAGGCAGCCGCTCGTCGGCCAGGCCGATCACATCCCCGTCGCTGGAGCGGAACACCTGGTGTCGGCCGGGCAGCGAGGCCTTCCCCGGCGAGGTCTTCATCACCGGGCGGCCGGCGCTCTCGACCAGCTTGTAGACACCGCCAAGCGCGGCCACGTCGCCGCCGGTGACGAGCCTGGTGCCGACGCCGAAGGCGTCGATCGGCGCGCGCTCCGCGACCATCCGCTCGATCTCGTACTCGTCCAGATCGCCCGAGCAGATGATCCGAGTGGCATCCAGCCCGGCCTCATCGAGCAGCGCGCGCACGGCGCGCGCGAGCGCGGCGAATTCGCCCGAGTCGAGCCGCACCGCCTGAGGCAGGACGCCGGTCGCATGCGAGGCGAGGATTGCGTTTCGCGCTCCCTCAAGCGTGTCGTACGTGTCGATCAGGAGCGTTGCGTTCTGCGGCTGGTCGCGCAGGAACGCCTCGAACGCGGCACTCTCGTTCTCGAATCCCGTCACGAAGCTGTGGCTCATCGTGCCGGCGGTCGGGATCCCCCACTCGAAACCGGCCGCCACCGTAGCGGTCGCCGAACAGCCGCCGATGAAGGCACACCTGGCGGCCAGGAACCCGGCCTCCCAGCCGTGCGCCCGCCGAAACCCGAAGTCGATCACCGACCGCCCGGCCGCCGCGCCTACCACGCGCGCCGCCTGCGTGGCTATCAGCGTTTGGAAGTTGATCTGGTTCAGCACGTATGACTCGGCCAGCTGGCAGACCAGGCGGCGGCCCTCGACGCGCAGCAACGGCTCGCCGGCATGCACCACCGTGCCCTCGGCGATGGCGTCCAGATCGCCGTCGAATCGCAGTCCTCGGAGCGTCTCGATCAGGCGCGGGCTGCAGATCTCGGCCCGCTCCAGGTAGTGCAGCGCAGGCTCGTGGAACCGAAGCTCCGACAGGTACGCGACGACGCTTTCCAGTCCGGCGGCGACCAGGTAGCCGCGATCGCGGGGAAGCTCGCGCACGGACAGCTCGAACGCGACGCGGTCGTCCGCCGTACCCTCGGCGAGGTACGAGTCGGCCATCGTCAGCTGGTAGCGGTCGATCAGCAGCTCGGCCGGCGGCCGGTTCACGTCGCCCTCCGGTAGCGGGCGCTTTCGGCAAGGATCAGCGGCGAGCGCTCGGCGAAACGATAGAGCGTCGCCGGCCGCCCCCCGGTTGGGCGCTCGCCGGCCTCGGCAAGGACGCCCCAGCCGAGCGCGATGCGGCGGAAGTTGTTGGGCTCGAACGCGCGGCCGATGCCGGCCTCGTAGACATGGCGCAGCTCGCTCATCGTAAACCGTTCGGGCAACAGGCTCCAGGCGACGTTCTGGTACTCGAGCTTGTGAGCCAGCCGCCGGCGGGCGACATGGAGGATGCGGTCGTGGTCGAAGGCCAGCACCGGCCCTCGTTCGATCTCGGCCAGCAGCGGCTCGAGCCGCCGCCACACCGCCTCGCGCGAGTCCGATCCCGGCCGCAGCGTGACACGGGCGGCGTCCACCAGCGCCAGGTAGCAACACGAGATCACCCTGCCGCGAGGGTCGCGGTCGAGCTCCGAGAAGGTGGCCAGCTGCTCGGTGAAGGCGTCGATCACGCCGGTCTCCTCACGCAGCTCGCGCTCAGCGGCCTGCTCCAGCGTCTCGCCCGCCTCCAGGCAGCCGCCCGGCAGCGCCCAGTAGCTCTCATAGGGCTCGAACCGGCGGCGCACCAACAGCACGTGCATCGCGCCCTCCAGGTACGCGAACACAGCCACGTCTGCCGCGACCTTTGGGTATGCACCAGCGCCTGGCACACTTATAGACCTCGTGACGAATATAGCAGGTCAGCGACTGGGCGAGATCAGCACGGTGCGCGTGCTGGTGTAGAACTCGCGCGCCGCTCGACCCTGCTCGCGCGGGCCGTAGGCCCGACGCCTTTCGCCCCCGAACGGCACGTGCAGGTCGACGCCGGACGTGGGCTGGTTGATCCGCACCAAGCCGGTGTCGAGGCCGCGTGTGAAGGCCGAGCACGCGGTCGAGGTCACGCGTGTACACGGCGCGTCGAGAGCCCATGGCGAACGCCGTTGGAGATCGCGACCGCGTGCGTCGGCATCATCCGCGCGAATCAGCGCGCAGACGGGGGCGAAGACCTCGGCCTGGGCGATCTCGGCGCCGGCGTCGTCGACCTCGATCAGCGTCGGCTGCAGGTAGTTGCCCTCGCCGGTGATCGCCGCGCCGCCGGCGACGATGCGGCCGCCGCCTTCGCTCGCGCGGGCGACGGCTGCCAGCGCCGCGTCACGCGCCGCCGGTGTGATCAGCGGTCCGACCTGGCAGGCCGCATCGTCCGGCTCCTCGACCACCAGGCCGGTCACGGCCTCGATCAGGGCGTCGCGCATCGCGTCGTAGACCGGCGCCTCGCAGATCACCCGGCCGGTGGCGGTGCACTTCTGGCCGGCGTAGCCCATCGCCGCCGAAGCGATCATCGCAGCGGCCGCCTCGAGGTCGGCGTCGGCGAGGACGATCGGCGGCGTTCTGGCCGCCCATCTCGCACTGCGCGGCGGCGCCGCGCTCCGCCAGCTGGACGGCGACCGCCCGGCCGACCCGTCCGAGCCGGTGAACGAGAGCGCTGCCACCCGCCCGTGCCCGACCAGTGCCGCCCCGGCTCGCCGTCGCCCTGCACGAGCTGGAGGACGTCCTCGGGCAGCTCGCGGCGCAAGCACCTCGTGCAGCCCTGGGCGCAGGCGGGCGAGAGCTGACGATGGCTTCCAGACGCAGGCGTTTCCGTAGGCAAGGGCGGGCGCGAGCTTCCACGCAGGGATCGCCACGGGGAAGTTCCAGGGCGTGATCAGCCCCACCACGCCACGCGGCGCCGGCGCGTGACCAGCAGCGAGCGGGCGTCTGCAGAGGGATACGATTCGCCCTCGGGGTCGAGGCAGACCTGGGCGTAGAAGCGCATGATCGCCGCCGCGCGGGCGATCTCCCCGCGCGCCTCGGTGATCGGCTTTCCCACCTCGCGGCAGATCAGATCGGCCAGCGGCGCGGCGTCGGCCTCCAGCGCGTCGGCAGCGGCGTGCAGGGCCTGGCCGCGGGCCGCCGCCGGCAGCGCCGCGAAACCGACGCGCGGCGTCGCGGCGCGCTCCACCACGCGGTCGACGTCGATGCCGCCGGCAGGCACGACGCGGGTGACCACGTCTCCAGGGAGCGCCGGATTGATGCTGACGATCTCGGCCGTACCAGCGTGCAAGGCGTCTACTTGCTGGTGTAGATCGTCAGCGCAAGCAACAGGAGCAGCGTCGCCAGGGTCAGCAGCACCCACCAACGCGAGGTCGATCTGTCGGTCACGGCGTCCTCTCGGTCGTCATCGGTCGCCGCCAGTGTACCGGGCGACGATGACGCGGGAAGCGTAACCCTCCGCAACAGCCGGTCATTCTGAAACCAGTTCTAAGCCGCCTCGCGGCTGTCGGCCGCAAACGAGGTACGGCCGCGACCCGCCCGCTTGCTCGCGTACATGCCTACGTCGGCCGCCGTGACGAGACTCTTGGCGTCGCCGGCGTCGGCCGGGAACAGCGCGACGCCGATGCTGACGGTGGTGGCGAATTCGACCCCGGACAGCGCGAACGGCTGAGCGAACGCACCCTGCACCCGCTCGGCCACGGCAGCCGCAACCGTGGCGGCGGTGGCGGCCGGCAGATCGCCGAGCACGAGCACGAACTCATCACCGCCCAGCCGCACGACCAGGTCGCCCGAGCGGGCGGCCCGGCGAAGCCTGACGGCCGCCTCGCGCAACAGGTCGTCTCCCGCCTCGTGTCCCAGGGAGTCGTTGACCGTCTTGAAGCGGTCGACGTCCAGGTACAGCAGACCGGCCGCGTTGCCGTCGTGGCGGGCCCGCACCAGCACCAGCTCGAGGTGCTGTTCGAACATCGCCCGGTTGGGCAGCCCCGTCAGCTTGTCGTGGTAGGCCATGAACGTGACCTGCTCCTCCCGCAGCCTGCGCTCGGTGATGTCGCGCACGAACATGTTGACGGTGCGGGCGCCGTTCACATCCACGTTCCAGACCGTCAGCTCGGCTGGGAAGTCCCCCGCCTCCCGGTGCTGCGCAACCACGTCGACGGCACCCTCGTCCCCTGACCGCAGCGCCCGCTCCACCAGGCTGCGGCTCTGGTCGGCAGCGATCACGTCCACCAGGCGGCGCCCCACCGCGGCCTCGCGGCTGAAGCCGAACGTGCGCTCGGCGGCGCTGTTCCACTCCACGATCCTGCCCGACTCGTCGGCCGCCAGGTAGGCGTCGCTCGTCGTCTCGATGATCGAGCGCGCACGCTCCTCGCTCTCCCGCAGACGGAACTCCGCACGCTTCAGGCTGGTGATGTCGGCGTCGCGGATCTGTACGCCGACCTGCGCGCCGCGCGCGTCGAGGATCGGGCTGCCGGCGCTCCAGCACCACTTCTCCCTGCCGTCGCGGTTGATGATGCGAAACTCCGCGCCCGAGTAGCTCTCGCCGCGGAACAGACCCCGCCATCGCTGCCTCATGGCCTGATCGTCATCGGGGTGCACGTCGTCCAAGAAGTTGCGCGCGTACAGCTCCGCGACCGTGAACCCGGTCAGCTGCTCGAACGAGGGCGTGACGTACTGCAGGCGCCGATCCATGCTGTAGACGAAGATCACGTCGGTCATGTTGTCGGTGATGGTGCGAAGCCGGCGCTCGGATCCCGCCACCAGATCCGCTGCCGCCAGCCGATCGGTGATGTCGACGGTGGTGCCCAGATACCCCTCGACCGCGCCGGTGGGGTCGAGCAGCGGCACCGTGGTGGCATGCACCCACGAGACCGAGCCGTCGGGCCTCTGGAAGCGGAAGTCCATCGAGAACTCCGCCTTCGCCTCGGTCGCGCGCATCCACTCCTTCGCAACGTTCAGCCGATCGTCGGGGTGCAGCGCTGCCGTCCAGCCGGAGCCTGCCGCCTGCTCGCCTGTCAGGCCCGTGATCTCACACCAGTGGTGGTTGACATACACGCAGCTGCCGTCAGCCTCCGTCCGGAAGATGCCGACCGGTGCCAGTCCAGACAACATACGGAATCGCTGCTCGCTCTCGCGCAGCGCTGCCTCGGCCGCCCGCTGCTCGGTGATGTCCTGTCCGATGCTGGCGGCGCCGTACACGCTGCCGTCGGGGTTTCGCAGGATGGTGTTGCTCCAAGCGATCAGCCGCTCGTCGCCGTCGTGGGTCTCGATCGAGTTCTCGTCGTGGCGGACGATGCGTCCGGCCCGCAGCTCGGCGTAGAAGTACTCGACCACGTTCGCGTTCGAGTCGGCACTGAGCGTCTCGATCCAGTCGTGCCCCACCAGCTCCTGCGGGGTGCGGCCACATGTCGCCGCCAGCGCGTCGTTGATGTAATCGATCTTGCCGTCAACGGTGGTGATGGTCGCGAGCAGGTCGACCGTGTCGAACACGTCGCGCAGCCGTTGCTCGGACGTGCGCAGAGCCGCCTCGACCCGGCCCCGCTCCCACAGCACGCCACACACGATCAACACGATCAGCGACTCGCCGGCGAGGAAGCCCTGGAGCGTCAGCACGCTCTCGGCCATCGGCCGGCCGGCGCGCACGAACGGCCCGTCACCCTGAAGCGTTGCGAGTGTGAAGATGAGGGTATTTCCCAGCGTCGCCATGCCGGCCGTGAACGGGCTCGTGCGCACCGCCGTCAGCACCAACAGCGGCAGTACGAGGAACGGAAATCCGATCGCGGACTGAAGCGCGGTGGGAAGGCCCGCGACCCCAGGATCGCAGACGAAGAGGGTCGCCAAGGTCGTCAAGGCGACCAGCAGCAGGCCCTCGCGACGGCTGCCACCGCGGCGCTCACGCGCCAGCGACGCGAGAATCGGCGGCGCCACGGACAGCATCCCCAGACCGTCGGCCAGCCACCAATCGCCGAACGCTTCCGTGAAGGGAGCTCCGACGCCGATCGCCAGCACCAGGGCGCCGACCGTAGCGGTCACGCCGTTTGCGAGCGTCGCGGCGGCCACCAGTCCGCCCACGCCACGTACCGAGCCCACGGCAAAACTCGACCGGTCTCGCACCACCCAGAGCAGGACGGCGGCGGCCAGCAGCGGCTCGGCGGCGTTGACCAGCGCGAGGCTGACGGCGGTGGCACCGAGCTCGCCCCGGCCAAGCGTTTGCGCGACCAGGTTGCCCACCAGCACCGAGCCGAACAGCACCGGCCAGATGCGCCGCGGAGCCTTAGCGACGACCGCCAGTGCCAGGCCGCTGGCCGGCCACAGCACGGCCACCGAGGAGTCGCCGTCGACCAGCGACAGACTGACGCGGGAGATGACGCAGTAGGCGATTGCGAATCCAATCGACAGCAGCGCCACGCCAAAGCGACCCGTCAGCCAACCCGCCCACGGTCGAGTGCGCTCAGCCGAGCGGACGTGGGTCTGTGGGCGAGCCGAAGTCATGAGGGTTGGGGCGGGCCTGCCGAATCAGGCCAGCCCCCTCCTCAATCGTCTGAGCAGAGCCGGAATTGAGGCTCGGAGCGCCCTCCTAGCACTTGGAACTGGTGGCGTCCATGAAGGTCTTGATCGAGTTCGCGACCGCGGCGGCAGCGAGCCCGATCGTGGCGAGGTCCGACGCGGATGGACTGGACGGGAGCGCATCGACAGCGCTGGAGAGCGAGTCGATGGACGACGTGATCGCGCTCGTCTCGTTCGGGAAGTCGGACTTGGCGGAGCCGACAAGCGCCGTCGCGTCACTCTGGATCTTCGTGAGCTGCGACTTGAGTCCGTTGATCTCATCCGCGGACGTCGGCACCTTGAGCGCCTGAATGGAGCTCTCCAAGGCGCTCCGGTCCGAACAGTACGCGGGCTTGCTGCTGCCGCCGCCGCAACCAGCCGCAAGGGCCGAGGCCAGGACGGCCACCACCAACATCACCGACATGCCCCGCTCCCTGGCGTTTACCACTCTCGTATACAACACGACGAACCCCCTTCTCTGGTCGAGCCGATTATCACCCGATCCCGAGCCGCCCTGATCACGCGATCGGGATGATCTGAGGCTTACGCGTCAGCGGGGAGCGGACAGAGGCATGGGTGAGACGCCGGCCTGTGCGGGCGCCGTGCCCGGTTTGGCGACACGTGGTGTCGAGTGTGCCTCGGGCGGGCGGTGAGAGCATGGGCGATGTCCACGGCAACCCGTTCTACCGGCGTCCCAAACCGCACCAGCAGACAGGCTGCGATCAGCGCCACCACGACCAGCGCCGCGTACTCGACCGTCGATTGAGCCCGCTCCACATGCGTGACGTTACGGACTCAGACCTGTCGCCACGGTAACGCGGGGTGACGATACGGTCACAACTTCGTCACAGGCCAAGCCCGCCTGCCGAGCCGAGTGCCGTCAGCGCCAGCGCCACGACAATCGGCAGCAGAGCGGCCGGTACGAGCATCAGCACGACCACGAGCAGTATCCGCGGAGCGGCCGTTGCCGCCCGCTCCTGCACCCTCAGCGCGCGATCGCCCCGCGCGCGCCGGGCATGGCGCCTTAGACCATCGGCGAGCGGCACGCCGAGCCGGTCGCTGACACGAAGAGCAGCCGCCAGGCGCACCATCGACACCGATCCGGTCCGATCGGCAAGGTCGCGCAGCTCGTCCCCACGCCGCCGACCCAGCGCAAGGTTCGAGCCGACCCGTTCGAGCTCTGCCCGGAGCGGACCGGAGGTTGCCTCGGCCGCGGCGGCCAGCGCGTCGTCAAGCGCCACGCCCGCCGAGACGGTGGCGGCGATCAGATCGAGTGCGAGCGGCGCCTGGCTCTCGATCTGCTGAGACCGGCGACCGGCTGTGCTCCGCATCCAAAGATCCGGATACAGCCAGCCGAAGGCCGCGCACCCTGCGAACGCCATCACACCGATCGGCGAGCCCACCACGACCAGCGCGATGGCGCCGATCAGCAGGAGCATCAGCGTCGAACCGGCTCTCGCCTCCCGCAGGGTTCCCACACCGATGTCCGGTGGGCTGCCGGCCTGCTCACAGAGACGCTCGCGCTCCAAGGGCGGCTCCGGCAGCCAGGCGACAGTCCTGCCGCCATACCGACCGAGCGCCGCCAGCATCCGGAGGCGATCGAATCCCGAGCGACGGTTCCGGCCGTTGAGCGACCTGTCCTGCCCCCACGCCTGCCACGCTTCCTCCGCGCAGGCCGCGGCGGCCGCGAGCAACGCCAGCACGATCACGACGCGACGGCCGCCAGCCGCCGTATCACAAGGAAGCCGCCGACCGTGAGCAGACCGGATGCGGCGATGGCGCACCAGCCAAGCGGCGACTCCGCCAGCAACAACGCGGCGGGGCGATCGATCAGCCACAGCGCACCGAGAGCTGCCGCCGGCATCCCCGCCACGATCCGCGCAGTGGTGCGGGCCTGGGCGGTCGCAACGTCGGCCATGCGACGTTGCGCCTCACGTTCCAGGAGAGCATCGGCAAGGTCGTCCAGCAACGATGCCAGGTCCCCGCCGGCCCGCGACTGGACGGCGACCGCCGCGCCCACCAACGTTGCATCCTCCCCTCCCAGCGCGCCCAGAGCGACCGCGGGTGTCGTCCCCAGGGCGATCGCCTGGGCGGCGCCGGACAGCGACCTCCGAATCGGTTGGGGCATGTCCTCGGCGACGTCGGCGACCGCCTGGGCGAGCGTGCGACCGGCGCGCAGGTGCGCGGCGAGCTCGCCCAGTGCGAGATGCAGCTGACGGCCGGAGGCGCGCTCGCGTCGGCGCGCCGTCCAACGGGTCAGTCCCCGCATCGCTGCCGGATGAGGGTCACGGCGAGGTCGCGATCCAGCGCGCGAAGCTCGCCGGAGGTGCGATCCCGCCCGTCGAGATGACGTACCCACCGGCGTCCAGACGCATCCCTGACGAGGTGCACGACAACGTCGACGGCCGCCGCCACCTGCTCACGGGCCGCGGCATGCGGCAGCTCGATCCCGGCCATCAGCATCATCGTCTCGATCCGTCGCAGGGCGTCGGCTGGCGAGCTGGCATGCACCGTGGTGAGGGATCCGTCATGGCCGCTGTTCATGGCCTGGAGCATGTCGAGTGCCTCCGAACCGCGCACCTCTCCCACCACGATCCGATCGGGGCGCATGCGAAGGGCGTTTCGCACCAGCGCGCGCAACTCGATCGCCCCACGGCCCTCGACGTTGGCCGGCCGCGTCTCGAGCCGTGCAACGTGGGGCTGGAGCAGGCGCAGCTCCGCCGCGTCCTCGACGGTGACGATTCGCTCGTCGCGACCGATGAACGCGGCCACGGCGTTCAGCAGCGTCGTCTTGCCGGTACCCGTGCCGCCGCTCACCAACACATTCAGGCGGCCGCCCACGGCCTGCTCGAGAAGCTTCGCCTGACAGGCGGTGAGCGACCCGGCATCTACCAGCCTCGCCACGGTGAGTGCATGCTGGGGAAATCGCCGGATGGTGAGCAGCGGCCCGTCCAGGGCGACGGGTGGGAGCACGGCGTTCACGCGGCTGCCGTCGGGCAGACGCGCGTCGACCATCGGGCTCGACTCATCGACTCTTCGGCCGACGCGGCTCACGATCCGCTCGATCACATGTCGAAGGTGCGACTCGTCGTCGAACTCGACCGGCTCGCGCCGAAGCACACCGCCCCGCTCGCAGTAGACGTGGTCGGGCCCATTCACGATCACCTCTGTGACGGCAGGGTCACGCATCAGCGGTTCGAGCGGCCCGGCGCCAAGCGCATCGTCGAGCACCGCCTCGACCACCCGGTCGACCTCCGCAGGAGTGATCAGCAGCGACTCGCCGCGTAACAGCTCGCGGGTTCTCGTTGCAAGGGCGGCCCGTGGATCGACCGGGCCGGCCGGTTGCTCGAGCACCTCCCGGCGGATGCGATCACGGTATCGCGCGACCAGAGCGCGACGATCGTTCACGCCGCTGCCAGCTCCTCAGCCAGCCTGGTGAGCTGCGGTCCTCGGCCGGCCGCCTCTCGCACCACCGCCGCCAGCGGCAGCCCGGTCGTCCGCTCGATGCCGCGCAGCGAGAGCTCGCCTCCGCGCTGCCACCGGTTCACCACGAGCGAGACCGCGGCGCCCGGCACTCCCCGCCGATCGAGCCACGCTGCCACCAGAGCGGCGCAGGCGACCGATCGCCGCTCCGGCGTGGTCACCACCAGCACGTGGTCGGCAGCGGCCGCAACCTGAGCCGCCAGCTCGCCACGCGGAACGCCGAGGTCGAACAGGCTCAACGGGGCCACGGCGCGGCTTTCGCGAACGAGAGCGCTGCCGAGCGCGGATGGGATCAAATCGAGGTCTTCGGGAACGTCGGGGCCCGCGATCAGCGACATGCCTCCCGGGTGCGCGCTCGCCACGGACCGAACGGCATCAGATCCGAGCTCGCCGCTCAACGGCACCAGGTCGATCAACGTTCGACGCGGAGAGCACCCCAATCGGGAGGCCGCATCGTCGAAGCCGGAAGCCAAGTCCACCAACAGCCCTCCTGCCGCTCGCGCCAGCTCGAGGGCCGTCGCACTCGCCCCCGTGCCGCCCTTGGCCCCGCATACCGCAACTGCGCGACCCGCCGCGGTGGATTGCGCATGCGCCCGCCCTGCCCCGGCAGCGCCGACGATGGCAAGGGTCAGCTCGGTCGGCTCGGGCGGCAACCCAATCAGCCCGCGCGCGCCGGCAGCCAGCGCCGCACGGTGCATCGCGAGGTCCGGTGACCGGGATGCGATGACGATCGGAAGCCCGGGGCACGCGGCCTGCAGCGGCTCGATCATCTCGAGCGCCCGTCTTCCCGGGCCGTCGCAAATCACCATCACGTCGCACCCGGGTCTCGGCCCCGCGATCGCAGTCGCCGGATCGAGAGCTCCGCTGCAGCGGAGCCCCGGGGTATCCATGCTCGCAACCAGTGAGGCCACAACAGCGGCGTCGGCTCCCACCACGAGGCAGCGAACGGCGTCTCTCATCGCACCGGCCTGCCCGCAAGCCTGAGACTGCCGGATGACTCGGCCTCGATGAGTGCCGCCACGTCCCGACTGGACACCCTCAACGTCGCCACCATCACGCCGTCTGCTGCGGATGACCCCACGACCTGTACCCCCTCGATCACCAACCGGATCCGGGGCGGCCGTCCGGGCACGACCAGGTAGAGGTCGGCAGTTGTGCCCGCCAGATCGTCAGCCGGCAATCCGGCCACGTCATCGAGCCGCACCGCGAGGTCGCGGGAGCGCAGACTGGGAACCTCGGCCGCCGCCAGCTCGGCATCCATCAGCGGCGCACCCGCAGTCAGCGGAACGGCGCTTCGTCGTCCGACCGCGGCCCCAGGATCAGTCATCTGGTGAGGGTCGGCCCATCGGCTGGGCACAGCTCTGACGGCGAGATCGGATGCCGTGATGCGAACGCCTGCGGCCAGCGGCCGGCGCACCGACACGATCTGGACGAGCGGATCCGCCGACGGCGAGGTGTGACCGCCCCGCATCACCGAGGCGACCACCAGCGCGGCGGCCACGGCAGCGAGCGCGATGCTGCGGCGTCGGTGACGGGTCATGCCGCGCCCGGCGAGCAGCGCCGGCAGTGGCTGCCCACGACGGGCAGCCCGCACCAGCCGCAGCTGGGGGCGGACGAGAACTGCTCGCGCAGGGCTGCCAACTGCGAGGCGGTCATCCGGGGCGCTCCCAGCGCCTCAACCGCCCACGCCGCGCCCAGCAGTGCGGCGACGCCGCCCCGAACGCGACCAACCGCGACCCCCGACTGGGCGAGAGTGTCCAGCCGGCGCGCGATGATCCGCGGTGGACGGCCGCCGGACGCGGCACATACACAGACCGCGCGTCCGCCGGCCGCACCGCGCGCAGCCGCCATCAAGGCTCCGCCGCCGGTGCCAGAGGTCACCCAACCGCGATGCGACCACTGCAGCGCCGCGCCGCGCGGTGTGGGCAGACGTCGGCGGCCGTACGCACCGAGCGGCCCCAGGGTGGACGCTGCCACCCAGTAGGTGCAGCGACTCTCGATCTCGATGATCAGCGCCGTCAGCTCACCGAGCCGCCATCCACCGCCGGCAGCAACCCGGGCGATGTCGCTGAGGTACCGGGCGCCGATGCCTGGAAGAGCCAACTCGACCACCTCCCGGTTCGCCTGATCGACGGACGACAACGGCAGCGGCTCGACCGGCAGCGGTGGCACCAGACAGAGCAGTTGCCCCGCGGCCGGGGCTTCTCCCAGGCCGTCGACCACCCATACGGGCACAGCTTCGGGTGCCTGTCTGAGCAACGGTACGAGGCGGATGTCGGGAGCCGTCACGTCGCTTCCACCCACGCCGGAAGCTCGACGGTGAATCGCGTGCCGCGGCCGACCGCGCTCGCGACCTGCAGCGAGCCGCCGTGGGCTTCGGTCAACTCCCGCGCGACCGCCAGCCCCAGCCCCGCACCCGGCTCGGCGCCCTCCGGGCCTTGGAAGAACTCGTCGAAGATGCGTGGCATCGCATCCGGAGCGATGCCACGGCCGCTGTCGGCGACCGAGACCCGCAGCAGCGAGCCGACCGACCCGCCCTCGACGCTGACGGCCGTTCCCGGCGGGGCGTACTTGATGCCGTTGGTCAACAGGTTGGCGAAGATCTGCCGGACCCGGTTCTCATCGCCCATCACATACGAGGCGTCATCATTCCAGCGGATATCGATCATCACGTCGCGACGTTCGGCGACGCCGCGCAGGCGGTCGACGACCTCCTCGACGCAATCGCGGAGACAGAACGTCTCGGCCGAGATCCGCAGCTCGCCCGCCTGGGCTCGCGCGAGCTCGAGGATGTCCTCGACCAGGTAGGCGAGGCGTTCGCACTCGGCATTGATGACCTCCAGCTTGTCGACCTTCGCGGGGTCGGACTCGGAGCGCCGCAGCGTGTAGACGTATCCCTTGATCACGGTGATCGGCGTTCGCAGCTCGTGGGACACCTTGCCGATGAAGCTCGCCCTGGCGTGTCCCTCACAGGCCAGACGGGCGGCCATCGCGTTGACGCTCTCCGCCAGGTCGGCCAGCTCGTCGTCACCGCCGGCGGTGACGCGGGCGCTGTACTCACCGGCCGCTACGCGGTCGGCGAACGCCCCCACCTGATCGACCAGGCCGACCACCCGCCGGGCGTGGACGATGCTGGCGGCCAGCACCGCCAGCACCGCGACCAGGGTCACCGCGGCCAGCTCGACCGGCTCGCTGTGGTTCGCCGCGGCGTAGAGAGCGGTCGCCGTGATGGCCGCGAAGGTGGTGGCAAGGCGCACCCAGAAGCGGGCGATCTTCATTCCGGCGCGGCCACCCTGTACCCATGCCCCCAGACGTTGACGATCCACGGGCGGTCTGACACAGCTCCAAGCTTCTGGCGCAGCCGGCTGGCGTGGGAGTCGAGCGTCCTGGTGCGGCCGGGTGACTTGAACTCCCAGACCATCTCGAGCAGCTCCCGCTTCGAGAACACCCGATTGGGATCGGCGGCCAGCGTCGCCAGGAGCTGGAACTCCTTCACCGACAGCGCCACGGCAACGCCGGCCACGGTCACCTGCTTCGACAGCGTGTTCACCACAAGTTCGCCGACCCGCAGCTGATCGCGATTAGCGACCCGCGACACCCGCTTCAGCAGAGCGGCGATGCGGGCCAGCAGCTCGGGATAGTGGAAAGGCTTGGTGACATAGTCGTCGGCACCGCGAGCGAGCCCGCGCACGCGGTCGGTGTGCTCGGCCTTTGCGCTCAGCATGATGATCGGGAGGTCGGGATCCCACGGATCGACGATGGCGTCGCCGTTGCGGACGCGCCGACAGACGTCATAGCCGCTCATGTCGGGCAGCACGACGTCGAGCAACACGACGTCTGGGGTGGTGCGCGCCAGCACGTCGAGCGCCTGCTCGCCGTTGGACGCGGTCAGCACCGAGAAATCATCGGCGCTCAGGTTCTCGACGAGAAACTCGACGATGCGGGGCTCGTCGTCGACGACGAGCACGGTCGATCCAGCCACGGGTCATTGGCTCCTTGGGGTGGCCGGGCCAGGCGCTGGAGCGCGCCCAGGGGGCCGGCGGGGTGAGTTGTCAGCGCCCCGCCGCCGTCGGACGCGGACCCATGGTAGGACGGTGTCGGCGAGATTGGAAGAGGTGTTACGGCAGTTGTGACAGTTCGGCGACAAGTCCGGGACTTCGGGGAACCTGCGCCTGCGAAACGCGGTATCGACGGGTGCTACGAATCGTGTACGGCCAACATCCACGGGCTTTGGTAGCGTGGAAATCGTGGACGGCAGCGAGGACACGCTGGTCGCACGGCTGCAGGAGCGGGCGGCCGATCCCAAGCGGCGAACCGACACCGAGCCGACGCGGTTCGGCGAGGCCGTCCAGGGCATGTCGTTCGGCGAGCTGCGGTTGAACGTCGAGTCGATCGCCGGCGATCTCGGCCGGCTGGTTTCCTCGATCCAGAGCGGCACCCCTATCGACCTCGACCTGCATGAGAAGGCGGAGACGGTGGCTGCCGACATGTCGACGCCCGCCGAGCGCGCTCTGCCACCGGCGGCCACCGCGGCGGCGCTTGATCAGGCGGAAGCCCAGCTTGGGGTACCGCTCCCCGGCCTACTTCGCCGGCTGTACCTGGAGGTGGCGGACGGCGGGTTCGGACCCCACGGCGGGCTGATGTCGGTCGCCGACGTGGCGTCGGCCTACCTCGAGCTGCGCGCGGGATCGCCCAGCGAGGTGGAGGAAGACGAATGGCCGGAGGGCCTGCTGCCGCTGGTCGCCGTCGAGGCCGGCCACGCCTGCCTGGACGCCGGCACCGGCCGCATGCAGGAGAGCGACTTCGAGGAGGTCGAGGGGGACGCGGAGGATGGCGAGGTCGCCTTCGGGCTTGTGATCCGGGAGGTTGCGCCGTCGCTGGCGGCATGGCTGACGACGTGGCTGGACGCGCCCCAGATGCCGGCCCAGGTGGCCACGCTGCACGGCTCGATGGTTCAGATGGCGCGCGAATCACGCGCCCGGATCGCGGCCATGACCCCGGAGCAGCGGGCGGCCATGGGCCTGCCCGAGACGGGCTGGGAACAGGCCGTCTGGGGCGGCCTCGGGCTCGAGCCCGATCAGCCTGACGACGCCGCCTGACCGCTCACCCGTTGACACGCGTTTTCGAGGTTGTTGTCCACCGGTTGAGCTACGCTGTGGCCTCAGGATCGAGGTTCGCCTCGAACTCCTGGGGGAAAGGAGGGGCGGAGACGTTAAGGCCGTCTCCGCCCCTCGCAATCTTCTGCGCGGCGCGATCTTACAGAACCTGGAAGACGGACTGGTCTAGTCCGCGTGCGTCAACGTTCGATCACGAGGTGATCGCCGACCTGCACGCCGCTGCGCGCGATCGCGCCCACCGGCAACTCCAGCGCCACCTTGGCGCCGCGGCAGAACGACATCCGCCAGGGCTTGATGTGCTCGACCAGCTTGATCACGCGCCCGTCATCAGCCGCCCAGATCACGTCGATCGGAAACCGCATGAACCACATGTGGATCGAGCTGGTGGGCTGAATCCACAGCCCTTCCTGCTCGCCCAGGCCGCTCCGTCCCAGCAGGCCCTTGCTGCGCGACCACGAGCTCGCCGCCACCTCACCCTGCTCGCAGACCACGGGTCCTCGCTCCAGCCGGAAGCGCGGCATTACGCTTCATCCCCGTGGACGTGGACTATCACTCCGGCGACGACTTCGTGGTCGAGTTCCTCGACTACCGCTACGGCTTCTCGCGCACCGACTTCACGCAGCGGGTGGTGGCTGCGGCGATCAGGCTGGAGCTGCTGCCCCAGCGCGACCTGAGCGACGATGAGGCAGCCGACCTGGTCGACCTGACCTCGGCCGGTCGCGTCAGCGAGCCGCGATCGGCACTCGGTCGCCACCTGCAGGCCAACCACACGGCGATCGACCGGCTGCACTCGGAGCCGCTCAGCTACTGGTTGCGCAAGCTGGTGTTCCGTGGCGCCTGGATCGATCACCGGGTCAAGGCCGGCCTGCTCGACGTCTCGTTCGACGAGGACTCCGGCAGCTTCGCGTACCGCATGCCCAGCGACCAGACGCCCGTGCTCGAGCTGGCGCCGGTGCCTTCGTGGGCGAGCCTGGCGTACGTCACCGAGTAGGCAGCTGACCGCGGCAGCCCGCATCAGGTCAGCCCGCGGCCGGCACGAACACCAGCAGGTGCGGCCCGACCTGGATCCGGTCGCCGTCCTCGAGCAGCCGCTGCTCGATCCGCTCGCCGTTGACGAAGGTGCCGTTCAGACTGCCCTCGTCTTCCAGCACAACACCGATCGGCTCGATCCGCACCGTCGCGTGGCGGGCCGAGACGGTCGGGCCGGCCAGTACGATGTCGTTCTCGTCGTGGCGACCGAGCTTGGTGATGCGACCCGTCAGCTCGTAGCTTGTGTCCTCGCCCAGACGCGGTCGCCACACGAGCGCCGGCCGCTCGGTCCGCGGCGGAAGCGCCAGCTCGTCGCCGCTGGGAGCGGGATCAATGATCCGGGTGTAGCTCACCTCATCGTCGTGCGCGTGCATGGCAGACCTCCCAGAAGACGGCACGATGAGGTTACCAACGAGGCCGGACGAGGCGGTAGACTGCACGCAGATGGACGCCGGTCGCACCCCGATGGAAGAGGCGGAGGCCCAGCTCTACCGCAGGATCCAGGAGCTGCGCACGCGGGCCCGTGGTGGCGAGGGCGAGGGCGCGGCCGAAGGTCTCGGCGACCAGCCCACGGCGATGCCCGACCTGCGCACGATCCTGGCCCGTGCAGAGACGCACGTGGACGAGCTGCGCTCGACGGCCGCGTCGCTGGAGGAGAGCCTGCCGGCCCGGGTCGAGCAGGCCGTGGAGCGGGCGATGTCGACCCACTCCGACGGCCGGCGCGCCGATGAGCTGCGAGACCTGCTGCGAGGGCTGTCGCGTCAGGTCGACCAGGTCAACCGCGACCTGCTGGCCGAGCGGCTCGGCCGGATCGAGGATCTCGAGCTGGTGGTCGACCTGATCTCGACCGGCATGGCTGCGCTACGGCAGGACGTGGCCACCCTGGCGGCACTGGTCGAGCGCGTCGACGGCGGCGTGGACGGGGTGATCGACAAGCTCGACCAGCCACTCCAGGTCACGGTCGAGAGGCCGAAGCGAAGCGGCGGCGTGCGCGACCTGTTCGCGCCCACAACCGGCGATCCGCCGCAAGCCGGCTAGTCAGTCCGGCAGCACCGCGACGCAGTCGATCTCGACCCGGATGCCGCCCGGCAGGGCTGCCACCTGCACCGTGGTGCGGGCAGGCGGCGGATCGGGGAAGGCCGCCTCGTAGGCGGCGTTCATCTCGGCGAAGTCGTTGATATCCGTCAGGAAGACACCGCACCGCACGACGTCGCCCGGCGTGCAGCCGGCGGCGGCCAGGATCGCGAACAGGTTCTCGAGCGTCAGCCGCGTCTCGTCACCGACGCCGCTCCCCGGTAGGTAGTCGCCGTCGCGCAGAGGGCCCTGGCCGGACACGAACACGAACCGTCCCTCGGCCACGATCGCGGATGAGTACGGACCCAGCCTGGTGATATCGACCGAGACGGCGCGACGGCTCATGACGGTGCCTCCACTGTTTGCCAGACCTGAGGGTTGGCGAGGTTCGGCGGCCGCTCGCCGCGCAGGATCTGTGCCAGGCCGCGACATGCCAGACGTGCCATGCCGTCGCGCGTCTCGCGCGTGGCCGAGCCGATGTGCGGCACCAAGAGCGCGTTCTCGCACTCAAGCAGCTGCGGGTTGACGCGCGGCTCGTCCTCGAACACGTCGAGGCCGGCTCCGCCCAGATGGCCCGACTGCAGAGCCTCTGCCAGCGCCTGCTCGTCCACCACCGGCCCGCGGCTGGAGTTGACCAGGATGGCGCCCGGCTTCATGCGTGCCAACTCCTCGGCGCCGATCAGGTGGCGGGTCGAGCTCGACAGAGGCACGGTGATAGCCACGAAGTCGGATTCTGTCAGCACTCGGGCGAGCTCGCCGGGCGCGCGGCCCGCGAACAGCACGCGCATGCCGAAGCCCTCCGCGCGGCGGGCGACCGCCCGGCCGATGCGGCCCGGGCCGACGATGCCGAGCGTCTTTCCATGCACGTCGGTGCCGAGCAGCAGGTCGAAGCTCCACTCCTGCCAGCGGCCGGCGCGCAGGTAGCGCTCGGCCTCGCCCATCCGGCGGGCGGCGCCGAGGATCAGGGCGAAGGTGAGGTCGGCGGTGGCCTCGGTCAGCACGTCGGGGGTGTAGACGATAGGGATGCCAAACCGCTCCGCGGCATCGAGATCGATGTGATCGAGGCCGACCGAGACGGTTGCCAGGGCGCGCAGGCCGGGAGTCGCGAGGAACGGCTCGTCGATGCGATCGACCAGGTAGCAGACTGCCGCGTCGCAGCCGGCGGGATGAGCGCCGCGCACCAACTCGTGACCGTCGAGCTCGGCCAAGCCGGCCGGCGAGACATCCTGCATGATCAGCACTCGCATCGCTATCCTCCCCCGCGAACTGACGGCAAACGGTATCAGGCGACAGCTGAGGGGTGGCATCGTGAGCGTGACGAAGGTGATCGAGGTGATCGGGAGCTCGACCGAGAGCTCCGACGACGCGGTGCGCGAGGCGCTCTCGGCCGCTTCCAGGTCGATCCGCGGGATCACCCGCATCGATGTGACATCGATCAGCTGCGAGGTGCGTGACGGACACATCGCCCGCTGGGACGTGCTGACCAAGATGCAGTTCCCGGTCGAGCCGCGCTGATCCGGCGGCGGGCGGGCGGGTTCAGCCTGGGTTCGGCTCCTGGAGGTCGTTTCACAATGAGGGGTGGATGATCTGGCGAGTGGCGCGCCAGCAGGAGGCGGCGGCGCGACGACGGCCATATCGAGAATATGGCCGAGGAGTGACGGCGATCTCCTGCGCCAGCGCGACGCGGCCAGGCGCCGCCCGTCACTGTGGAACGACCTCCTGGTACAGCCCGATCACGTTGCCGCCCGGATCGAGCACGCGAGCGGTGATCTCGGGAGCGTCGCCGCCGATCGGCTGCACAACCTCGCCTCCCGCGGCGACCGCCGCGTCGAGCGCCGCCGCGACGCTGTCGACCATCACGTAGATCAGCAATCCCGGCGTGGCAGACGGCTGGCCGGCCGGTGACCCAGCTGCCGCTGACCTCACCGGTGGCATCGTCGAACGCGATGTGCCCCTGGTTGTTGGTCCTGATGTTCCACCCGAACACGTCGCGGTAGAACTCGGCCGACCGCTCGACGTCACCGGCGGGGATCTGGATGTAGCAGATCTTGCCGTTGATCGAGGTTGGGCTCATCGATCCGATTCTAGCCACGGAACCTTGCGATGCCGCCAGCCGTGCGGCAGACTGTCGGCGTGGTTCCGGAGGGGCATCTTGAAGCGACCGAGCACGGCCTCGTCGTCAAGAACGAGGGCTGGTTCGTGCTGAACGCGACCGAGTCGCGCTGGCGCGAACGTCCGGGGCGCGGAAGGTACTGCGATTTCGAGGGCGACGCGGATTTCCCGCAGCTGGGCATCAACATCCAGGTGCTGCAACCCGGCGAGCCGATGGCGATGTACCACTGGGAGGCCGATCAGGAGGATTTCCTCGTGCTCTCCGGCGAGGGGGTGCTCGTGATCGAAGGCGAGCGGCGGGATCTTCGCCAATGGGACTTCGTGCACTGCCCGGCCGAGACCAACCACGTGATCGTGGCGGCCGGCGATGCTCCGTTGGTGGTGCTGGCCGTGGGCGCGCGCATCGACTCGATCGGGCCCAACTGGGGCGGGTATGCGGTCGACGAGACGGCGATCGGCCTCGGAGCGGGCGTCGAGCAGGAGACGACCGACCCCGACGTCGCCTATGCGCGTTTCGGGACGTCCACGATGACCCGCTACCGGGCGGGCTGGCTCCCCGACCTGAACGCGTGACTTTGCGGCGCCACTTCTGGTCGATCGCGGAGTAGGGTCTTCCGAACACGACGCAGGGAGGAATGATGAGCATCAACCGGTTCCCATTCCAGGACGACATCCTCCGCGAGCTGGCGAAGGGCTCAGCGACTGCCGCGGCTGTCTCGGACGTGATCGCGGAGGAGGGTCGCACTCCCGGGCACGGCGTGAACTCGCCCGAGCTCCACCGTGGGGTGGCCGAAAACATCGACCACCTCGTCAACCTCGGACTCGCCGAGTACACCGGTGACACCCCGCGGACGGCCCGGCTCACCCAAGCTGGGCAGGACGCCGTCGCCTCGCTGCCCTGAGAGTGGCGGCGGGCTTGATCGCGCGCGGGCCGCAAGGCCTATCCGGTCAGGACAGTTCGAGGCGCCCGGACAGCCAGAACGTGCCGCGCAGCACGGCTCCGGGCGGCGGCGGCGACGGAAACTCATCGCCGTTCAAGACAACGTCGAGTGTCATCCCATACGTTGAAACAGCGGCCCAGCAATAACGTCCCCCGAGATCGTTGGCCTTCATCGCAGAGTGCCGTACAACGCCGCTGATCTCCGCCTGGGCGAACCGGCGTTCGCGCTCTTCGCCGGCGAACAGACCCGAGGGAATCAGCGATTCTGCCGAGAGCTTCAGCGTGCCCGGCTGCGATTCGAGAAAGGACATCTCGTCGGTGAAGCACTCGACATCTGAGGGGAACGCTGCAAGACGAACCCGTGCCTCGATGGGCAGCCGCAGAGTGTCATAACGGGCCCCGTCGACAGCGTCGAACTCGAACGGGTACAGGCCTTGCTCGCCCGGGTCGGAGCCCTGTTCCAGCATCCACGCCTCGACGCGCCTCTCGAGCGGGGGAAAGCCGTCAGGGCACCGAACGGCGGTAACCCTGACGCGAGTGGTCGAGCCTGCTCCGAACCATGGATTCAGCCCGGACCACTCGCCACGTGTATCGCACTGCAGCCAGAGCTCAGCGCCGCTGGAACAGCGCCAGCGCAAGTAGAAGCCTGCGGGCACATCAAACCGGTCGGTGTGCGCCTCGCGCATCGACCGGATCACGTTGTCGAGGTCCTCCTCGCTGTCGAATCGCAGCCCGACACTCTCGAAGTTCCCGCTCATGGCGACGCGAAGGCTACAGGGTGGCGGCGGCCCCACGGCCTACTGACGAGCGATCGTGTCGTTTACGCTTGACGCTGTGGAGTACGCAAGACGCTGCACCATGTGCGGAACCTGGGATGCCAAGCGGCGCTGGGCGAACCACGACGAGGCTGTGCGCGCTACCGACTTTGTGTGTGAGGCCTGCGCCGAATACCCGGGGAACTACGAGGTCGGCGTCTTGCAGGAGCCGTACTCAGGCGCCCGCTTACTTGAGGTGCTGGGAGGCGCCAACCTCGTTCTTGGATGGGTGCCATCCGCCCCCGAGGCGACCAACGGGGAACTCTTGAAGCGCCTGGAAGACGCGGGACTCGACGTCCGCATCTATCCCTGCGGCCAGAAGGCGTTCACGGTCGTCGTGTGTCGCGAGGGCGCGCAGATCTTCGCCGAGATGGGGAACTGGCCGGCCGAGACGTTCGCCGAAGCCTTCGACGTGCTTGCTGGGTCCGCGGACTGACGGGGTGGCGGCGCTCCCTGCGCCGCCACCCCAAGACCGGCTCACCGACCGGCCCTACTTGGCGCCGCTTCCGGCCGCCTGCTCGACGGCGTGCTTGATCGCGCTGGTCACGACCGAGCCGATGCCGTGATCCTTGCCTCCGAGGTACGACCCGACGGCCAGCAGCAAGACGCCGATCGCCATCGCGAGGCCGGCGTACTCGACCGTTCCCTGACCATCCTCGGCGGTCAGGGCTCGGCGTGCGCGGTCGGCGTTTTGGTGAAGCGCGACCATCAGCGTCGCGGCGATCCGGTGTGTCATGGCGGGCCCTCCTTGGGCTGTAGGGGGTAACCTGCCCAGCGTGCCGTCTCCCACGGTCACGGAACAAGACAGGCTCCGTCACGGCGCCGTCACAAGCTCCCCCGGTCGCGGGGTTGCAGCCTCTGACGCAGCCGCCGATACACCACCCATGCGCCGAATCGCTCGCTTGCTGCCGCTCGCCCTGATCGCCGTCGTCGCGACCGCGGCGCCGTCGACCGCGGGCGCCAGCGCGCTCGTGGTGCGCAACGCGAAGTACATCACGCTCAAGGTCGATCGCTACAACCGCGCCCTCGTCAGCTACACGGCGAACGGCAGCATCCACCACACGCTGTGGTGGGGGGCGATCAATGCGAAGGCGCCTGACCCTCTCCACCCGCAGGGCCAGGTCGCGTTCCACTACGACTACTCTGGCGGATCGGGCAGTTTCGGCAACGGCTACTGGCGCAACCTCAAGAACGTCTGCAAGCCGTGGACCGGCAGCGGGCTGACCTGGGTGGTTGCCGCCTGCACGATGCCGGATGGCTCCCACTGGGCGCTGCAGCGATGGCGGCGTCTGATGCCGAACGGCGGCTGGCCGTGCTGCACCAAGGCCGGCCAGGGTGCATACGAGCTGCACGTCTCGCACTGGAAGGGCGTGTCTGCCGCAGTTCTGGCTCAAGTGGGGCTGGACGAGCGGCCACCTCGACGAGCTGTACGGCCGCTCCTCGTACAAGGGCGTCGGCACCTATGGCTTCACGTCAAACTCCTACGGCGCCCCGACCGACAGCTACGGCCGGCTGGTGTACGTCGACGGCTTCAACCCGCCACTGTGGGGGCCCGGCTGGCGGCGCGAGAACAGCTTCCTGGTGCATCGCCCGAGCGACGGCGGCTTCTGCGACGCGCTTTGGCCCAATCGCTACGGCCGCAGCAACGCCAGCGGCTATGCGATGAAATACCGCGCCACCGTCGACGGTCCGGGTGTGATGCCGATGATGTACTGGCAGGGCCCGCCTCCCGGCAACTACCCCGCGTCGACCGGCGAAGGCCGAGACGGACTGGCCTTCTACACGGTCACAGGATCATCGAGGATGCCCTACGACGCGACGCTCGACGCGATCCTGAACGACGAGATGCGCACGCTGGCCGGTTCGTCGGCCGACAAGTGCTGGACGCTCTGGTAGAGGCGATCCCCCAGCGCTTGTAACAAAGCGTACACTCATCCAGTGACTCCGCTCGAGGTTCGCATCGGGTCGATGATCGCCGGCTACCGCATCGACGGCCTCCTCGGACGCGGCGGCATGGGCGTTGTCTACCGCGCCGAGCATCTTCGCCTGCACCGGCCGGTCGCTCTCAAGCTGCTTGCTCCCGAAATCGCGGAGGATGAGCGCTTCCGGGCGCGCTTCCTGCGGGAGTCCGAGCTCGCCGCGTCGCTCGACCACCCCAACATCATCCCGATCTATGACGCCGGCGAGGAAGACGGGCTGCTGTATATCGCGATGCGGCACGTCGGAGGCACCGACCTGCGGGCGGTCTTGAGAGAGACCGGGCGGTTGTCGCCGGAGCGTGTGGTGCCAATCATCCGCCAGGTCGCCGATGCGCTAGACCACGCCCATTCCCACGGACTCGTCCACCGCGATGTCAAACCCGGCAACATACTCGTCGTTAGCGACCCGGCCGACCATTGTTACCTCTGTGACTTCGGCCTCACCAAGTCCGCCAACTCCATCGCCGACCCGGCGTCGTCCGGTCACCTGGCCGGCACGGTCGACTACGTCGCCCCGGAGCAGATCACCGGCGCCGGTGCGGACGCTCGCTCCGACCTCTACTCTCTGGCCTGCGTCGCCTGGGAATGTCTGACCGGTGCGCCGCCGTTTCACCGGGACAGCGACCTGGCGACGTTGTGGGCACACGTCAATGATGCTCCCCCGCAGATCGACCCCGCCCTGGACATGCCGCCCGGCGTCGAAGAGACGCTCCAGCGTGCGTTGTCGAAGCACTCCGCTGACCGGCAGGGCACCTGTCGCGAGGTAGCCCGGGCACTGGGTGACGCGTTTGCGGGCGCGACCCGAGAGATCGTGACCGAGACCGCCCCGGCCGCCCCCAGCCGGTCGCGAACAAGGGTTGCGATCGGCGCGCTGGCGGCCCTGACGATCGCCGCCGCGGCTGCGCTGGGCTTGTGGTCGACCACCCGGCCGAATGGAGCGCCGGCAGTCGGACACGTGCAACGGGCGCCGACGCCGGTGCCGAACGCCATCGTGCAGATCGACCCCTCCACCCTGAAGCAGCTCGGGTCGATCCGTCTCACCGCAGCCCCGGCCAGATCCTGGCGACGGCGGCAGGGTTGTGGGTCGCCGGCGAGGGAGAGCCAAAGTTGTGGCTGATAGACCCGCACACGGGTGGGCTGGTCCGGGAGGTGCCACTGGACGGCACGCCGACTGGGCTCGCCGCTCAGGGCGACGGCGTCTGGGTGGTCGAGGGCTTGCGTCAACAGCTCGAACGTTTCGACCCAGACGGAAAACGCACAAGGAAACTGGATCTGTCCGACACCGTTTGCTGCCCAGGACCCTGGCACGTGGCGGCGAGTAACGGTACGTTATGGATAGGCGTCGATGGCAGTGTCAGAGCCATCGATCCGAGCACGGCGGAACTCGTCCCGCCTTTCGATCAGCCGACACTCAGCGGCTCGCGCGACCTCGAGTTCGTGCCGGGCGGCACGGGCGAGTCGGACGCGGTGTGGACGGCCGATGGCTGGGGCCGGGTGTACAGAGTGCGCCCATCCGGCGCGATCAGGCCGAGAAGCGTCCAGGTTCCCGACGGCAGCAGCGGCGGCCGTCCGGTTGCCGTCGCCGCGGACGGTCACTCGCTCTGGATAGCTGCCGAAGCCGCCCGTCAGGTGCTTCGGATTCCGCTGCAAGGTGCGTCTCAGCTGCCCGCCCGCCCTACGAGTCTGGACGGTCAACCCACTTCGCTCGCAGTCGGAGCTGGTGGCGTCTGGGTCGCCAGCGCGAGCAGCGGTGAGGTGTGGAGAATCAACCCGAAGAACGGCAAGGCATGGGACCCCGTCAAGATCCATCTGCGAATCAACGACATCGCGGTGTCGGGTGGCAAGGTGTGGATCACAACGGGTGGACCACTCACCCCCGCGCGACCGACTGCCGTACTCGCTTACCAGGGTAGCAACGGAGTCGAGTTCACCGGTCCAGGGTTGAGAAATATTCCACCTCTCCCCGACGCCGCGATGCCGGCGTGGTCCCCGACGGCACCAAGCTCGCATACGTGGATGGTCATTCAATCTACGTCGCGAACTGGGACGGGTCCGATCCGACCAAACTCACCGGAGGCGATACCCGCCCGCGACCGCTCCGTCCTGGTCGCCAGACGGAACCCGGATCGCCTATGCGTCGCACTACTACGGCACCTGGGACATCTGGACGGTACAAGCCGACGGAAGCAACGCTCTACCCTGCGAACTGGCGGCTGACGACACGGCATTCGACTCGTACCCCGTCTACTCGCCCGATGGGCAGACGGTCGCGTTTCTCAGCGATCGCGGCGGACCAGGGCGGTGTTCACCACGAACAGCGATTGCACTGTCGAGCCCGAGGCGGTTCTCAACGCCGTGTCGGGCATGGGAGCGCCGTCCTGGTCTCCTGACGGAACAGAGCTTGCATTCTGGAGCAACGACAACGGCGGCATCGTGGTGGCGCGACCAGGGTACGGCGCCCACACGGTGGCACTGCTGGCGGTGAAGGGCCGAGATCCGGTGCACCTGTCGTGGTCCCCCGACGGCAGCTACATCGCCTACAGCGTGCCGACCGCCGGGCACGGCCACGCCATCTACGTGATGTATGCCGACGGTAGTGGCGGCCGGCCTCTCACCAGGCTTAGGAGCGCGCAGTTCCCTGCATGGCGCCCCAGCGTCCGTTAGGACGCCGCCCCCAGCGACCAGCGAAAGCGCGTCACGGTGTGGCTGGGGGCCATCCCGCCCGGTCGCGCGCCGCCGCGCACGGCCAGCACCGGGACGGTCGCCTGGCTCCGCCAGAAGCTGTCGCTCCTGGCCCAGGCCGTCGTCCTCACTCGGCAACCCCAGCACCAGCACCGAACAACCCTGGGCAGCCGCCAGCATCCCTCGCGCTCCGAGCTCGACCAAGAACGGCTCGGCGCTCACTCCGGTCGCCCGTTGCACGATCAGCGAGGCGGTGGCCAGCAGCGACTCGATCTCGCCGAACCGGCGAGACGAAGGCCGAGCCCATGCGCCGCAGCCAGCCAAGCTCCAGCTCGAGCGCCGCCCATTCGTCCGCCGCCGCACCAAAGGGCACCAACACCGGCCCATTGTTCAGCGGCCGCACATTGACGAGCGCCGCCGCGTCGCAGGGAGCTTCGCCTCTGGTCGCCGGCCTGGCCGCCATCAGAATCAGATCGACGTCCTGGTGGCGGGCGATACGTGCGGCATCCACCGCCGGATCGTCCGAGACGCACGCGGCCGCGCGGCTCTCGACGCCGTCAAGCGCAAGACGCGCGCGTCGACGCTCCAGTTCGAGGCGGGCGCCGGACAACGCACTCGAATCAGCCTCGGTCGAGCCTCCTGGCGCGACCACCCGCACGAGGATCAGCTCATGTTCCGCGGCCGGCGCCGCCAAGGGACGGCCGATCTCGATCAGCTCGTCCAAACGCTCGTCATCTGCTGCCGCCAGCAGCACCGACCGCCGGACAAGCACCTCGCCGGGCGCCGGCAGACGCTCGCCCGGCGGTCGAGCGCAGGATCACGGCGAAGGATCGCCGGCTTCGAACCGTTGCAGCGCTGAGCTCGGGTCGAGTCCGAGTTCGTCGGCAAGATGCTGACGCCACTCGCGATAGACGTCGAGCGCTTCGGGCTGGCGACCAGACCGGTACAGGGCGAGCATCAGCTGCCCCCGCACCACCTCGTGCATAGGTGCCGCCGCCACCAGCTCGCGAAGCTCACCGATCACCTCGCCGTGCAGTCCCAGCGCGAGATCGGCCTCAATCCGCGCCTCCAAGGCCACCATCCGCATCTCCTCGAGGTGGGCGATTGCGGGTGCGGCGAACGGCTCATACGTGACGTCTGCCAGCGGCTCTCCTCGCCAGAGGACGAGGGCTTCGCGGGTGCGCTGAGACGCCACCTTGTACTCGCCGTCCGCCAGGGCCGCGCGCCCCTGCTTCTTGAGGGCGGTCTCGAACTCGCGCAGGTCGAACCGGCCGCCCTCGACCGAGACCACGTAACCGGGCGGTCGGGTGGTGAGCGGTTCGCCCCCGGATGAGAGCAGACGGTCGCAGCTCGGCGACAACGTTGTGCAGAGCAGCCTTCGCAGCAATACTCAACCGTCGAAGTAGGTTACAC
>CAVWLK010000092.1:0-13726 GCA_963755675.1 uncultured Actinomycetes bacterium
CGAGCGCCTCGTCATCGATGTCATGCAGCCACTCGGCACCCGCGAAGGCGTTCGACTGGCGGGCGAAGCTGAACGCCAGTCCTGGCATGTACGCCGAACCGCCGCCGATGACCGCGATCTTCATGGCGGAGCCGTGTGGCGCGAAGCTTGTCCGCCTGCTCGCCTGCGTCCGAAGCCTGGTCGACCATCGCCGCCTGGAACTCCGCGGCGGTGTTGGTGTGCGGGAACGGCTCGTCCGGCACGGGCTCCCCGAGGGCGTCGCACAGGGCGCCCAGCCGTCACCGGGCTGCCACTCCACCGACGGTCAGGCTCGACGCCCGCCCGCACCTCGGCATTGTGCCGTTCGTATGCCTGTATGCAGCCCTCGCGCGTCCGCCAATCGGGTCCCAGATGCTCTCGATCATGTCCTTCGTCATCGCCCTCTGCCGGGCGTGCTGCTCGCTGGTGGTCGGGCTGCCGAGCGCCTTGACGATCGTCTGCTCCATGCTCTTCCACCATGTCTCCGCGCTCGACCGCGTCGAGAGCAGCACCGGCGCATCCGGATAGGCGTTCGCCAGCTCGCGCCAGAACGTGCACGCAGGCCAGTCGAGCGTCGCCGCGTAGCCTGCGAGGAAGACCGGCCAGTCCGGCATCTGCCCGCGCACCGCGCGGTGCCAGGTCTCGGTCACCTCGGGCTTGCCGAAGGTCTCGGACATGTGGTAGCAGGGCGACCCGGTCAGCTGCTCGATCGCCTGCTTCAGCGACGCTGTCCCCGTTCGGCCGAGGCCGGCTCCGATCAGTCGCAGACCCATCGCGACGAATGCTACCGACGAAAGGATACCCGCCGCGCCGCACGTGGCGGCACGACGGGGAGACGAAGCGACCTACATCGACGGACGACGCTGCCGAGCACGGCGCTGATCTTGCCGGCAAGCAGGCCGAGGATGACGACCACCGCGATCGTGATGACGCCCAGAACGACGGCGTACTCGGCCATCGTCTGGCCGGCCTCATCGCGCAGGTGCTGAAGGAACTCGACCATGATGTCTCCCAACATTGTGTGACCCACTGGTGCGGCTCACTGGTCTGACAGCATCGACAGCGGCCGTCGGCCCCTGGACCACCCGATGGGTGAGGTTCGGTCCGTTTGCGGGGAGAATGCCGGCATGAATCTGCCTCTGCCCATACCCTCCGGATACGACTTCGAGCGCTCCACGTTCAGGTTCCGGATGTTCGGCGACGACCTCGCCAGCCGCTGGCACGACGGTGGTCTGCACCGGGTGCTGCGCTGGGGCTGGCGGTGCGGATCACGGCGGACGGCGTGACCTGCTACGGCCAGGCCGAACCGACCGACGTGGCCGAGATCGCGCACCTGCTGGGCGGCAGCTTCGACCTCGACGGCTTTGTGCTCGCACATCCCGACGTGGCCGCCCGCTCGCCCGGATTCCGGCCGCCGCTGCTGGCCGACCCGTTCGAGATGCTGGTCACCGCCGTCACCGCCCAGCAGATCTCACTGCGGGCGGCGGCCATGATGCGGGCCGGCCTGGTGAGGCGGTTCGGCACAGCGGTGAGCCACGACGGAGTCGAGTGGTGGCGTTTCCCGACGCGGCAGCCGTCCGCGGCCGCGATCTCACCGGGCTCAAGCTGTCCGGCATGAAGATGCGCTCGATCGCCGCGCTGGCGGAGGCGGATCTCGACGTTGCCCACCTGGATGATGAGGCCGTGATCGCCCGGCTGAGCGAGCTGCCGGGCATCGGCCGCTGGACGTCGGAGTGGTTTCTGGCGCGCTGCCTCGGCCGGCCGAACATCGTCGCAGCCGGCGACCTGGTCGTGCGAAAGGCGGTCGCGGCCTGGTTCTCGGATGACCCGATCTGGTCGGAGCGCCAGGTGCGCGACGCGATGGCGCCATACGGCGATCACACAAACCTGGCGGTGCATTACCTGCTCTCCCCACCGGCGGTTGATGTCGACCACCTACCCGCCGGCGATCGCCAGCGTGCCGGCCAGGGCCAGGACGACGCCCACCCGCTGCCCCCGCGCCAGCCGCTCGTGCAGGTGGACGTGCGCCAATGCCACCGTCACGACCGGAAACAGCGAGCCGAGCACGGACACGATGCTGAGAAGCCCCTTCGCGGCGGCCAGCGCAAACGCCGCGTTGGCGGTGGTGTCAAGCACCCCGATCGCCGCCATCGACGGCATCGCGACCCGCGACAGGGCGGGCCTGGTCAGCGCCGCCGCCGTCCCCAGCACCACCACCGCCGTGACACGCGCGACTCCGACGCCCCAGATCGCGTCCGACCGGGCGGCGTGATCGAGCGCAATCAGCTGGAAGCCGTACATCAGCGCGGCAAGCAGCGCGAACATCACGCCGGCACCGCGCACGCTGCCACCGCCCGGATCCGGCTCGCGAGAGGCCAGCACCACGCCGACCAGCGCCGCGACGATGCCGGCCATCTGCAGTGAACCGGGCCGCTCGCCCGTTACCAGTCCGGCCACCACCGGCACCGCCGCGCCGGTGGCCAGGATCGGCGCCGCGACGCTGATCGAGCCGACCGACATGGCGCGGTAGAACGCGAGCGCCGCCGTCACCCCAGACAGCCCCGCCGCGACACCCGGCAGCACGACCGCGGCCGCCGGATCCGGCGTTCGTGCGAACGCCACGACAAGGATGCCGACCATGCCCACCGTCTGGCTGACCAGCAGCACCGCCAGCAGCGGGTGCCGGCGGCTGAGCGACCCTCCCATGAAGTCCGCCAGCCCCCAGAACAGGGAGGCACAGAGCGCAAGGACGATCGGCATCGCCGGAGGTTAGATGGTTGACTCAGATGTTTCGGAAGGCGGCAGTGAGCGCACGCGAGCAGCGCTCGTGGACGTCGGGGGTCGGCCGACCGCCGATCCGCTCGAGCGCCATCAGCACAGCGCCGCTCACCGGGGGCACCTCCAGCCGCGTCAGAAGCGCCGTCGGCACCGCCTTCGAGATCAGCGTCTCCAGCAGCTCGCCGCCGCCGCGGAACAGCCCACCTGACAGCACCAGCTCGAAGGGCTCTCCATTCATCTCCAGACGGCGGGCAACGGTCGCGGCACCGCCTCCCAGCTCGGACGCGGCCCACTCGATGATGCCCACCGCGACGGCGTCGCCGCGGGCAGCGTGCTCGAGTGCCAGCGGTGCCGCGTTCAGCTCCGGCTCGCCGCCGCGGCTGTACTCCTCGAGCATCTCCTCCACCGAGTCGGACCCCATCAGCAGCCTCAGCCCATCGCTCAGCGAGGTTGGGGGGCCGCTGCCGACGTAGGCCCGCGCCACCGCTCGGATCACCTGCTCGGCGACGTCCGAGGCGCTGCCCTCGTCGCCCAGCAGGCGGCCCAGGCCGAGCGTACGAAACGTCTCCCCGGCGCGGTTTCGCCCGGCCACCACGGTGCCCGTGCCGGCGATGATCACCAGGCCCCACGGGGCGCGGGCGCCCGCCCGCAGTGCCACGAACGAGTCGTTCACGATCGTCATCGGACAGGACAGGCGGAGCGCTTCCAGCGCGGTGGTCAGGCGGTCGACGTCGGACGGCCAGTCGACGCCGGCCAATCCGAAGGTCGCGGACTCGATCTGGTCGCGGCGAACGCCCGAGAGGGCGATCGCCTTCTCGATCGCGTCGCCGATCGTGTCGGCGGCTCCCCGCAGCCCCACCGTCTCCCAGTTAGACGGCCCGGCAGTGGCGGCGCCCAGCAGGCTGCCGGTCTCGTCACAGATCGCAAGGTGCGTCTTCGAGCCACCTCCGTCGACCCCGAGCACGATCGTCATCGCTCAGCCGCCGATCGGTAGGCCTGATCGACCACCGACATCACCACCGCACCGTCATCCCCGTCCGGCCGCGGCCTGCGGCCGGCCTCGACGGCGTCGATGAACTCGGCCATCTGCGCCGAGTACATCGGCTGCGAGCAGTGCTCGTAGCCCTCCGGCCCCTCGGTGAAGTCCCACACGCGGGCATAGCCGCCGGTGGCGTAGATCTCCGTGTCTGCCTCCAGGCCGGCCAGATGCGGCTGCCACCAGCCGCTCTCGACGATCGAGTTGCTGCCGTCCGACCATGAGATCAGCAGGATGCCGTCGTCGTCCACCGCCAGCTCGCTGTAGCGCGTGCCGACCGTCGCGCAGACGCGCTCGGGGGCGGATCGCCGAGCAGGTAGCGGGCCGTGTCGATGGCGTGGACGCCCATGTCGACCAGCGCCCCGCCACCGGCCAGCTCTGGGTCGGTGAACCAGCCGGCCGGGCCCCAGCCGGCGTGGACGCCGTAGCCACGGGTCTTGACCACGCGGCCGAGCTCGCCACGCTCGATGCGGCCGCGAAGCGCGCGCACGTCAGGGTGGAAGCGCCAGCAGTGGGCGACCATCAGCGATGCGCCTGAGGCGGCGGCGGCCGCGTTCATCGCCTCGGCCTCGGCAAGCGTGCGCGCCATCGGCTTCTCGACCAGCACGTGCTTGCCGGCCTCCAGGCAGGCGATCGCCTGCGGCGCGTGCAGCGCGTTTGGCGTGCCGATCACGACCGCGTCGATCGACGGATCCGCGGCCAGCTCGCGCCAGTCAGCCGTGGTGCGAGGGATGCCGTGCCGCTCGGCGAGGGCTGCCAGCGACTCGGGCCGCCAGTTCGCGGCCGCGATCAGCTCTCCGCGCGGGTGCTCGAGCACGCCGCGGGCGTGGTAGTCCATGATCCAGCCTGAGCCGAACAGGGCGATCCGCACGCGCGCAGGCTACCCCTTGACGCCGGTCAGCGTGATGCCTTCGATGAAGACGCGCTGGGCGAGGAAGAAGATCACGATCACCGGCAGCATGAAGATCAGGGCGGCCGCCATCGTCAGGTTCCAGTCGACGTGGTGGATGCCGCGGAATGACGACAACGCCACCGACAGCGTCTGCGAGTCGGGATTCGAGGCCGTGTAGATCAGCGGACCGTAGAAGTCGTTCCAGGCGTAGATGAAGTTGAACAGCGCCACGGCCACGATCGCCGGCTTCGCGAGCGGGATGATCACGCGCCACAGGATCTGAAGGTCGCCGCCGCCGTCGACCCGGATGGCATCGGTCAGCTCCTTGGGGATCGTCAGGAAGAACTGGCGCAGCAGGAAGATCGAGAAGGCGTCGCCGAAGAAGCTGGGAATGATCAGCGGCCGGAGCGTGCCGATGAACTGGATCCCGGTCCAGTCGTGGAACTGCTTGGCCCAAAGGATGTAGAGCGGGATCGACGTCACCTGCGTCGGCAACATGAGCGTGGACAGCACCAGCAGGAAGACGATGTTGCGGCCGCGCCAGTCGATCCGCGAGAAGGCGTAGGCAACCGGAACGCAGCTGCACACCACACCCACGGTCGAGAGGCCGGCGTAGACGAACGTGTTCTGCAGAGGTAGAGCTCTGACATCGATGTCGTGGAACACCGTGCTGAAGTTCGACCACACGAAGGGATTCGGCCAGATCTTGCCGGTCAGCGCCTGGCGTGTCGCTCTGCACGGCCGTGAAGAACATGTAGACGACCGGGAACAGGAAGGCGGCTGACACGCCGATCAGCACGGCGTGGTTGGCCACCGCCATCAGCGCGCGGCGGCGGCGCACGGCGGCCGGTCGCCTGCGGGCGGCGGGATGCGGCGGGCGGGCTGGGCGATGTCGGCTATGACAGACCTCCGCCGTAGTGCACCCAGCGCCGCGACGTCAGCAGCAGCACGGCCGTCAGCACCATCGTGGCGATGAACATCACCCAGGCCATGGCCGAGGCGTAGCCCATGTGGAAGTACGTGAACGCCTGCTCGTACAGCCACACCGAGTAGAACAGCAGCGAGTTCTGCGGGTCGCCGACGCCGCTGCCGGCAGTGGTGGCGCTGACGTAGGCCTGGTCGAAGTACTGGAAGCCGTCGATGATCCCGATGATCAGCGTGAAGAAGATCACCGGCGTCGATCATCGGCAGCGTCACGTAGCGGAAGCGCTGCCAGGCATTCGCGCCCTCGATCGAGATCGCCTCGTAGAGATCGCGGGGCACGTTCAGCAGGCCGGCCAGGTAGAGCACGATCGCGTCGCCGATGCCCCACAGCCCGAGCACGACGCAGCGCCGGCTTGGCCCACGTCGGGTCGAAGAACCAGAGCGGCCCGTTGATGCCGAGGTGGCCGAGGAACTGGTTGACCGGCCCGGTGACCGGGTTGAACAGGTACACGAAGACCAGCGACGCGCCGACCGTCGGAGCCATCGAGGGCATGAAGAAGAGCGTGCGGTAGACGTTCACGCCGCGCTTCGGCCGGGTCAGCAGCATCGCCGTTGCGATCGCGAAGACGATCCGCAGCGGCAGGCCGACCACGATGATCCAGATCGTGTTCCGCACCGCCGTCCAGAAGAACGGGTCGCCCTGATTCGGCTGGCCGTTCAGCGTCAGCTTCCCGAACATGAACCGGTAGTTGTCGAGGCCGATCCAGCGCGGGCTGGATGATCAGGTCGTAGTGCGTGAACGAGTAGTAGAGGCTGAGCAGCATCGGCCCGCCGGTGAACACGGCGAAGCCGATGATCCACGGCGACAGGAACAGCAGCACCGTGCCGTACTTGCGGAGCTGGGCGCGCCGCCGCGCACGCCGGCGCTCGGCCGGCGTGCGCGGCGGGTACGACGCCGCGCTGGGGGCGCGCGTCGCTACGGCCCGTCCCCTGGGCGAGATCTGGTTGTCGATCTGCTGGTCGACCTTGCCGCCAGACTCGAGCTGCGGGTCGGAGCATCTTCCCGGCCTGCCACTTGCTCTCGAAGTCGTCCAGCAAGTTGGCGTAGCCGCCGCCCGACGCCGTGCAGCGGCGGCTGGAAGGCGGACAGCGGATTGGCCCGATGCCTTCAGGAACGTGTTGAACTGCGGAGGCAGCGGTGAGATCCGGCGAGCCCGCCGCTGCAAGCGTGGTCGGGACGTTACCGACGCCGGATGGCGGCGGCGACGCCATGTTCACCAGGTAGTTCGTGTCGGTTGCCAGGAATTTCACCAGCAACCAGGCCTGGTCGGGATGCTTGGCACCCTTCGGGATCCCGACGATGGTGCCGCCGACGCGGGACGAGCCGAGCAGCTCAGGATGGTCGTCCGCTGCCGGGAACGGCGCCGTGCCGTAGTTGAGGTCGGGATGCTTTCCCCGCATGATGAACGCGGTGCGCCACTCGCCGTCGAGCGTCATCGCGACCTTGCCGTTCTCGAACGCGTTGCTCGGGTTGAACTCGTTGTTCGGTGTTGGCGGCGAAGAACTTCGTGATGTTGTCGTAGCCGTAGAAGTCGATCAGCTGCTTCTGCCAGCGGAAGGCCGCCGCCCAGCCTGGATCCTTGGCGAGCTGCGGGTTGCCGCCGAGTCGAACCACTTGGCGCCCCAGGCGTTGGCCAGATCGTCAGGTGAGAGCTCCTCCCACTGGTTGAGCGGGACGAAGCCGGCGACCTTGATCGTGCCGTCCGGATTGAACACCGTCAGCTTCTTGGCGTCGGCCATCAGCTCGGTCATCGTCTTGGGCGGCTCGGTGATGCCGGCCTTGGCGAACAGGTCCTTGTTGTAGTAGAGGCCGTACGCGTCGGTCAGCGACGGCAGCGCGCATTGCTTGCCCCCGAGTTGGTGTAGGTGATGGCGGCCTTGGCGAAGTCATCGATGCTGATGCCGTCGGCCTTCATGTTGGGCGCGAGGTCCTGCCAGAGCCCGGTCGAGCAGTACTGGCCGATGTAGTCCGGGCCGAACGGCATCGCCACGTCGGGCGGGTTGCCGCCGTTGATCGCGTTGATCAGGTTGGGGTCGAAGGTGTCATTGGCGGTGTTGGGCTGCACGATCTGCTTGACCGTGATCCACGGGTACTTCTGAGTGAACGCCTTCAGGTTGTCGTTGAACGGCTTACCCTCCTGGCCGCTCCAGAGATCCCACATCGTGATCGTGACCGGGGTCTTGTCGATGGCGCTGGACGGGCCGGAGCTGGCGGAGTTCGAGCTACCTCCACCGCAGCCGGCGGCGACCACGAGCGCGGCCACCGCGCCGATGGTCAGCATTCCGCATTCGTCTCATCGTTGAAGCCTCCAGTCGGGTGTTCATAGGACGGCAGTTCTGGAAAGGGGTTTGCGGGTGAACAGCTGTTCGCGGGCGGACTCGAGGGCGGTGACCACCGCGCCCTCTACGACGGCCTGCTCGGCCAGCTCGGACGTGGCGAGCCGCGGCCGGAACGGAGAGATCTCGCGCAGGCGACGGGCGACCGGTTCGAGGAGGTCGGGGTTTCCGCCGATGCCGCCGCCGAGGATCACCAGCTCGGGGTCGAGCACCGGCGACACGGCCGCGATCGCCAGCGCGATCCGGGCCGCTTCCTTGTCCACAATGCGAGCCGCCCTCCGCTCGCCTCGCCGTGCGGCGGCGAAGATCGACTTGGGGGTGCGGGCGCTGAGGCCGACCCGGCCGGCGTCCCCGATCACGGCCGACGCCGCGGTGCGGCATTCCAGCATGCCGCGCCTGCGGAAGTCGGGGTCGGCGGGTCGCCTTCGCCGACCGGCATGTATCCGATCTCACCGGCCGCGCCGCTGGCACCGCGATAAGCTCGCCGTCGATCACGATGCCCATGCCGACGCCGGTGCCGACCCAGCAGGAGGACGAAGTGGGCGACGTCGCTGACCGGCCCCCAGCGACCGCTCGCCGAGAGCCGCCAGGTTGACGTCGTTTTCGAAGCTGACTGCGGTGCCCAGCTCGTCGCGGATCGCCCCGACCAGACCCTGACGGCCCCAGCCGGGGAGGTTGGGGCCGTGCGCCAGCAGCCCGCGCGAAGGATCGAGCACACCCGAATGCCGACCGTGGCGTGCGTCACCTGGCGCCAGCGCAGGCCGGCCTGGCGAGCCACGTCGTGGGCGATCTCGCCGATCTGGGCGACCAGGGCGCCCGAGCTGCGCGAGCGGGCGCGCTCGTCTCGGCGGACGACGACGCTGCCGGTGATGTCGGCAAGCGCGGCCCGCACCCAGTGGCAGCCGACATCGATGCCGACCACCCAGCCCGACTCGGGGTTGAGCTCGTACAGCACCGCGCTGGGCCCCTTGCCGCCGGTGGCACGGCCGACCTCGTGTACCAGGCCGGCATCCACCAGGCTGCCCAGCGCCAGAGACACGGTCGGCTTGGACAGGCCGCTCTCGCGCGCGATCTGGGCGCGGGAGCTGGCGCCGGCATGGCGGATCAGCTCGAGCACGGATCGCTCGTTGATGGCACGAAGCAGGCTCGGCTGTCCCGCGGCGAAGCTCATTCCCTCGACGGCCGTAGCGATCCTCCTCAGGGCGTATAGTAAGGAAACCTTACTGACAGTAGGAGAAAATACGCCCACGGGCGGACGGAAGTCAAGACGCGAGCGAGGAGCGGCGACCATGAGCGAGCTGGCGATCAGAGGCGGCACCCCGGTGCGCACCGACCCCTACCCGCAGTGGCCCGAGATCGACGAGCGTGATGTCGAGGCGGTCGCGAGCGTCGTCCGGACCGGCCAGATCGGCGGCTGGCCGGAGCCCGGCCCGCGCAACGCCGAGTTCTCGACCCGCTTCGCCGAGTATCAGGGTGCCGGGCACGGCATCGTGATGGTGAACGGCACGGTCACCATGGAGGTGGCCCTGAAGGCGCTCGGCATCGGCTGGGGCGACGAGGTGATCGTGCCGGCTCTGACGTTCGCGGCGACCGCCTACGCAGCGATCGCGGCCGGGGCGCTGCCCGTGATCGTCGACGTCGAGCCCGAGCGGTGGACGATCGACCCGGACGCGGTCGAGGCGGCGATCACCCCGGCGACGCGAGCGATCATGCCGGTGCACCTGGGCCAGCAGATGGCGGACATGGACCGGCTGGAGCAGATCGCGTCTCGGCACGGCCTCGCGATCGTCGAGGACTGCGCCCACGCCCACGGCCAGCAGTGGGGCGGCCGGGGCGCCGGCTGCATCGGCGCATTCGGGTCGTTCAGCCACCAGTCGTCCAAGATCCTGACCGCCGGCGAGGGCGGCACGCTGCTGACCAGCGACGACGCGCTGGCGCGGCGGGCGCACTCGCTGATCGACTGCGGCCGTCCCAAGGACGAGGCCGAGCAGGAGTACACGTTCGGGGCCAACTACCGGCTGGGCGAGCTCAACTGCGCGCTGCTCTGCTCGCAGCTCGACCGGTTCGAGCAGCAGCGGGCCGAGCGCGAGACCGGCGCTCGCCTGTTCGAGCAGCTGGCCGACGGGCTTCCTGGAGTCAGCATCAACCCGATCCACCCCCGCATCACCCGCTGGAGCTTCTACCGCTACCTGATGCGGATCGACCCGGAGGCGTTCGCCGGTGCCACCTGCGAGGCGGTGGCCGACGCACTGGAGGCGGAGGGGATCGGCGCCGAGGTGCAGTACCCGCCGATGAGCCGCTACGACCTGTTTCAGCCGCGGCTCTCGCGGCTGCCGGTCTGCGTCCAGCACGCCGACCGGCTCGACCCGTCGCGGATGAGCTTCCCTGTGGCAGAGGCGGCCGGCGAGCGAGAGGCGGTCTACCTGCAGGAGCGCGTGTTCCGCGCCGGGCGCCAGGGCGTCGAGGACGTGGTCGCGGCGTTGGCCAAGGTGCAGGCGCACGCGCACGAACTGATTCCCGTGCAGGCCTGATCCGCGTACAGTTGAAGCGTCAACAGGAGGGGCGATGAGCGACGCGACCATGTACATCGACGGGGTCTGGACCGACGGCCAGGCTCTTGATGCGATCACGGTGACCAGCCCGGCGACGGGGGAGCGACTGGCCGAGGTGCCGGTGGCCACGCTTGCCGACGTGCACGCCGCGGTGCTGGCTGCCCGCGATGGGCAGCGCGCGCTGGAGGCGATGACCGTGTACGAGCGGGCCGAGCTGCTGCACGCCGCGGCCGACCTGATCGAGGCGGACGCCGAGCGGATCGCGCGCGACCTGGCCCTGGAGCAGGGAAAGCCGTGGCGCAGCGAGGCGACCGAAGAGGTCGAGGAGACGGTCGGAAACTTCCGGATGGCGGCGGAGGACGTCAAGCGGCTGGACACGTCGGTGATCCCCAGCGAGCGGCGCGGCAAGATGGTGTTCACGTTCCGCAAGCCGAACGGCGTGTTCGCCGTGATCACGCCCTGGAACTTCCCGATCATGATCCCCTCGGAGCTGGTCGCCCCGGCGCTCGCGACCGGTAACGCGGTGATCCTCAAGCCCAGCGAGTACACCCCGCTGGCAGCCCGGCGTCTGGTCGAGCTGCTGCACGAGGCCGGCTTCCCGGCTGGATCGGTGAACCTGGTATTCGGCACCCGCGAGGTGGGCGAGGCGCTGGTCACCCACCCGGGCGTGGACGCGATCGCGTTCGTCGGGTCGCACACCACCGGTGAGGCGATCGTGCGCGCTGCCGGCCTCAAGCGGACATTGATCGAGGCCAGCGGCAACGGGCCGCTGATCGTGCTGGGCGACGCCGACGTGGACGCGGCGGCGGCAGCGGCGGTCGAGGGCGCGGCCTACCTGGCCGGCCAGGTGTGCGTCGCCACCGAGCGGGTGCTGGTCGCCCGCGACGTGCACGACCAGCTGGTCGAGCGCGTGCTGGCGCACGCCGGCGACGTGGTGCTGGGCCATCCGCTGGAGGCCGAGACGACGATGGGGCCGCTCAACAACGCGGCGGTGGCGGACAAGATGGACCGGCACATGGGCGATGCGGCCGACCACGGCGCCAGCGTGCTGCTGGGCGGCGGGCGCGCCACCGGCTTCCCCACCGACCTCTACTACCAGCTGACCGTGGTCGACGGAGTGGGCACGGACACGCTGCTGTTCCGCGAGGAGTCGTTCGGCCCGGTGGTGCCGATCACCGCGTTCGACAGCGACGACGAGGCGATCCGGCTGGCCAACGACAGCCACCTGGGGCTGCAGGCGGCGGTGTACACCTCCAACCTGCATCGCGCCTTCCGGTTCATCCACGAGATCCGATCGGGCAGCATCCAGATCAACGAGTCGGTGGGTTACTGGGAGGGGCGGCCGCCGTTCGGCGGCGCGGCCGGCACCAGCACCGGCTGGGGCCGGATCCAGCTCGAGGACTTCACCGACCTGCGCACGGCGACGGTCGACTGGATGAACACGCGGGGCTAGATGGTTGATCGATATCCCACGTGATGTCCTGGGCGGCGAGAACCGAGTCTCGCAAGGACGCAGGGAGCGTCAATACCTGAACGTATTGACGCGACCGAGGACACAGCGAGACGATGTGTTCGCAGCTGCAGCCACCCCAGCAGCCGGCCAGCGCTCAACCGTTCGCAGCGGCCAGGCTCGCGTGGTATATCGATCAACCATCTGGATTATCCCTGCGGGAAGAACCGGGGCAGGTGCTCCCGGTTCGCCTCCAGCAGCGCCTCCAGCAGCGGCTTGGCAACCTTGAACTGCGACGTCAGCGGATTTGCCATCAGCGCCTTCATCGCCAGGTCGCGGTCGCCGCTGACCGCCGCGGCGACCGTCAGTCGCTCATACGCCTTCACCTGCTCCACCAGGCCCAGCATCTCGGGCGCCAGCGGATCGACGGGAAGCGGCATCGCACCCGCGGCGTCGATCCGGCACGCCACCTCGACCACCGCGTCGTCCGCCATGTTCGGAATCGCGCCGTCGTTACGCACGTTCACGACCTGGACATCGCCGCGGTCAGTGTGCAGGGACTCGACCAGCATCGCGGCCGCCTCCGAGTAGAAGGCGCCGCCGCGCTGCTCGAGCAGCTTCGGCTTCACGTCGAGCGATGGGTCGCTGTACATCTCCAGAAGGCCGCGCTCGATCTCCATCACCTCATCGGCCCGCGGCCGCTCGCTGCGCTGCTTCTCGACGATCTCGTCGGTCAGGTAGAAGTAGCGGAGGTAGTAGGACGGGATCGCGCGCAGCAGCCGCACGAGGTCGCCGGGTAGGTCGACGTCCTCGGCCAACTGGTCGGAGAAGCCGTCGATCAGCTCCGGCAGCCGATCGACCCCGTCGACCATCACCCGCCGCTCCCACGAGAGGTGGTCGAGGCCGACGTGCTCCAGCTGCACCTGCGACGGCTCGACGCCGAGCTGCTTGGCCAGCTCGCGTTGGAAGCCGATCGGCAATGTTGCAGAGCCCGATCGCGTGATGGCCGTGGTCGATCAACCCCTGCGTGACCAGTCCGGCAGGGTTGGTGAAGTCCAGCAGCCAGGCGCCCGGCGCTCCCAGCCGCGCCATGTCCTCGGCGATCTCCAGCACCACCGGCACCGTGCGTAGCGCCTTCGCGAAGCCGCCCGGCCCGGTCGTCTCCTGCCCGATGCAGCCGAACTTGGGCGGATCGTCTCGTCCTGAAGCCTTGCCCGCAGCCCGCCCACGCGAAGCTGCACCAGCACAAAGTCGGCGCCCTCCACGGCGCTCTCGCGGTCGGTCGTGAGCGTCAGACGAACCGGGAACTCGAGCTTGCCCAGGATCCTCTCGGCCAGGCCACCGACCACGTCCAGCCGGCTCTGGTCGATGTCGTGCAGCACCAGCTCCTCGACCGGCAGCACGTCGCGGCGCAGGCCGAAGCCTTCCACCAGCTCGGGCGTGTAGGTGCTGCCGCCGCCGATCACAGCCACTTTCACAACGGCTGCATCCTACGGTATCCTGAGCGCGAAGTGAAATCGTTAGGAAAGTTTCCTGACAGATTCGTCGCCGAGATCTCCGGCCAGCCGGACGCGCTGCGGCGGGCGGCGCAGCGGTCTGGAAGGAGCAGGCCGCCCAGCTGTCCGATCTGCGCGCCGCGGCGGCGGCCGCGCCGGCGATCCTAGCAATACGTAGGTTTA
>CAVWLK010000093.1:0-7648 GCA_963755675.1 uncultured Actinomycetes bacterium
AGACGCAAACAAGGGTCTGTCCGTGCGCCGACGCGCCCGCGAATGTCAAGCGGACACCGCAACGACGGGAGCCCATCCAGATGAAGACAACTCCAACCGGCGGGGACGCCCAAGCGGTCCCCGCAGCCCACCGTCCGTGGGCCGAGCAAGTATAAGTGCTGCATGGCCGAACTCACGCAGGATCGACGCGCCGCCAAGCGGCGCCGGCCGGCACCAGCGCCGCCATGGCGGCGGCGCGACATGGTCGCGCTCCGGCAGAAATCGACGGCGTCGTGGAAGGGTCACAGCGCCCGCTAGCAACACCTCGGCAGCTTGGGGCAACACCAGATCAGTCTTGGCGGGGCCTCACGCGCAAACTACAAATGCTGTCGTAATGGCCACATTTGTCAACGACAGGCAACGCTCGATGGCCGTGGTAAAGGAAGCTCTCAGAAACCGATCTGGCTAGACACTTCATCTGCCCGATCGGAGTACACACGTGGCTGGAAGCCACGCGGGCCGAGAGCGCACTGTCCGCGCTGGACCCGAATCCTCGGCTCGCGGACGCGGTTCGCTCGGGGCAGCAGAGTGTCGCCGTGATCGGTGAGGAGACGCGCCGTGTCGCGCGGACGCCGAGGCTCTGCATAAACACGATCCATCGCCGAGTTGCTCTCGTAGGCGGGTTACGGCCCCGGTGGTCCCGGCTATCCGATCCACCGCGATTGCGCGGACCTATTCTGGTATCGTCGCCGGCATCGCCATGAGGATCTGGCTCCTCACGTGCCACCGCTCGCAGGAGAAGCCCGAGGCCCCGCGCGGCCCGGCAGGCCAGTGCTCAGGCCCGAAGGAGTCACACTCAACTGATGATAGTCCATGATGCGGGGCACGGCCTGTCCTTGATCGTCAGACTCGGCTTGGTGTCGTACTCGATCCACTCGGTGTAGTTCAGGCGCTTCCGGTAGGCCTCCTCCAGATCATCTGCTTGTGCTGATCACGACTCCGTGGCTGCCGTCCGCGGCCACGTAGTGCTCGTTGACGGTGCTCGGCACGCCCTTATCGGAGAAGACGCCCTGTGGCTAGAATGTCTCGCCGGCTGAACTGCTCGATCCTGTGGGTCGTGATGAAGATCATGCGTCTTTAGTCGAATCGAGCGCGACTGATGGGCAATCCATGCGGATCCGCTAGGGCCTGTGTCGAGCGTGGACCTGGGCGAGAATCAGGCTGCCCATGCGGCTCGTAGGCGCGTTGGATTGCTCCCTGATCGACCGGAGCCTGACTCGCCGTCTGCCTAGCTCCTACGGTCGCGTCCTCGCCCGGCCTTCACTGATGGCGGTCGAGCACCCGGTAGATGTTCGGGCGGCGAGCGTAAGCGGCTGCCGGCGAATCGTGCTCGTCGCGGGATATCGCAGCTTGCTGGTACGCTGGAAGGAGGTGTTTGACCATGGCGCGCTCGCTATCGCGCGGCGGGGAGCGTCGCGATCACGCCGCTGGCGGCCCCCCGTGGCAGAGGGAGGGCTCCGCCCCGCAGTGCCCGGCGAAGCCTGCCTGTGCGCACCCGCCAACGCGTCCGAGGATCGGGTTAGGGGTCGTGATGCTTGCGTTCAGCCCGAGGAGGAGCGCAAGTCGATGCAGGAGCGGTTCGGTTTCCCCGCCCCTGAATGGGAGAGTCGTCAAAACACCAAGCCTTTCTTGGGTGTACACGTTCCAACTGATCGAGGCTTCGCTGACGACGGTGGGGTCAAGGGAGTCCAGTCGGAGGGCGGACTGCCCGCAGGTGCGGTGACGAAAGGAGGCGCCCCGGGTTCGGCGATCGGATGTTTACGTGATCGCGGACTTCCCTGACAACAGAGTGCTGCCCGCCATGGCAAGCCGTGAACTCATCCGGCGCGGTGGCCACGAGAACGATCGTGTAGGTCTTGACCGCGCCGTGAAGCGTTCGGTTGAGTGGTGCCAGGGCGCGGAGAAACTCGACATCAGGCGCTTGATTTCACCTGGTAGTCGCTGCCCATGTCGCAGTGCTCCGGAGGTGATGGATGGAAGCACGCCCATCGCCCGGCGGCACGCATGCTCCGCACGAATCCGAGCGCCTCGCGTGGACCAAGGGCCACCAGCTCGTCGCCGCCGCTCTCTGTCGCCAGCCAGGGAGGCGCGGACTGCCGCTCAGGCAGTCGAGCTCGCGCCCAGAGCCGGACGGACGGAGTGGTGCGACAGCCCGCACTCGGGTAACGGGCGCCCGGGCGAGCTTCAATACGAGTTCGAAGAGCGGCTCGCCGGAAATGCGGTTCGGCGGGTGGGCAGGCGTTTCGGCTTCTAGCTGCCCCTGCGCACCGCGGGCGCACGGATTGCAGCGAGCCTGCGCGTCTGTTCAAATCGACGCCCTGCCGGCTCAGCCTGTAGCCCAGCCCACTGACTTGTGAGCTCGAGACGGCGTTCGGCCAGCGTTCGGTGTTCAGCCGATTACCGTTGCATCCAGCCGAAGGCCAACACAGGCCAGTCCTGGCGCCCGGCCGCCGGGCGGGTGGGTGGCGCAGCTCTTTTGTCGGTGCGCGTGGTGTTTTAGAGCGCGAGTCCGGCGGTGGCTGAGATGGTGGGTGGTCTGCGGGAGCGGACGGCGTCGATGATCTCGCTGGGATCGATCCCCTGCAGATACGTGCTGGTGGTCCCAAGGTCGGTGTGCCCGAGCTGGCGCTGGATGATGTTGACCGCCACGCCTTCGCGCGCGAGCTCGACGGCGTGCGCGTGCCGCAGCTGATGGGGCGCAAACCGGCGCCGCACGCCAGCGTCGACGGCGAGCTGGCGCAGTTCGGCTCGGGCGGCGGTCGCCGACCAGCGCCGCCCGCGGGTGTGGCCGTCGATGACGCAGAACAGTGGTCCGGGCGGCAACAGCACGCGGTGCGCAAGCCATGCTGCGAGCTGTTCGAACCCGAACTCGTCCATTCCGGCTTCGCGGCGCGTCACGGTAAAGGGGACAAGCGCCGCGAAGCTGGCATGGACCAGTTCGGGTTCGAACAGCTGGGAGCGTGGCTCGCGCAGCGCGTGCTGTTGCCGCCCGGACCACTGTTCTGCGTGATCGACGGTCGCACCCGCGGGACGCCGTTGGGCGGCGACCGCGGCGCGCGCCGAGCTGCGTCAGCTCGCCGTGGCGGCCGGCGTGCGCCGGCGGTTCGCGCCCCATCAACTGCGCCACGCGCCACGCGGTCGAACTCGCCCGTGAGGGCGTTGCGGTCAACATCATCCAGCGCCAGCTCGGACACACCGACCTCGGCACCACCAGCACCTACCTCCAAGGGATCGATCCCAGCGAGATCATCGACGCCGTCCGGTCCCGCAGACCACCCACCATCTCGGCCACCGCCGGACTCGCGCTCTAACAACACCACGCGGTAACGACATCGAGGCGCTGCGCCGCCCACCGGCCAGGCGGGCCGGGCGCTCGGACTGGCCTGTGCTCCGGCGGCGCGGCTGGATGCAACGGTAATCGGCTGAACACCGAACGCTGGCCGAACGCCGTCTCGAGCTCACAAGTCAGTGGGCTGGGCTACGGCTGAGCCGGCAGGGCGTCGATTATGAACAGACGCGCCGGCTCGCTGCCATGGTTGCGCCCGCGGTGCGCAGGGGCGGCTGGAAGCCGAAATGCCTGCCCACCCGCGACCCGCATTTCCGGCGAGCCGTCTTCGAACTCGTATTGAAGCTCGCCGTTGAGCACGTAGCCCGAGTGCGGGCTGTCGCACCACTCCGTCCGTCCGGCTCTGGGCGCGTACTCGAGCTGCCTCAGCGGCAGTCCGCGGGCGGAGTCCTTGGCTGGCGACAGAGCAGCAGCGACGAGCTGCCGGCCCTGGTCGACGCGAGGCGCTCGGATTCACGCGGAGCATGCGTCCCGGCCGGGCGATGGGCGTGCTTCCATCCATGGCCTACCGGAGCGCTGTGCGACATGGGCAGCGACTACCAGGTGAAATCAAGCGCCGGCGCCGGGGCGGTTGATGTCGAGTTCTCAGGCGCCTGGCGCGCGATACTCGACCGAACGCTTCACGGCGCGGTCAACCTCCTCGGGCGTCAGAAGCACGATCGTTCTCGTGGCCACCGCGCCGGATGAGTTCACGGCTATTGCCATTGCGGCCGCGCTCTCGTTGTCAGGGAAGTCCGCGATCACGTAGACATCCCGATCGCCGAACCCGAAGAAGAAACTGTCGAGGCGCCCGCCAACGCTCTCCACCGCCTTCGTCACCGCCTCTCTGCGGGCAGTCCCGCCCTCCGACTGGACCCCCTTGACCCCCACCGTCGTCAGCGAAGCCTCGATCAGGAACTTGGACATTGCGTACACCCCCAAAGGCTTGGTGTTTTGACGACTCTCCCATTCAGGGGCGGGGAACGCAACCGCTCGTGCATCGAACTGCCGCCGCTGGCTCCTCAGGCTGAACGGGGCGCTCCGTTTTCCGCGGACCGATATTGCTGACCCGATCCTCGGCGTGGGGGCAGGTCGCGGAGTCGGAGCTCTGTTGCTCCGACCCGCAGGCTTCGCCGGCCGCCCGGGGCGGACCCTCCCTCTGCCACGGGGGGCCGCCAGCGGCGTGATCGCGAGCCGCTCCTGCCGCGCGATAAGCGAGCGCGCCGGTCGATGGTCAAACACCTGCTTCCACGCACCGCGAGCTGCGATATCCGCGACGAGCACGATTCGCCGGGCAGCCGCTTACGCTCGCCGCCCGGACATCTACCGTGTCCTCGGCCGCCAGCACAGTTGAAGGCCGGGCGAGAACGCGACCGTAGAAGCCGCCGGAGGCAGACAGCGTGTCGGCCGACGGCTCGCTTGGGCGACGGCGAGCAATCCAACGCGCCCACACGCGCCTACGTGTCGCATGGGGCAGAGCGTCTGATTCTCGCCTAGGCCACGATCGAACTCAGAGCCGCACGCGCTGCAAAGAAGACGAGCTTGCGCGGGCCCTAGCGGATCCGCGTGGATTGCCATAGGGTCGGCACTCCATTCAACAAACTGAGGGGGCAACCGTGATCTTCATCACGACCTACAGGATCAAGCAGCTCAGCCGGGACGAGACGAAGAAGCTGATGGGCGTCTTCTCCGATAAGGGCGTGCCGAGCACCGTCAAAGCGCACTACGTGGCCGCGGACGGCAGCCACGGAGTCGTGATCGCAGAAGCGGACGATCTCGAGGAGGCCTACCGGAACATCCTGAACTACGCCGAGTGGATCGAGTACGACACCAAGCCGTACCTGACGATCGAGCAGGCCGTGCCCCACATCATCGACTACATAAGTTGACGTAGCTCTCCTTCGGGCCCGAGCGCTGGCGGCCGCCGGGCCGGCCCCACGGCCGGACGGTCGGGCTTCTCCTTCGGGCGCGGTGGCGCATGAGGAGCCAGATCCTCGTGGCCGATGCGGCAAACGATGCAGGAATGATTGGCGCAATCGCGGTGGATCAGTGGGCCGGGACCACCGAGTCCGTAACCCGCCGTACGAGGGCCCCAGACTCGGCGATGGATGCACGTGCCTATGCGGAGCCTGGCGTCGCGCGAACCGCGCGGCGCGTCTCCTCGTCGATCACTGCGACACTCTGCGCTGCCCCGGGTTCCGCGCGCAAACCGCGTCCGTGAGCAAGCCGCGGTGGGATTTGCGGCGCAACACGAATGCGGGTCTCGGCCCGCGTGGTGGCCGGCCACGTGTGTGCCCCAATCGGGCAGATGAAGTGTCTAGCCAGATCGGTTTCTGAGAGCTTCCTTTACCACGGCAATCGAGCGTTGCCTGTCGTTGACAAATGTGGGCCATTACGAGGGCATTTGTATTTCCGTTCAGCGCGTGAGGCCCCGCCAAGACTGATCTGGTGTTGCCCCAGAGTTGCCCGAGGTGTTGCTAGCGGGCGGCTGTGACCCTCCCACGACGCCGGGGTCCTGTCTCCGGGAGCACGACCATGTAGCGCCGCCGCCATGGCGGCGGCGCTGGTGCCGGCCAAGGCGCCGCTTCAGCATTGACGGTCGATCTGCGTCGGTTTCAGTCGGCCATCGGCGTTTATATTTGCTCGGCCCACGGACGTGGGCTGCGGGACCGGCACTTGGGGCGTCCCCGCCGCTCCAGAGAGAGGGTTGGAGTTGTCTTCATCTAGAAGGTTTTGCGTGGCCGTGGCTTCCGTCGTTGCGGTGCTCGGCTTGACATTCGCGGGCGCGGCGTCGGCGCACGGACAGACGTTCTTTGCGTCTCCGGGTGGGACTGGCACGGTCTGCAAGGCGAACAGGCCGTGCTCGTTGACAACGGCCGTCGCCCTGGCGCCGGCTGGGTCGACGGTGAAAGCGCTTCCCGGCGTCTACCAGGGTGGCGTGTCGTTCTCGAAGCAGCTCGACCTGGAGGGCCACGCGGCCGTGCTCGACGCTACGAAGTCGCCGGACGGGTACGGGCTTGAGGTCTCCGGGGCGGGCGGCTCGGGATCGGTGATCGAGGGCTGGACGGTGATGAACGCCCAGTTCTCGGGAATCCTGGTCGGGAGCCATATCGTCGATTCGTCGGGAAACCCGCTGCCGAGCGGTTCGCCGATCAGCAACGTGACGATCGACCACGTCACGGTCGAGCACAACGACAAGGGGTTCAACGGCGCGGTTGGGCAGGGTGTCGGCGAGTGCTTTTCGACGCCGTTCGCGCCTGGCGACTGCGGTGAGGGCATCCACCTCGTCTCGGTCAGCGACTCGACCGTCGAGCACTCTGCCATTCAGGACAACGCCGGCGGCATCCTTATGACGGACGAGTTCGGTCCGGCGACCGGCAACACGATCGCTTTCGACTCGGCGCTGAACAACGATGACGACTGTGGCATCACGATCGCGAGCCACACGGCGAACCAGATCTACGGCAACGTGATCAAGCACAACGTGGCAGATAACAACGGCGTCGCCGGCCAGGGCGCCGGGATCCTGATGGCCGGGGCCGCTCCCGGTACTGGAGTCCACGACAACGTCGTCAGCAATAACGAGGCGTCGGGGAATGGCCTCTCGGGGATCGTGATTCACGATCATTTCCCCGGCAACTTCACCAACAACGTGATCACGCACAACCACCTGGGCACGAACAATCTCGACGGCGACTTTGATTTCCTGACGCCCGATCCGCAGAAGACCGGGATCCTCGTCGCGGCAGGTCCGCCCTTCCCGGGTCTTGTGGTGCCGCCGCTCACGGGCACGGTGATCACCAACAACCAGATCAGCGACAACGACGTCGGGATCTGGACGCTGAATGTCGACCCGGCAAGCACGACGATCGCCGGTAACCACTTCCACAACGTCGCGACCCAGATCTCGACCAACTAGCAAGAGCCTGGCGGTACGGGCGAACCGCTCGCCCGTACCGCCGCACGTGGGGCGATGCGCCCCTGCGCCCGACGCCACGCGATCCGGATCGGCCTTGGGTCAAGCGACCGACTCCCGATCAGCTCGTCTGGATCGCGCACCGTGATCGCATCGGCGTCGCTCACACGGCCGCGCCAGGCCGTGTCGCCGGGGACCATCGCAACGTCCACAGCGTGCCCGTACTGGCCGTGGCGGCGGGCGGCCGCCGTGCCGGCCGTGGCCGGCCGGCGGCGGCGCGGACGCTCGCCGGCGGCGGCTCGCCGGCGGCCGGCGGCGGCGACGGCGGCGGCGGCGGCCGCCACGGCGCCCGGCCGGGCGCCGTCGAG
>CAVWLK010000094.1:0-15576 GCA_963755675.1 uncultured Actinomycetes bacterium
GCACTACCTGAGCGATGCACACTCGATCGAGGAGCAGGCGCTGGCGCAGCTCCGAGCCGCGCCCGACTAGCCGGCGACGACCGCCTGGCGGCGGCGCTCGCCCAGCACCTGGGCGAGACGGAGACCCACGAGCGGCTGGTCCGCCAGCGGCTCGAGCGCTGGGCGAGTCGCCGTCGCGGATGAAGGACCCGTGATGGCGGCCGGCGGCAAGGGATTCCTCGTCTTCGCGCGGTCGCAGCCGGACACGCCCGGCAAGCTGCGGCGCACGCGTACTCGTACGAGCATCTCGAGATCGCCGCCTACGAGCTGCTGGCACGGGTCGCCCGGCCGGCGGACGACCCGGAGACCGAGGCGCTCGCCAACGCGGATCCGCCGGAGGAGCGGCGGATGGCGGAGCGGCTCGAGGCCAATGTTCGACGACACCGTGCGCTCGTCCGCTCGCGGCGGTCGGGCTCGACGATCGCGGGCGAGCAGGCTGGTCGCCTACCTGGCCGACGCCCATGCGATCGAGCAGCAGGCGATCGGACTGCTGGAGCGCGCTGTCGAGTCGGCGGGCGCCGGCTCCTGGACGCGTCTACCGCGCCACCTGGAGAGAGCCGCCGGCACGCGGCCATGCTCGAGAGCCGGCTCGCGCGCGCCGGCGCCTCGCCCTCGATCGTCAAGGACGTCGCGATGCGGCTGGGCGCGCTCAACTGGGCGACCTTCTTCCGGGCGCATCCCGACACGCCGGGCAAGGTCGCGGCGTTCGCGTACGCCTTCGAGCACCTCGAGATCGCGGCTACGAGCAGCTGCTGCCGGGTCGCCGAGACGGCGGGCGACGCGGAGACCGCGCGCCGGTCGCACGGAGCGTCCGGGCGAGCGCGCGGCCGCGGCGGCACGATCGCCGGCGAATGGGACGTCGCCGTCCGGGCCTCGCTCGCCGAGGTCAAGGCCATCTGAAGATTCTGGGCGCCATCGCCATTTGTGCTGCCCGGCCTCGTCCCGTCGTGGGTCAGAGGCCGGTGTGAGCGGCGTAAACCGACCCGAACTGTCCATCGGGCTTAGCGGCTCACTCGCCCGATTGCAGGCGCGCGTGATCGTCGGCCTACGCTGGATGATCGTGCCAGCGTGGTTGCTCGCTTCGGCGTACGTGCTGTCGCATAGCACGGGCAGTGCGGCCAATGGTCCGGGGGTAGTCGGCCTCGTTGCACGGGCTCGGCGGCGTTGAAGGTCGCAGGTCGCGAGCAGCGCCTGTTCCGGTGCCTTTCGAGGCCGAGTCGGAAGTTGTCCAGGCATCTCCTCGCGGACTGTCGGCTGCTGTGCAGGCGCGGTCGCTTGCGCTCGCGCTGGGGTCAACCCTCCGCCCTGAGCCATCCTCGCTCGGCGAAGGTGCTGGCCGTACCGATCCCAAACACATTCAAACTTGCTCCAGGGTCGCGCAGGTCGGGTACCGCCATCGTGACATACCTGGAGTATCCCCGTCCTTGCCGGCGGAGGCCGTCACTCAGAGCGCGACACGCTACGGCTCTGTGCTGAAACGCCAGTCCGGGGGGCATCGTCGATCACCGGGATCATCCCGGCGGAGTGGCACGAAGGGCTGCTGATCCAGCACGCCCTCTTGCTGGTCGAGGCCGTGACCGTAGCGATTATCGCGCTATTGGTGGGCCTCAGGTTCCGGTCATTCGGGGCCGCCCTCCTGACGCTACTGAGCGTGGGCATTGCGAATCTCTGCTCGGATCAGGCCCTCGCCTGGTTGCAGACGCTCGGCGGAGTCAGGTCCACGGGATTCGTTCAACCGTTGCAGATTGCGTTGGTGCTGGGGATCGGCACCGACTACTGTGTATTCTACCTCTCAGGCATGCAGCCGCTGCTGGGAGGTGACCGGGTGACGGTTGCGCGCGCTCGTGAGCGGCGAGACGACGCCGATCGTCGCTGCCGGTGGGGTGATCATGGCAGCGAGCCTGGCCTCGCTGGTGGCTGCGCCGCTGGCCTTCTTTCGCAGTCTCGGCCGAGTCTCGCGTAGACCGTGGTGGTCACGCTAGTGGTCGCAGCCACGTTTGTCCCCGCGATGATGGCGTTATTCGGCGGGGTGCTGTTCTGGCCGTGGGGGCGGCAACCGTCCCCCGGAGCCGCGTAAGACGGACCCCGCGCCGCGAATCAGCCGGCGCGCCCGGCTCATGGTGCGCCGACCCGTCGCATTCCTGATCGTCTTGGTGTGTTGCGGCGGCCTGGGTGTATGCGCGGCTCAACTGTCGCATCTGCGGGTCGGATTCACCGAGATCACCGGCCTACCAGTCGGGATCCGAGGAACGATCAGCCTACAGTGCGCTCTCCAGAAGCGCCCGGCATGCTGTCGCCGACCACCGTCGTCGTCTCAGGTCGTGGTGTAGACCCCGCCAACAGCCGGCTCGTCCACCTCCAGTCCGAGCTTTCCAACCAGCCGGGTGTGGCCGCGGTGATCGGCCCCGCCGACCAGCCCAGCGGGCGCCAGCTAGGCCTGATCTACGCGCCGGCCCGCAACGCAGCCCGCTACATCCTCGTGTTCAACACGGATCCGCTGGGCGCCGCTGGACTACACCGTATCGCCCGCCTCCGCTCCGAGTTGCCGCGGCTCCTTGCCGCCGCTGGTCTGACCGGCTTACGGTTGCACGGTCACGGGCGACACGGCGGTCGCGCAGGAACAACGGCATCGATGCACCAGAGCCTGCTCACGATCGTGCCGCTAGTGCTATTCGTAAACGGTCCTGCTCGGGCTTTACCTCCGTTCGGTGCTGGCTCCGATCCTTCTCGTCGCCGCCAGCGCACTGTCGGTAATGGCGGCCATCGGGCTGGCTACTTGGGTCTTCGCCGAGTTGCTCGGATACGGGAAATTAACGTCTTACGTCCCGTACGCTAGCGCGATCCTCCTGATATCGCTTGCATCGGATTACAACGCCTATGTGACCGGACGGATCTGGCAGGCTGCTCGCACGCGCCCTCTACGTGAGGCGATCGCGCTCACGGCCCCCCGCACCACCACGCCGTTCGGACCGCCGGCGTGATTCTCGCAGCCAGCTCGCCGTGATCGCGTTGATTCCCATCCGCGGCTTTGGTAGAATTTCTTTCACGATGGCCGTCGGCGTCGGGCTAGAGACTTTTGTGGTGCGATCGCTGCTTGTACCCTCGATCTTCTCCCTCGTGGGCGACGTGCTGCTGTGGCCACAACAACCCGCCAGTCAACCGGTTAACGCACCCATCGCGACGCCGTCAGTAGCCAAGGACTGACCCCTGACAGCCGCAAGCGACTAGCCGAAGGTTTCGGACGCCCGCCGCCGGGTACATGGCAATCACTGGCTCGCTCACGAGGACGGGAGTGTGGAAATGCTGAAGCAACGCCCCTGCGGCTAGAGCCGTCGCGCTCATTGTGGTCGTCGCTACCACTCTAACGAGCTGCGGCTCCTCGTCGTCCAATTCGTCGTCAGTCAGCTCAGTCAGCACCGGTGCGGGCCAAATAGCGGCACAGATACGACGAACCTTCAACTCGCTTCCCACCAGCGTTCACGTCACAAATGTCTCGTATGCTAGCGGCACTGCCACGGTGACAACATCGCTTTCCGCTACCAGTGTCGATAAGGCCATCGCAGGCACGGCCTGCTCCGAGGCGATTACCGGGGCCGGAATCGGAAGAATCCGACACGCCCAGATCCGCGCGAGCGATGGTTCGGTGATCGCCAGGTGTTGAGCATGCCGCGTGGCCCGCTTCGTTCGCTAGCATGAATCTGCAAGGTTGGCCCGTCAGGCGGATTTTCCTATCGCCGAGCCGCCTGCTGGCAGACCGGCTTCGTCCCGACGATTAATCACGGTCGGCACACGCGTGTGTGTTCGGGAACGCGCCGCTCAGACCCATGCCCTCCGGGTGGAAGTCCATGGCTTCGCCGCTTGCGGTGCGGCCAACGTGATCAGGTGGGGGACTGTTGGGGGACTGTCCGGATCGCCTGGGTGGGCGAATCGGCAGTCGCGGCGCACTTACGACGTGGGATTGCCGGCGGCCGCCAGATCGTCCCTTCCACGCAACCATGTGCCTTTCAGCGGATCGTCACGACGGGGGTGGGTTCGAACCCACGAATGACCTTGAGGCCATTGCCGGACCACTGGGCGAGCCGCAGGGTCGGCCGTTGGGGCACATGGAGGTCGTGGGGAAGCGGGCCGTAGTGGGCGATGATACTGGACTCTGCTAGGCTGAGTCTAGCTGTATGCGGGTCGGTTCCTACCCCGCCAGCGGAACTTCATGCCGACAGCCAACCCTACCTGGCCGACAACCTCCACCGTTTGATGGGTATGCATCGAGTAGGGCAGAAGGAGGTCGCGGAGCGTCTCGGAACGACGAAGCAGTCGGTATGGGAGTGGGCGTCTGGGCGGAAGATGCCGCGGTGGGCCACGTTGGCTGAGCTTGCAGGCTTGTTCGGGGTGGGGGTGTCGGATCTGCTGGCGGAACCTGAGCAGGCTGTCCTCGCGGGTGCGCGAGCATTCGCGCCGGGCCCCGATCCGGTACGCCGTGCAACTCCCCACCGTGCGCCCGTCTGCAGACTACGTGGATGAGTTCAACGCCGAGATCCTGAAGATGCCGCCGAAAGGCTTGAGCGCGGAGGAGGTCGGAGAGTTCCGCCAGGCTCAGCGGGAGTCGAAGGGAAGCCGCAGAACCCGGCGACGGCCCACGGAGAGCGGCTAGAATCAGCCTAACCGGGGCGAATCGGACGGTTCTAAGCAGCCGCGAAACCGCTTTTCTCCACGAGCAAATCCGAGCGTTCGAGACCCGTCGTCCGCTTATTGCTTAGCTCCCGATGATCGCCGGGGTCGCGGGCGGGCTGACGGCCGCCGCCCAGGATGGGCTGCGCAGTCCCAGTCCGACGGCGACCGCACCCACCGCCGCGCAGTCCAGAAGCCCGCGCCGGGTTACGGTTATCGATGGCGTGACCGCTTGCGACACACCATCGATCCTATTCCTGCCCAGTTCTCCACTCCACCCGCCATCCAGCAAGCCCCAGCCGAAGAGGATGTAGGCGCCGTCCTCCGTCCGCACGTACCGAGGGTCGGGAATCCGTGAGCGTGCGCCGCGCGCTGCTCCGCCTCGGGCACGGGGGTCGGCATCCTGTCCTGTTTCACTCCCTTCCGTGTCAAGAACGTGTCACAGCCGCTGAGCGGTTGGCCGACCCAATTCCGCGCCGCCTGGAAGATCTCTTTCCAGGCCTGACCCCTGGCGCGTCTGGCGGCCCGTGAGTAGCCTATCTACGCGGTTGGAAATCGGCGGTCACGAACCAGAGGAGGCGAGATGGCGGTTGGAGTCCTGACTGCAGCGCCGGAGTTCACGAAGCAGGTCTACGAAGACGTCACCGAGAAGATGTTTGGGCATGCCCCTATGCGGGAGGACGAGGCGCCGGAGGGGCTGATCGTCCACAGCGCCGGACAAGGCGAGCAGGGGTACTACGTCTACGACATCTGGGAGTCGCGCGAGGCGTTCGAGCGCTTCATGGAGGAGAAGCTCGGCCCGGCGCTCGGAGAGGTCATGGGTGGCCCACCGCCCGAAGGTGGGGCACCGCAGTACTTCCCGATCGACGTGCTAATCACCCCGCACTGAGCCTCCAACCCTCGGTGATCGGCCCGATCACCGGTGCATAGCGCCGCGCAAACGCACGGTGTCCTCGACCTCGCTCGCCCGTCCGACCGGCGTTGGAAGCCGCGGGCAGCGTCACCCGGCTAGCGAGCGTGTCGCGCGGCATCCGCATGAGTCACGCAGTCGTCAGTATGTGGAAATTGGAGGTGAATCGTGGGAACGGATCTCAATACTGAGGAGATGAAGGCGTTCGTGCGCCAGCACTTCGAGGACTTCGTCAACAACCGGCGCGCCGAGGCGATCCGGAAGAACATGGCTCCCGACTTCTTGGATCACAATGGTCCCGGCGACAGAGAGGTCGGAATCGCCGAAGACGAGCAGATGATGCGGGGGATGTACAGAGGATGCCCGGGCTCAAAGTGACGATTGACAATATCGTGGCCGAGGGCGACAGGGTCGTTTGTCGCAACGTATGGCGGTGGAAGGACGAGGGCGGGAATGCTATGGAGTTCCGGGGATTTGTGGAATGGCGTTTCGAAGGAGACAAAATCGCCGAGCGGTGGGCCACCGTGACGAAGCCCCAACTCGTGGCGTGACCGTCCGTTAGCCCGGTCCGAGGTTCGCCGGCAAGCCACCCGGCGAGCATGCCAGCCGAGCATCGTGTGCGATCATCTGTTGGTATGCGCAAGGACGTGCGGGAGTTCATCCGCCGACTCGAAGCCCAGGGGCTTACGGTCGAGCCGACCCCGGGTCACTACCACGTCTACCGGGACGGCAAGCCGCTGCGCAAGGGGAACGGGATGCCGGTGACACTGCCGTTCTCGCCAGACACGACCCGTTGGCGCCGCTCGGCGATCCTCGACCTGCGCAAGCTGGGCATCGACGTCTGATCGCGGTTCCCAGGAAGGCCGTTGATGCGGTCGACACTGGACTTCCGTAATCTCCATGTCGGCGCCATACCGAGGCTTGGGTCCATGCCGGCTGGCCGGCCCGCTGACGTGTCGCGGACCGGCCAGCGGAGGTGTTCTTGCTCTAGTGGGTGAAGAGCGGCGTGAGGAGTTGCGATCGGGGCATGCGGCAGGTAGCGCCCAGGCAGCCCAGATGCCACTCGTGCTCGATCGTCGCCAGGAGGTTGTAGTGGTTGGCGAAGGTGGACACGGTGCTGTGGCCGCCACCGTGCGAGTTGAGGACGATCAGCGGGACGCGGCCACCGCCCAGGATCACGCCGTTCCGGCCGTGCGGGCTCGTCGGCGTTCCTTTGAAGCCGCTGTAGTCGTTCTCGTCCCACGAGATGATGATGGACGAGTTCGTCGTCCGCCATACGCGCGAGTGGGTGATCATCCCGACGGTCTCACGGAGGAACTCGTCACCGAGTTGGATGGCGCCGTGGTCGAGTCCCGAGTTGGGATAGCCGCACTTGGGGAAGCCGACCAGCTTGGCCGAGGCGGGGTCGGTGCCGTGCATGTCGTGGCACTGGTCAGGGCTTATCCAGACGAAGTTGGGAACGCTGCCGGTGCGCAGTGCCCGTGCGAAGCGGTGGGCGAGCGGCACGATTTGGCGCAATCGCTGGCTACCCGGGTGGTTGATGTCCTTGAAGTACATGAACGGGTCATGCTTCTGCGCATAGAGCTCAACCGTCACCGGTCCGTTCGGCGTCTGCACCGTCGGTGCGTACTCGACCTGCGAACCGACCGACGGGATCGATTGCATGTAGGCCCGCCATGTCAGGTGATGCTGCTCGAGTTGATCGATCAGGTTGGCGCCGCTGAACAGGTGCGGAGTGTTGGAGGCGCTCGTGATCTGGGCCGGCGTCAGGTAGTTCCCCGCGGTGCCGTCGCCTGAGTTGGGCACGAACTCCTCCGGCGGGCAGGTCACGGTCGCGCCGGCCGCGCAATCGTCCCAGATCCCCTGGAAACTCCCCGAGATGGCCGCGAGGTAATTGGGCAGACTGGGGTGCGTAACGCCGTAGTAGTTGGTCTCCAGGTTCCCACGCTCCGCCAGCCGGTTGATGAATGGAGCGTCCCGCCGGTTACCGATGATCTGGGAGTACCAGTGGTTCTCCATCATGATGTAGAAGATGTGCCGCGGCGAGCCCGCCGGCGGCCGCGCATGGGAACCGGATGCAACTGCGGTCGCACCCGGCAGGGCGGCGAACAGCGCTACCAAGATGCCGACCACCGCCGTAGCGCGTGCCCGGCCCGATCCCTTGTGACGTCGTCTGAACACGACTCCCCCTCTCATCGCAGAGTACTGCCGACGCTGTCTTATCGCGCGAAGGCATCAGTGCAGGGGAAGAACCTGTGCGGAATCGGGGAAGATTCAGTGAACGCACCGCCGATCCGGGACGCCGCTCCGCTACGCGTGTCCGTCCATCGCCGGATTCCGTGGATGAGTTCCGGGCGGGGCGAATCGGACAGTCAGTTGGCGACGGCCGCGCCCCGGCTTCCCGCGACGCCTGGCGCTCTTCGGCTTGGCCGATCTGGCATCGCTGTTCGCGATCGACCTGCCCGACCTGTTGGCCGAACCAGAACGATTGCCAATCGCCATCAGCGGTCGGCCCGCCGGAGCCTTCCCGAGCCTACCTCGGAACTTCTCCGAGCGGGTGATCGTCTAATCAACATGCGCAGGCGACGGGCTCGATGGCTCTCGGCAGGGGGTGTCCTGGCCGCGCTATGCGGGGCGGGCATTTACCTGCACGTCGTGACCAGCAAACCCAAGCCGCTACCGAGCGGATCGAGCCGCATCGTGCTGTATCAAGTGTGGGTCGGTCACGAGCGGTACACCGAAGGGTCGCGGTCGTATCTGACCGTTTCCGCGTCGGCCGGGGGAAGCGACACCTTTGGCTACGTGGTGATGCACACTGCCGACCCGGTGTTCTCGAAGCTGGTCGCGCCTGGGCGCTACACCGTCAAGAGCTGGCAGAGACCGTGCGACAGCAACTGCGACAACCTCAGCGGGAGGACCGACCGATGCCAGCGCACGGTGATCTTGCACCCGAATCAGTCGTCGTTGTTTGTGATCCAGCTCGCGCCGGGGCACGGATGCCGAATCGTCCGGCAGTACCAGCGGGCGGCGTGACCGCGGCTCCATAGTTCGTCGGGGCGGAAAGGGGCGGACATCCACCGGGGAACGGCTCAACGGAGCCGATTTGCTGCGGCTTCCCAAGCCAGGTCGCGGATTGATTCGAGACCCGTCATCCGCTCTCGTAGAGCCAAATCTGCCCGACGTGGTGATACGACCAGCACGGGCGCTCGTCACCCTCCAGCGGGCAGCCCGGCACCGAGCCGGCGCAGCCGGGCGATGACAACGCCGGCGGGGATCCACTCCCCCGGATTCTCGGGGGCGAACGTAAACCGGACTGACGCATCGTCATCGACGATCCAGACGCCGCCATGCCCGCGGCTTTCGAGCCCCGTCTCGCTGTGCCGCTCGGAGACAAGTCGCAAACGGGCCCCCAGGCTGGGCAGCGACTGCGCGAGTTGCTCGACCATCGCTTGGCGACCAGGCGCTATCGCCCCGCCGAGGGCGACCAGCACCTGCGGTCCGCCGGCGGGCACGATCGCCGGCGCATCGATCGACTCGTCGGGAGCGCCGAGGCCGCGGCTGCCGACGAGCGCCACGGCTGCGATCGCCGCTCCGCCGACGCACGCGACGGCCGCCGTTCGAAGCAATGCCGGGACTGAGGTGTGGGCGAGCAGGAATGGCGCCGCCGCGAGGCCGACCATCATGCCGACCACCTGGATCGACGATGCGATCGCGAACACGCCGCCCAGGATGGCTCGTGGTGTGTGCCGCTGGACGAGGGTGTCGTAGACGACCTCAGTGGTGCCGTCGCTGGCGCCGAGCAGAAAGATCATCAGCAGGATCGTGGTCTGCACGTGTGAGTGAGCGATGATCATGACCGCCGCCGCGATACCGACGAAGGCCAGGCTCACGGATCGCCGGGCGACGGTCTCGCGCTGGATCAGCCCGGTCAGAAGCTCGCCGCACAAGAGCCCAACGCCCAACATCGACAGCGCGTAGCCGTAGGCATGCCCATCGCCCAACTGGTGCTCGAAGGTTGCGGGCAGCGAGGCGTTCAGCAGTCCTGTCGCGCCGCTGACAACCGTGAACGAGGCGGTCAGCCCCAGCACGACCCGGTTACTCAGCAACTCTCGCCCGATCTCCCGGCGGGAGAAGTGTGGAGACGATTCGGGTGCGGTCGCTGAATAGCGCCAGTACACAGCCGCCGCTACCGCGAAACTGGCGACATCCGCTACCAACGCCCAGGTGATGCCAAAGTGGATCACCAGGAACCCGCCGGCGAGCGCGCCGAGCACCAAGGTCACGTTTCTGGCCACACCATGGATGGAGTTCCCGGCGTGCACCAGGTCGGGGGGCAAGACATCGGGAATCAGGCTGGCGGCGCTTGCCGCGGTGGAGGACGCCAGCAGCGATGAGATCCCTGACAGGAGGATGACCGGCCACACCGCGCCGCTGAGCGCGAATGGGATCATCAGAAGCGCGGTCGCGCCACGGAGCAGCTCGACGCCGGAAAGCAGGCGGAACCCGCCGATCCGGTCGATGATCGGGGCGGTGAGAAGGCCGCCCAGCGTGGATCCGAGCATCCGGGCAAGCAACGCCGCGCTGACGGCGAGCGTCGAATGGGTGGTGGCGTAGATCCAGGTGACCGTCGCCGCCTGGGTGAGCCAGTCTCCCAGCTTCGACGTCAGACGGCCGGCGATGATGCGACGAAAGCGCGGATACTGCAGCGGTGCCAGAACTGCGCTCGTGGCGACCCCGGTGCTGGGCGTACACGTGCGGTACACGAAGGCGACCATCCCGAACACCACCAGGACATCGCCGACCGAGACGGCGGTGGCAAACGGGACGATCGGGGGGAAGGCAAACACGTCGCCGAGGAAGCCCAACCGGGTATGCGGACCTGCCAGAACGTTGTTGTTGACGACGCCAGAGGACGTGATTGCCGTCGCGGTGGCGCCGGTCGCCCGCCACGCTGCCAGCGAGACCGGCATCAGCCCATGATTCGCAACAATCACGGTCACGTTCGCCAGCATGCCGATGCCCGCCATCCAGAAGCCGGGTACACGAACGTTGAGCAGGAGAAAACCGACGAGGAGGAAGTAGGTCGCAACATGCAGAGGCGCGAAGGCGCTATCGGGCAGCTGCGCGCCCAGCGGCGTGAAGATCACCAGCTGGACGAGTAGCGCAAGAAACACGAGCCAATCGGCGCGGAACCGGACGGTTGAGATCCGGGTCAACTTGGCGCCGAGTGCCCAGGCGACGGTGAGGCCGGCGACGAGTGCCAACCCCAGGATCATTTTTCAGGCAGCCTTTCGGCGTTCGACGGCGGAGTCGATGCACTGGATCGCCTCGGCCAGCATGGCGTCACCGAGCGCCTCCGGCATCAGCGCCGCACGCACTGTCGGGCGTGGTTCGCCGCTGCCCCGCGGCACCGGGACGTCTCGAAGCGCTGATGTGATGCGGGACGAGATCCGATCAAGCTGCTCCTGGCTGGCGGCCATGACGGCGATCGCGAACCGGTCGTCGCTGAGACGCGCGAGTTCGTCCTCGGCCCGCAGCAGAGCCTCTACCCGCCGGCTCGCATCCTGCACGACCCGCTGCGCGCATAGCTGCCCGGCGGCGCGCCGGACAGCGTCGAACAGGCCGAGTTCAACCGAGATAACCCCGGTCACAAGACCACGCGTGTCGCGTTGCTCGGGCGCGGACCGTGCAAGTTCGCGCGCGTCAGGTCGCCGCGGCAGTGCCGAGCCCGCCACACATTCGATCAGGGCCAGGTCGAAGCGGCTAGGACAGACAGGCGCTCCGACAGCGAGTCGGGCGCCGGATTCGTTCGGGGCGGCGATCGAGACGTACCTGCCTGACGAGAGCCGCGCTCGAGCCTGGTCGATGGTGGGGCGAAGCGCCAGAGCCGCGGCATGCGCGAGATCTGGGTCGTGGATCGGCCAGGTAATCGGCCACGGCGTGTACGTGTCGTGGCGGGGGTCGGGCACCAGCCAGGCGGCCCAGCCGGCGACGCCACCCGCCGCGAGCGCCTCGGCGGGCGACGCGCCTCGTTCCAGGGCACGCAATGCGTGTCGCTTGCGACGCTGGTAGAGCAGCAATTCGGCGAGTGTGAGAGATCCGAACGCAAGCGTCGCCACGGCCGCGCTCGCCGTTACCCCGACGGGCACTTCGTTGATGCCGGCACATGCGAGGGTGATCGAGGCGAGCACAACCGTGATCGAGCTCGGTTTCAGCAAGCCCCGCAACCAGCCGAGGTCGACAACAGGAACTGCCGAAAACTCCGCGCGGAGCGCCGCCAGCTGTTCGTGACCGACGGCCGCCTCCAGGTCATCGCCGCCTACCACCGCCGCGAACGTGGTGGCAACCAGCGGGTGGAACTGGGTCCCCGCGTTGGCCTCGAGTTCGGCCAGGGCGTCAGCGATTGGGAGTCCCGATCGGTACGGCCGGTTTGAGGTCATCGCGTCGAAGCTGTCCGCGACGATCAGTACGTGGGCCTCGATCGGGATGTCCTGGCGGGGGACACCGTAGTATCCGCGCCCGTCATAGCGCTCGTGGTGGAGCTCGGCGAACAGGGCGATCTCCTGGGCAAAGTGGAACGGCGCGAGCAACCGCGCCGACAGTCGTGGGTGGCGGCGGATTGCCTGCAGCTCCTCCTCGTCCAGCCGCTCCGGCTTGGACAGTGTCGCCACATCGACCACGATCTTGCCCAGGTCGTGGTATCGAGCTGCTTGGACGAGTCGCGCAGTTTCCCGCTCGCCAAGTGCTATCGCCTTCGCGAATCGCTCCACATAGCTCGCCACCCGCTGGGTGTGATCGGCGGTGTTGCGATCACGCTCGTCGATGGCCGTCGCCAGCTGGTGTAGCACATCCGCGGTCTCAGACTTCAAGCGCTCGAAGTTCGCCTCACGACTGATACAGCGCGCCGAGCAGAGGCACCAGGAACGGCAGGATCACCCACGTCCCTGACGTGAAGACGTAGGCCAGAAGGACGCCGAGGCAGCCCTGTCCAAGCTCAGATCCAAGCGCCTCGCGCACCTGGTCGCGGAGTTGGTCGCGCATCAGGTCGCCAAACCGGGCACCGGAGTCGAGAGCGACGACGACCCCGAGCATGAACTCGTTGACCGCAAACCGGACCGCGATCAGAAGGAGCAGCGGAACGAAATCGCCCGACGACACCGTTCCCACGGTGCCGCCGGCAAGCTCGAACACCATGCCGGCGAGTCCGATCGCACAGCCGAACATGGCCGAGTTCATGAGAACGACTCGCCGGGGCGCGCCCTGGAGGCCATCCACCACCACCACACCCACGCAGGCGAGCAACGCGGCGACCGCCGGGCCGAAGATGATTGCCGCGGCGATGTGGGCGGTGGCCGAGAAACTCTGAAGCTTCGACCGCCCCCGGTTACGCTCGCGCACGACCAGCGCCTCGACTGCGACGACCATCCCCAGCAGCGGCGCCAGTCTCGCCGGATGCGCCAACACGTCCAGACGCCCAAGCGACGCCGCGCACACGAGCCCCAGCCACAGCACGGCGCTGCATGAGGCCACGTAGAGGCGTACGGAGCGTTTCATCGGGACGGGCCGTGGAGGGCGGCGGGGTTCATCCCACCATCATCGGCATCTGAAAGGTGGGGTTACAGACCCAGTGCCGGCAGCTCAGGGCGGGAGGACGGGAGTCCGCCCGCCCTGATCAAACGGTCATCCGCCCCACTTCTTGCCGGCGCCGGACGCAAGCACAAACGCCGCCAAGAGGGCGAACAGATACATGGAGCGAGCCACCTTGTGGTTCATGAGAACTCCTTGGCGAAACGGGGGCACAACGCACCCTCAGTCATGGCAGACGACTCTGCGTCTCGCCGCACCCGATTGGGGGGAAATCACGTTTCTCCCCCAAACGTGCTAGCCCGGATATCGGTCATTCGGGGGATAGGCGCTCGCGGTGGATCACCGGAGACTGGAGCAACTACAGGTGGCAAGCGCGCGCCGCTCCGCCGGCGGGCAGCGCGTCCGAGTAGCGGATGGAAACCCGAGGTTCGCTGCCGCGACTACGCCCGGTCGAGCCGCACCACCGGCAGTGATGGTATGTTGTAGCGTCCATCACTTAGGGGGCGTGGATGTTGGTTGGGAAGTCACTGCACTGGGTGGTCGCGGTGCGGCTAGGGGCGATCGTGGCTGCGGCGGCGGCACTGCTCATCGTGGCAACCGCGAGTGCGTCCACGACGCAGAACCTCAAGCTGGTCACCTATGGGAAGAACAGCTTCTACAACTACGACTTCGATTCGCAGAAGGCGGCCGCGAGCAACGTGGACTGGGCGGTCGACCTGATCTTCTACGGCAATGCGTCGATCCCCAAGGTGTACAGCAAGATCAACTGGCCATGGTCGGGATCGAACGCATACGAGTTGCTCACGACGCGGTCCGGGAGCGCATGGGTGGCGAGCGGCGGTCGGAAGAACACCCTCTGCACCGATACCCATTTCCGCCTATACGCGCCGAAGGTCGGCTACTTCAGCGATCCGGTGCTCGGCCACTACGTGATCGCGACCGCCCACCTCGACAAGAATGAGTGCGGGTCGTCGCCGACGTACGGCTGGAACGAGACCGCAGAAGCCAACGTGGCTGCACGTGCAACGGCGGTGTGGGGCAAGGCGGCCGTCACGGCCGACGCGACGAACCTGCCCGATGGTACGTCGACCTCGATATTGCTGGGCAATTTCAACGAGACCGGTTGGCAGGGAAACCACTACTTCTGGAACGACGGGCGTCCCACTCTGATCAAGGTGCCGTGACACCGCCACCGACCCGGCGGAACCACCAGCCGGACCCACTGCTCCCTTCGGTACGGTTCGGTCGGTGCGCATCGCTACCTGGAACGTCAACTCGCTGAAGCAGCGCGTACCGCGGCTGCTGCCGTGGCTGGACGAGCGGCGGCCGGACGTCGTCTGCCTGCAGGAGACCAAGGTCGCCGACGACGCCTTCGCCGAGACGCTCGGCGACGAGCTGTCAAGCCGGGGCTACGAGGCCGCAGTGCACGGCGAGGCCGCCTGGAACGGCGTCGCGATCCTCTCCCGGGTCGGTCTGGAGGGCGTGGTGACCGGACTTGCCGGCGCACCGGGGTTCCCGCATCCGGAGGCGCGTGCGGTTGCGGCCACCTGCGACGGCGTTCGCGTCCACTCGGTGTACGTGCCGAACGGGCGCGAGCCGGACTCCGACCACTACCGATACAAGCTCGCATGGCTGGGCGCGCTCCGCGACGTGGTCGCGGCCGGGCCCGACGCAACCGTTGTCTGCGGTGACATGAACATCGCCCCTACGGACGCCGACGTGTTCGATCCGGACGCCTACATCGGCCAGACCCACGTCACGCCGCCGGAACGCGAGGCGCTGGCGGCGCTGCAGGCGGTCGGGGCTCCGCGACGTCGTCCGGGAACACTGGCCGAACGAGCGGGTGTTCACGTACTGGGACTACCGGGCGGGCATGTTCCACCAGGATCTGGGCATGCGGATCGACCTGATCCTGGCCGGCGACCCCGTTGCGGCGCGCGTGCAGGCGGCGTGGGTCGATCGCCAGGCGCGGAAGGGCAAGGGGCCGAGCGATCACGCCCCGGTGATCGTCGACCTCGACGAGGCGCCGGACGGCGATATCGGCCCGGTCGTGCCGCCCCCGTCGAACCCCGTCACAAAGCGGGGCGCGAAGAAGCTCCCCCAGGGCTAGCGCCGCAGCGTACGGGGTCGGTGACGAATTCCCGGGTGCGGCGGTGGTCCACTCGGCGCTGAGCCTGACGGTGTCACGAAACACATTCTCCTATCCCGAGCTGCATCCTTTACTGCACCGTGGGAAGGGCGCATACTTGGCCAAGATCGAGTGGCCCCGACTGGAATTGAGGATGGCATGGCTTGGAACCGGTTGACGATCGTCACGATTGTCCTTGGCGTCGCAACGCTGTTTTTTGGGGTTTCTGGCGCGACAGGGACGTGGT
>CAVWLK010000095.1:0-47895 GCA_963755675.1 uncultured Actinomycetes bacterium
CATGTCCAGCTTGCTGACCGTGGTCGAGCGGGCACGTGCCAACCCGCTGCTGGCGGAGGAGTACCTGGCCCGCGAGTCGGCGGCGGAGGCCGATGATCCCACCGCGCCGCATGCGGCCGGCGGCGCTCTCTAGCGCCGCGCTTGCGCTGCTGGCTGCCGGCTGCCTGGGCAGCGGCTCGGCCACCAGTTCGAGCCGGCCGCAGCTCACGCGTGCCCAGTACGTGACGGCGGCAGGCGCCATCTCCCGGCGCTGCCGGCGGCGGATAAGCCGCGCTCGGTGCGTCAAACGACCTCGCCGAGCTGGCCGTCGGAGGCGAAGGCGGTGGCGCTGGAGCGGGCCGAGGTGGAGGAGATGCGCGGGCTCACGCCGCCGGAGGCCGACGCCTGGTGCTGTCGACCACCGTGTGAAGCGCGGATCATCGGCAACGGTGGCCGGAGATGCGCTGGTCACTGCTGCGCGCTGCCCACAACGGCGGCGGTGGCCGGACGCTGCGGCCACGCTGCAATCCCAGCTCGCCGCCGCGCTGGCCAAGCCGGTTGGCCTCGACGTCTGCACGAAATAAGAAGAGGGTGCCCGGTGACCGGGCCCCCTCGGCGGCACGCTGCCGGATCGACGTGAAATGGGAATGGAACTGGCCGTTCGCGCGGGCGTGCAGCAGCATCTGGCCGCGGGCGTTCCGGTATCCGCCGGTTCCGCCGGTGACCGTCACGACGCTGTCGTGGCTGTGAAGAACGGCCCCTCGACGGTGACGTGGCCGCCGGGCAGGAAGTTCGTCCACATGCACTCCCAGCTTCCATGTGCGGGGTCGATACGGATGCACGATCCCTGGTCGCTGCCCACCACCTTGCTGTTGCTGGCGTTGAAGAGCTTGTTGTGGAACGTCAGCAGATCGCCGGTGGTGTCACCGCGCGCGCCCGTGTTCACGACCGTGTCGGTGACCGGATGCTCGACCACGTGCAGCGTCGTCAGCTGCGTGATCTGCGGGGCGGACGACGATCCGGACGCCATCGCGACCGCGGCCACGGCGAGGGCCGCCACAGCGACCGTCACCAGGGAGTACGTGAGCCTGTGGCATGGTCGCTTTCGTCGGCGGCCACCGAGCCATCGCGCCCACCCGGTAGAGTCCACGCGATGCCCGCGATCGAGCCTCTGCCGCTGGATGATCGCGGCTCCTTCGCCTGGCTTGCCGGCGGGAGCGATCCGATGTCTCGCTGCTCGTGCGCCCTGGTCGTGGACGGTGGATGCCTCGTGATCGATCCAGTGGACGTGCCCGGCTGGACAACGCCTTGTCGGCGATCGGCCCGGTGCTGGGCGTGGTCACTCTGCTCGACCGCCATCAGCGCGACGCCGCAGCGGTGGCGACCCGGCTGGGTGTCGAGCGGATCTGCCGGCCGTGCTGGGCGGTGGGCTTCATGTCGACGGCGTCGAGGAGCGGACGGTGATCGACCGGCGCAGCTGGCACGAGAGCCTGCTGTGGCTGACCGCCGGTGCTGGTGTGCGTGGAGACGCTCGCCACCGCCGACCCGTTTCTCGCGCACGCCCGCGACCGGCTGGGCATGCACCCACTGGCACCGATCGGGTGCCGCGGCGGGCTTCGCCGGGCTCGATCCGCTGGTGATCGCGGTTGGTCAGGTCCGCCTTGCGCGACGGCGCCTCGCCGGCGCTGCAGCGAACACTGGACACGGCCCGCCTCTGGCTGCCGCGGACTCGCGCGGCTTGCGCCGGCCGTCGTCAGAGCGTTGCGATCAACGCGGCGTCCTCGTCGCTGAGCCGCCGAAGCGGGGCGCAATTGGTCTCGAGCGGAAGGCCGTGGTTCTTCAGCACGCGCTTGACGGCGGCCACGAACGTCGCCGAGCCGAGCGCGTCGCGCAGCGCCTTGACGCGGTCCACGTTCTCGGCCGTCGGCTCTCGCAGCAGGCGCGCGACGTCACCGGGGAAGGCGCTTGGCAGTCCTGACACCGAGCCGTGGGCCCGGCCGCGAGGGCTTGGGGGATCAGCGGCTGGTTTCCGATGTACACCGGCAGTCCCAGTCGAGGTAGGGGCGATCACGGTACGGCTGCTCCGAGACCTTGAGACCGGCGAGGTTTGGAACTCGCTCACGCACCCGGCCAATCACGCCCAGGCTCAGCGGGTATCCGCTGCAGCGGTGAACGCGTACATGTAGAACGGCAGTCGGATCGCGGCCACGGCGGCGGCCACGAAGTGCTCGACCTGTTCGTCCTCGGTGAACGGTAATAGGGCGGCGGGATGACAGCCGCGCCGTCGGCTCCGATCGCGGCCGCGTGCTGGCACAACGCGACGGTGTCGACGGTCGTCTGGGCGCCGCAGTGCACGATCAGCTCGCCGTCGCAGGCCGACGGAAGGCGGCCGCGGCTCGCTGCCGCTCGTCCAGCGTCGCCCCCGCCCTCGCCCGTCGTCCCACAGCAGAAGATGCCGTCCACGCCACCGTCGCGCAGGTGCCGCACGAGAGGCGCGATCGCGTCCTCGTCCAGTGTGGCGCCGCCGTCGCGGAACGGCGTGATCGATGCGGCGAGCAGTGGCGGTGCCATCGATGTGCGAGTAGCGGTCGCGTGCACCAGCTCACCGACCACCGCCACCGCCGAACTGGTCGTGATCGGAAGCGGCATCGTCGGTGCCGCCACCGCTCTATGCCGCCCGCGCCGGACTCTCAGTGGTGGTGGTGAGCGCCGGCCGGCGCTGTGCTCGCTGACCACCGCGGTGGCGGCCGGCGGCTACCGCCTGCAGCTCGAGCATCGCGAGGAACTCGACCTCGTTCGGCGCTCGGCGGCTCTGTTCGAGGATTCGCCGAGGCCACCGGGCAGCGGCTGCACGATCCCGGCCTGCGCCGTCAGGGCTATCTCTGGCTGGCTCGGCCCGACGACACGCCGCCAGCCAGGCGCAGCTGGTCGAGCAGCAGCGGGATGGGGGCGTGGACGGGTGGAGCTGTTGGACGGCGACGAGGCGCGGCGGCGGTTCTGCATCGTCCGCCGACGTGCTGCAGGCTCGTTTCCGGCACGACGACGGCTGATCGAACCCAAGCGGATCGCGATGGGGCTGCTGGAAGGATCGGGGGCGAGCGTGGTCACCGGCTGCGGGTGACCGGCTTCGAGCTTGCCGGCGGGCGGCTTGCGGCGGTCGTGACCGACCGCGGCCGGATCGCCGCAGGGCGGTGGTGATCGCGTGCGGGCCGCTGACCGAGCTGCTGTGCCGCCCGATGGGATCGAGCTGCCGGTGCAGGCTGTGCGCCGCCAGCGGGTGGTGATGGGACGTCCCCGAGGTGCCCCGGGACGCGCCGATGACGATCGACGAGGAGACAACGGTCACTGGCGGCCCGTGGCCGGAGGCGCCTACCTGCTCTACCGGACTCCGCCGAGCCTGGGAGCGAGCCGGTCGAGGACGTGCCCGCCGATCCCGGCTTCGCGTTCTCGCTGCTCGATCCCGCCAGCCCGCTGGCGGTCGCCCATACCGCCGGCTTCTGGCACAACGTCTGGCAGCGGGCCGGCTCGGCCTGGGCGGTGCAGGCCGGGCAGTACACGATGACCCCAGACCAGCGGCCGCTGATCGGGGCCACGGCCGTCGAGGGCATCTACGTCAACACCGGCTACAGCGGCCATGGGGTGATGGCCGGCCCGGCCGGCGGCCAGATCCTGGCCGGTGCTGACGGAGCGTCCGCCACCAGCGCTTTCGCGCTCGACCGCGAGTTCGTCCAGGCCAGCCAAGCCTTCTGACCGCAGCCTCACGGTACAATCCCTCTGAATCCAACGCCGGAGGCGCGAGCGCACATGGCCACAACCCCAGCCGAAACATCCGTAGAAGTCATCCACCAGGCGAAGGTCGACCTTGCCGCCGCGCTTCGGGCGGCCGCCCGTACGGCTACAACGGGGCGTCGACAACCACTTCAGCCTGGCCATGCCCGGCCGTGACGACCGCTTCCTGCTCTGGAGCGGCTGACCCACGCACTGGTCGGAGCTGTCCGCGTCCGACATGATCACCCCCGTCGACCTCGAAGGCAACGTCGTCGAGGGAGCAGGCGGTGGGAGCAGACGGCGTTCGTGGTCTCCACCGCGGGGTGCATCGGCACGTGCCCTTCGGCGCGATGCGTGCTGCACGCGCGGGCCGTGCCGTACGCGACGGCGGTGTCGATGACCCGGAGCGGGTCGAGCGTGCGGTCAGCCAGAACTCGATGTACTTCCAGGGCCACGTCGTCTGACTGCCCATACCGCAGGCTGGCCGATGCCGCCGACGAGGGCCTGCTGATCGGCAATGCCAGCTCCCGCCGGCATCAACGTTGTCATGCTCGAAAACCACGGCGTGCTGGTGATGGGGAGGACATCGCCGAGGCGTGGCACCGGCTGTGCTTCCTGGAGCGCGCCTGCCAGGTCCGGTGGCTTCGCCCAGTGAACGACCGGGCAGCCGCTGATGGGGTGTCCGACGACCTGGCGGCGCACACAGGCAGGCCAGCGTTCGCGCGCGATACGGGCAACGCGCCAACGCTGTTTGCGGCCGTGCGGCGGCAACTCGACCGGGAGAACCCTGGCTACGAGCGCTGATCAGGCAGACGCTGCGCGACCAAGAATTGCCCGAGACGGAGCGGCTGATCGTGCGTCGGTTGCAGCGAGGAGGACGACTTCGACGCCCTGTATTGGCAATCGAGTGGGGGCCGGACGTGGCCCGCTGGCTGTACTGGGGGCCGCGTAGTCGGACGAGGTGCGCCGGTCGCTCGAGGCACCAAGCGGGTCGCAGCCTCGCTCGCCGAGGACGACGACTGCGTGAGCGTCGCCCTCATCCGCAAGGACAGCGGTGAGCTGATCGGCAACTGCAGCATCTCTGCCTGCGCAGCCGCGATCACCGCCAGGGCGAGATCGGCTTCATCATCCACGCCGACCACCAGGGGCAGGGATTCGCCACCGAGGCGGCCCGGGCGCTGCTCGAGCAGGTGTGCTTCGACGATCTCGACCTGCACCGCGTGATCGGCCGTCTTGAGGCGCGCAACACGGCCTCGGCAGGCATTATCGAACGGATCGGGATGCGCCGCGAGGGCCACCTGGTCGAGAACGAGTTCGTCGAGGGCAAGTGGCAGAGCGAGCTGGTCTACGCCATCCTCCAGCGGCGAATGGCGGGCGGCAACGGCGACGTCAGCGCGCCGGTGGCCGACAATCGCGGCATGAGCCTGCTGGAGGGTCAGGTTGCCGGCGCCAGTCGCAGCGAGGTCGGCGACCTGGTCATCGACGAGGTCGATGCCGGCCGGGCGCGGGTGAAGCGCGTCTAGTACCCGCCCGGTTGGCGGTGGACGTCGGCGCTGGCGGGGCTCGGTCACGGGCGGCGAGATGGCTCCATGCACGCCCACGTCGGATTCCTCCAGTTGCAGGGCCGGGATGGTGGTCGAGGATTGCAGCGACGGCTAGCGAGACCTACGCGGCGCCGGCCGCGGTGGTGGTCGCGCCCGGGCACGACGGCTGGGTGGAGGGTGACGAATCGGCGGTGCTAGTGCAGTACGACTGCGGCCCCGAGACGATCGAGCTGCTCGGCCTGCCGCGCGAGCACCGCCACGACGCCTGACCAACGCCGGAGGCAGGATCGTCTCTGGTTCTTCACCACCCGGCGATCATCGGCCGTGATAGATATGTCCGCCGATGTCTTCGACCCCACATCCCGATCCCGACCGCCTGGCGCTGGTCTCGCTGTTCAGCAGCCTGTCGGTCGATGACCGGACGCGACTGGCCTCATGGATGGAGGTGGAGGACTTCCATGCTGGACGCCGGCTGACCGAGCAGGGCGCGTTCGACTACGCGTTCTTCGTGCTCGAACAGGGCCGAGTCCGCGTCGAGCAGGACGGTCGCACGGTCGCCTCGCTGGGCCCGGGTGACGTCTTCGGCGAGATGTCGTTCTTCGGCGACGGGCGTCGCAACGCGGACGTGGTGGCCGAGACGGCGGGCCGCCTGCTGGTCATGTTCGGCACCCGTTTCCGCGAGATGCAGGCCACCATGCCCGACGTGGCGGCACAGCTCGGGAGCCTCGTCGCCACCCGCCGCTAGCCCAGATTCAGGCCGGGCGGGCGCTCTTCGCCCAGTCGCTCAGGCGGGCCGAGAAGCCCGGCGTGCCGGCTCCGACCTCGACGACCGAGTCGGCCGGGACGTTCGCCCGCCGGGCCGCGGCCACGATCGCCTCCGGCGACGGCGCCTCGTACAGGCAGTAGGTCCGGCGCCGGTCGGCGCTCAGGAAGGAGAAGAGCCAGCGGACGCCCTCGTCCGCGTTGATCTCCTCGATCAGCTTGATGTCGCCGTCCGTCAGATCGAGCTGCTCCGCGAACGTGCGCTCGATCATGTAGAGCGGCATGGGCGGATCCTAGCGAGTCGCGTCAGACCGACGCGAGCCGGTGCAGGCGGTGCGCATAGGACGCGGCCTCGGTGCGGTTGGCGCAGCCGCGTCTTGCGCAGGATGCTGCGGATGTGGTTCGCGGCGGTGTGCTCGCTGATCGTGAGCGTGTCGCCGATCTCGCGGTTGCTGAGGCCGCGGGCGACGAGCGCGAGGATCTGCGCCTCGCGCGGCGACAGCCCGTCCGGCAGGCCGGCTGCCGGAGCGGCGCGCGGCCGAGCGCCTGGATCCTGCGCGAGCAGCGTCGGCATGCCGATGCGCTCGGCGAGCGACGCGGCCTCGCCGAGCAGCGCGTCGGCGCGCTCGCGGTCCGCGCGCCGCGCGCGAGCAGGAAGCGCCCGTACTCGTACGCGGTGTGCGCGAGCCAGGTCGCCGCGCCCATCCCCCGGTTGAGCTCCATGCGCCCGCTCGAAGTGCGCCTCCGCGCGGTCGGACTCGCCGAGCGTCGCGGCGAGCATGCCGAGGTAGCGGTCGGCCGCGCCGTAGCACGCGACGAGGTGGCCGATCATCACGTTCGTGCCCGCCAGCGGCTCGAGCTCGGGGTAGACGAGCGCCGCCATCGCCTCGTCGCCGAGCGCCGCGCAGGCGTCGGTCAGGTAGGTGAGCGAGGCGAGCCAGAGCGACTCGCGGAACGGGATCGAGCCCGTCGGCGGCGATGCGCGCCAGCTCGCGCCTGCGCCTCCGCCTCCATGCCGAGCTCGGCGAGCAGCGCGACGAGCCCGGGGCGCCACGGGCCGTCGCGGCCGCCCTCGGCCGGCGAGGATCCGGATCACCGGGGCGAGCTCGGCCAGCCGCCCCTGCTCGCGGCGGACGCTGAACATCTGGATCCCGTAGACGCCGGACGGCGTCGCGCCCCGTCAGCAGCCGGCTCCACTCGTGCGAGCGCTCCGCCAGCGCCTCGGCCTCCGCGAGGCGCCCGTCGCAGAGCGCGATCGCCGAGCCGTAGTGCTCGGCCACGTGGAGCATGAAGGGCTGCGCGGTCTGCTCGGCGGTCTCGCGCAGCGCGGCGACCTCGCGCCGCGCGGACTCGAGGTCGCCGAGCGCGACGAAGGTCGGCGACCCGCCAGGCCATCGCCTCGGCCCGGATCTCGGTGTTGCCCAGCTCCTCGCCGAGGTCCCGGGCCTCGGTCAGCATCTCGAGGATCTCCTCGAGCGGGCTCGTCGCCGCGCGACCAGTAGGAGCGCATCAGCACCGTGGCGAGCCCGGCGCGATCGTCGAGCTGCCGCGCCATCGCGACCGCGTTCGTGCGCACGATCGCGCCGCGCGTCGTGGTCGCCCTGGAAGTCGAGCGCGCGGGCGAGCCCGGCGAGCAGCCCGACCCGCAGCTCCGACTCGTCGTCGCCGAGCGCCGCGGCAGCGCCTCCTCGAGCAGCTCGACCGCGCCCTGGTCGGCGATGCCCGGGCCGCCAGCAGGCGTCCTCGTAGCCGATCGCCGCCCGCGCGAGCAGCTCCGCGTCGCCCAGCTCGCGGGCGATGTCCGCCGCCGCCGGAACGCGTCCAGCGCGTCGGGCGCCTTGCCGCCGCGGTGGCTCGCCGTGCCCGAGCTCGAGGCAGACGCTCGCGCGCCGCTCGGCCGCGATCGTCGATCCCGAGCTCGAGCGCGGTGCGCAGCCGCGCCGCCGCCTCGTCGAAGGCGAGCGCCGCGGTCGGCCGCGCCGCGCGGCGCGCAGGTTGTACTCGACGCCGCGCTCGGCGCCGCCGAACGGCGCCGCCGCGGCGAAGTGGTGGGCGAGGTCGGCGAGCGCGCGGCCGGAGCGTCCGCCGGCGCTCTCGAGCGCCTCGCCGACGCGCAGGTGCAGCTCCGCCCGCCGCAGCCGCGACAGCCGGTCGTAGAGCGCCCGCCGCACGAGCTCGTGGGTGAAGCGGCAGGCCAGCCGCGGCGACGGGGAGCTCCTCGATCATCCCGCTGCCGCACCGCCTCCTCGAGCGCGGCGAGCAGCTCGGGCTCGCCGAGGCCCGGCGGCGCGCGCGGACGGCTCGAGCTCGAACTCCGGCCCGGCGACGGCGGCGAGCTCGAGCAGGTCGGTGGTCTTCGGCGCCAGGCGCGACGAGCCGCTGGCTGACCACCTCGCGCACGCTCTCGGGCGTGCCGAGCTCGGTCAGCGGCCGGGTCAGCCGGATCGTCGCCGCCGATCGACCTCGACCGCGCCCGGTCTCGACCAGCGGCGCGCCACAGCTCGCAGACGAGGAAGGCGTTGCCGCCGGTGAGGTCGCGGATCGTCGTCCGCGAGCTCGCGCAGCTCGGCGCCCAGGTCGCCGCCGGCCGCGCGGCGGACGAAGTCCGCAGACCTCGTCGCCGGAGAGGCCCGCGAGCCGCATCCGCACGACGTCGTCGGAGCGGCGCAGGTCGGCGAGCGTCTCCGAGAGCGCCGCCGGGCACGTCGGCCTCGGTGTCGCGGAAGGTGGCGAGCAGCAGCAGGCGCGCGCTGCCGGCGGCGCGCGCCAGGTGGCGCAGGAGCAGGAGCGTCGGGCGCGTCGGCCCAGTGCCCGTCCTCGAGCACCAGCAGCACCGGCCGGCGCCGCGCTGACGTCGGCGAGCAGGTCGGCGACCGCGGTGTGGAGGCGGTGGCGCTCGGTGTCGGGGTCGGCCTCGACCGGCTGCGGCAGCTCGCCGACCCGCGGCGCGCAGATCGGGCAGCAGCCGGGTCAGCTCGCCGCCGCCGGCGCCGAGCGCGGCGCCGCAGCTCGGCCGGTCGATCGTCCGCGCGAGCTGATCGAGCGCCTCGACGAACGGCCCGTAGGGCGTGCGCACGACCGCGTCGCAGGCGCCGTAGAGGACGAGCGCGCCGTCGGCGGCCGCCTCGCGCGGCGAACTCGCGCACCAGGCGGCTCTTGCCCGAGCCCGGCCTCGCCGCCGAGCAGCACGACGCGGCGGCCCTCGCCCTCCGCCGCGGCATCAGCGTCCGCAGCTTCTCCAGCTCGGCCGCGCGCCCGACGAACGGGAAGGTCGAGGTGGGGCGGAGCGAGCCGGGAAGGTCCGGGATCGTCGATCGGCCATGGGACGATAGTCAGATCTGACCATTCGCGCGCGCGCGGATCGCGTCACGGCAGCTGCGCGAAGTGGGTCAGATCAGGTCATGACAGCGACGCCGCGCGCGCTCGTACGGCTGGGCGCCGTGCAACGAGCTCGACGGAGGAGACACATGAGCACGGCACCGATCACCAGCACAGGCCGCGCGCCAGGAGATGTCCGGATTCGCAGGGCAGCCTGATCGGCCCCGAGGACGCCGACTACGACGAGGCGCGCACGGTCTACAACGCGATGATCGACCGGCGGCCCGGCGCTGATCGCCCGCTGCGCCGACGCCGACGACGTCGCGAAGGTGGTCGCCTTCGCCCGCGACCACGACCTGCTGCTCGCCGTCCGCGGCGGCGGCCACAACGGCGCCGGGCTGGGCACCGTGCGACGACGGCGTCGTGCTCGACCTCTCGCGGCTGCAAGGACATCGACGGTCGATCCGGAGGCCCGCACGGTGCGGGTCGGCGGCGGCTGCACCTGGGGCGAAGTCGACGCGGCGACCAACGAGCACGGGCTGGCGACGCCGAGCGGGATCATCTCGACCACCGGCGTCGGCGGCCTCACGCTCGGCGGCGGCATCGGCCACCTGACCCGCAAGTGCGGCCTCACGATCGACAACCTGCTCGAGGCCGAGGTCGTGCTCGCCAACGGCGAGCGCGTGCGCGCGAGCGCCGACGAGAACCCCGACCTCTTCTGGGCGATCCGCGGCGGCGGCGGCAACTTCGGCGTCGTCACCTCGTTCCTGTTCCGGCTGCACGAGGTCGGCACGGTCGTCGGCGGCCCGACGTTCTGGGCGGTCGAGCAGGGCGCCGAGGTGCTGACGGCCTACCGCGACTTCCTCCCGACCGCCCCGCGCGAGCTGAACGGCTTCTTCGTGTTCGCATCGGTCCCGCCGGCGCCGCCGTTCCCCGAGGAGCTCCACCTGCGCAAGGTCTGCGGCGTGGTCTGGTGCTACGTCGGCGACCCGAGGAGGCGCCGCCGAGGCGATGGCGCCGCTGCTCGACGCCGCTGCCGGAGCCGCTGCTGCACGGCGCCGGCGCCGATGCCGCACCCGGCGCTGCAGGGCGCCTTCGACGCGGTCTACCCGGCGGGCGACCAGTGGTACTGGCGCGCCGACTTCGTCAAGGAGATCCCCGACGAGGCCGTTGCAGATCCAGCCAAGTTCGGCGCCGAGATGCCGACCTGGAAGTCGACCATGCACCTGTACCCGATCGACGGCGCCGCCCACGACGTCGGGCCGACCGACACCCCCTGGGCCTACCGCGACGCGAACTGGGGCTCGGTCTTCGCCGGCGTCGATCCCGACCCGGCCAACGCGGACGCGATCCGCAGCTGGTGCGTCGACTACTTCGAGGCGCTGCACCCCTACTCGGCCGGCGGCGCCTACGTGAACATGATGATGGACGAGGGCCAGGAGCGGGTGCGGGCGAGCTACGGCGACAACTACGACCGCCTGGCCAGATCAAGGCCAAGTACGACCCGGACAACCTCTTCCGGGTCAACCAGAACATCCAGCCGAAGGCGTAGCTCGGCTGTCCAGGATCGGCGGTGAGTGAGCTGAAACTACGGGGCCCCTCTACCGCCGTCCGCAGGGTGGCACGATCACATAGCCTCTCCAGATGCACCGGCTGACCAAGGCGCAGGCGAGGCAGCTCGCGTGCGGCCCAGCTGCTCGACGCCACCAGACCGGCGGGGCTGGTCGAGCTCGTCGACCGCCTGACGCTGCTGCAGATCGACCCCACCGCGGCGATCGCGCCGAACGCCGATCTCGTTGCCTGGAGCCGCCTCGGGGCGTCGTACCAGCCGGCCGACCTGACCCGGGCGCTCGAGAGGACCGGACTCTCTTCGAGCTGAATGCCTACGTGGGGCCGGTGGCGCCGTCGCGTTCCATGTCCCGGCGGTGACCGGGTACTCCGCGCACTCGTCGCGTGCCTGGGTCGAGGCGAACGACGGCTTCCGTCGCGACGTCCTCGACCCGGCTCCGCGACGCCGGTCCCCTGCCTCGCGCGACGTCCCGGACACCAGCCAGGTGCCGTGGGCCTCGACCGGCTGGACGAACGACCGCAACGTCACCCAGATGCTGGAGTTCCTGACGTCCGGGGCGAGGTCGCGGTCGCCGGGCGGGTCGGACGGCAACGGCTGTGGGACCTCGCCGAGCGGGTCTACCCGGCCGGCGTCGTCGTCCCGCGGTCGACAGGCCGAGCCGGCGCAGGGAGGAGCGCCGGCTGCGGCGCTCGGCATCGCCCGCGCGAAGACGGCCGTACAGCGGTGAGCCGGTGGCAGTCGGCGAGGCAGGGGGCCGCCGTGGTCGAGGGGGTCGACGGGGAGTGGCGGGTCGACCCGGGCGCCCTCGACGAGCCGTTCACCGGGCGCACGGCGCTGCTGTCACCGTTCGACCGCCTGGTCCACGACGCGCCGCGCGCTGGATCTTCGGCTTCGAGTACACCCTCGAGATGTACAAGCCGGCGGCGAAGCGGCGCTGGGGCTACTTCGCGCTGCCGGTATCCACCGCGACCGGCTCGTCGGGAAACTCGACGCCAACGCCGACCGCAAGGCGTCGGTGCTCCCCGTCAACGCGCTTCACGAGGACGTGAAGTTCGCGCGCACGGTGACCGAAGGGGTGGACGCCGAACTCGATGCTGGCCGCGTGGTTGGGGCTCCGCAACGGTCGATTAGACGAGGAGGCCTGAATAGCTCGAACGGCTCCAGGTCGCTTGGGACTGCTAAGTTTGACATTCCCAACGACCTGGCATAGCATCCTGCAGTTTCAAAAAATAACCTTTGGGGTCGTCGGGGGGGCTCCGTGAGACGCCACAAGAGTGGTGTTCTGCGGCGCACGTATGCCGTCACACCCTCCCCGCCGCCGTTGTAGCTAGCTGGAGGGGATGGTCTTATGCCACATCGTGTGCAGGCGCGGAGGATGGCGTTGGTGGCTGGCGGTGCTGTGCGTTGCTGCAGGGGTCGCACAGTTCGGCGCGGCCGACGCAAGTGCGATCACGTCAGCTCAGTGCGACGCCCGAGTCGATGACACTGCGGCGGGTCGTGGCGTGCATCAAGACGGCCCATCTCTGGAATCACATGGAGGACTTCCAGGGGATCGCAGCGAATCGAAGTCCGGCCGACGGCATGCCGTCGCGCAACTCCCGCGAGCCGGTACAAGGCTCGTCGGACTACGTCTCCGGCCTGATGCAGGCAGCCGGATACAACGTCAAGATTCAGCCGTACAAGTTCTTGTACTACGCGTACACCGGTAGCCCGACCTCAGCGAAGTCTCGCCAACCCGCACACCTACCCCTGAACACGGATGAAGCCGGGCCAGAGCATCGGGACCGCGAACGCTGCGATTCAGCCTGTCGGTGGCATCGTCATCCCGCCGACGGCGACGTCCAGTTCCACGAGCGGATGCACCTCGGCCGACTTCAGCGATTTCGTGTCGGGGCGAATAGCTCTGATCCAACGCGGTGGCTGCAACTTCGGTGTGAAGGCGCTCAACGCCCAAGCCGCAGGAGCATCCGGCGTCATCATCTTCAACGAGGGCAATCCCGGCCGCACGGATCTGCTGATCGGCGGTTTGAGCGACGCCGCGGACAATCCAATCGTGCCCACGATCCCGGTGGCGTTCACGACCTTTGCCGGCGGCGTGAACCTTCTCAACCAGTATCGGAAACGGACACGCCCCCGGTGATGAAGATCAGCATCAGCGCGATCGTTGACCCGAACCGTGACGACTGGAACGTCATCGCGGAATCAAAGGGCGGTGACAAGAACCATGTCGTCGTCGTCGATGCGCACCTGGATGCGATTTACGGGGCGGGCATGCTCGACAATGCTTCAGGCTCCGCGACGATCCTGGACGTCGCACAGAAGATGAAGAACGTCAAACCGCTGAACAAGCTGCGCTTCATCTGGTTCGGCGGCGAGGAACTGGGCCTCCTGGGTCGGCGTACTACGTCAACAATCTGTCCTCGAACGAACTGCAGTCACATCGGCTATGACCTCGATGCCGACGTGACGGCCACACCCAACTACACGATCGGAGTCCTCGATCCAGCGGGGCCGGACCTCTTCGGCGGGGTCTCCACGAACACGTTCCCCAACCGGGTCTACAAGGCGTCGACGGTCGCGCGGGATCAGGCGATCGGCTACTTCGACTCGGTCGGGCTCAAGCACGAGCTGTTCTCACCGGCCGGAACCGATGCCTTCAGCTTCAACGAAGTCGGAATTCCAGCCAGCGGCCTGCTGACAGGGCAGGACTGCTGCAAGAACCAACGCGGAAGTCGACCTGTTCGGCGGCTATCTCGGCAATTTCGAAGGCAACATCCCGAGCTTCGACGGCGGATGCGTCGACAACCCGTTCCTGTGGTGCGACAACCTGAGCAACAACGATCCAAAGGTGCTCACGTTCATGTCGAAGGCATTTGCCAACATGACGTGGTCCAAATGGCGTTCGACACGAAAGTGATGTCCGCTAGCAACAACGTGGTCTACAAGAAGAAGTTGCCGATCGCAGGCGAAATAACCGCCCGAGGGAGATTTCGCCAAGTAAGTACGTAGAATCGCCGGCGTGGCGCCGTGAGCACGGCGCCACGCCGACGATTCACTCGTCGCGGAGCATCTTGAATGCCAACCGCCTGCCCAGCTTGCGCTGGAACTCGCGAGCAGGAACCAGAGCCGCGTGAGCGAGTCGGCTACCCCCCCCATCTCAACCCCGCCGAGCCAGACCGGCACGAGTCCGGATGTCGGCGCCCAGTCCCTCGGTGATCTCCCTGGCGCGGCCCTCCTCTCGCCCCATAGAAGAGGTCGGCCGCGACGCCGTCGAACACTGGGTCGGCGAAGTTCTCCCAGCCGAGCGTGTTCCACGACCTCACCGGATGGGCGTCGTCGTCGAGCTCGTCGAGCGCATGCAGTGTGCCGGATCCCTGGGTGTCGTTGGTCGCGTCGATCACGACCTTGCCGGCGAGTGCGCAGAGACCGAGCGTGGCGAGCACGACCTTTGGCTGCCCCGCCGGGCACCGCCAGCACGACGACCTCGGCTCCAACTGACGGCGTCGGCGATCGTCGTCGTCCCAGCACGCCCAAGGATCGGACGCCGTACACGACCTCGTGGCCCGCGGCAGCCCACTCGCCCCGAAGCGTCCGACCGATGTTCCCGGCTCCGATCACCGCGATCTTCACATGCGCCTCCACCAGGTCGTCGGGCTGCTGCGGGACATCCTGGAACGGGAGCGACGGGACTCGAACCCGCGACCTCCGGCGCCACAGGCCTGCGTTGCAACCAGCTGAACTACGCCCCCGCGCGCGCCTGGTCGGGCGCGGGGTTCGAAGCCCACCACAGCGGGGAGAGGGGCGATCCCGCTCGCGCTCCGCGCTCCGGTCGCGTAGAGTCGAGGTCGGCGTCCGGAGCCCGGACGTGAAGGGCCACTGCAAAGCTGAGAATGCGTGATGACCTCCCGATCGAGGACCACGGCGATCATCGGCGACCTTCATACGGTCGCGCTGGTCGGGGTCGACGGCACGATCGACTGGCTCTGCCGCCCGGTTTCGACTCGCCCGGTGTTTGCCGCGCATGCTCGACGACGAAGGGCGGCTGCTTTCGGATCGCCGCGGCGTGCGACGATCCACGTACAAGCAGCTCTACCTCCCCGACACGAACGTCCTCTCACGCGGTTCCTGACGCCGACGGCGTCGGGGAGATCGTCCGACTTCATGCCGGTCGCCGCGACCGCCGGGCTACCGCACGACATCGTGCGCCGCGGGACGAGCGTGCGCGGCGAGATGCGTTCGTCTGAGCTGCGCTCCACGGTTCGACTACGCCCGCGCCGCACACGAGATCGAACGTAGCCGAGGATGCGCGCGTTTCAGCCGCACCGGGCGTCGATGAGGTCGCGCTCCATGCCTGCCGCTCCTGATCGACCGGGACGGCGTGCGCGGCCGGTTCATGCTCCGCGCCGGCGAGCAGCCGTCGTTCGTGCTCGAGATGTCGAGCCGGCGCCCACGGCCGTGGACGTGCCCGAGGACTGCGTACCGAGGCGTTCAAGCGACACCGCAGCTTCTGGCGCGCTGGCCGGCCGCGCAGTACCGCGGCCGCTGGCGCGAGATGGTGCTGCGCTCGGCGCTCACGCTCAAGCTGCTCACCTACGAGCCGACCGGCTCCATGGTGGCCGCCCCACCATCGGCCTGCCGGAGCGGATCGGCGGTGCGCGCAACTGGGACTACCGCTTCACCTGGATCCGCGACGCCTCGTTCACGCTCTACGGCTCATGCGCCTCGGCTTCACCGACGAGGCCGCGGCGTTCATGCGCTGGATGGGCGCCGCTACCGGAGGAGCGCGCCGGGACGGGTCGCTGCAGATCATGTACGGGATCGACGGCGGCCGGACCTCGAGCAGCGAGCTCGCGCACCTCGAGGCTACCTGGGCTCGCGGCCGGTGCGCATCGGCAACGGCGCCGCCGACCAGCTCCAGCTCGACATCTACGGCGAGCTGATCGACGCCATCTACCTGTACAACAGGTACGGCAACCCGATCGGTACGAGCCTGGAAGACGCTCGCCGGCGTGATCGACTGGGTGTGCGCCAACTGGGATCGCCCGGACGAGAGCATCTGGGAACCGCGCGGCGGCCGGCAGCAGTTCCTCTACTCGCGGGTGATGTGCTGGGTGGCGATCGACCGGGCGATCCGGATGCGCGCCAGCGCGAGCTGCCGGCCGAATCGCGCGGTGGCTCGAGGAGCGCGACGAGATCACCCGCCAGATCATGGAGCGCGGCTGGAAGCCGAGGGCGCGCGTTCGTCCAGCACTCGACACCGAGTGCTCGACGCGTCGGTGCTGCTGATGCCGCTGGCCAAGTTCATCGCGCCCCCGATCCGCGCTGGCTGTCGACGCTCGACGCGATCGGGGACGAGCTCGTCTCCGACAGGCTCGTCTACCGCTACAACGTCGACGCCTCACCCGACGGGCTGCGCGGCGAGAGGGCACGTTCTCGATGTGCTCGTTCTGGTACGTCGAGGCGCTGGCGCGCGCCGGCCGGGTGGACGAGGCCCGGCTCGCGTTCGAGAAGATGCTCGGCTACGCCAACCACCTCGGGCTCTACGGCGAGGAGATCGGGCCGACCGGCGAGCACCTCGGCAACTTCCCGCAGGCGTTCACGCACCTCGCGCTGATCTCGGCGGCCGTCAACCTCGATCGACAGCTCGGTGATCGTTCAATCGCCGCCGAGGGCCGGATCCGGCAGCCGCAGCGGAAGGAGCGTGCCGTCGCCCGAGGGTGGAGCTGATCTCGACCGACCCCCCGGCCGCGTCGATCCGCTCGGTCAGCGCCTCGAGGCCCAGATGGTTGGTCGCCCGGGCCCGCTCCAGCCCCAGCTCCAGATTGAACCCCCGGCCGTCGTCGCGCACCTCGGCCTGCAGCCGGCCGGGGTCCGCCGAGGGCGAGATCGCCCGGCTGTGCGCCCCGCGTGGGTGCGCGCGTTGGCGATCAGCTCGGAGATCGGCGGAACGCGATCGCCTCGACCGTCGAGTCGAGGCGGCCGGGGAGGGCGCCGATGTCGAGCCGGCCTCTGCCGGTGTCTCCCCGGCCAACGCATCCAGCAGATGGCGCCCGGCGGGCTCCAGTCCGTGCTCCAAAGCATCGGCCGGGCGAAGCTCGAAGGTCATCCGGCGCGTGCGCTCCACGGCGCCGCTGACCAGCGACGCCGCCTGCCGGAGGCTGGCCGACGCCCGGTCGAGCTCGCCCGCCTCGATCGCGTGGCGCACCCGGTCGAGCGCGATCACGCACGCCGAGAGCACCTGCACCGTGTCGTCGTGCAGGTCGCCCGCCACCTGCGTGCGCTCCTGCTCCTGCGCGCGCACGAGCCGCGCCAGCAGCTCGCGCTGGCGGCGCTCCAGCGCCTCCAGCCGGCGTGCGCGGCTCTCGGACTGATCGCGCAGCGCGCGCCGCGCAGCGCCGCTGCCACCTGCTCGGCCACCGTCTCCATCAGCAGCGCGTCCTCGGCGTCGAACGGTCGGTGGTGATGTCGTACAGGCCCAGCACGGCGTCGCAGCGCCCGTCCACGGCCACCGGCGTGATCAGCACCGACTCGTACACCGATCCGCTCTCCCGCCAGGGGACGAACCCGTCGGCCTCCGGTTGCCCAGCACCAGCTGCCGCCCGTCTCGAACGCGCGCCGGTCGTGCCCTCGTCCATCGACCGGCGCATGCCCTCGGTGCTGTTGCCGGGCCGTCGATGTCCACGATCGACACCTGCTCCTCGGTCTCGCGCTCCGCCAGGAACGCCGCCACGCGCGCCGCAGTCGATGTGCGTGTCGATCGCCTCGACGGCCGAGCGCAGCGTCGTCCACCGGCGTCGCCGCCGTCGCCACCGGCTTGGCCACCTCCAGCGTCAGCGCCAGGCGCCGGGCCCGCCGCTCCGACTCGTCGCGCAGCGAGGCGCCGCGCAGCGCGGCCGCCAGCTGCTCGGCGACCGTGCGCATCAGCAGCGCGTCGTCGTCGTCGAAGCCGACGGCGGAGTCGTGAGCGTGATCACCGCCTCGGTGTGCCCGGCCGCGACCGGCGTGAACACCACCGACTGGTATCGCCGCCCTCCAACGGAGGCCAGGGATCGTCGTCGAACGTCGGGCGTTGCGCCCGTCGCATGCTCGCCGCCTTCGGAAGCTTGCCCGTGTGGCCGGCGAACACGGCTGGCGCATGCCTCCACGACTCGGCGCCGACGTCGCTGTCGATCACGCATAACTGTTCGCCGTCTCGGGCAGCGCCGTCAAGCGGGCCACCGCATTGGATCGCATCGCCGCCGATCTCGGCGCCGCCGACCGCAGGGCGACTCCTCGATCGCCGGTGCCGACGACCGCCCGCGCGACCTCCAGCGTGATCGCGAGCCGCCGGCCCGCCGCTGCGATTCGTCGCGCAGCCGCGCTCCCCGCAGCGCCGCTGCGACCTGCTCGGCGAGCGTCCGCATCAGCACGGGTCGTCTGCGTTGAACCGGCGGGCCGCGGCTCGCGCACGATCAGCACCGCCGCCACCTCGTCGTCGACGACGACCGGCGTCGCCAGCGCGCACCGGTACGAAGGGCCGGCCATCGGGCCGGGCATCCGTCGTGGGTCCCCGACGTCAGTCAGCTGACCTGCCGGCCCCGGTCAGCGCGGCGCCCGTCGTGATCCCTCCGTCCGCTGGGCCGATCACGCCGAGCCCGCTGCCGTCACGGTCGATCGAAGCAAACTCCTGTCGCCGGTCGTCGAGCGGGATGCTCGCCCGAGGGCCGCGTAGCCTCGATCGCCGGCGAACACGTTCTCGCACAAAGGCGCGAGCAGCCCCGGGCTGTCGGCGGCCGCCACCCGAGCCGCCTCCAGCGTCACGGCCAGCGGCGAGCACGTGACTCGGACTCGGCGCGCAGCCCGGCGCCGCGCAGCGCTGCCGCCACCTGCTCGGCGACAGCGCGCAGCAGCGCGGACATCGCTCTCGTCGAACGCGGTCGGGCTCGCGGCGGCAAGCTCATCACCGCCATGCAGCGCCATCGACCAGCACGGGGACTGGAATCAGCGACTCCAAGCGCACGGCCGGGCCACGCGTACTCAGTTCTTCTTCGTGGCCTCTCCGAGCCGCAGCGGCTGGCAGCTTGTGATCGTGCGCGCCGTGATGCCCTAGTTGAGGGGTCACCTGTACCCCTCGCACGCGCTCGTGTGTCGGTCGAGGCTGATTGACCCTTCCGTGTCGTGGAGCTTAATTGGCACGCACCACCGAGACCGCCTCGTAGTCGAGGGGTGGAAGATCTGCTCGGCGCTGCGTTCGAGAGCCTCCTCGACCGACCCGACCGAGGCGATCGCGCCGGCGATCTGCGCGGTCAGGGGCCAGGCGGTCTGTCCTGGCGCTCGGACTCGTTGCTTAACTCGATGCCTCGCAAGGAGGCGGCCACCTGCCCTGCCACCGCTGTCTTCTAACGGAGGTCGGCGGAATCGACTGGTCGGGCTCGCGCTCGTAGCACGCCTAGCATGGGCCCCGCGTGCGGCCACATCTATGCATCTGCCCCAGCAGCAGCGATTGGGCGATCGCGGTGCCTGGCCACGTATAGCGGGGGTCGTCCAGGGCGCGGCCAAGCAGGAGCGGTTCGCCCGTCATGAATACCTGGCCGATCAGGCCTGTACCGAGCGGTCGCTGCAAGCCTCACCAGCGACTTGTCGGGTCGCTTTGGAGCCCTCGGACACGATCACCTGGTCGGGTGGTCTCGGGCAGTGCCAGCGCAGACAACGTCGCGGTGTACCCGGCCCCGTCGAAGATCGTGGTGGCAGTCACGTCTAGCGCCTCCTCCACCACCGTGACCCCGCCGATCTCGCGCGCCAACCTCGGTGACCATTGCTAGCTGTGGGGGCGCTGGCGGACCGGCGGCTGAGGCCGATTGAAGCAGTGCCGACGACACCTGCTCGGCTGCGGTCGCCAGCAGCACCCAGATCGCCGTCGCCGAAGACGTTCGGGCCGCTCGTCACCGACCTCCAGCGTGGCGGCGCAGGTTCCGTTCACCATCACGGGCATGATCAGCATTGAACGGAAGTCGGGCTCATCCTCCCATGCCCGGCGCAGGGCGTTATCACGGGCGTCCGCCACCAACTCGCCGGCCTTTTGCGATCACGTGGCCGGTCAACCTTTGTTGATGGCGCGGCGCAGGCCGACCTGCAGCGCGCCGGCCGGGTTGGCGCTGATCAGCATCTGCTCACCGGCTTGGCGGTCGGCAAGCACCGGCCCATCGCGAGGAAACGCGGTCGACCGCGTCATTGCGTCGACCGTTGCGGCCAGCGCCCCTTCCGGGCTGGTGGCTGCCGCCACGCTACGCGTGACCTCGAGCGCCAGGCCCGGCGCTGAGCTCGACGCTCGGACTGCTCGCGCAGATCGATGCTGCGCCAGGCCGCTGCGAGGTGGTCGGCGACGTGTTGCATCAGCGCCGCGTCGAAGCGATCGAAACGATCGGGGTGCGCGTCCCACAGCTCAGCGCAGCGACGCTGCGGCCACTCACGACGACCGGCGTTACCAGCAGCGATCGTACCGACAGCGGCGTCGGCCAGTGGAAACGGGGGTCGCTCTGCGCATCGCCGAGCACGATCTGGCGGCCCGTGGTGAGCGCCGCGCCGACCAGCCCGGCGTCCTTTGGACGGCGGTGGCGGTCGGAGGGCCCGCCGTCGCGGGTCAGGTCGGCGACCAGCAGCTGCTCGTCGCTCTCCTCGAGCACGATCGTCGCCGCGACCACGTGATAGCGCGATTCCTCGAACACTGTCCGCGTCGCGAGCTCCAGCGCCTCCTCGTGGGTGACGGCGTCTGACAGGGCGGCCGCGACTGCCGATCCCGTTGCCAGCCGGGCAGACCGGTGTGCTGCTTCCTCGTGCATCCGGATCGCCGCCAGCGATGCGCCCAGCTGCGCGGCGACGGCGGCCATCAGCTCTGCATCGCCGGCGCCGAACTGGCCCGGGCGGGAGTCGTGAGGGCCCACGGCTTCGCAGATGCCGTCAACAGCCACGGGCGTCAGCAGCGTCGAGTTGTGCGGCGGATCCTGCGCCGGTCGTTCCGGCCCGCGTGAGAGCTGGTTGCCGTCGGCCGCCACCACTCCGATGGCGCCTTCGTCGATCGGCCGTCGCATACCGGTGCGGTTGCGGAGCGAGTGGCTGCGATCGGCGACGGTCACCTGCTCGCCGGCCGCGCGGTCGATCACGATCGCCGAGACCTGCTGGTAGCTGGAGTGTTCGAAGACCGCGTCCACCGCCGCAGCCAGCGTCTCGGCCACGGTGCCGAGTTCGCCCGCGGCGGTCGTGATGGTTCGCGTAATGGCCAGAGTCTGAGAGCGCCGGGTGGCCTCGCCGGCCACCGTCAGCACGGTCTCGGCGATTGCCGCGAGCTGCAGGAATAGGCGGCGCTCGGTGGTGTCGAACGCCGGCGACGTGGCGCTTCGCTCGGCCAGCAGCACTCCCGGCGAACCATCCGCGAGCGTCATCGCGGCGTGCAGCACCCGCTCGTCGCCGAGCTGTGCGGTGACGGCAGCGGCAGGCTCGAGCAGCACCCGCTCCGCGCCTAGGCCGGAGCCGAGGCGCTCGAGCAGCAGCTCAAGGCCCGACGCCGAAGCCGAGACGGGATCGTTCGAAGACATGTCACCGGATTGTGTCAGAGCGGCACACAATCCCACTTCCCCGGATTCGCGTATCTTTTCGCACCCACCGGGCATGCGGGGGTGACGACAGCCAACCCGCACGGCTGTCGTCACTTTGCCCGGTCTCGCGTCCGGAGCCTCTCAACGCTGCCCCATCCGCCGCCGAGCACAGGCCTGTCGACCTGGTCTGGTCGCGGTTTGGCTGTCCTTCCAAAGGGCGGTACCCCCAAGGGATAAGGAGTTGGCTGTGGGTCGGATTCGGGATCTATCGGTTGGCAAGAAGCTGTACGGCGGCTTCGGCATCGTGGGTCTGCTGCTGATCGCCGTGGCGGGAACGGCGTTTTGGATGGCGGGGCAGCTCTCGTCGCAGACGCGACACATCACGGGAGTGGTTGAGCCGAAGGTCGCAGCAGGAAACGACATCAAGTACGCCGCTGCCGATCTGAACGGATGGCAAACCGGGTACGTCCTGGACCATGGTGCGAGTCGCGTCACGTTCGAGAAGGCCAACGCCTACCTGGCGAAAGCTCTCGCGAGGGCTAAGGCAGACTCAACCGATCCCGCGGATCTGGCGGCCGTTGCAAAGATCGAGTCGGGATACAACGCATTCATGAAGCTGGACGCGACCACCTGGGCGGCTGTGCAGGCGCACGATTACGCCCGGGCTGAGCGCCTCACGCTCGGGCCGGACACCACGGCCTACAACCACCTGGCGGCGGCAGCCGGGAGCTTCGTGGCACAGGCCAATCAGGAACAGGTTTCGGCCTCGAACTCGTTCTCCTCGACCGAGTCGACCGGCAAGATGGTCATGGGAGCCTTGTCGCTGGTTGCACTTGTACTGGCTGGCGTGATCGCCTTGTTGATTGGTCGGACGATCACTCGTGGCCTGGCACCGGTGTTGGATCGGTTGGGGATGCTTCGTGATCGGTGCGCGAAGGATCTCAAGGTTGGGATGGAAGCGATGGCAGGCGGCGATCTGACCATCACGGTGACGCCGGTGACGCCGCTGATTGAGAATCCCAGTCGGGATGAGATCGGTCAGGCCGCTTCGGCGGTGAACGAGATCCGAAACGCGACCGTGGCCTCGGTTGAGGCGTACAACGAGATGCGCAACGAGCTTTCGCGGCTGATCGGTGATGTCTCGGGTGCAGCTGGAACGATCAGCGCGTCGTCGCAGCAGATGGCGTCCACGTCAGAGGAAGCGGGCCGCGCCGTGGGAGAGATCGCCTCGGCGATCGGTGAGGTCGCAGAAGGCGCCGAGCGGCAGGCGCGGATGGTCGAGCAGGCAAACACGACCTCCGCCGAGACATCGAATGCAGCTGAACAGGCACGCGAGGTCGCGACGCAGGGCGCCGCGTCCGCGGCACAGGCGTCCGAGGCGATGAGTGCAGTGAACGAATCGACGACTCAGGTGACCGAGGCGATTCAGGCGCTGGCGGCGAAGTCGGAGCTGATCGGCGGTATCGTCGAGACGATCACCGGCTTGGCCGACCAGACGAACCTCCTGGCACTGAATGCGGCGATCGAAGCGGCGCGCGCCGGCGATCAGGGTCGCGGTTTCGCAGTCGTTGCCGAGGAGGTGCGAAAGCTCGCCGAGCAGTCCCAGGAGGCTGCCGGCAAGATCGCTGGTCTGATCGGTGAGATCCAGGCTGAGACGGGTCGCGTTGTGTCCGTCGTGGAGGAAGCCTCGGGCCGCACACAGCAGGGAACATCCATCGTCGACGAGGCCCGGGAGGCGTTCGCGGCCATCGACCGGGCGGTTCAGGAGGTCACCGGCAAGGTGAACGAGATCGCCATGGCCACCGGTGAAGTCGCCTCTGTCGCCCAGCAGACGAGCGCCTCGACCGAACAGGTCTCCGCCTCAACCCAGGAGACCTCGGCGAGCGCTGAGGAGCTCGCAGCGTCAGCGCAGGAGCTGGCGGCAACCGCGAACACGCTTGAGACACTCGTCGCACGGTTCAAGACGATCGCGTAGTCCGCGCCGAGGTGAGCGGAGCCGCTTCCCGCGTCCCCGCCCACCTCGACGTTTCGACCAACCAGGCGAGCGTCCTCGATGAGGTGGCTGGCGGCTCATCGCGGGCCCGCCGTCACAAGACAGCAGGCCCGCGATGAGCCGCCAGCCACCTCATCGAGGACGCTCGCCTGGTTGGTCGAAACGTCGAGGTGGGCGGGGGACGCGGGAAGCGGCTCCGCTCACCTCGGCGCGGACTACGCCATCGTCTTGAACCGTGCGACGAGTGTCTCAAGCGTGTTCGCGGTTGCCGCCAGCTCCTGTGCTGACGCTGCGAGCTCCTCAGCGCTCGCCGAGGTCTCCTGGGTTGAGGCGGAGACCTGTTCGGTCGAGGCGCTCGTCTGCTGGGCGACAGAGGCGACTTCACCGGTGGCCATGGCGATCTCGTTCACCTTGCCGGTGACCTCCTGAACCGCCCGGTGGATGGCGCGAACCCTCCCGGGCCTCGTCGATGATCGAGGTTCCCTGCTGTGTGCGGCCCGAGGCTTCCTCCACGACGGACACAACGCGACCCGTCTCAGCCTGGATCTCACCGATCAGACCAGCGATCTTGCCGGCGGCCTCCTGGGACTGCTCGGCGAGCTTCCGCACCTCCTCGGCAACGACTGCGAAACCGCGACCCTGATCGCCGGCGCGCGCCGCTTCGATCGCGGCATCAGTGCCAGGAGGTTCGTCTGGTCGGCCAAGCCGGTGATGGTCTCGACGATACCGCCGATGGGCTCCGACTTCGCCGCCAGCGCCTGAATCGCCTCGGTCACCTGAGTCGTCGATTCGTTCACTGCACTCATCGCCTCGGACGCCTGTGCCGCGGACGCGGCGCCCTGCGTCGCGACCTCGCGTGCATGTTCAGCTGCATTCGATGCCTCGGCGGAGGTCGTGTTTCCTGCTCGACCATCCGCGCCTGCCGCTCCGCGCCTTCCGGACCTCACCGATCGCCCAGGCGATCTCTCCCACGGCGCGGCCCGCTTCCTCTGACGTGGACGCCATCTGCTGCGACGACGCGCTGATCGTTCCAGCTGCAGAGACATCACCGATCAGCCGCGAAAGCTCGTTGCGCATCTTGGTACGCCTCAACCGAGGCCACGGTCGCGATCGGATTCGTTCACCGCTGAAGCGGCCTGACCGAATTCATCCCGACTGGGATTTCAATCAGCGGCGTCACCGGCGTCACCGTGATGGTCAGATCGCCGCCTGCCATCGCTTCCATCCCAACCTTGAGATCCTTCGCACACCGATACGAAGCATCCCCAACCGATCCAACACCGATTGCCACGAGTGATCGTCCGACCAATCAACAAGGCGATCACGCCAGCCAGTACAAGTGCAACCAGCGACAAGGCTCCCATGACCATCTTGCCGGTCGACTCGGTCGAGGAGAACGAGTTCGAGGCCGAAACCTGTCCTGATTGGCCTGTGCCACGAAGCTCCCGGCTGCCGCCGCCAGGTGGTTGTAGGCCGTGGTGTCCGGCCCAAGCGTGAGGCGCTCAGCCCGGGCGTAATCCTGCGCCTGCACAGCCGCCCAGGTGGCGTGTCCAGCTTCATGAATGCGCTGTATCCCGACTCGATCTTTGCAACGGCCGCCAGATCCGCGGGATCGGTTGGTCTGCCTCAGCCCTCGGAGAGCTGCCAGGTAGGCGTTGGCCTCCTCGAACGTGACGCGACTCGCACCATGGTCCAGGACGTACCCGGTTTGCCATCCGTTCAGATCGGCAGCGGCGTACTTGATGTGGTTTCCTGCTGCGACCTTCGGCTCAACCACTCCTCGCCATGTGTCGCGTCTGGACGAGCTGCCCCACCATCCAAAACGCCGTTCCCGCCACGGCGATGAGCAGCAGACCCACGATGCCGAAGCCGCCGTACAGCTTCTTGCCAACCGATAGATCCCGAATCCGACCCACAGCCAACTCCTTATCCCTTGGGGTACCTCCCTTTGGAAGGACAGCCAAACCGCGACCAGACCAGGTCGACAGGCCTGTGCTCGGCGGCGGATGGGGCAGCGTGAGAGGCTCCGGACGCAAGACCGGGCAAAGTGACGACAGCCGTGCGGGTTGGCTGTCGTCGCCCCCGAGCCCGGTGGGTGCGAAAATATACGCGAATCCGGGGAAGTGGGATTGTGTGCCGCTCTGACACAATCCGGTGACATGTCTTCAAACGATCCCGTCTCGGCTTCGGCGTCGGGCTCGAGGTACTGCTCGAGCGCCTCGGCTCCGGCCTAGGCGCGGAGCGGGTGCTGCTCGAGCCTGCCGCTGCCGTCACCGCACAGCTCGGCGACGAGCGGGTGCTGCACGCCGCGATGACGCTCGCGGATGGTTCGCCGGGAGTGCTGCTGGCCGAGCGAAGCGCCACGTCGCCGGCGTTCGACACCACCGAGCGCCGCCTATTCCTGCAGCTCGCGGCAATCGCCGAGACCGTGCTGACGGTGGCCGGCGAGGCCACCCGGCGCTCTCAGACTCTGGCCATTACGCGAACCATCACGACCGCCGCGGGCGAACTCGGCACCGTGGCCGAGACGCTGGCTGCGGCGGTGGACGCGGTCTTCGAACACTCCAGCTACCAGCAGGTCTCGGCGATCGTGATCGACCGCGCGGCCGGCGAGCAGGTGACCGTCGCCGATCGCAGCCACTCGCTCCGCAACCGCACCGGTATGCGACGGCCGATCGACGAAGGCGCCATCGGAGTGGTGGCGACCGACGGCAACCAGCTCTCACGCGGGCCGGAACGACCGGCGCAGGATCCGCCGCACAACTCGACGCTGCTGACGCCCGTGGCTGTTGACGGCATCTGCGAAGCCGTGCTGGCCCTCTACGACTCCCGCCCGGGCCAGTTCGGCGCCGGCGATGCAGAGCTGATGGCCGCCGTCGCCGCGCAGCTGGGCGCATCGCTGGCGGCGATCCGGATGCACGAGGAAGCAGCACACCGGTCTGCCCGGCTGGCAACGGGATCGGCAGTCGCGGCCGCCCTGTCAGACGCCGTCACCCACGAGGAGGCGCTGGAGCTCGCGACGCGGACAGTGTTCGAGGAATCGCGCTATCACGTGGTCGCGGCGACGATCGTGCTCGAGGAGAGCGACGAGCAGCTGCTGGTCGCCGACCTGACCCGCGACGGCGGGCCCTCCGACCGCCACCGCCGTCCAAAGGACGCCGGGCTGGTCGGCGCGGCGCTCACCACGGGCCGCCAGATCGTGCTCGGCGATGCGCAGAGCGACCCCCGTTTCCACTGGCCGACGCCGCTGTCGGTACGATCGCTGCTGGTAACGCCGGTCGTCGTGAGTGGCCGCAGCGTCGCTGCGCTGGAGCTGTGGGACGCGCACCCCGATCGTTTCGATCGCTTCGACGCGGCGCTGATGCAACACGTCGCCGACCACCTCGCAGCGGCCTGGCGCAGCATCGATCTGCGCGAGCAGTCCGAGCGTCGAGCTCAGCGGCTGGAGCTGGCGCTCGAGGTCACGCGTAGCGTGGCGGCAGCCACCAGCCCGGAAGGGGCGCTGGCCGCAACGGTCGACGCAATGACGCGGTCGACCGCGTTTCGCGCGATGGCCGCGGTGCTTGCCGACCACCAAGCCGGTGAGCAGATGCTGATCGACGGCCAGACCCCGGCCGGCACGCTGCAGGTCGGCCTGCGCCGCGCCATCGACGAAGGGTTGACCGGCCACGTGATCGCAAAAGGCCGGCCGATGCTGGTGGCGGACGCCCGTGATAACGCCCTGCGCCGGGCATGGGAGGATGAGCCCGACTTCCGTTCGATGCTGATCATGCCCGTGATGGTGAACGGAACCTGCGCCGCCACGCTGGAGGTCGGTGACGAGCGGCCGAACGTCTTCGGCGACGGCGATCTGGTGCTGCTGGCGACCGCAGCCGAGCAGGTGTCGTCGGCACTGCTTCGAATCGGCCTCAGCCACCAGTCCGCCCAGCGCGCCGGTCGGCTCGCCCTGGTGGCCGAGCTGGCGCGCGCGATCAGCAGGGTCACGGTGGTGGAGGAGGCGCTTGACGTGACTGCCCACACGATCTTCGACAGGGCCGGGTACACCGCGACGTTGTCTGCGCTGGCACTGCCCGAGACCACCGACCAGGTGATCGTGTCCGACTACAACGAGACCGACAAGTCGCTGGCCGGCTTGCAGCGACCGCTCGGTACAGGCCTGATCGGCCAGGTATTCATGACGGGCGAACCGCTCCTGCTCGGCCGCGCCCTGGACGACCCCCGCTATACGTGGCCAGGCACCGCGATCGCCCAATCGCTGCTGCTGGTGCCCGTGATCGACGATGGCCGCACGCGGGCCGTGCTGGGCGTCTACGAGCGCGAGCCCGACCAGCTCGATTCCGCCGACCTCAGTTTGATGACGGCGGTGGCAGGGCAGGTGGCCGCCTCCCTGCGAGGCGTCGATCTCCGCAACGAGTCCGAGCGCCGGGCGAGCCGCCTGGCCCTGACCGCGCAGATCGCCGGCGCGATCGCCTCGGTCGGGTCGGTCGAGGAGGCTCTCGAACGCAGCGCCGAGCAGATCTTCCACTCCACCGACTACGAGGCGGTCTCGGTGGTGCGCTGCCATCACGAGCTCGGCGAGGCGGAGATGTCGATCAGCCTCGACCGACACACGAGCGCGTTCGAGCCGTACAGGTGGCCGATCGACTCGGGCATCACGGCGCGCACGATCACAAGCTGCCAGCCGCTGCGGCTCGGAGAGGCCACGAAGGACCCTGAGTACGCGTGGCCCGGCCCCCATCACTTCGAGTCGCTGATTCAGGTCCCCGTGGTCGTCGGTGGACGCTGCGAGGCGGTGATCGAGCTTGCCGCCACGATGGCAAACGCGTTCAATGACGACGATACCGCGCTGCTGACCACGGTCGCCGAGCAGGTGGCGGCCGCAATCCGCGGCGCCCAGCTACGCGCCGAATCGGAGTCACGTGCTCAGCGGCTGGCGGTGACGCTGGAGGCAGCTCGTGCCGTCGCGGCCGCCGACAGCCCGGGAGACGTGCTCGAGACGTTTGTGCGGACCGTGTTCGACGGCGTCGGCTACGCGGCGGTGGAGGCGAGCATGCCGCTCGACGACGAGCGCCAGGTGATCGTTGCTTCGCTCGACCGTGACGGCAGCGAGCATCACGGCGTGATCCGGCCCAGCAACGAGGGCACGACCGGCCTCGCGCTGACCGAGGGCCGCCAAGTGATGCTGAGTGACATCCCAGACCCCGAGTCGATGCCCGGCCTGATGGCCGGCCCTTCGTGGCGATCGCGGCTGGCCACGCCGGTCACGATCAACGGCGAGGTGGTGGCGGTGCTGAACGTGGGCGAGTCGCGGCCCCACGGCTTCGACACAGCCGACCGGTTGTTCATGCAGACGGTCGCCGAGCAGGTGGCGGCGGCGCTGCGGGGAGCGCGGCTGCGCGACCAGTCGCAGCGCCGCGCCGAGCGGCTCGCGATGGCACTGGAGGTGGCGGAGACGGCCTCGGCGTCGGACACCGTGGAGTCCGCCCTGCGCTCGGCGGCGCACGCGATCAAGCGGCTGGTGCGATGCGATGCAGTGGCCGGCTTCATCGCACTGCGCGAGAGCGGCGAACAGTTCGGCGTCGTCGACAGCGATGTCGGAGACGAGTCGGTGGAGGGCATGCGCCGGCCGATCGGCGCCGGCTACACCGGGCGAGCGTTCGAAGGCGGCGAGCAGGTGATGATCAGACGCCACGCCCAACATTCCGACGACGATCCCTGGCGTCCGTCGGTGTGGCAGCGATACCAGTCGATGCTGCTCACGCCGATCGCGACCGAGGGCACGACCGATGCCCTGATCGTGCTCTACGACTCGCGACCCGATCGCTTCGACGAGGACGACGCCGTGATGATGCGCACGGTCGCCGAGCAGCTCGCCGCCGCACTGCGAGGCGCGCGTCTGCGCGATGAGTCCGAGCGCCGCGCCGAGCGGCTCGCGATCACGCTCGACGTCGCGCGAGCCGTGGCGGACGCCGATTCGGTCGACGACGCCCTGCGGGCATCCGCGCGTGCGGTGTTCCAGGCCACCGGCTACGCCGGCGTCACGGCGATCCTGATCGACCCAGAACGCAACGAGGAGGTCGTGCTTGCGGACGAGCTGCGGGTCGGAACCTCGCTCCTCGGCATGCGACGACCGCTGGCGCCGCTCGGTACCGGCATCGCCGCGGTCACGGGCGAAGCGGTGCTGTTCGACCAAGCGATGAGCGATCCCGACTATGCGGCTTGGGGCCCAGACGGGTTTGAGTCGGCCCTGACCGTGCCGGTGATGCTGGAGGGGCGCTGCGCGGCGTCGCTGACGGTCTTCGGCGAGCACGCGCGGGCCTTCGATGAACAGGACTTGGTGCTGATGCGCACGGTGGCCGAGCAGGTGGCGGCAGCGCTCCGCGGACAGCGGCTGCGCGACCAGTCCGAAGCCCGCGCTCAGCGGCTGGAGCAGCTGGAGCTGCGCCATCGAGCGCTGCTCGAGCGGTTGGTGCGTGCCCAGGAACAGGAGCGCTCCCGCGTCGCCGTGGACCTCCACGACGACACGGTGCAGGTGCTCTCGGCCTGCGTGATCGCACTCGATCGGGTGCGCCGGGCGATCCAGGCCGGCGAGTCGGAACGGGCGGCGTTCGCCCTGTCCGAGGTCTCGCAGCTGATCGCCGAGGCGGTCGACCGCACCCGCCGCATGACCTTCGAGCTGCGACCGGCCGTGTTGTGGCACCACGGCCTGGAGGCCGCGCTGAAACAGCTCGTGGGGACGGTCGAGTCGGAGGCCGGCATCGCCACCCGACTCGAGGTGGACGCGTCCACCGCCCGCCTCGACGCGACGCTCGAGACGATCGCGTTCCGCACGATCGCCGAGCTGGTGGCGAACGCGCGCAGCCACTCGGGAGCGAAACACCTCACGGTCACCGTCACCTCCGACCCCGAGCAGCTGTACGCCGTGGTCGAGGACGACGGCCGCGGATTCGATGTGGAGCTGGCCCTGGCGCGCGCCCGGGCCACCAACCATCTCGGCCTCGAGGCGCTGATGGAGCGCGTCGACGCGGCGGGCGGCGAAGTGGTGATCAACTCCGCCCCTGGGTCGGGCACGCTGGTGACGATGCGGCTGCCGATCCGGCCCGCGGCGGCAACCTGAGGTCGGCGATCAGCCGAGCTGTCGATCGAGGTTGGTGGCGGCCGAGATCAGGGCGAGGTGCGTGAAGGCCTGCGGGAAGTTGCCCAGGGCCTCGCCGGACGGGCCGATCTCCTCGGCGTAGAGACCGAGGTGGTTGGCGTAGGTCAGCATCTTCTCGAACGCCAGCCGCGCCTCGTCCAGCCGGCCGGCGCGCGCCAGCGCCTCCACATACCAGAAGGAGCAGATCGAGAACGTGCCCTCCTCGCCGCGCAGGCCGTCCGGCGAGGCTTCGACGTCGTAGCGGTAGACGAGGCTGTCGGAGACCAGCTCCTCGCCGATGGCATCGAGCGTCGAGAGCCAGCGCGGATCGGTCGGCGCGATGAACTTGGTCAGCGGCATCAGCAGCACCGAGGCGTCCAGCACGTCGGCGTCGTAGTGCTGGACGAAGGCGCGCCGCTCGGCGTTCCAGCCACGGTCCATGATCTGGTGGGTGATCTCGTCGCGCACGCCCAGCCACCGCACCAGTCGGCGGGAAGCCCGCGCTGGCGGGCCATCCGGATCGCGCGCTCGATCGCCACCCAGGCCATCAGCCGCGAGTAGGTGAAGTGCTGGCGGCCGCCGCGCGTCTCCCAGATGCCCTCGTCCTCGCGATCCCAGTTCTCGCACAGCCACTCGATCAGCCGGACAGCGCCTTCCAGTCGTCGTAGGAGATGGGTTCGCCGTACTTGTTGTACAGGTAGACGGAGTCGATCAGCTCGCCGTAGATGTCGAGCTGCAGCTGGTCGGCGGCGCCGTTTCCGATCCGCACCGGACGCGAGCCCAGTAGCCCTCGAGGTGCGTAGAGCTCGATCTCCTCGAGGTCGGCCGGCCGTCGATGCCGTACATGATCTGGAGCGGGCCCGTCGCCGCGGCTGCGCTCGTCCCGGTAGCGGTCGGCCAGCCAGCTCATGAACGCGCCGGCCTCCTCGGTGAAGCCGAGCCGCAGCAGGGCATAGAGCGAGAACGCGGCGTCGCGGATCCAGGTGTAGCGGTAGTCCCAGTTGCGCACGCCGCCGATGCCCTCGGGCAGGCTGGTGGTGGGCGCGGCGACGATCGCGCCGGTGGGCCGGTAGGTGAGCAGCTTCAGCGTCAGCGCCGAGCGATGCACCATCTCGCGCCAGCGGCCGCGGTAGCTGCGACTTGGCAGCCAGCCGCGCCAGTAGCGCGACGGTGCGCGTTGAACGCCTCGGTGCGTCGTCCTCGTCCACCTCCGCGGCACCTGGCCGTCGGCGCGGACATCTCGAGCACGAACGTCGCGCTCTCGCCGTCGCTCGAGCGTGAACTCGGCACGCGACCCGTCTCGGTCGGCTCAAGCGGCGCCGGCGACGACAGCATCAGCGACAGCTTGGGCGTCGCGAACACCGCGCCGTGCTCGGGCCGACGTGAGCTCGTGAGCGTCGCGGGCGTAGTCGAAGCGCGGCTCGCACTCGACCTTGAAACGTCATCTGCGCCGCGGACGCACATGCACGCGGCGGACCAGCCGCTGGCGGCTGGGCGGGCTCGCGTGGATCGGCATGAAGTCCTGCACCTCGCCGACGCCGTCGGGCGTCAGGAAGCGGGTGATCAGGACGTTGGTGTCGGGGAGGTAGAGCTGCTTGTCGTTGCAGCCGCCGTCCGCCGGGGCGATCCGGAAGCGCCCGCCCTTGTCGGTGTCGAGGATCGCGCGCGAACACGCTGGGTGAGTCGAACCGCGGCGGGCAGAACCAGTCGATGTGCCGTCGGTGCCGACCAGGGCAACGGTGTGCATGTCGCCGATGACGCCGTGATCTTCGATCGGGAGGTAGTCGCGCATCTCGCTCTGCAGTCGTATTTCACGTCCGGGCTGCGGACGCCGACCTCGACTCTACGCGACCGGAGCGCGGACGCGAGCGGGATCGCCCCCTCTCCCGCTGTGGCAACTCAAACCCGCGCCCGACCAGGCGCGCACGGGGGCGTAGTTCAGCTGGTTAGAACGCCGGCCTGTCACGCCGGAGGTCGCGGGTTCGAGTCCCGTCGCTCCCGTTCCAGGATGTCCCGCAGCAGCCCGACGACCTGGTGGAGGGCGCACGTGAAGATCGCGGTGATCGGAGCCGGGAACATCGGTCGGACGCTGGGGGGCAAGTGGGCTGCCGCGGGCCACGAGGTCGTGTACGGCGTCCGATCCCCGGGCGATGCTGGGACGACGACGATCGCCGACGCGGTCGTTGGAGCCGAGGTCGTCGTGCTGGCGGTGCCCGGCGGGGCAGCCAAAGGTGTGCTCGCCACGCTCGGTCCTGCGCTGGCCGGCAAGGTCGTGATCGACGCGACCAACGACACCCAGGGATCCGGCACACTGCATGCGCTCGACGAGCTCGACGACGACGCCCATCCCGTGCGGGCGTTTAACACGCTCGGCTGGGAGAACTTCGCCGACCCAGTGTTCGACGGCGTCGCGGCCGACCTCTTCTATGCGGCCGAGGAGGGCCGCGCCAGGGAGATCGCCGAGAAGCTGATCGCCGACGTCGGACTCGTGCCGGTCTGGCTCGGCGGTGTAGAGGCGTTCGATGTCGCCGACTCGCTCACGCGGCTCTGGTTCCTGCTCGCGTTCCAGCGCAAGCTGGGCCGGCGATTGGCATTCAAGATGCTGCGCGACGAGTGAATCGTCGGCGTGGCGCCGTGCGCACGGCGCCACGCCGGCGATTGCTACGTACTTACTTGGCGAAGACCCCTCGGGCGGTTTCGCCTCCGATGGGCAGCTTCTTGTTGTACACCACGTTGTTGCTGGCGGACATCACCTTCTTGTCGAACGCCATCCGTACCACGGTGTCGGCGAACGCCTTGGACATGAACGTGAGCACCTCGGGTCGTTGTTGGTCAGGTTGTCGCACCACAGGAACGGGTTATCGACACATCCGCCGTCGAAGCTCGGCGACGTTGCCCTCGTAGTTGCCGGCGAAGCCGCCGAACAGGTCGACCTCCTGCTGGTCTTGCAGCAGTCCTGGCCGGTCAGCAGGCCGCTGGCCGGGATCCCGGCCATGGTTGAAGCTGATCGCGTCGGTGCCGACCGGCGAGAACAGCTCGTGGTTTTGCCGATCGAGTCGAAGTAGTCGATCGACTGATCGCGAGCGACCGTCGACGGCTCGTACACCGCGGCGGGAACTTGCGACGGTCACGGTACGACCGAAGAAGTCCGACGCCGCCGGGTCGAGGACGCCGATGATGTAGTTCGGCGTCGCGGTGACGTCCGCATCGAGGTCGTAGCGGATATGACTGCAGCTCGGTCGGGCTCAGGTTGTTGACGTAGTACTTCGAGCCCAGCAGGCCCAGCTCCTCGCCGCCGAACCAGATGAACCGCAGCTTGTTCAGCGGCTTGACGTTCTTCATCTTCTGAGCGATGTCGAGGATCGTCGCCGAACCGGACGCGTTGTCGAGCATCCCGGCGCCGTAGATCGCGTCGAGGTGGGCATCGACGACCAGGACGTGGTTCTGGTCGCCGCCCTTGGAATCCGCGATGACGTTGTAGTCGTCGCGGTTCGGGTCGATGGATCGCCTGGATGTGAGGGACATGTGCGGCAGCGGCGTCGCGCGCCACCGCGTCCTGGTACTGGTTGTACAGTCGTTGCCGATGTCGAACGACGTGAACGCCACCGGGATCGTCGGGATGACCGGTGCCAGCGTGCCATGCCGAACACGCCGGTGCGGTCGGGGTTGCCCTCGTTGAAGATGATCACGCCCGACGCTCCCGCAGCCTGGGCGTTCTGAACCTTCTGGTTGAACGTGCAGGTCCCGCGCTGGATCAGCGCGATGCGTCCCGCCAGGAAACCGGCGAAGTCGGACAGGGGTGCAGCCGCTCGCGGAGCCGACGGAGTCGACGGGATGAGGATCCCTCCGGCCGGCTGAAGATCGGCGCGTCGTCGTTCCCGATGCTCTGCCCGGGATTCCACTCGGTGCTCAGTGCGTAGTCGTGCGCGGTCGGCGAGACCTCGCTCCACGTCGGCGGACCTTGATACGCGAAGTAGTCGAACGTGTACGTCTGGATCGTGACGTTGTATCCAGCCGCCTCCATCGCCGCTGCGACGTAGTCCACCGACGCCTTGTAGCCAGGCTCGCCGGAGTTGCGCGACGGCATGACCGTCACCGGGCCTGGATTGGCGTCGGCGATCGCCTGGAAGTTCTGCATGTGATTCCAGAGATCAGCCGTCTTGATGCAGGGCAGGAGCTTCGCCGGCGTGTCATTCACTCGGGCGTCGCATTGAGCTGACGTGATCGCACCTGCGTCGGCCGCGCCGAACTGTGCGACCCCTGCCGCAACGCACAGCGCGGCCAGCCACCAACGCCATCCTCGCGCCCTCACACGATGTGGCATAAGACCATCCCCTCCAGCTAGCTACAACGGCAGCGGGGAGGAGGTGACGGCATACGTGCGCCGCAGAACGCCGCTCTCGATGGCGATCTCACAAGCCCCCCACACGACCCCAATTTTTTGAAACTGCCGGATGCTATGCCCGGTCGTTGGGAATGTCAAACTCCGCGATCCCAAGCGACCTGGAGCCGTTCGAGCTCCTCAGCTCCTCGTCGAATCGACCGTTGCGAGCCCCAACCACGCGGCCAGATCCTCCAGTTCGGCCTGCACCGCTTTCGTCACCGTGCGCGTGAACTTCACGTCCTCGTGGATCGCATTGACCCGCAGAACAGAGGCCTTGCGGTCTGCGGCGGCATCGAGCTTCCCGACCAGCCGGTCGCCGTGCAGTATCGGCAGAGCGAAGTAGCCCCAGCGGCGGGTGGCCGCCGGCTTGTACATCTCGAGCGTGTACTCGAAGTCGAACAACTCCTGCGCTCGGGCGCGGTCGTGGATCAGCCGGTCGAACGGCGACAGCAGCGCCGTTCGTCCCTCGAACTCGTCACCCAGCGCCGCCGGGTCGACCCGCCACTCGCCCTTGACGCCCTCGACCACGGCCGGCTCGCCGGCATCGCCGACGTCGGCCGGCTCCATCGGCATGGCGGTCGTCCGCTGACGGGCGATCCGAGCGCCGCCAGCCGACGCTCGTTCTTGGTCCGGCTCGCCTCGTCGAGCGATGGGATGACGACGCCGGCCGGATACACCCGCTCGGCCACGTCCCACAGCCGTTGCCGTCCGACGCGCCCGGCGATCGCGACCTCGCCGCGCATCATCAGGCACTCCAGCATCTGGGTAACGTTTCGGCCCTTCGTCCAGCCGGTCGAGGCCCATGGCACCAGGCTCGTGTCCGGAACGTCGCGGGAGGCGAGCGGTCCGGAGCGTCCGAGCAACTCGAGGATGTCGCGCCGGAATGCATCGTTGTCGCGGAGCCAGGCACGCGTCCGCTCATACGGCGGCCAGTCGGTCGCACCGGCCAGGTACAGGCCCAGGTCGCCCATCGGCCGCACCATCGCGTTGTGCTCGAACAGCGTGCGCTCCTGCTCCATGGCGTGCTGCAGGTCGGCCGGCTGGTAGGTCGATCCCAGCCGGCTCCACGCGACCAGGTCGGCGCTGGGCGCGACCGTAGCGGTGGGATCGATCTGCAGCATCGTCAGCTGCCGAACGACGGTGAGCAGATCGACCGGCCGAGGGGCGTCCAGCAGTTGTGCTCGCACTGCGATGCGCCTCGCCTGCGCCTTGGTCAGCCGGTGCATCTGGAGAGGCTATGTGATCGTGCAGCCCTCGGAACGGCGGTGAGGGGCACCGTGGTGTCGCCCTCTCACCGCCGATCCTGGACAGCCGAGCTACGCCTTCGGCTGGATGTTCTGGTTCACCCGGAAGATGTTGTCCGGGTCGTACGTCGGCCTTGATCGGCGGCCAGCCGGTCGTAGTTGCCGCCGTAGCTGGCGCGCACCCGCTCCTGGCCCTCGTCCATCATCATGTTCACGTACGCGCCGCCGGCCGAGTACGGGTGGAGCTCCTCGAAGTAGTCGACGCTCCAGCGCCGGATCGCGTCGACGTTCGCCGGGTCGGGATCGACGCCGGCGAACACCGAGCCCCAGTTCGCGTCGCGGTAGCCCAGGCCGTGTCGGACGACGCGACGTCGTGTGCGGCGCCGTCGATCGGGTACATGTGCATCGTCGACTTCATGGTCGGCAGCTGGTTCGCCGAACCGCTGGTGGATCTGCGACCGCCTCATCCGGGATCTCCTTGACGAAGTCGGCCCGCCAGTACCACTGGTCGCCCGGCGGGTAGAGCCCGTCGAACGCACCCTGCAGCGTCGAGTGCGGCATCGGGCCGACGCCGTGCATCAGCGGCTCCGGCAGCGAATCGAGCAGCGGAGCCATCTCCCGGCGGCCGCCTCCTCCGAGCCAACGTAGCACCAGACCACGCCGCACACCTCGCGCAGGTGGATCGCCTCCGGGAACGGCGGCCCGGGCGGCACGGTGTGGAACGCGAAGAAGCCGTTCAGCTCGCGCGGAGCCGCCGGCAGGAACTCGCGGTACGCCGAGAGCACCTCGGCGCCCTGCTCGACCGGCCAGAACGTCGGCCCGCGCGACGACCGTGCCGACCTCGTGCAGCCGGAACAGGAACGACGTGACGACGCCGAAGTTGCCGCCGCCGCCCCGGATCGCCCAGTACAGGTCCGGGTGCTCGTCGGCGCTCGCGCGCACCCGCTCGCCGTCGGCGAGCACCAGCTCGGCCTCGAGCAGGTTGTCGATCGTGAGCCCGCACTTGCGGGTCAGGTGGCCGATGCCGCCGCCCAGCGTGAGGCCGCCGACGCCGGTGGTCGAGATGATCCCGCTCGGCGTCGCCAGCCCGTGCTCGCTGGTGGCCGCGTCGACCTCGCCCCAGGTGCAGCCGCCGCCGACCCGCACGGTGCGCGCCGCCGGGTCGACCTCGACGTCCTTGAGCCGCGAGAGGTCGATCACGACGCCGTCGTCGCACGAGCCGAGCCCGGCGCCGTTGTGGCCGCCGCCGCGGACGGCGAGCGGCAGATCGTGGTCGCGGGCGAAGCCGACCGCCTGCGCGACGTCGTCCGGGCCGGCGCAGCTGCGCGATCAGCGCCGGCCGCTTGTCGATCATCGCGTTGTAGACCTTGCGCGCCTCGTCGTAGTCGGCGTCGTCCGGGCCGATCAGGCGCCCTGCGAACCCGCCGAGCTCCTGCCGCGCGGCCTGTGCTGGTGATCGTTGCCGTGCTCATCGTGTCTCCTCCGTCGAGTCGTTTGCGTATCGGGCCCAGCCTACGAAGCGCGCACGGGTCGCGTCATGACGCGGGCTGACCCACTTTCGTGCGCTGTCGTGACGCGACCGAGCGCGCGCGGTATGATCAGATCTGACTATCGTCCCGCGGGATCGCCATGCCACGACCTTCCCGGCTCGCTCCGCCTCACCTCGACGTTCCCGTTCGTCGGTCGCTCGGCCGAGCTCGAGACGCTGCGCACGCTGATGCCGCAGGGCCGAGGGCGAGGGCCGCCGCGTGGTGCTGCTCGGCGGCGAGCCGGGCTCGGGCAAGAGCCGGCTCGTCCGCGAGTTCGCCGCGCGAGGCGGCCGACGGACGGCGCGCTCGTCCTCTACGGCGCCTGCGACGCCGTCGTGCGCACGCCGTACGGGCCGTTCGTCGAGGCGCTCGACCAGCTCGTGCGCGGATCACCGATCCGGCCGAGCTGCGCGCCGGCGCTCGGCGCCGGCGGCGGCGAGCTGACCCGCCTGCTGCCCGACCTGCGCGCCGCGGGTCGGCGACCTGCCGCCCGCCGGTCGAGGCCGACCCCGACACCGAGCGCCACCGCCTGCACACGGCGGTGGCCGACCTGCTGGCCGGCGTCAGCGCGACGCCGGCCGGCGCTGCTGGTGATCGAGGACGGGCACTGGGCGGACGCGCCCGACGCTGCTGCTGCTGCGCCACCTCGCGCGCGCCGCCGGACGACGCGCGCGTGCTGCTGCTCGCGACCTTCCGCGACACCGAGGCCGACGTGCCCGAGGCGCTCTCGGAGACGCTCGCCGACCTGCGCCGCTCCGACGACGTCGTGCGGCTGCGGCTCGGCGGGCTCTCCGGCGACGAGGTCGCCGAGTTCGTGCGCCGCGCCGGCGGGCGGCGACCTCGGCCCCGAGCTGCGCGAGCTCGCCGAGGCGATCCACGACCTCACCGAGGGCAACGCCGTTCCTGGTCTGCGAGCTGTGGCGCGACGCTGGTCGAGACGGGCGCGGTCGAGGTCGATCGGCGGCGCGATCCGGCTGACGCGGCCGCCGGCCGAGCTCGGCAGCCCCGAGAGCGTGCGCGAGGTCGTCAGCCAGCGGCTCGCCCGGCTCGTCGCCGGCGACGACGCGATCTGCTCGAGCTGGCGCGCCGCGGCCGGGCCGGAGTTCGAGCTCGACGTCGTGCGCGCGCGCCGCGCGGGCTCGACGAGCCGGAGCTGCTCGCCGCGCTCGACGAGGCGGTCGCGCAGCGGGATGATCGAGGAGCTGCCCGTCGCCCGGGCTGGCCTACCGCTTCACGCACGAGCTCGTGCGGCGCGCGCTCTACGACCGGCTGTCCGGCGTGCGCCGCGCCGAGCTGCACCTGCGCGTCGGCGAGGCGCTCGAGGCGCCGGCCGGCGCTCCGGCCGCGCGCTCGCCGACCTCGCGCACCACTTCGCCGCCGCCGCGCCGTTCGGCGGGGCCGAGCGCGGCGGTCGAGTACAACGTGCTGCGCCGCCCGCGCCGCGACCGCGGCGCTCGCCTTCGACGAGGCCGGCGACGCGGCTGCGCACCGCGCTCGAGCTCGGGATCGACGACGCCGCGCCGAGCGCGCCGAGCGTCTTGCTCGAGCTCGGCGACGGCCAGCCACCGCGGCGGCAAGGCGATCGACGCGCTCGAGGCGTTCCGGGCGGCGGCGCGACATCGCGCGCGAGCTCGGCGACGCGCGAGCTGCTCGCGCGGGCGGCGATCGGCTACGAGGACGCCTGCTGGCGCCCGGGGATCGCCGACCAGGGCGCGGTCGAGCTGCTCGAGGAGGCGTCGGCCGCGCTCGGCGAGGAGCGACTCGGAGCTGCGCGTCGGCCTGCTCGGCGGGCTCGCTCGCGCGCTCGACTTCCAGGGCGACCACGAGCGCGGCGCGGTCGTCCGCACGAGCGCCGATCGCGATGGCGCGGCGAGCTGCGACGACCGCGCCGGCGCTCGCCACCGTGCTGATGCGCTCCTACTGGTCGCGCGGCGCGAGCTCGCTCGAGGAGATCCTCGCGATGCTCACCGAGGCCCGCGACTCGGCGAGCGAGCTCGGCGACACCGAGATCCGCGCCGAGGCGATGGCGTGGCGGGTCGCCGACGTTCGTCGCGCTCGGCGACCTCGAGTCCGCCCGGCGCGAGGTCGCCGCGCTGCGCGAGACCGCCGAGCAGACGGCGCAGCCGTTCATGCTCCACGTCGCCGAGCACTACGGCTCGGCGATCGCGCTCGTGCGACGGCCGCCTCGACGAGGCCGAGGCGCTGGCGCGAGCGCTCGCACGAGTGGAGCCGGCTGCTGACCGGGCGCGACGCCGTCCGGCGTCTACGGCATCCAGATGTTCAGCATCCGCCGCGAGCAGGGGCGGCTGGCCGAGCTCGCGCCGGTGATCCGGATCCTCGCCGGCGACGCCGGCCGCGGCGGCCCGTGGCGGCCCGGGCTCGCCGCGGTGCTCGCCGAGCTCGGCATGGAGGCCGAGGCGCGGCGGGAGCTCGCGCGGATCGCCGCCGACGGGCTCGAGCCGTTCCGCGAGTCGCTGTGGCTCGCCTCGCTCACCTACCTGACCGACGCCTGCGCGGCGCTCGGCGACGAGGCGATGGCCGCGCTCGTCTATCCCGAGCTCGAGCCGCTCGCCGGCGACGAACGTGATGATCGGCCACCTCGTCGCCTGCTACGGCGCGGCCGACCGCTACCTCGGCATGCTCGCCGCGACGCTCGGCGAGCGCGAGCGGCGCCGAGGCGCACTTCGAGCGCGCGCTGGAGCTCAACCGGCGCGATGGGCGCCGCGACGTGGCTCGCCCACACCGCCTACGAGTACGGCCGCCTGCTGCTGCGCACGCGGCGCGGCGACCGCGAGCGGGCCGACGCGCTGCTCGGCGAGGCGGCGACGCTGGCCGAGCGGATCGGCATGCCGCGCTGCTCGGCGCGGATCCGCGCGCTCGGCGCCGCCGCGCCCGCGGCCGGCCTGCCCGACGGGCTCTCGCCGCGCGAGGTCGCAGATCCTCCGGCTCGTCGCCCGCGGGCTCAGCAACCGCGAGATCGGCGCCGAGCTGTCGATCAGCGAGCACACCGCCGCCAACCACGTCCGCAGCATCCTGCGCAAGACCGGCTGCGCCAACCGCACCGAGGCCGCCTCCTACGCCCACCGCCACGGGCTGACGTCGGTCTGAGCGTCCTGCGCGAGCGGCCGAGCGTCGCTACGATCCGCGCGATGCCGCTCTACATGATCGAGCGCACCTTCGCCGAGCAGCTCGACCTGACGAGACGACGACGTCCGGCTGATCGAGGAGGTCAACGCCGACGAGGGCGTGCGCTGGCTGTTCTCGTTCCTGAGCGCCGACCGGCGCCGCACCTACTGCCTCTACGAGGCGCCGTCGCCCGAGGCGATCATGGCCGCGGCCGCGGCGGGCGAACGTCCCGGCGGACGCGGTCGTCGAGGTCGGCGCCGGCACGCTCGAGCTTCGCGGCCGGCTGCGCGACTGGGCGAAAGCGCCCGCCCGGCCTGAATCTGGGCCAGCGGCGGGTGGCGACGAGGCCCCCGAGCTGTGCCGCCACGTCGGGCATGGTGGCCTGCATCTCGCGGAAACGGGTGCCGAACATGACCAGCAGGCGGCCCGCCGTCTCGGCCACCACGTCCGCGTTGCGACGCCGTCGCCGAAGAACGACATACTCGCCGAAGACGTCACCCGGGCCCAGCGAGGCGACCGTGCGACCGTCCTGCTCGACGCGGACTCGGCCCTGTTCGAGCACGAAGAACGCGTAGTCGAACGCGCCCTGCTCGGTCAGCCCGGCGTCCAGCATGGAAGTCCTCCACCTCCATCCATGAGGCCAGTCGCGTCCGGTCATCGACCGACAGGCTGCTGAACAGCGAGACCAGCGCCAGGCGGTCGGGATCGGAATGTGGGGTCGAAGACATCGGCGGACATATCTATCACGGCCGATGATCGCCGGTGGTGAAGAACCAGAGACGGATGATACTGCCTCCGGCGTTGGTCAGGCGTCGTGGCGGTGCTCGCGCGGCAGGCCGAGCAGCTCGATGAGCATCTCGGGCCGCAGTCGTACTGCACGAGGACCGCCGCCTCGTCGCCGTCCACCCAGCCGTCGTGCCCGGGCGGGACGACGACCGCGGCCGGCGCCGACGTAGGTCTCGCGGCAGCCGTCGCTGTACTCGACCACCATCGCGGCCCTGGACGAGGAATCCGACGTGGGCGTGCATGCAGCAGCTCGCCGCCGGTGACCGAGCCGATGTGCCGTGCTCCAGCGCCAACCGGGCGGGTAGATGACGCGCTTCACCCGGCCCCGGCCGGCATCGACCTCGTCGATGACCAGGCCGCCGACCTCGCTGCGACGGGCGCCGGCAAGCTGGCGCCTCGAGCAGGCTCATGCCGCGATTGTCGCGCACCGGCGCGCTGACGTCGCCGTTGCCGCCCGCCATTCGCGCCCGCTGGAGGATGGCGTAGACCAGCTCGCTCTGCCACTCGCCCTCGACGAACTCGTTCTCGACCAGGTGGCCCTCGCGGCGCATCCCGATCCGTTCGAGAACGCCGGCCGAGGCCGTGTTGCGCGGCCTCAAGACGGCCGATCACGCGGTGCAGGTCGAGATCGTCGAAGACACCTGCTCGAGCAGCGCCCGGGCCGCCTCGGTGGCGAATCCCTGCCCCTGGTGGTCGGGGTGGATGATGAAGCCGATCTCGCCCTGGCGGTGATCGCGGCTGCGCAGGCAGAGATGCTGCAGTCGCCGATCAGCTCACCGCTGTCCTTGCGGATGAGGGCGACGCTGACGCAGTCGTCGTCCTCGGCGAGCGAGGCTGCGACCCGCTTGGTGCCTCGAGCGACCGGCGCACCTCGTCCGGACTACGCGGCCCCCAGTACAGCCAGCGGGCGACGTCCGGCCGCGACTGGATTGCCAATGCAGGGCGTCGAAGTCGTCCTCCTCGCTGCAACCGACGCACGATCAGCCGCTCCGTCTCGGGCAATTCTTGGTCGCGCAGCGTCTGCCTGATCAGCGCTCGTAGCCAGGGTTCTCCCGGTCGAGTTGCCGCCGCACGGCCGCAAACAGCGTTGGCGCGTTGCCCGTATCGCGCGCGAACGCTGGCCGGCCTGTGTGCGCCGCCAGGTCGTCGGACACCCGTATCAGCGGCTGCCCGGTCGTTCACTGGGCGGAGAGCGACCGGCACCTGGCAGGCGCGCTCCAGGAAGCACAGCCGGTGCCACGCCTCGGCGACGTCCTCCCCGATCACCAGCACGCCGTGGTTTTCGAGCATGACAACGTTGACGCCGGCGGCAGCTGGCATTGCCGATCCCGCAGGCCCTCGTCGGCGGCATGGGCCAGCCCGCCGTATGGGCAGCGAGACGACGTGGCCGTGGAAGTGCGTCGAGTTCTGGCTGACCGCAGTCTCGAACCCGCCCCGGGTCATCGACACCGCCGTCGCGTACGGCACGGCCCGCGCGTGCAGCACGCATCGCGCCGAAGGGCACGTGCCTGATGCACCCCGCGGTGGAGACCACGAACGCCGTCTGCTCCCGCCGCCGTGCCCCCTCGACGACGTTGCCTTCGTGGTCGACGGGGGTGATCATGTCGGACGCGGACAGCTCCGACCAGTGCGTGGGCCGAGCGGGTCCAGAGCAGGAAGCGGTCGTCACGGCCGGGCACGGCCAGGCTGAAGTGGTTGTCGACGCCCTCGTTGTAGCCGTACAGGGCGGCCAGCCCGAAGCGCGGCGGCAAGGTCGACCTTCGCCTGGTGGATGACTTCGACTGGATGTTTCGGCTGGGGTTGTGGCCATGTGCGCTCGCGCCTCCGGCGTTGGATTCAGAGGGATCGTACCGTGAGGCTGCGGTCAGAAGGCTTGGCTGGCCTGGACGAACTCGCGGTCGAGCCGCGAACGCGTTGTCCTGGCGGACGGCCCCGGCAGCAGGCCGGCCAGGAGCTCGCTTCCCGCGGGGCCGAGCATGATCCCATGGCCGCTGTAGCCGGTGTTCACCCACACGCCCCTGCACCCCCGGTCTGGCCCAATCAGGGGACGCTCGTCAGGGAGTGACGGTGTACTGCCCCGCCTGACCGTCCCAGGTCGCGCTCCCGCCGCGCCAGACGTCCTCCCAAAACGGCGCCACCCGAGCCAGCGAGGTGGGGCTGGAGGGATCCAGCAGCCGGGACCGCAAACGCCGGGTCGGCCGGCACCTGTTCCAGCGGATCGCCGGCCGGCTCGTCGGGGTCAGGCCATAGCGGCCAGAGGCGAGCCACGGGGCGCGCGGGGCGCCAATGTGCGGCGGTGTCCTCGTCGGATGGTCATGGGAGCGCCGACCGGCACTTCCGGCGGGGTTACCATCGAGACCCGCTGACGCCTGACCAATCTGATCGGCAGGACGGTCACGTTCGCGCGCGCAGCCAGTACCCCAGACAACGGCCCGCACGCGATCACCACGGCCTGCTCGCAGGCGATCTTGCCCTGCAGACAGTCTCCACCGATCGCGAGCCGGCCCGCATGGACAGCTCAAAGCCCGTGGCACGGCAGTCGGTGATCACCTCGGCGCCGGACGAGACGGCGAGCAGGCCCCGGAGAGATCACACAGGGTTCGGAGCAGGCCGTCCTCGCGCTCGGAACCGCGCCTGAATGACCTCCGGCGAGACCCACGGAAACCGCTCGGGGGGACAGCGTCGCCGGAGAGCAGCTCGACCCCGTCGACGGCCCCAGGGGGGATCTGCTGGCGGGTCGACCAGTTACGCGCTGCCGCGCAGCGGTTTCGCGCTCGGTGGTCAACCACAGATAGCCTCGGGGCTGCAGACCGGAGCCGCATGCTCGCTCTGTCCGGTCTCTGCTTCGAGACCGCCGGAACAGCTGCACCGACCGGCGCACCAGAGCGGAGCAGCTCATCGGCTATGTTCGAGCTGCAGCCGATAGCCGCCTGCGGCCACCGCCGTGGTGAATGACGCCGGCGCCGACCGGGGCTTCGAGCACGGTGCACTGGGAACCCTCGCCGGGCGGCGAAGAACGCGGTGGCCGACCCCACGACGCCGCCACCGATGACCAGCAGTGCGGCGGTGGCGGGTGGGTCGGTGAGCTGGTGCACGCGACCGCTATGCTCGCACATCGATGGCACCGCCACTGCTCGCCGCATCGATCACGCCGCTCCGCGACGGCGGCGCCACACTGGACGAGGACGCGATCGCGCCTCTCGTGCGGCACCTGCGCGACGGTGGCGTGGACGGCATCTTCTGCTGCGGCACGACGGGCGAGGGCGTGATGCTGACGCTGGACGAGCGGCAGCGAGCCGCGGCCGCCTTCCGTTCGGCCTGCGACGGCGAGCTGATCGTGCACTGCGGCGCCCAGACGACCGTCGACACCGTCGCGTTGTGCCAGCACGCGGCCGCGATCGGAGCCGACGGCGCGGCTGTGATCCCGCCGCCCTATTACCCGTTCACCGAGGACGAACAGGTCGAGCACTTCGTGGCCGCCGCCCTGGCCTGCGATCCGCTGCCGTTCTACATGTACGCGTTCACCGCTCGCAGCGGATACCCGCTGAGCCTGGGCGTGATCGGCCGGGTGCGTGAGCGAGTTCCAAACCTCGCCGGTCTCAAGGTCTCGGAGCAGCCGTACGAGGTGGTCGCCCCGTACCTCGAGCTGGGACTGCCGGTGTACATCGGAAACGAGCCGCTGATCCCCCAAGCCCTCGCGGCCAGCGCTCACGGCTCGGTGTCAGGACTGGCAAAGCGCCTTCCCCGGTGACGTCGCGCGCCTGCTGCGAGAGCCGACGGCCGAGAACGCGGACCGCGTCAAGGCGCTGCGCGACGCGCTCGGCTCGGCGACGTTCGTGGCCGCCGTCAAGCGCGTGCTGAAGAACCACGGCCTTCCGCTCGAGACCGATAGTGCGGGCCCCGCTCCGGCCGGCTCAGCGGACGAGGACGCCGCGCTGATCCGCAACGCCTCTGACGACGGCCGGCGCAAGCCGCGCGCGGTGCCGCGGCAGCGAGAGGCGGGCCGTGTCCAGTGTTCGCTGGCAGCGCCGGCGCAGGCGCCGTCGCGCAGAGGCGGACCGTGACCAACCGCGATCACCAGCGGATCGAGCCCGGCGAACGCCCGCCGCGGCACCCGGATCCGTGCCAGTGGGTGCATGCCCAGCCGGTCGCGGGCGTGCGCGAGAAACGGGTCGGCGGTGGCGAGCGTCTCCACGCACACCAGCAACCGGCGGTCGGGCAGCCACAGCAGGCTCTCGTGCCAGCTGCGCCGGTCGATCACCGTCCGCTCCTCGACGCCGTCAACATGAAGCCCACCGCCCAGCACGGCCGGCAGCATCCGCTCGACACCCAGCCGGGTCGCCACCGCTGCGGCGTCGCGCTGATGGCGGTCGAGCAGGGTGACCACGCCCAGCACCGGGCCGATCGCCGACAAGGCGTCGTCCAGCCCGGGCACGTCCACTGGATCGATCACGAGGCATCCACCGTCCACGACCAGGGCGCACGAGCAGCGAGACATCGGATCGCTCCCGCCGGCAAGCCAGGCGAAGGAGCCGCGATCATCCAGCGGCAGAGGCTCGATCGCGGGCATCGCGTGGACTCTACCGGGTGGGCGCGATAGGCTCGGTGGCCGCCGACGAAGGAGGAACTATGCGCAACAGGCTCACGTACTCCCTGGTGACGGTCGCTGTGGCGGCCCTCGCCGTGGCCGCGGTCGCGATGGCGTCCGGATCGTCGTCCGCCCCGCAGATCACGCAGCTGACGACGCTGCACGTGGTCGAGCATCCGGTCACCGACACGGTCGTGAACACGGGCGCGCGCGGTGACACCACCGGCGATCTGCTGACGTTCCACAACAAGCTCTTCAACGCCAGCAACAGCAAGGTGGTGGGCAGCGACCAGGGATCGTGCATCCGTATCGACCCCGCACATGGAAGCTGGGAGTGCATGTGGACGAACTTCCTGCCCGGCGGCCACGTCACCGTCGAGGGGCCGTTCTTCGACAGCCACGACAGCGTCGTGACGGTCACCGGCGGAACCGGCGGATACCGGAACGCCCGCGGCCAGATGCTGCTGCACGCCCGCGCGAACGGCCAGTTCGATTTCGATTTCACGTTGATCCCGTAGCGCGCCGCCGAGGGGGGCCCGGTCACCGGGCCCCCCTCTTCTTATCTCGTGCAGACGTCGAGGCCAAACGGCTTGGCCAGCCGGTTGGCGGCGGCGAGCTGGGATCGCAGCGTGGCCGCAGCGTCGGCGACCGCCGCCGTGTCGTGGGAGCGCGCAGCAGTGACCAGCGCATCTCCGGCCACCGTTGCCGACTCGACCGCGTTCAGCATGCGGTCGATGGCATCGGCGTCGGCCTCCGGCGGCGCGAGCCGGCGCAACTCCTTCACCTCGGCCCGCTCCAGCGCCACCGCCTTCGCTCCCTGATCGGCCAGCTCGGCGAGGTCGTTTGACGCACCGAGCGCGGTGATCCGCTGCTGGTAGCGCCGGCAGATGGCGCCTGCCGCCGTCACGTACTGGGCACGCGTGAGCTGCGGCCGGCTCGAACTGGTGGCCGAGCCGCTGCCCAGGCAGCCGGCAGCCAGCAGCGCAAGCGCGGCGCTAGAGAGCGCCGCCAGTTGCAGCCGGCGCGGTCGGGTCCGGGACACCGCCGCCGCCACTCTGCCGCGCCAAGTAGTCCTCCACCTGCAGGATGTTCGAGCCCTGGGGTGCTCCAGCACCCGCAGCAAGCGTCGACATGGAGGCGACCTCCTCCACCTGCTCCTTCATGAACCACTGCAGGAACTGCTCGCAGGCGAAGTCGCTCACCTCCCGGGCGACCCGCAAGAGCTTCGCCGATCTGGTCGGTGACGCGCCGCTCCTGCGCCAGCGCCATCTCCACGGGCGCCACGACCCCGTTGAAGGAAGTACCGGACGCCTCCCAATGGGGACAGGACCACGTGGAGGTCGGCGTCGAGCAGGTACTGCACCATCATCATGGCGTGCGCGCGCTCCTCGAACGCTGGGCGTAAAAGAAGGCCGCCATCCGGGGGAGCGACTCGCCCGTCGAAGTGGACGGCCACGAGACATACTGCTTGTGGGCCGCGAGCTCGTGGCCGATCTGCTCGTTCAGCCGTCTGCGAATCGGGACTCGGACATCGGGATCACTCTCCTTGCGTCACGGCGGCAGTTGCGCGCAACCGTGGGTGGGTAGGCTACTCGACG
>CAVWLK010000096.1:0-4147 GCA_963755675.1 uncultured Actinomycetes bacterium
GCCGCCGCAGTATCAGCCACGAGAGCACGGGTACTTGTCGTAGGGCCGTACCGGGTGTCCGCAGTGTGGGCAGTGCGAGCCGGGCCGCAGCAGCGACTCGTGGCGCGGCAGGCGAGCGATGACCACGTTGAAAAGGAGCCCGCGATCAGGCCCGCGACGGCGGCGATGGCGACGGGCATTTCGCGCACGAGAACTGCCGGAGGTCGGACGTCGCGGGCGGGCCGCGGCCGCCCTAGCTCGAGGGAACGAATTCTCGCCACTTGTTCTGCACCAGGTGCGCGGCGCCGTATGACGTCACCTTGTTGAAGGCGAAGTCGTCGAACACGAAGTTGACCTTGCTCGAGCCCGCGACGATCCGGCCGTTCCCGTCGACCTGGATGCCGCCGATGATCGACACGCTTCCTCCGAGGTTGAAGGCCGGGCCGATCGCCGGTGGGTTGGCGATGTAGACGAGTCCGTAGAAGCTCGCCGAGCCCCCAACGCTCAGGTTGCCGTTGTTGATGATGAAGACGCCGGGATTGGTCAGGCTGTTGACCACAGTGTTGCTCGTGAACGTGCAGTTCTGGTTGTCCACGAAGACGAGCATGCCGGCTGGGGGCCCTGGATTGTCGGCGGACACCCCGCGACAGCGCCTGTACGTCCCGTCGGCCACCGCGCGGTTGCGCAGGCGGTCGAGTTCGTCGGGGGCCAGACCGGGGCCGCCGGCGTAGCCGTACTCGATGCTCTTCGGCTGGATCTGCGTGTCCTTGTTGATGTTCAGGCAGTTGGGGACGGTCGACAAGCAGCGCAGCTGGACCGGGCCGATCGTGGTCGAGGAACCGTCGCAGCTGCCGCCCAACGGGTCGTCGGGCAGCTTGGTGCAGACGATCGGCTTGTTGCCGCTGTTTGACATGCTCATCGAGCCGGCCACGATCGTGCTGTGCGGCAGCTGCTCGATCTGCTCGTCGACCTGCACCAGGCCGACGATCGCGCGCGTCTTGCCCTTGACCGTGGCCGTCGCCCGCACCCACACCTTCCCGTCCGGCGTGCCGTTGTTGGAGTCGTAGTGCGGAGCGGTCGCGGTGGCGCTGTCGCTGTAGAAGTCGCCGCTGGTGTTGTCGCGGACCTGGACCGTCCAGCGCGGGGAGCTGCCGTAGTCGGCCGTGCTGAACTGCGCCTTGATCAGGTTCGGGTCCGGGCAGTTCGCCACCACGCTGGACTGGTCGCAGGACGCCGGGTAGGCGGTGGCGGGGCCACCCCGGCCACGAGCGCGTCAGCAGATACGACTCCGCTGTGAGCGCACCCTCGGCGAGGTTGAAGCTCGACTCGTCGAGGCGCTCGCGGGCTGACTGCTGCGTCTGGGTGTCGACGACCAGCGCCGCCGCCAGGCCGAGGCTCACCATGATGAACATGTGCGAGATCGCCGTGACCATCGCCCAGCCTTCCTGTCCCCGCAGGCGGGCGGTCATGGCACCTGCACGTCCTGTGAACTCGTGCTCGTGAGGCCGGCGGGATCGAACGTGTCCAGCCGGATCGTGTACACGCCCGAGGCGCCGGCATTCCAGTCGCATACCACGCCGGTGCAGGTGGTGTCTTCGACCCGTTCGCCCACCACGTGTACGTGATCTCCGCGCCCTCGGGGTCGGCGGACGCCGAGCCGTTGAGCTTCAATCCGTGGTTGCCCTGCGTCGTCGCCTGAAACGAGGACGTCGGCGGCCGGTTCTGGTTGCGGAAGGAAGATCCCGCTCTCCAGGTGCGTCTCGGCCGGCGCCGGATCGTTCCCCGCCGAGTCGGGCCGGGGGTCACATCGATCCAGAGGTTCATCCGCACCGTGTTGATCGAGGTCAGGTCGGCGCTGTCGTAGTAGAGGAAGACCGGCCGGTCCTCGCTGTTTCCGCCGGTCCGGTTGTTGTGGCGGTTGTTGACCGCCGAGGCGACCACGCGCGCGCTGGCGCCCCCGACGCTCGGCCAGCCCGAGTCCGGGCACGTGTTGCTCGACGGGGCGGCGGGCGCGTCCTGGGAGGTCCAGGTCTGGACCTGGCGGTACAGATTGCGGCTGGTGGCATCGAGGCAGTAGCGCACGCGCTCGACGTTCGTCGGATTCAGCCCGGCATTCGGTCCGTTCGGATCGACGGTCTGGAAGACGACGTCGTACGCCCCGCCTTGTCGAAGGCCTCGGGCAGGCCCTCGTGCGGACCGGCGAGGTTGCGCAGCTGTCGCGACAGCACGATCTCGGTCTGGCGGGCCTGCTGCTGGCTGTCCTGGAGCAGCGCGCTCTTGCGCGAGGTCTGGAGCATCGCCACGAAGGCGCTGATCACCGCGGCGACGACGATGACGAAGATCGACGAGGCCACCAGGACCTCGACGAGCGAGAAGCCGTGCTCCCGGCGCAGACGCGGGCCCGCGATCCCCTGCACGAGCGTCCTCACTTCGTCACCGGCCCCAGCAGCGTGGACTCCGCCAGGTTCGTGTCGACCGAGGTCACCCAGTACGTGTGCGGCACCCCACCCGTGTTGGTGTCCGTGTAGGTGACGTCCGTGCTGGAGCCGGTGCGGTCGTAGCGGTCGCCATACGACGGGGTGCTGCAGGAGTCGCACCGGTAGACCTGGTAGTAGCTGATGAAGTCGCCCGGGTCGATGTCCTGGACCACCGGCGCCGTCCAGCGCATGATCACCGTCCCATTGCTCGTGCTCGCGAGGAGGTTGGTCGGCGGGTTGGGCGGATGGTTGGTGGTGGTGACCGTGACCGTGTCGTGCGAGGGGCTCTCGCGCATGGTGCCGTCGCCCGCACGGTCCACCGCCACGACGAAGTAGTCGAGCGACGCCACGCTCGGCGGGCTCGTGTCCTGACAGTTCGTGGCGGAGGTGAGCGAGCACACCTGCTGCGTGCTCCCCGCGTTCACCCGGTACGCCCGGTAGCCGATGATGTCGTGCTCGGGGTTCGGCTGCCATTGGATCTCGACCACCGAGCCGTTTCGGCCCGCGCCCACACCCGTCACCTGGCGCGGCAACGAACGGTTGATGGTCATCGTCACGCTGCGACTCGGGCCCGTCGTGCCGACGGAGTCGAACGCCCGGGCGCCGATCAGGTAGGCGCCGTCGAGGACCGTCGCCGGGTCGACCGGGGCGCCGTTCGTGTCGGTGGGCTGGCCCAGGTCCCAGGTGAAGGTCCACGGCCCGGTGCCGGTGCCCGATGCCTGGCCCTGCGTGCCGCCGTCCTTCGACCACTTGACGCCGCTCGGGGGCACGTTGGTGGTGGCCGTGAAGCCCACGGACGCTTCCGCTGGTGATGCTGGTCGACCGCTCCCGTCGGGGCCAGGCTGATCACGGCCGGGCCGCCGGCGTTGCCGGGGTTGGCGACGACCGTCGCCTGGCGAGCCTGGTGCGTGCCCCATCGGACCTCGGCCATCACGAGCTTGTAGTCGTCCGGGTCGGCATCCGCAGCCACGGCGCTGGAGGAGCCGCACGTGGTCGCCGAAGCCGCCGCCTGGGCCTCGGCGTAGACGGTGCTCCCGAGGATCGCCGCCAGCGATCCGCTCCCCTGCGTGGACAGCGTCGTGCCGAGGAGGTTGCACGTGCTCCAGATCACGCCGCTGCTCAGCGTCTGGCGAAGCTCGCATCGACCCTGTTTCCGTTGGCGTCGACGCTGCCGCTGCTACAGGTGGGATTCGTGGACGCCGCCGAGCTGGTTCCGCAGAAGCCGCTGCTCGAGTGCGTGCCGATGCCGTCGCGGGGGTCGTCGATCGTGCAGCTGGCGAGGTCGACCGAGTACGTGAGCCACGCCGCTTGATCGTGTACGTCGACGCGCCCGGGGCACTCGCGAGACCTGGCTGGGCCTGAAGCTGGGAGGCGATCGACTGCTGGGTGAGCTGCGGGTACGGGATGGCCCGCACGTCCTCGATGAGCTGGCGGTCGAGCCCGGTGGCCGCCTCGCGCGCCTTGGTCTGGACCGTCTTCGATCATCGGCAGTTGTGTCGATCAGGCCGAGCGTGATCAGGACGCCGATCGTGAGGACCAGCGCCGCCACCATGACCTCGACCAACGTGAATCCACGCTGAGATGAGACACGGATGGGCGCATCACTCCAAGCGTCGACACGCAGGGCGTCGAACTTAACTGGGCCCGGCAATTCCCGGCGCTTGGTGGAGGCCGGCGTCGGAACACGACGA
>CAVWLK010000097.1:0-14922 GCA_963755675.1 uncultured Actinomycetes bacterium
GGTGCGCGCCTCGAACTGACGTTTAGCTGGCGGCTATGCCGATCGCGAGCAGGACGAGGATCCAGACCATGCCCACGCTGCCGCAGATCGCGCCGGCGAGCGACAGGCCGCCGTGGGGAACCGCCGGGTCAGCGTTGGCGCGCTTGCGTCCGATCACCCCGAAGACGATGCCGAGGATGCAGAGCGGAGAGCCGAGGAAAAAGAGGAAGACCGACAGGTTGAACAGCAGGCCGATCAGGCCGCAGCAGAAACCGGCGATGCCCAGCCCGTTGCCTGGCGCATGGACGAGCCCCGCCGGTGTTGTGAGCGGCTGCCCGCCGGCCATCGCGGGGACGGCAGCCGCAGCCGCAACGCCGCAGCCGGGACAGAACTGAGCCGTGTCCTCGTGCTGGGTGCCGCAGTTGCGACAGTACATTCGCCGGCTCCTCGGGTGGACGGGGTGAGACACGCTATCAACCGCGCCGGACTGAGCAGAGAGCCGGGTTTGCCGCGTATCATCGCGGGATGAGCACTCCCGCCCCGGCGTTCGCCAAGTTCTGCTCTCGCTGCGGCCGTGAGCGGCTGCCGGCGGCCCGATTCTGCATCGCCTGCGGCTTCGAGTTCGCGGACCCGGGGCCCAACGCTCGAGGTGGCTCACGAGCTCAGGCCGGACCACGCCTATCCGATCCGGTACATGGTGCGCGACGATCCGCGCCGGCAGCGGGTGCTGACCGGGCTTCGACTCGTGCTCGTGGTTCCGCACCTGTTCGGATGGGTGCTGGTGTTTTCGGTCTCGCTGGTCGTGGCGGTGATCTCGTGGCCGATCGTGCTCCTCACCGGCCGTCTCCCCGGGTCAATCCATCGGCTGCAGGTCGCCTCGCTGGCGTACGTCACGCGAATCGCCGCGTACCTATGCCTGGCCACGGACGACTGGCCGCCCCTCCCGTGGCAGGCGGCGCCGGAGTATCCGATCCAGGTCGAGGTCGACCCCCCGGCGCCGTTCCCCCGTCTCACCGCACTTGTCGTGCTCCCTCGCGCCCTACCGGCGGTGCTCACCTCGGTGATGTTCGGCGTGGTCGCGTGGATGCTTGCGATCGGGGCGTGGTTCGCGATCCTCGCCATCGGCCGGATGCCCCGCACCATCCACGAGATGCTCGAGCTCTCGATCGGCTTCCAGTGCCGCGCGCTCGGCCACTTCCCGCTGCTGCTGACCGATCGGTACCCCTGGTACGAGAGCGGGCCGCTGATGCTGCCCTCGCGCCGCGCGGGCGCGGCCGGCTGACAACCAGCCCGGTGCCTGGCACGGTGGTGAGGTGCGGTGCCCGCAAGGCCCCGCGGTAGCATCTGGTCGTGGGTAGCCTGTCGTATCTGGACCTGGTTGCGGCGCGGACCGTCGTCTTCGACGGCGCGATGGGCACGCAGATCCAGGCCCTCGATCTGACGGCGGAGGACTATGGCGGCGAGCGCCAGCTGGGGAACATCGACCACCTCTCGCTGACGCGGCCGGACGCGATCGAGCAGATCCACCTCGGCTACCTCGATGCGGGGGCGGACGTGGTTGAGACCAACAGCTTCCAGGCCTCGCCGATCAGGATGGAGGAGTGGGGTGTGGGTGACGCCACTCACGAGATCAACCTGCGGGCGGCCCAGATCGCGCGCCGCGGCGGCCGACTCGTTCGCGACTCCTTCGCGGGCGCGCTTCGTGGCCGGCGTCGATCGGCCCCACCGGCATGCTCCCTCGAGCGACGATCCGGCGCTCTCCGGCATCACCTTCGCCAGCTCTCGGAGGCGTTCCGGCTGCAGGCGAGAGGGCTGATCGAGGGCGGCGCCGACCTGCTGATGATCGAGACGCAGCAGGACATCCTGGAGACGCGGGCCGCCATCGACGGGTGCCGCGCGGCCTTCGCGCGACGCTGGACGCGGCGTTCCGCTGCAGGTGCAGGTCGCGCTCGACGTCACCGGCCGGATGCTGCTGGGGACCGACATCGCGGCCGTGCTGGCGATCCTGCATGCGATGCGTGTGGACGTGATCGGCGTCAACTGCTCGGTCGGCCCGGAGCACCTGCGGGAGCCGGTCCGCTACCTGTGCCGAGCACGCGCCGCTGCCGGTCTCGGTGATCCCCAACGCCGGGCTGCCGAGAAACGTCAGGACGGAGTCGCGATCTACCCGCTGGGACCGGACGACATGGCCCGCCGAGCTGGCCGAGTTCGTGCGCGAGTTCGGCGCGCCGATCGTGGGCGGCTGCTGCGGCACCACGCCCGAGCACATCGCCGCGCTGGTCGAGGCCGTCGCGCTCGGCGGCGCGCGCGCCGCGCCAGGTCGTGTTCGACCGCGCGCTGGCCAGCGGCATGACGCCGTCGACGCATCGACCAGCAGCCCAAGCCGCTGCTGATCGGCGAGCGGGTGAACACCCAGGGCAGCCGTGTGTTCAAGCGAGCTGATGCTGGCCGACGACTACGACGGCGCGCTCGGCGTCGCCCGTGACCAGGTCGAGGGCGGCGCGCACGCGCTCGACGTCTGCGTTGCGCTGACCGAGCGGGGCGACGAGGCCGACGATGATGACGCGCGCTCGTCAAGAGGCTCTGCGATGGGCGTCGAGATGCCGCTGGTGATCGACTCCACCGACGCCGGACGTGATCGCGGCGCGCGCTCGAGACCTACCCCGGGCCGGGCGTCGATCAACTCGATCAACATGGAGAACGGGCGCGGCGCATCGATGCCGTCGTGCCGCACGCCGTCCGCCACGGGGCGGCGCTGGTCGCGCTGACGATCGACGAGCAGGGGATGGCGAAGACGGCCGAGCGGAAGCTGCGCGATCGCTCGGGAGATCCACCGTGTCTGCGTCGAGCGAGTACGGGCTGGACGCCGAGGACCTGATCTTCGACGCGCTCACCTTCACGCTCGCGACCGGTCAGGAGGAGTTCGTGCGAAGCGCGATCGAGACGCTCGACGGGATCCGCGCGATCAAGCGCGAGCTGCCGGGGGTGTGGACGGTGCTGGGCGTCTCGAACCTCTCGTTCGGCCTCGCGCCGCACTCGCGGCCGGCGCTGAACTCGGTGTTCCTGCACCACGCGATCGAGGCCGGCCTGGACGCGGCGATCGTCAACCCCGCGCACGTGCAGCCGTACGGCGAGATCTCGGACGAGGAGCGCGAGCTGGCCGAGGACCTGATCTTCGACCGCCGCGACGGACGCGCTGCCGCGCTACATCGCGCACTTCGAGGTGCACACCGAGCGGGACGGAGGAGCGAGGCGATCCGTTCGAGGGCCTCACCACCGACAGCGGATCCACGCCAAGATCCTGCACCGCAAGCGCGACGGCGTCGAGGACGACATCGACCTGGCCCTGGACGAGCGCGGCGACCGCGAGCAATGACAACGCCGTTGACGTGCTCAACAACGTGCTCCTGCCGGCCATGAAGGACGTCGGCGATCGCTTCGGCGCGGGCGAGCTGATCCTGCCGTTCGTGCTCCAGTCGGCCGAGGTGATGAAGCGCTCGGTCGCCCACCTCGAGCACTACCTCGACCGCATCGAGGGCCAGGCGAAGGCGCGGGTGGTGCTGGCAACGGTGTTCGGCGACGTGCACGACATCGGCAAGAACCTGGTTGCCACGATCCTCTCCAACAACGGCTACACGCGTCGTCGACCTCGGCCGGCAGGTGCCGCTGAACGTGATCATGGACAGGGCTGCCGACGAGATGCCGACGCGATCGGTCTCTCCGCGCTGCTGGTCTCGACGTCGAAGCAGATGCCGCTCGCGCTGCACGAGCTCGACCACCGCGGCCTGCACCTTCCCGGTGCTGGTCGGCGGGGCCGCGATCAACCGAGCATTCGGTCGCCGGATCGCGTTCCTCGAGGACGGGCGGCCGTACGAGCCGGGCGTCTTCTACTGCAAGGACGCGTTCGAGGGGCTCGGCGGTGATGGACCGGCTGAGCGACGCGGACATGCGGCCGGCCGTGATCGCCGAGCGCCGGCAGGAGGCCGAGGAGGCGCGCGACGCTCCGCCTCCGGCGCCGCCGCCGGCCGACGACGAGGCGGTCGGCCGGTGCGACGTTCGCCGCGATGCGCCGGTGCCCGAGCCGCCTTTCTGGGCGCTCGTGAGGCGACGGCGATCGACGCCGCGGCTGATGTTCTCGCTGATGGACGAGCGCTCCCTGTACAAGCTCTCGTGGGGCGGCAAGGGGGTGCGTGGCGAGGAGTGGAGCGGCTGCTGGCCGACGACTTCCGCCCGCGCCGGGACGCGAATGCAGGCCGAGGCGGTGCGCGGGGCTGGATCGTGCCGCGGGCTGCGTACGGCTACTTCCGGGCGGTCGCCGACGGCGACGACGTGGTGGTGCTCGACCGCCGCGGCGGCGAGCCGGTGCGGTTTCGCGTTTCCGCGCCAGGATCGTCATCAGCGGCTCTGTCTCAGCGACTACGTGCGGCGCGCGGATGACCGCGAGCGACGTGATCGCGCTGCAGATCGTGACCGTCGGACGCGAGGCGACCGAGCACATCGACGCGCTGCAGGCCGCCGGCGAGTACAGCGAGGCCTACTTCGCCCACGGGCTGGCGGTGGAGGCCGCCGAGGGCCTGGCCGAGCTCGTCCATCGCCGCATCCTGGCCGAGCTCGGGCTCGAGGCGGAGCAGGGGCGACGCTACTCCTGGGGCTACCCGGCCTGCCCCGACCTGGAGCAGCACGAACTGGTGCTGCACCTGCTGCCGGCGGCGTCGGCATGGGGCTCGAGCTGTCCGCCGCCTACCAGTTCATCCCGGAGCAGACGACGGCGGCGATCGTGATGCACCACCCGGAGGCGATCTACTTCAACGCCCGCCGCGGCGTGCGCTCCTAGACGCACGTCCGGCCGGGGCGCGGGGCCCCGGCCGGAGTGGGCGTCGTCAGTACGGGAGAGCCCGGGCGCGTCGGTCGCTGCGCGCAGCGGCCCAGAACGCGATCACGGCGATGCCGATCAGCAGCAGCCCCATGAGTTCGGCGATCAGGGTGTACGAGGTTCCGCCGCCGGTCTTCGCAGCGACGGCCGCCGGGGTGGCGGGCACGGGGGTGTAGGTGCCGGTTCGAGCGCGTCCGCCGTTGCTGTGGCGATCTTGGACGCCGAGACGGGCATGTACGTGCCTGTTCGAACGGCCTTGTGGGTCGTGACCTTGGTGACCGTGGTCGCTTTGCCGGCGCCGTTCTGGAGATCGATGCCGGCCGGCCGTGCCTGAGCGGCGGTCGCCGAGAGCGCCGTCAGAGCGACGGCGGTGGCGAAGGTTGCGGTGAGGTGCTTGGTGGACATTGTGCGAGTCCTCCTGGAAGTGAATCGTTGGTGCCAACAAGACGCGCGCGGGGACGCCGCTCTTCCACGCGTCGGCGGCTGCAAAGCGTCGCCTCGCGGTGTCGCTGCGGTCGGCCCGTGCGAAGCACTGTGCCTCCCTTGCTCCTGGCGAGGCTCGCTTTCGCTCGCCGGGTGCCCCGGCGGCACGACGCCCGGAGCGGTTCTCCCCCCGACGGAGAGCACTGCTCCGGGCGGTTGTGCCACGGAGGAAGCAGGTTTAGCTTCCGACCGACCCCGACAGCCGGCCGTCGTATCTCACATGACGGGCCGCAGCGCGAAATCTTCCCGCTCTCGCGATCGGCTCACAGGAGCGTTCGCGCGAGCTCCCGGCTGTGCGTTTTCTCACGCTGCTCGACCGGCCGGCCGTGGAAGCGCGCGGCATCGAACAGCCCTGCGCCGGGGTGGTTGCCGGCGGCGATGAGGTCGGCCACCATCCGACCGCACAGGTACCCGTGAACGTTGCCGACGCCGCTGTAGCCACCGGCCACGTGCAGCCCGGGACGCCCCGGCAGCTCTCCCACGACGGGCAGCAGGTCGGCCGAGAAACCCATGATCCCGGCCCAGCGGTGAGTGATGGGCACGGCGGCGAGCCCCAGCCGGTCGCGGATGAAGCGGTCGAGCACGCGTTGGACGGCGGCCGTCGTTTGCTCGTCGTCGGTGTACTCGGCCTCGAGCTGCTCCAGCCGCCCGCCGCCCACCACCAGCCGGCCGTCAGGAGTGGGCCGGTAGTACATGAACCCGGACTGCGAGTGGGTCGGGCAGGCCAGCGGCATCCGGTCGAGCGGCGGCGTGGCTGCCACCTGGCCGCGCACCGGGTAGATCGCCGCGCTCAGCTCGGGGACGAGCTGCGGGATCAGGCCGTCGCTTGCGACCACAACCGCCTGGGCGTGGACGGACCCGCCGCCCGTCGTCGCCGTCCAGCCGCGGCCGTTTGGCGCAAGGCCGGTCACCGGCGAGCGCTCGAACACGTGCGCACCGCGGTCGGCCGCCGCCTCCACCAGCGCGCGCACCCAGGCCGTCGGCATCAGCTCGGCGTCCTCGGCGAAGAACGCGGCCAGCAGATCCTCCTCGCGCATCGGCTCGGGGATCATGTCCGGGGCCGGCCGGCAGAGGATCCCGTGCGCCTCGGCCAGCCGCACCGTCTCCCGCAGGGCGGCATGCTCGTGCGCGTCGGCAAGCCAGAGGCTGCCGGTTCGGCGGATCGAGTCGGGGTTCCGAAGCTCCTCGGCCATCGCGATCATGTCGTCCAGGGCGGCCTCCGTCGCCCGGTGCAGGCGGATCGCATCGGTTTCGCCCAGCAGCTCGACCATCGCCGGGAGCTCCAGGGACATGCCGGTGACGGCGAAGCCGCCGCTTCGGCCGCTGGCCGCCGCCGCCGTCTCGCGCGTCTCGACGATCGCGACCGACAGTCCATGCTCCAGCAGCCGCCACGCGCAGACGGCGCCCGTGATGCCCGCTCCGATGATGCAGACGTCGCATTGCTCGGCGCCGGAGAGCGCGGCGAAACCACGCCCTGGACGCTGCTCCTGCCACAGGGATGAGCTGCTCATGGGGGTGTTTAGAGCCTATCCCGGTACAATCGCGCCCGTGCCCAGCGCCGACGAGCTGGCGCTCGCCGAGCGCCTCATCTCCTACGACACGTCCCATGGTGACGGTGTGGTCGGCGCCATGGGATACCTCAAGGGCTGGCTCGAAGGGCAGGGCATCGCCCACCGCACCTACGACATCAACGGCCTGCCGGCGATCGTCGCCGCGGTGGACGGGGAGCACGGCTCGATGCCCGCAGGGCAGCAACCGGCGACGCTGATCTGGAACGCGCATGTCGACGTTGTCCCGGCACGTCGCGAGCAGTTCTCGCCGTGGCGCGTGAACGGCCGGCTGTACGGTCGCGGCGCGTACGACATGAAGGGGGCGCTGGCCGCAATGCTGGCGGCGCTGGCCGACCTGGCGGACGCCCGCAGACGATCCCGGGCGTCAAGGTGAAGCTGCTGGTCGTCCCGGACGAGGAGTCGGAGGAGGATTCGACCAAGACGAAGGCGTCCGAGTTCTTGGCCGAGGAGGGCCATCTGGGCGAGTTCGTCGTCTGCGGCGAGCCCACCAACCTCGAGATCGGCGTCCAGTCCAAGGGCGTGCTGGTGCTGAGGATCGACGTCGAGGGTCGCGCCGCCCACGGCTCGACGCCGTGGCTGGGCGAAAACGCGGTGCTGAAGGCGATCGACCTCTACCGGCGGATCCTGGAGCTGCCGTTCGCGTCGGGCCGGTCCGAGCTGTACGACCGGCCATCGATCAACATCGGCCGCATCCAGGGCGGCGACGTGGTCAACAAGGTGCCCGACCAGTGCCGGATGGCGGTCGAACATCCGCTACCTGCCCAACCAGGATCCCGACGAGGTGTTGCGCCAGGTGCGCTCGCTGGGCGGCGAGGTGACGCCGATCTACGAGCTGCCGCCGGCCACGCTCGACCCCGGCGAGCGGCACGTGCGGGTGCTGCGCGAGGCGGTGCGCTCGCTGAAGGGCGGCGAGGCGGCGGCGATCGGCCGGGACGGTGCCTCGGACGCCGTCTTCTTCCTCGATCGCGGCATCCCGGCGATCGAGTTCGGCCGGCCGGCGCCGGCCATCACGGGCCCGAGGAGTACGTCGAGATCGAGTCGCTGCAGCGCTACCGGCGGATCCTGGTGGAGTTCGCCCGCAGATTGGCCCTCGGTTAGCGCACGCAGGGGATCGGCGCGGTGCCGACGAAAGGGCGGTTTATACTCCCGCCTTGCCCGCACTCCGCGGCGCTCGTTTGAAGGAGACGTGTGCCGCAAGAGCCGCCGTCACAACCAGCCAACTCGCGCAGCGGAGGGGACGGCACCCCGCCGCGCAAACCACCTCGCTCCATCTATGACACGCGCCGCAGTAAGACGCGGCGTCCGCGCTGGGCGCGGATCGTCCTGTGGACACTGGGCAGCCTGGGTGGCCACCGTGCTGGTCGCGGCGCTGGTGGTCGGCTGTGGGTGCACGGTTTGGTTGATGCGGTCGGCAACATCAACCAGGACGTGAAGCTCGCAACGGTATCCACGACCTGCCCACCAGCAGCGAGCCCACGATCGCGCTGGTGGTCGGCTCCGATCACCGCTCGGGTGACGGCAAGGGGGCGCCGTCGCGCTCGGATACGCTGATGCTGGTGCGGGTCGACCCGCGCACCAAGTACATCTCGCTGCTTTCGCTGCCGCGCGACCTGCACGTCAACATCCCCGGCGTTGGTACGGACAAGATCAACGCCGCCTTACTCGACGGCGGCTACAAGCTGGCGCTGAAGACGGTGGAGAACTACACCGGGCTCGACGTCAACTACCTGATCACGGTCGACTTCAGCGGCTTCACCAAGCTGGTCGGCTCGTTCGGCGGCGTCTACGTGCCGGTCAGACCAGTACTACTACCACGACAATGCCAACGGCGGTAACTACTCCCAGGTCAACATCCCGCCCGGCTACCAGAAGCTGAACGGCGAGAACAGCCTGGCCTTCTCGCGCTACCGCCACACGGACTCCGACTTCTATCGAAACGCCCGTCAGCAGGTGTTCCTGAATGCCTTCCAGCAGCGCGCCTCGAGCCAGCTGCACGGCATCGGCATCGGTCAGCTGGGCACGTACAGCACCGTGGCCGAAGCGGTCGCATCGAGCCGTGCAGGTGACCGGTCGGGAACAGCGCCAGCGTGTCCACCATGATCATCGCCGCCACCGCCTGCGGTTCGCCGGCATGATGTCGGCGTTGAGCTGGAGCACCCAGACGACGACAACGCGACCGACCGCCTATGTGGTCACCACCAACGATGCCAAGCGGCGGGCCGTATTCGTCCTCGCCGAGCGTGGTCAATGCCGAGGAGGATGCAGCTTGCCGCGACGCGAGAACGGCGACAGCCGCCGAAGACGTCGAGGCCCAGGTCAACCCCAGCGGCATCGCGATGACGGTGGTCAACGGCGACGGCATGGACACGGCTCGGCCAACAAGGCCGCCACCGCGCTGATGACCTGCGGCTGTCCGGTCACCGTCTCGACCACGCCCGCACCAGCTTCACGTTCCCAGCAGAAAACCATGCTCCCCGGCCAAGGACGAGGCGGCCAGCGAGGACGTGGCGGCGATCCTGGGCGCGACCCCGGCGCCGTCCGATCGCCACTCCCTATGCCGCCGCCTACGCCGGGGGCGGCGGGCTGATGATCATGATCGGCGAGACGCTTCACCGGCACGCTGGCCCAGCAACCGCCCTCGACGCAGCGACGGGCGCTGCCAATGACGTGGCCCGCGACGCCGCCATCCCCCACGACGTCTTCCTCGCGACGAACAGACAGCCCAGAATTTCCGCATGCCTGTACCCGACCATGCGCCAGGACGGCTCGACGCTCCAGACGATGTACCGGCGCGCCCTCTCGGCACGTCCATGCGCCCTCTACGACGTCGAGGCAGGCGGCGGACGAAAGTTCGGCCTACTCATGCTCGTCGACAACGGTACGCGAGCGCCTACTCGGCATCGAGCGAGAACGCAGTTCGTCAAGGCACCGATCCTGGCCGACCCGGATCGCAGCGGAAGCTGAACGGCGCGCCTACCCGGTTTCTCTTCAACGGCAGGCCCGCATGGCCATGGTCGCCGTTCATCTGACGGCGGTGCCACCTACTCGGTGCGGAACCTGGCTGGCGCGACGACATGTCCGACAGGACATACGGTCGCGATGGCGCCGTCGCTCGAGCCCGTGCCGATGACGCCGCCGCCGACAGCTCGGTGGCATGCTGCGGTGTCGGCTACGTCGGGCTGGTCACGGCCACGTGCTTCGCCGCCTCGGCCACAACGTCGTCTCCCCGACATCGACCCGCAGCACATGCCACCGATCTGCGCGAGGAACAGCATGCCGAATCTACGTTACCGGGATCGAGCGGCTTGTCGAGCGAAGACTGCGCGACCGGCTGACGTCTCTAGCTCGAGATCGAGCGGGCCGACCTGTTCCAGACCGCTGCAGGATCGTGTTCGTGTGCATGGACACGCCCGCCCATGCACTCCAGGGACGCCGACCTGTCGCGCGTGAACCATGTGATCGAACGAGCTGCCGAAGAATGAGCGAACCGTTCGTCCTCGTGATCGAAGCGGCGTCCCGTCAGGTGACCGCGACGAGGTCGAGGGCCGAGCTCGACGCTCGGGGATGACGCGCGTCGGCTATGTGTCCGACCCTGAACTTCCCCTGCGCCGAGGGCATTGCCGTCTCGAGCTCATGGGAGCCGGATAGGGATTCGTGATCGGTTCGTTCGGACCGGTCTAACAGCGATGCGGTGGCAGGAGTTTCTAGTCGATCTCGAGCGCCGTCGTCGCTGTCGCCCCGAGGTCCCGCCAGTTCCAGTCGTCGGTACCGCCAGCGACGCCTTCCTTCCGCCGGAGGTCTCGTCGTCGACAGATCGGCGACGTGTGTAGGAGATCGGCGCCGACGTCTCGTCGGTACGCCCACGCGGGATGCGGCCTCGACGAGCGCGTCAGCGGCGGCATTCCTGCGGCCGGCATCGGCTACAGCGGCGGCTCCTCGCCGGCCATCGAGCAGGTCACGGTGCTCGCCGCGGCGCGAGATCGAGGACGTCTGCGCTGGCCGACCTGTTCCGCCGGCCATGGCTCGGAGGAGGAGGACGTGCTTGCGTCCCGGGGCTGCAGGAGGTGCCTGCTGTCCTGAGCGAGATAGGTGATCGAGCCTGCAGGTTGGTCGAGCGTCCTCGAGACGATCACCGGTTCGCGGTTTCGACGGCAAGGACGTCCACGTGCGCAGGTCCATGAGCGGGGCGACCGTCACGGCTGCCGCGACCGTGCGTTCTTCGTGTTGACGGACGATTACGGCCCGTCTCCGCCTGGCCGCAGATCTGGTCGAGCGATGCTGCTGCCGCGAGTGCTCGAGCGATGCCAGCCGCCGCCGATCGATCCATTCGGCGGCAGCAGTGTCTTCAGGCCGGGCACGCAGCCAGAGTGCCGCTCGCCCAGGAGTGTCATCGGTGCCGATCGAGCGGGTCACGCGCCGCCTCTTGAGGAGCCGGTACTCGATCGAGGAGTATGCCGGGGCTCGGGCACGTTCGTCGCCAGCGGCGGCACGATCGGTGCGCGACTGCTTCCCCGAGGACGTGCAGGCGCTCGAGCAGGCTCGCCAGATCTCCCGGCTACCACTTCCGGCTGTTGACGTCGGTCGTCGAGGTGAACGAGCTGCAGAAGACGAGCGAGGTCGTCGGCGAGCTTCGAGCGGCACCCTCGGCTCACTGCGCCGAGCCGGCAAGATGGCGATGCTCGGGCTGGCCTTCAAGGCCAAGAGACGCCGATGGTACGTTCGCAGGCCTCCGGCCTGGTGCTCTGGTCGCGCGGCTCTCGGCGGAGAGAGCGCTGTCGAGGATTCGATGGCCTACGAGGCCCGGTGGCGATATCCGGCGCCGGACGCTGCTTCGCGACCGCGTCGAGCTGGCCAGGTCGATGCTGGAGGGAGCGGATTCACGGCGCGGATGCGGTGGTGATCGTCGCCGAGTCGAGCAAGTTTCGTCGGTTGGGCCTCGCCGGCAGGTGCGTGAGCGCGATGGCGACGCCGCTGATCGAGTCGAATCGGCCCCAGGAGCCTCTGCTTGACCGGCGCTAGCACGGCGGCCAGGTTCCTGTACAGTCGAGTCGAGCAGGCCCGAGCGCAGACCGCGTCGTGTGATTGCAGATCATCCTTGCCGGTGGCGAGGACGCCCCGGCTTCGTCCGCTGACCGAGTCGGCTGCCCGAGGGTCGCGCTGCCCCCTGCCGAATCGCCCAACCGGCCGTTCCTCGAGCGCCCAGATCGAGCGCCTGCGCCAGGCATGGCATCGACCCCGGTCGTGCTGTCCTACGGCTACCTGCCGGAGCCGATGCCGCGACCGCTTCGCGGATCGCCTCGGTACGCGAATCGAGCCCCAGCCGCTGCGGTTGCGGCGGCACCGATGGCTTCGCTGCCGCCGCCGGCATCTCGAGACATTTGTTGTCTGTGCCGACGGCGACATCTCTAACTCAGGACCCGATTTGACCAGCCCCTGATCGACCTGCGCCGCGCCCGCTCCCGCCCGGGCCACGATCCGCTTCACCGGGTCGAACTTCTTCGATCCCCAGCGCCTACGGCTCCATCTCCAGCCGCCGACGGCGATCGGGCGGTCGACGGCGTTCGTCGAGAAACCGCGCCGGGCGCCGGCCGACGTGGACACAGATCAACGCTGACAGCTCGTCGAACAGGACGTACTCGGGCTGATCGAGCCGAACCGGATGGTGTTCGATTTCGAGCGCGAGTGTCTCCACTGGCTCGAGTCGGGAAACGGCGTCTATGCGCGGATCGACTTCGCCGCATCGGCACGACATCGGCCACCAGAAAGACTACCTGGCCGCGAACCTGGAGCGATCCCGCCAGCAGGCTGAGTCGATCGAGTCGATCGCTCGACCCGGGGCGGAGCATGACAGATCAGATCGTGGAGCCAGCGCTGCGCATCGAGGCGAAAGACCTTCGTCGAGCGCTCCGCTCGGTGTGGCTTGCGGCGCCGTCGTTCGGCTTGCGGGCACGATTTCGACGAGCCAGGTGGTTCGCCCTGACGGGAGGCGGTCTGGTCAGACGGGCGCCGGGATGGGCGCGCGATCGAGGGCGATGGCCTCCGCACCTGCGGAGGGCGACGTGGTCAGGACGCGAGCACGGGCCTGCGACTGGAGCGACCCTCGGCGGTCGTGATCGGCGAGCATCGGCGGCTCGAGCCGGATGAGCGGCGAGCTGCTGCGCGGCCTGGTCGATCGCCGACTGCGATGTCCCGGTGGTCGCGCGTGTCGTCGATTCGGCGTGCCAGTGGGCGGGCACCGGCACGCTGGTTGTCTGTTCGAGCTCTCCGCGCGGATGCCGGTCGGAGCGCTGTCCTGCGCGACGGCAGGCGCAGGGCGCGGGCGCGGCTGTTCGTCGGCATCGGGCATGGGCTGGGCGAGCGGGACCGGAGCTGGGGCGTTCCGCTGGCGCCGAGTGCCAGGTCGGCTCGACCCCGGTGCGTGGGCGACCTGCTCGGCGCGATGGCGAGCGCGTTCGCGGCTTCCGGCCTGGCCGCTTCGGACGATCCCCGAGCAGTGCGCGAGCGGGTGCGAGGAGATCGGTCGCCGACTCCGCCGCGATCTTGGCGAGCGGCTCGTCGGCCCCATGCCGCTGATCTTCGGCACCGGCCGCTGGCGGCATGGCGTACCGATCGAAGCAGGCTGAACGAGAGCGCCAAGAGTGCGCGCCTTCAGCCACGCCTGTCCCGAGCTCGACCACGATGAGATCATCTTGGCCTGGGAGAGGAGCCGGCGAGCCGCACCTTCCGGCGGTGATCCTGCGCCGACTGTGGCAGATCACCACAGCTGGCGCTGGTGATCGACGACACGTGCCCGAGCTTTGATACGCTCCCGACGCGGTGCTGATCGAACACGTGCCCAGCAGGGGCAGACACCGCCCGCCGCGCGCGCGCCCCTTGTCGATGGTCGCGCACGGCGACTAGATAAGCTACAAGCGGCGATGACCGCGGCGTCGACCCGACGCCGGTGGAACCGATCAGCGCGCTCGAGCAACGCCAGGCGGCGCAAGGACCGAGGCCGCCGCTCGGGCCACGCCCGAGCGATCATATCGAGACGTCACCGAATCTCAGAGTCGAACACTCCCCCGGTCCGGCGTGATGCTTTCGTAGAGCCTTTGTGACAGATCGTCCACATCGTTGAGCGGAAACACGGTCATCGCCCCGATCTGGAGTCGAACACTAACCCGGTCCCAGCGTGACATGGATGTGACGGGTCTGTGACTGGATGGCGGAGGACGACGAGGTGCGCAGGCGACGACCGTCCATGGGCTGAGGTCTTCACCGCCATCGAGCGCCACAACGACGACGTCCCGTGACCTTGCGCTGGCCTCAAGAAGGCGTTGTTGCGCCAGATGGAACTGGGCTGATCGACGAGATGCCGCTGCTGGCGCAGATCCGCGGGCGGACCTCGACCAAGCGGGCGCTCGATGGCATCCGCATCGCCGCCTGCCTGCACGTCACGAGCAGAACCGCCGACCTGATGCGGGACGCTGAAGGCGGGCAGGGCCGACGTCGTGCTCTGCGCCTCCAGACCCCGCTCTCGACCCAGGACGACGTAGCCGCCGCCCTGGTCGCGCGAGTGCAGCATCTGCCATGTCGCCAGAACAAGCAGAGAGCGACGACGTCTACCCACACCCACGTGGAGCCGCCGTCGATCACCGTCCGACGTGACGATGGACGACGGCGCCGACGGTGATCGGCGTGCTGCACGCCAGAGCGCCCGGGCGGCTACGGCGAGGACGTCACCCGCGCCGAGAGCGCCACCACCGCATGATCCGGCTGAAGGCGATGGAGGCCGACGGCACGCTCGGCTTCCCCGTGCTGGCCGTCGACGAGGCCGACGGCGTGCGCCTCTTCGACGGTTCCGCTACGGCGTCGGCCGGTGAACATGAACGGCGTCCATGCGGGTAGACCAACGTGTTGCTCGCGGGCGGCTCGCCTTCGTCGTCAGCGGCTTCGGCTGGAGCAGTAAGCGGCTGGCTGAGCGGCGCGCGGCATAGGTCCCCACGTGATCATCGTCAAGGGTCAGCGATACATCCT
>CAVWLK010000098.1:0-21735 GCA_963755675.1 uncultured Actinomycetes bacterium
CCGAGCTGGACATCCCACTGTATCGGCAAGGGCGATGCTTAGTGTCGTCGGCATCGCATGACACAATACAAAGGAGATGATTTCAGCGACCCAAGCGCGCAGGTCTCAGCGCTGACCAATCACCACCACCGGGGGCGCGGGGGCATCGCGGGCAAACACCGCACCGCATACCCCGTCATCGTCTCCCGCGATAGACAGAGCATATTCAAGATGATGTAAAATGTCTAGTGTGACAACGCAGCATGGCGGTGCTCGCAGGGGTGCTGGTCGGCGCGGGCCGAAGTCGCTGCTCGAGCTCGTGGCGGCTGGGACGTTCTCGGTATCGCGGCATGGCCCGTTGCTGTGGTCTGATCGCTCGCTGCTGGAGGCGGCCGCGGCCGACCCCGAGAAGGATGCGCTGCAGCGGATGGCGGAGATCAACCGGCTCGCGTGGGAGCGGCGGTCGCGAGACATGGTGTCGTGGTTCGGACGCGCGCTCCGCGGGCTACGAGAGGAAGGCGAGATCGTGCTGAAGGAGCACACCGCGAAGTCTGCAGGGCCTCATCGACTGTGGATCGAGGAGCGCGTCGAGGATGGGTGGCTGGTGGCTGAGCTTCAGAGCGGGTTGGAGACGTCGCCGCCGATGATCGTTGTCCGCGTCGCCGAGCGCGAGTATTGCCCCGATTGTGTGCGGCGGGCGCTTGAGGGTGTGCTCGAGCGGTACGAGGACGCGGCTGTCGGGACTAGCCCCGAATAGGGATTCCCTGGGCGAAGGGTTTATCCCGATGCGGCGGCCTTCGAGGCGGTTTATGTTAGAGACGTGTCTCTCACCGCGAATCTCGGCGCTACGACGCGCCATCTCCTCACCGGAAGGCGAGCGCTCGCCATAGTCGCAGCGCTTTGTGTGACCACGGTGGGGTGCGGAGGTAGTTCCAACCGGGGGTGCCATGCCGCACGACCCGGCGCGAGTCGTCTCGTGCCTGGTGAAGCACGGAGTCACCGCGAAGATCAGGCCGCCGCAGGATTTGGCGGGCGATTTCCTCGCCCACGTGCCCATAATTACTGCTCATCTTGGCACTGCACGAGCAGAGATCTCGATGTGGGGCGAGGGTAGTAGCATGGGCAATATCGCCACCTACAGTCCGGACGGCAAGGGCGCGCCGCGGCCACTCGTCGAGGCGGTTTGGGCATGCGCCGGTCGCGCCAACAGCACGACTCCCGGCATTTGCGACGTTAACGGCTGCCGCACCTATGTCGAGCCGTACTAGGTGGACGCGGCGGCGATGGCGCATAGCGAGGCCGCGTTGTCGGCGCCGGGGTGGGACGATCCGGTAGCCGTGTGGATCTGAACCATCACAATGAAGGTTTGTCGCGCATGCAGCGTTGTGCCTCCTGCCCTCGCCACTACCCCGGATGGCCTGTGAGGTGTCGCGCAACGTGCGCACGTCGTGGCCTGGGGGTCGCAACGTCCGTACCTCAAAGTGGGCGGCGATCTGCCGGGAACTACTGAGGTGTGCGCCAGTGCCGCCGTGGGATGGTGCAAGTCGGGCTGCGGCTAGGTGTCCGATCCCCTCCTCTCCGGCACGCTCCACCTGCGCCGCTGCCGGCGTTCGTCTTGACCGCGGATCGGGGAGGCGCTCAGAGTCGGCCGACTGGTGGTAGTCGAGGCCCAAGGGGGATCGGGGCCGGGGCCGACCCGCCAAGTGTGGCCCGCGGCCCCACCACCGCGCTGTCCATCACATCGGCTGACGAGTGGCCCAGCTAGCGGAGGTTCGCCGCCTGGCGGCTTGTGAGGCGGAGTACAACGCGGACGGGCGCGTCTTGGCGCGGTAGGCTCGCCGGAGCCGCTCACGTCAGTCAGGTGCTCGCGCGCGTGCCGACGGTCGCGGTGGAGGCAAACCCGCGGGCGATCAGCCAGATGGCGAACGTCCACTCGAACAACTCACCGGGGATGGAGCCGACACGCTGCGGCGCCCCGCGACGCCCAACAGCTCCAGCAGGTTGTCGGCGGCGAAGCATGCGTAGCCGATGAAGCCCCAGGCAGCTAGCCAAACGCGGCACGAGTCCGGTGCGGAAGAGCAGAGCGCAGAAGAAGAGGCTTCCGATACCGAGCCCGGCCTCGGCGACGCTGTAGAAAAAGCGGCATTCGCGTCGATGGCGTCCGGAGCTGGTGAGGAAGGCTGGTGTATGTCTACACCTGAGAAGCACCAAACCGAGGCGCGGAAATGCGAGAAGTGCCGCACTATCACGCAGCACCAACGGCAGCTAGTGCTGGGCGGCGTGGAGATTTGGCGCTGCCTCGTCCGTGGCTCCAATGCCGACCGAGGAGTAGATCCTGGGGGTCATGCGTTTTGACTCACCGGGGCGCACATCGGGCGCACCCGGTGAGTTTGAGGCGCCCGGGTTCGGCATCTCCATGTGCTCTGGCACGTGGGCTCCAACCACGCCAGCGCGAACGACGCCTCCCCGGATCCAACACTGAGTGTCCCACTCGCCGCGACGGTGGTCAATGGGGTTGGCAGCCGCTCGGCAGCATGTGTGGACGCCGGGCCGCTGTCAATCCTCGCGTGAGCGTTGTTCCCCCCGGAAGCTGGCTCACTGTGTCCACTACGTCGTGCTCCTCCCTTAGATCGACAAGGGCTGGGTGCGGCGCTCCTCCCTCCTTTCGGTGAAGTCGGCGTAGCCCAATCGTCTACCAGGGGATTGGTAAACGGGGTCGACCAGCGCGCCTACCTAAAGCCGGCGAGCGGGTGGCCGATGATCGTGCGGTCGCTACACGGGGTCGAGCATGGGTCGAGCGGGGTACGGGTTGTCCCCGCCCTACTCCATCGTCCTCCGGCGTTAGGCCGGTATGACGTGGTTTCTGACACCCATCACCCGCATCATGTGGCGTCAGGAAAGGCGTGGTTAGACCCATCATGGGTGCGCTCAGATCAAGTGAGATTTCCCCAGTCGGCTAGCAGTTGGTAGCATCGGTGGATGACATTCACGCGCCGCCGCTTGATTGGCAGGATGGTGGGCGTCATCGCAGTTGCCGCGGCGTCTGCGGAGGCGCTTTTGGGTAGGTCGGGCGCGTCGGCTGGCCATCGCGGCGTTGGGTGTGCCCTCGCCTTCTGGCGTGTCCGATGTGGTGATCGATTTTTCGCGGTTTCCGGATCAGGCAGGTTGGACGACGCGCCGGTGCGTGTTCGTGGCTACGCACCAGCCGCGAGCGCGTATTGATCACGGCCATGGTGTGATCAGCGTTCCCGTTGGGCTCACTTCGAGCGCCGATAATCAGCCGTTGGCGATGCTGGTGCAGGATCATGATTGCGCTGAGTCGTGGCAAACCTTGCTGTTCGCTGTCACCGGTGATCGACCTCGACCCGGTGTGCTCTTCTCGGCGACCACGAACCGAGATTACCTCGTGGTGGAAGTGGATCAGGGAATGCTGGTCCTCAGCCGATGCGAGAACGCGACTCAGCGGTACTTCACACGGCACACACGCAGGCAGTCCAGCCGGGGCGGATCTACCAACTCGACGTGCAACAGCAGTCGGGAGATCTGCGCGCGCGCCTGTGCCGACCAGCGGATGTTCACCGAACGCCGTGGCAGATGATTGTCCGTCATTCCGCTCGCCGCGGTCAGCTCGGGCGTCTGCATCACCACGAACCACGCGGCGACGGCACAGTCGTTGAAGGTGCGCAGCTATACACTCCACGGCGTGCCGTCGGCGGGGACTCCGCCTCGCGCCGCAGTGCTGATCACGGGCATGCCAGTCGAGGCGGGGGTGTTAGTGCGCGTCATTTGCGACCAGCCCAGCCACGTGTCTTTTGAGTATGCCGATAACGCGGCTTTCGAGGGTTCGCAGATGACATCGCAGATTCTAGCGGATGCGTCACCTTTCAGTGCTCGCAAACGTTTGCCGTTCTCCGGCCCGCTGTACTGGCGAGCACACCTGGAAAGCTCTACCAGCGGGGCGAAGTCGATCACCGAGACGCAACACGCTACCCCGTATGAGGCTTCTGATCCACTGGTGATCGGCGCCGCAAGCTGCGCACAGCTGTGGAACATGGCTAGTTATGTCGGTCTTCGCCGGTTTCAGGAGGCCGCTCCGGCTACACCAAGCGGGCTGGTTTATCAGGGAGACTTCGGCTACCCATCGAACACCTTCAACTCCTGCTACCTGGCACAGCCCGACTTTTCTTCGACCGCCTCATCCGCTTCCTGCGCGACCCCTACTTTCACGCCTGCGTGCGAGCATGCCGGTCGGCTTCACAATGGACGATCACGATTACGGGCCGCCGGACAACGCCGACCGAACGACGCTCTACCCGTGGACGATCAGCCAGTGGAACATCCAAGCCGACCCTTCACCCCGAGGCTACTTCGACTGGCGACTCGGCGACACGCTCTGCCTAACGCTGGACGGCCGCCGCTGTGCGACCCGCCTCACTGATCCCAACACGCCAACGAAGACCAAACTCGGCACCGTCCAGAAACAATGGCTGAAGGACACGATCACAAACTCCGACGCCCGCATGATCCTGGTCTTCTCCGCCGACACCTTCGCGTCTCGCCCTTCGCTCGACTGCTTCATTCGCGGCTGGCCACACGAATACGACGAGTTGATATCGTTCTTCTGCGAAGTCCAGGCCCGGGGCCGCCGCGTCGTCATCCTCTCCGGCGATGCGCACGGCTTGCGCATCCACCATCACCCCGACCCAGCCGGGCAGGCCAGCACCACAGTCGTCGAGTTCGTCTGCTCTGGCCTGCGGGCCCGAACATGGTCGATGAACGAAACCGACGATCCAACACTCGACCCCACCCGCCGCGTCAAATGGAAAAGCGGACTCGGAATGGTCGTCATCGACCCCACAACCCGCCACGATCGCTCCGTAACCCTCCGAGCTATCGCCGGCGACACAAACCAACCGCTCGACCTATTCCCACCACTCGTAATCCCATTCACACCATCATAAGCATGTTTGAAAGTCTCGAGTTTTCAGAAGATTTGGACGAGATAAACCGCAAGCGCCGGCGAGGGCGATCGGACGATCGCAAGATCCAGGCAACTTCTACGAGCTCAGACTTGACCAAATCTCGGTCACCTCAGATGATCCCGAGAGCGGCATCGCGGCTGCGGTTAGCGCCGCCCGCTACTCGCAGCCGAGGCCGTCGCCGTCGGAGTCGAGGTTGTAGGGGTCGGAGCCGGTGACGTGGATCGGCTTCTTGGAGTCGGGGATGTCCGAGCAGTTGAGATCGCTGACGATCGGTAGGCATGGCGAGTAGCCGGGCTCGCAGCCGGAGCCGCCTGAGCCTCCACCTCCCCAGACGGCCGCCGCCGTTTGAGACGTGGCCGTAGCCGGGCAGCGCTTGCCGGTCGCGGTTCGGCACGTCTCCGCGGCGTCGCTCGAGCCGACGCCGGCCGGCGACCCGCCGAAGCGCGGCCCGCTCGTGTACGTCCGGCCGCCGAGCACGAGCTTGAAGACGGGATGGATCTCGCGCCAGCCGTGATCGGTGTCGAGACCCAAGCGCCCCAGATCGTGATCCGCGATCCACTCGACGGCTCGGGTAGGTGGCCGGCGTCGCGCGCCATGAACTCGACCACCAGCCAGCCATGCTGCTGGCTGTAGTTCCCCTGGTTGAGGAGCCGCCGATACGGGCCGTCGAGCAGAACCAGGATGTGCAGATCACCGTCCTCCTCGTCTCGCACATCCTGGATCACACCAGAAGCCTTTTGGCAGGGTTTGAGGACGACGAGCCTATATGGGTGGTAGACACCGGCTAGCGTCTTCGCGGGCGGCGGACAGGCACCGACCTTCGTCACGGGTGGCGGATGAGTTGCTTCTTGTGGTGCTTCTTCTTGTGGTGCTGTTTGGTTGTGGGTGGTGGGTTCGGGCTGGTCGGTGTCGTGTCGGAGAGGGTGTCGGTCGCTGGGTTCGGGCTGGTCGGAGTCGTGTCGGAGACGGTGTCGGTTGCCGCCCCAGAACACGCAGAAGCCGCCAGCAGGAACAGCACCACCGAGGCGACCAGCATCGGCGTCGCCAAGCGACGCCCCCAACGATCGGCGCGAGTGCCCACCAGTTGATCCCCAATCCTATTGGTCGCGCTGTTTGGCTGCGGCGAGCACGAGGCGTTCGATCTTCTGCTCGTCTGAGTCGAGATGCGCCAACTCAGTCAGGAGCGCGTCAAGCGGCGGCGACCTGCTGCTGGGCATCCAGCACGCTGGCAGGTAAGGCGTCGGCGCCGAACCTCTGCTGTGCATCGAGCACGCTCGCTCGCAAGGCATTTGCCTCTGCGCGTAATGCCACCTCGCCTGCGACGACCAGTTCGCTAACGGATCCGCCAGCCAAGTAGACGGAGTCCAGACGGTTCTCCGCGTCGCAGGCCAGTTCTTGCCAAGGATCGGGGTTGCTCGCTCCGGGATCGTCGTGTCGCGTCACAGCGAAACGAGCCTACCCGGCCAACAGACGCGCCGCCAGTGCCGGCCCACGGGCTACGTCCGGTCGTGATGCGGGCAGGCGGTCACGCAGCGCGGAGTCCTGAATCGTAGGCGCGTATTCGCGCTTTGATCTTCTTGCGGATCGCGGTCAGTAGCTGGGAGACGCGGCTTTGTGAGATTCCGAGAATCACTGCGATCTCGTGTCCATTGAGTTCGTCGTCGACGGCGAGCGACAGGATGCGCTGTTCTCTTTCGGTCAGCGAGTCGACGGCATGCTTGATCGCTGAGGATAGGTCGCGAGCGAGAGCCGCCTTCTCGGGGTCGAAAGATTCGGCGGCGGTTCGGAGCGTGTCTCCAAGCTCGATTGGGGCGGCCTCTTCTGGGCAGTGGGTCGGGGCGTTGAGAGAGGCCAGGTCTGCTTGGTTGCGACGTTCGAAGTGCCGGTGGAGGTCGCGCAGCTCGAGGCCGAGGTGACTTGCGAGCTCGGCCGGCGTGGGGGCGCGGCCGTGGCGGGTGTGAAGCTCTTTGCGTGCGGCCTCGATGTCGGCGCTCTTCGTGCCGTAGCGAGCGGGGCGCCCAGTCTTGGCGCCGAAGTTCGTCGATAATCGCTCCTGAGATGCGCATCCTGGCGTACTGCTCGAAGGTCAATCCTTTGGTGGGATCGAAGCGATCAACGACCGTCATCAAGGCGACTAGACCGGCGGAAACCAGGTCGTCCAGTTCGCAGTGAGCCGGCAACTCGCGCACTTTGCGAGCGGCCACTGCCTTCACTATTGGGGCATAGGTCATGACCAGCTGGTTGCGGGCCGTTGCGTCGTGGTGGTGGATCCATCGGCTCCAAAGCGCTTCGGCGATGAGCGCTTCGGACTGAGTATCCGTCTGGGATGCTGCTTCCAGGGACCTTTGAGCGCAGGTTCCACCTGCTGGGTCGATGTACGAATCCCACCTTGATGGTCAGGATCGGGATTGTGATCGGCATCCTTCTAGCGTTCGATGCTCATGCTGTTGGTGAGCCCGCCTCCCCAGGTTGTGGTATGCGTGCCGCCCAGATGGTGGTAGTGCGAGATTCGGTTGAGACGGCGGCGTCGTGGTTGCTTGAGCATGGTCGGGATGCTGGGAAGGATTGGGTCGTCGGCGTAGGCGCGTTCTATGAGTTGTGAGAGCTGCTCGATGTTGGGTGCCGAGTAGCGGCTGGCGTTGATGTCGTGGTGGATGCTGTGGCCCATGATGAGGCGGCGTTCGAGGTCGTAGCCGCGACCGTTTCGCCTCAGCGTCTCGTTGAAGGAGCGTCGGTAGGCGTGGGTACCGACGCCGTGTTCCTTGAGTCCAACTCTGCGCATGGGCGGATCGGTGATGTCCAGGACTCCGCTAGAGAAGAGCGTTCCCGCCGGAGAGATTGCCCATGACGTAGGGCCCATCAGCGGTTGCTCTTGCCTGCTCGATGAGGGGAATCAGGCAGCGGTGCAGTGGGACAGTGCGGTGTTTCTCCCCTTTTCCGAGGACGTGGAGTACGCCCGTGGGGAGGTCGACCCATGACAGGTCGACCGGTTCGCCTTGGCGATCTAGGCCGATCTTCTTCTCCCATCGCAGGTGTGCGAGCTCGCTGACTCGCAACCCGGTAAAGATGAACATCGCGGTGACGAGGAACTCCTTCGCGGTGACGCATGCGGCCAGGATGCTTCGGAGCTCAGCGTTTGAGAAGAATCGCTGTGGCCTGCGACGGACATCTACGCGGACGCGCCGGCAGGGGTTCTTGCCCTCCACAGAGATCGACGTCGAGCGCCCACTGGAATGCCGCGCGCAGACAGACCACGTGGCGGTCACGGGTGACGGATGACTGAGGCACGTGGTCGGCGTCCCCCTGGCGAAGCACCGAGTTGACATAGCGGTCTACGTCAATGGGCGTCAGCGCGTTCGGCTCGATGCCGGCTCGCGTCGCCCATTGCGCGAAGCGTTCGAGCATCATCCGGTTTCGATAGACCGTGGTCTCGGCGCGCCGCTCCTGCTCGAGATGCTCGACGTAGTGCTGGAAGATCCGCGTGAGCAGCGGTGCCTCCATGGCGCCCTCCTTCGATCGGACAACGTGCGGACAGAACGGATGATCGCCGGTCGAGCTCGGCTAGCCACGACAGCCCGTTGTGCGGTAGCGTGTGCTCTTGCCAGGAGGCAGCGGCTCAGGGACGAGCGGGAAACTCGAAGGGAGGCTCGTCCATGCCCACCAGCAGCACCCGCCGCTACGCGCCCTCGCCGATCCCCCGCGAGCGGCAGGAGCCGCTGTTTGGGGACTACGCCCGCCGCTGGCTAAGCCAACAGCGAACCCTGGCTGATGGCGGTCTTCTTCGCATCAGCTCGCTGCAACGCTACGAGACCGCCCTTCGCGCTCACCTGTTGCCGTTCTTCGCCGCCCTACCGCTCGCCGCGGTCGAATCGCGACCGGTGCGACGGATTTCGCGTCGCCGCGGTCAGCGTCGGCAGGCTGAATCCAGCGACCGTCAACGGCGTGATGCAGATCCTCCGGCTGATCCTCAAGGCCGCCTACCGCGACGAGCTGCTGACACGGGATCCACTGATGGGTATGCGAGCGCTACGGGTGACCCCGCGAAACGTTGAGCCCTACACCCAGCGCGAGATCACTCGACTGCTCGACGCCGTCGAGCCGCGGGAACGACTGATCGTCGCGCTCGCAGCGCTCGCCGGCCTTCGTCAGGGAGAGATCCTCGCGCTGCGGCCGGGGGATGTTGATCTCACTCAGCGTCACGTGCTCGTGCGGCGCAGCCTGCAACGCCACTACCCCGGCTACTCGGTTGCGCAGCGACTCGGCCCCACCAAGACGACCGCCGGCTACCGCGAGACGCCGCTACAAGCACGACTCGCGGATCTCACCAGAACGCACCTCGCCTCCTACCCGCCATCTAACCAGTACGACCTTCTCTGCGCCGCTCCCAACGGCGAACCGTGGCTGCCAATCGCATTCCTTCGGACGGTCTATGCGCCAGCAATCCGACGCGCAGGATTGCGAGCGATGCGCTTCCACGACCTGCGGCGAAGCTTCATCGCCCAGTGCGTGACCGCTGGCATCCCCGTCGCTCAAACCGCCGCGTGGCTTGGCCACTCCGTCCGCATGACCGAGTGGTACTACCAAACAGGCCACGCCGAACTCATCGCCGCGCTCGACCGGCTCGACCACGTCTCCCAGGCATGAAGACACAACGACAGCCTCGTCGCCTCGACCGCCACGCGATGCTCCTGATCCTCGCCGAACGCGACGCCTGGACATACACAATCTATGCTCCGCGAGCTCTGCCACCGGCTCGCCTCAGCCGAGACGACGGTTCGGCATAGCCTCCGTTACGCCCGCGACTTCGGGTACCTGGAGCGATCAAGTCGCAGCTGGGCACTGACCGCTCTATGTCGCGAGCAGCTCAGACACTACGGGCGGCTTGAGGGCGCCGAGGGCTTCCGCTTCGCCACCTTCCTCAGTGGACAACCCAAGCGCGGCTTCGCCCGTTGGTCAACGAATACTTGACGAACCCAACCTGCACGCGTAGTTGTGGAGTAAGCCGTCGGCGTGGCTCCGACTTTGTCGCCGCGGCTCGCGCGCGCGGCTTGAGGGTCGCTGCGCGACGGCGTGCGCCGACCCGGAAGCGGGAGCCAGTCGGCGCACGCTCATCTAGCCCTCTAGTTCAACGAGGCGATCCTCTCCACCCATAGATCGCGAACGCCTGAAACCAACTGGGCAGCCAACAGCAGCGACACCCGCTCGCTGCCACTCAAATGGGGATCACGGTTTCCGATTGCAACCAGCTGAACAGCAAGGTCATCCAACCGCTCAATAGCGGCAATCACGGGCGATATAGACACGGAGCCTTCTCCTATGCGGGGACTTGAAGCCTGGCTCCCATTCTCGACTCGGATCGATGCGCCGTCCATACCCAAGCCACCGAACCTCCCTCCCCGAAATGCGGTATCCCAACGCTGCGGAGGAACTCTCGCGCTGAAACCATGTCTCGTGTCATGACACGCCGGGCGGCCATGGCGCTTCCTCGCTGTCGTCGAGTTCGACTAGCTGCCAGTCGGTCGCGTTCGCCATCGGCACGCCTCGGAAGTCCGCGCCGAGCGCGGCAGCGATAAACTCGGCGATCTGCTCCCGCGACTCGAACGGGCCGATGACTACCCGTAGACCCGGCCAGCCGCGATGCTGGCTCGCCAGCAAGAGCGGCCGCTCGCTGGTCGCGACCGGATCGTCGCGCTCGGAGAGCACAGAGACGCCCTTACCGTTGGCGGGGGTGACGTGGCTTGCCATGTAGCGTGCCTGATCCTCAGTTTCCCAGGGGCCGCCGCAGCTGGTGATGCCATCGTTGTAGGTGCGGCGGACATACCAGGCGCTCATCGCGATGATGCTAGCCGGGACGCCCGGCAATGCCGCGATGTGCCTGAGCCCTCCCGGCAAGTTGCCGATCGCGCTAACTGCTCGTAGGCTGGGAGGGTGGATATAGCTCGGTATCGCGCCACGCTCCAGGCGCTCACCGAGGCTCGTCAATCGGCTGTCACGGCGTTGCTGAGCGGCCGTGGTGACGACGCCGAGCGGGAGCAGTGGCGATGGATCTTGGAACTGCTTGATTCGATCGAGCAGACGGCGCGACGCTCGCTGCGCGAAACCGTGGTCGTCGACGGCAACCACTCCTGAGGCTGGCACGATCGGGGCGCGCCTTGGCTGCCATCGAAGCGATCGCTCGATCGGACGCTGGCTCGACGAACTACAACGACCATCAATCGACGAGTGCGCGTTCTTGTTTGCGCGGGTGGCCCGCGGGGCACGTGCCGGCTGATGGAGTCGAAGGCGGTGTAGATTAGGGCGGTAGCCGTCCGGCTGGAAGGGGGAGTCGGTGTGTCGAACTCGCTGTGGACCCGTCTCGCGCTCGTGCCGCTCGTGATCGCTGCCTCTGCCTTGCTCGGGGGAGCCACCTCCTCGGGCGCCGCTTCGTCGGCGCGGACGTTGGTGCCGATCGGCGGTGACTACAGCGGCGACTCACTCGAGGGGTTCGCCCGCGTCGCCGCGGAGCACGCCTCCGGGCCGACCGTCGACATCCTGGTCGTGCCGGCGGCGTACGGCACGACGCCGTCGATCGGTCAGAACACCCAGCTCGCCCAGAAGCGAACCGATCAGATTGGCGATGCCTGCCGCGCGGTGGTCTTCGAGTACCCCGGGCTGAGCGGCTGCTCCGCGACGTTGCTTCCGATCTTCACGCGCGCCGACGCCCAGAATCCCGACTACGCCGGCCGCTTTGAGGATCTCTCGGTCGACGCCGGGTTCTTCCTCGGCGGCGACCAAGACCTAGCGATGGAGACGGTGGCCGGCACGGCCCTGGAGCGTGCAATGTCCGCCGCCTACCGGCGGGGCGTCGTGTTCGGCGGCACCAGCGCGGGCGATGCGGTCGAGTCGCGCGACATGATCTTCGGCTTCACCGATGCTGGCTCCCAGGAGAACGAGCTCGAGCAAGGATCGGTACTTGTCTGGTGGGGCGATGACTCCGGCCTGGAGCGCGGGCTCAGCTTCGGCTCGACGCGAACGATTCTCGACCAGCACTTCTACCAGATGGGTCGTTTCGGGCGACTGCTGAACGTGGTCGAGCAGTCCGACGATCGCTACGGTGGTGCGAGCCGGCTCGGGGTGGGAGTGGATGTTGCCACCGGCGTGCGCCTGGTCGGTGACGCCCGGTTATCTGGCGTCTTCGGCGACTCGTCCGTCGCCGTGATCGATGGCGAGACCGCCTCGGCGACGCATTCCTGGCAGGGAACCGACAGCGACGCTCAGCGCGCGGCACCTACTGACCCATCTGATCCCCGCCGGCGCGTTCTCGTATGACGTGGCCGCGCGCCTTCCCTACGATCACGGTCACGCGCGGGCCTACTCCTCTCCCGGTTCGTGGCCCGCCGGACTGCTGCGTGCTCCCGGGCCCGGCGCGCTGATCCTTGGCGGCGACGTCGCCGGCGATCCAACCGGACCGGTGATGAGCGGGTTCGTGCATCGGGCCGAGGCGAGCGGGGGATCGCGGATCGTCGAGGTCTTCGCGGGCTACCCGAGCACCGGCGCCTCGAACCACGACGCCCAGGCCTATGGCAAAGCGGTCATCGACGCGGGGTGGAACGGCGAGGTCGAACAGATCGTGTACGGACAGCATCCCCTGTCCACCGCAGACCTGGTCGGCGCGGCCGGCGTGCTGTTCGTCGGCGGCGACCAGTCCGCGCTCGCAGCGCCGGTGGCCGATCCGACGTTCCGCACATTCGTGCGAACTGCGATCGCCGGCGCGCCCGTGGTGATGACCGACCGCGCCATGACGGCAGCGATGGGAGGCTGGTATGCATCGCTGCCCGAGCCGACACCAACGACGCTCGAAGAACAGGCGGTGGCCGACTTCCGTGCCGGCTTCGTCACCGTCCGGCCCGGCCTTGGCGTGTTGCCCGACGTGGCTCTCGAGCCGCGACTGACGGTCGACTACCGCTGGGGGCGGCTGTACGGGCTTACCCGCGCGCACCCGGATGCGGTTGCCCTTGGTCTATGCAGCGACACGGCGATCGTGCTTGATGGGGAGACAGCGACGGTCGCAGGCCGACTGTCGGTCGTCTCAGCGGACGGCCGCACCGCCACCTTTGCGACCGGGTCGAATGGCGCGCTAGCCGCGTTCAACGTAGTGCTCAACGTCTACGCACCGGGGGACTCCGTCTCGTCCGGTTGAGGGGCGTAGTGTCGGGGTGTTAGAGCGCGAGCGCGGGTGACGTCGACATGCCGGCTTTGTGCTGCGCGGCCGCCCTTTGATTGTCGGCATCGGCGTGCGGAAGTCCGACGAACTAGCCATCCTCGGTCGCGCCAGGTGGGACCCACAAGCCGGCGTGATGAGCCTGCCAACTACGGCCTTTCGTCCGGTAAGGTCGCCCCGCAGGGAGGGTCGATGACCAGCAGCGATATTAGGGAGCTCGTCGCGGAATCTGGTGCTGGGAGCGGCGTCCGCGAGGATTGCATCTGGGCGAGTTCGGCGGCAGGACGAGCTACCGTCGGCGGAAACGCGGTCGACGGCATCGCCCGGTTCCACGCGATCGGACGGCCGCCCCGCTCGGAGCAGCCGATCGAGATCCCTTCCGTTCGCGCCCTCGTCTTCGGCGACGCAATCGTCGAGATCGGCGACGGGGAGCTGCGCATCTGGGAGACCCCACCCGACAGCGACCGTCGCCGAAGATGGTGGAACCAGGACTACCTCCCAACCCTCGAATGGCTGGCGACCCTCGACATCGAGCACGTCCTCGTAACACACGGCCAACCTGCCATCGGCGAGGGCAAGCAAGCGCTGCAGCGCGCACTGAAAAGCGGTCCGTGGCAGCGCCCAAAGCATGCCAGCGAACGCCTACCGAGGCTTAGGGCTTGTCCACGTCGTACCAACGAGGGCCGGCGAGCGTGAGAGTCCGCAGCGGGCCAGCTAGGTCGGGCAGGATCCGTTCGGCTGTCGCCCCGTGACTTCGGGGGACAGTCCGTAGTGGTTGTCGCGAGGCGGGTAGGTGACGCACCAGTACATTGGCTGGCCGGTGGTGCTGGTGCCGCTGCAGGTGTAGTAGGTGGGCGGATCGTTGGATGCGGCGTGGCCGGATTGATCGCCGTTGACGATGAGGCCACGAAGCCGTGCGAAGACGCCTTGGCTGTTTTGGGTGCAGTGGACGGCCGCAGCCGTAGCCTGGGGAGTCAACACGCCGTAGCTTGGGTCGGCGCCGCCGCCGTTGAGGATCAGTTGTTCCGCCTGGTGAGGGCTGCCGGTGGCGCTCCCGCCGGTCATGTACCAGATGCCGAACCCCAGGAACGCGAGCACAAGGAACGCATACAGCAGCGGGCGCTGATGCACGCGGCGAACTTCGTCCTGAACTGCTGCTGCGTCTATCTGGGGGATGTTCGGTCCGTACACTTGCCCTCGCTAGCTCAGCCGCTTCACGACCACCCGCTTGTAGCCGCCGTAGTGGGTGGTGCCGTATTTTTCGAGGCGGACGCGGAAGTGGTAGGTGCCTTGTTTGACGAGGCCTCCCCAGTTGTCGTGGCCAAGCCAGGAGACGCCTCGGTATCCCGCGTGCTGGCATTGCCATGTCCAGGATTTCACGACACGGCCGAGACTGTTGACGACCTGGAGGGTGACATGAGCCGGGTTGGTGGTCTTGAACGTGTAGCGGACGGCGTGACGTGTCCCGTCCGCGCCTACGGGCGCAAACCTGTTCGCGGACAGGGCGTAGCTGAGAACGGCGAGACGGATTCGGACGCCGGTCATCGAAAAGTCGAGCGTCGGCCCCGCTCCGAGTGCGTGGGTCGCGTCGGTTGTGACGATCAGGTCGGTGCTGGTTTTCCAGTCGCTGGGCCCGTCGAAGGAGACCGTGATTGGGCATGTCGCTCCGGGCGCGACTGGTTCGCCGCTGCATCCATCCGCGACGACGTGGAAGGAAGGCGATGGCGCCCCGTCAACGAGCGTGACCGACGTTGTGTGAAGGGCGATGTTCCCGTCGTTCTTCACAAAGAACGTGTGGGTCTTTACCGCTGGGCCGACGACCTGCGGGAACCAGCTGTCGTTATTGGCCACGTACTGTGCCACCGATGCCTGAAAGATCGCGCTGACCGGGATGTCGGTGATTCCCTGGTCGCTGTGAACCGTTAACGTGGCGGTCGTCTCGCCGAGTGTGCCCTTCCACCCGACGTATGGCACGACGGTGCAGGAGGCCCCAGGCGCGACGACCACCGGAGTCAGCGACACGCAGCTTGGGTATCCCCCTCCGCCCACGCCGATCCAACTCCATCCGTCGTTGGATGAGGTGACCGTGTCCGCGCCGGTACCAAGCGTGACATCCAATCCGGTGGTGTTTGTGAGCACGATCGGGTCTGCCGGGTTGTAGTAGGACTGACCCGCCGGGATACCCCCGTAGCTAAACGGGGAGACCGTGGGCGTCAGGCCGGAGTCAGCCTGAGCGGCAGCCGGGAAGGCGAACACACACAGCGTGGCGACAATGAGGGCGAGTTTGCGGTTCATAAGGGGCGATTCCATTGATTCGTGCCGGAACGGTGCGGCATCCATAGTGTCCTTCCCACCCGAACTGCCGTAGTCCCCCACAGGGGTGATCCGCTCGGTGCTCGGCTAGGGCAAGCGTGGTCAGGGCTGCTGGTCTTTGCGAACCTCGTCGAGGTAGGCTTGGCCGCCGTACAAGTCCAGGCCGCTGCCACTACCACCCTGCGATGAGCTAATCATGCTGGCGGTGACGAAGATGCCAAGGGCTGTGAGGCCAAGCGAGAGAAGGCCGAAGGCGGGCAGGATGCCGACGCCGCCACCACCAGCGAGACTCGATTGGACGGTGGCGCGAAGCAACACCAGAACTCCCACCACCGTGACCAGATTCCCGACCAACACGGCGACGAACGCGGTGCCAAAGCTGACCCTGACCTGCGACAACGCGGGGAGCAGCGCAAGCAGCACCGCCCCGGTCACGGCCGCCTGGCCCAGTCCGCCGATGACGATCACCAACGCCCAGTTCGAGGCGAGCAAGTCCGGATCAGTACCACCCAAGACCAATGGCAGGAACAGCGCATTGGATACAGCCCGGCCGAGCCAGCTACCAACTATCCCACTGATGAACACGGTCACCCAGATTGGCAGTTCCACCGAGACAAGCCTCCTCCGCGTGTGTCATCGGCACGCACGCCTAGCAACATGAGGCTGCCTTCACCGATCGGACAACGCGCCCCTACTCGATAGCCGTGACCCAATCTGGAACCGGAACGCCAGCCTGGTTCGCGGCGGCCGCGAAGGGGGCGTTCGACGCCCGCGATGATCGCGGGAGCGTGGGTGCTACGGCTGTTCTATGCGCAGACGATGGCCGTCGCCCTGCATGGGCGCCGGGTCATGTAACCGCGGGCTTCAGGCGCTCTCTGCCCTGCATGGTTCCGAATCCGGCTCGCTGTGGCGAGGGAGGGGCAGTTCGGCGCCCGACTCTGCCTAGTCGGGCGAGTCTCGTCCGACCCAAAGGACGGCGGATTCCAGCCGCCGGAACCCTAGCGCGTCTCGTTTGTCACAGTAGCGAGCAAACCTAGCGTGAATAGCCAGGTAGGCATCGAGTTGGATCATTCCATACTCGATCCACTCGGCCCAGAAACGATCATCGATCTCCGGATAGGAGGCAAAGGCGATATCGGCTTCCACTCTATGGGCATCGGCATCCCTTTCGTCACGTACCCTCCCCACTTTGAGGTAGCTGGTGGTGGTCGAGCAGAATCCGGGTGGCGAGCCCAGCAGCGGGCGACTCGAAACCCACCGGGCCAACCATACCGTGCGCTTTGCGCAGCCCGGTGAAGCTGTGTTCGTCCCGTCGATGGAGCCCCGATGCGGACAACTGGGAGATGCGTGCCCACGGAAATCCCGCCTCTAAGAGCGCTCATCGGGCCGCGCGCTCTAAACGGGTGGGGGCGAGCCACGGGTGCTGCATCCACTGGTGCCGGCCACTAGTTCGCCTTCAGGCGCCGGGAAGTATGACCTGAGCCTAATCGGGTCATTTCGGGTTGGAGCCCTAGAGTTGGCGGGATGACCAAAGCAGCGCTGCCAAGAGCACCGAGGTCAGTCCGACGGCGAGCCCAACGATCCAACCCGCGACGTCTTGGCTGACCAGCGCCGCGCCGAGGATCGTTGCGATGCCGATGACCCCGCCTGTAGCGACGATACGCACGAATCCGCGCTCCAGCACGGTTCGGCGCCGCTCCCTTCCCGGCAGCATGCCCTGTGGCCGCTCGTGCTGATCCGGCTGAGGCGTTAGCGTCGCCGGCGAATCGTCGGCCGCCGCACGTGCGTCCGACGTTTCCGACGCTGGGCGATCGGCCGGCTCTGAGGGATCAGTCATTCAGGAGAACAATACCCGCGGTCGCTCCGAACGAACCCGGCCTGATGGGCGATCCGAAGCAGAATCCCTCTCGCCGGTGGCAGCAGTTCGCCCGGGGGATTCTTCGTGAGCGGCGGGGCGTGGGGGTGTTCTCAGGATGCGAGGCTCTCCAATAGATGAGAGACTGGGCTACCGCGAGCTATTCGGCCGGAGGGGGTTGCGTTGAGCATCTTGGTCATCGTCATCATTGTGATCCTCGTGCTACTGGTGTTTGGCTTTCTAGGCGCAGATGAAGGAGTCGGCGTGCCTCTCCTTGTATCGGGCGGCCGAACGTGCCGCAGCCGAACACTACGAAGCGCAGGCTCGGGAGATCGACCCCGACGCAGATAGCTCGTCATAGCAGGTCGCTTTCCCGGCCCGCGTATATGCTGGGTCAATGGCGCAAGCTCAGCGTGAGACTCAGCACCGGAGAGCAGTACTCCAGCTCGAAAACTTCCTGAACGAAGAGCCGCCATTTAGGAGGGACTGGTTGGAGACCGACCACCGGAAGGTACGTTCGGCCAGACCACCGGCTCGTTCACGGTCTCGCCGCTCTCGACCTTGACGTGCCCTGGTGGCCAGCGTGTGGTGATTGAGTCAGTCACCGACGACCTCACCCTCTCAGGCCAGGGTCTGTCGTACACGTTCACCAGCTAGGGAACTAAAGCGACGCCGAGCGTTACTTGAAAGGAGGGGGCTCAAGATCACCCCGCTCCTCGATGTCTTGCGACCAGCTCACCGTCCTCCGGCAAACCGTTTGGCAGTTCTGCGATTTCCGGGGGAGGAGGCTGATATCTCCCAGCCGCGTCCGCTCTTCAACGCGAGGCTTCCTACGCGCCGGCACGGTTGACAGCCTCCCCATGACGGTGAAAGTGTCCATAGTCATCGGCTAAGGAGGAAACCGTGGAACGATCCCCCGAGATCGAGGAACAACTTCTCGACGTGAACGCAAAGATGGAGGCCGGAGAAATAGACGCACTGACGGCCATGCACTCTACTGAGAACGGTGCTCTTGTCATAGGCACCGACGAAGAAGAGTGGGTGGCCGGCCCAACAGCGATTGAACAGTCTTGGCGCGAGCAACCGGCCATGGGACACGCTGCGGTGGAGGGCCTCGAAGCGTACGCAGAGGGCTCAGTTGGCTGGTTCGCGTGCCGGATCATCCTAGACGGACCACCGAAACTAACCATGCGAGTGACTGGAGTGCTTCACAAAGAAGACGAGGAGTGGCGGTTCGTTCAGTCGCACGCGTCCGTCCCACGGCAGACCTAGGCGGCCGGAAAAAACCGACTCTCCAAAAAACGGACTCGCCAAGTGCCACCGAACGGAGACGGTAGCGACGGGGTTAATCCCGTCAGCGGTTCACAGAGGCGCGGATAGCCCCTACCCGGTGTCACGGCTATCCCCCTCTTAGAAGGATTCCCCAGATCAGGGCAGGTCCTCGAATGAGGGCTCTACGACTTGGTGAGCGTGGATAAAAAGTGTGCGCGGCACGCGCGTCGCCGCTGCCGGCGGCGAGGGCTGTTGGATTGGTCGACCAGGTCGTGAGTTGTTAAGTTCCAGCGACGCGGTCGCCTTCGGTCAGTTCGACACGGGCGAGCCGCGCCTTCGGTGTTGGTAACCTTTCGCCTGCCGATCCGCTTTGTCTGGTGCAACGGACAGGGACCGATGATCAGGGACACAACTGATGAGATGGCTGACTTTCACGACCTGTGGTGGACAGGTGTGGAGGGCTGTGCTCGCCGCCTCAGCCGGCCGCCGAGATCAGGCCGACGATGTGACTGCCGAAACCTTCTCACAGTACCTCCAGCAGCATCCCGAAGAGGTGCGAGACCCACTCGCCTACCTCTTCCGCATCGCCTACCGGTTGTTGGCGAAGGAGCGTGCCCGCGAAAAGCGCCAAGTCGAGCTATTGGATCGAGATGAGGTGGCGGCATCGCAGAGCGTGCTTTCACCTACGCTGACGAAGGCTCTTCTCGGCGTTTCCATCGAGCAGCGGTTCGCGGTTTTCTTGCATTACTTCTGCGACTACCCAGTCTCAGATGTGGCTCGCCTGACGGGCTCGTCGGTGCCCGCCGTGAAAGTGCGGTTGCATCGCGCTCGCAAGCAGCTTCGCGAGGCGCTGCCGGAACGGGAGGCGAACGATGTCTGAATGGGGCAACCTGCTGGAGGAGTTGAACGAGCACGAGCCATCGTTCGCGCTCATCGAAACGGCTCGCGGCCGGGCCCCGTCCGAGCCTCCCAAGAGACGGCGGCGAGCCCGGCGGGTGGCATTCGGCTTGGCCGCCGCACGGGAGCCGTCGTGTTGGTGGTCATGCTGGTGATTGCCGCCCACTCGCGGCGTGACGTGGCCCCGGCCGCGCCGGTGCGACCCGATCGGACGGACTCGAGGTTTGGCTACATGCGTTATCGGCCCGACCGCGCAGACATGCCGGTCCCCAACACTCTGATGCTGGCCACCGCGACCGGCACGCGCCGCCTGCTGACGATTCACGGCCACGGGCGTTTCATCGCCTCGACCAGCACGTCACCCGATGGACGCCACGTCGCGCTGATCGTAGGCCACAATAGCGGGAGCCCGTATACGACCGACCTCGAGGTGGTCTCGACTCGAGCAGGCGGCGCGCATCGGGCACCCCTGGTTGTCCCGGCGGTCGGAGACGCAGGATTCCTCACCTGGTCGCCCGACAGCTCCGCGCTTGCCTTCGGTGTACTCCATCCGGGGGCGGCTGAATCGTCTCTCTACACCTTCTCGCTCGATGGTGCTTCGCAGCGGCCGGTGCGGGTTTTTACATCGAAGTTGGGCTATGGCTCCGGGCTTTCCTCCTGGTCGCCGGATGGTCGCACGATCGCCTTCACTCTTGACACGCCGATCAACCCGGCGACCGGCCAGACGCTCAGCGGGTCGGACACCTACCGCGAACAGAGCGTGCTCCTCGACGTGGCGAGCCGAGCGGTGCGTCCGCTTCCTGCCGGCCTGACCGGCCGGTTTGCTGCAGGCGTGTTCCCGCACCGGCTGGTGGGACCAATCTTTCAGCCGCATGGGGACTTGATCGCCGCCTACTCCATTCAGCCCTATCTCACTACGGCGACATCGTCGCGGGTCACGCCGATCAAGCACGCGTTCAAGTACGGCGCGGTGCCGCTGGGTTGGTCGCCAGACGGGCGATACCTGCTGCTATCTGCGAATCCCAAGGCGCCCACCATCCCCCCGGAGCAGGTATACGACCCCCTTGTCTGCCACGAGCTGTTCACCTACGACGTGAAAACACGCGGCACCGTGCGGATCGGATGCGGACAACACGCAAAATGGGAACCCCTCACCAACCGAGTCGTGATCGCAACCCGTACCGACACCACCATCACCAACCCCGACCTGGCTTTCAGCTCGGCGATGACGCTCACGTCGGTCTCGGCGCTCGGTACCGACCAGCGAGTACTGACACGCAACGCGTCTCCAGACAGCTGAGAAGAGCACGCCGACTCCGCCCGACGACAACGGACTCGCCGACGTGTTCATCCACGGACCCGCTGCTGACGGGGAACCAGACGACGGTGTGACCGACTAAACCCCGCGGACGCGTGGCCGATGACCAAGCCGCTCACTGTCACGGGTCGAGCAGGAGTCGGGCGGGTGATGGGTTGTCCCCCGCCCGACTCACTACACCGACCCCAGGATCGGCTCAGGAGAGCGGCTCGCCTGTCTCCGTGTCGAACGCCGCCTGCTCCGTAGGCTGGACGGGCACCCCGGCACTCCGAGGATGTTGGACGGCGATCACCGAGGAGGCACGACAAGGCGGCGGGGCTGCACTGCAGGCCCTTCACTCCGGCCGCCAGGGCCACCCCCTGCGACGCACGCGACCCTGGGCGAACTACGCGGCGCAATCGGATCAGACGGAGCGGCGCTGTAACGACCAGCGGATCCCAAGGAACGCGCTCAGGACGAGCGCGGCGGCGGCCGAACCGATAAACGTCAGGAACCCCACGATCTGGAGTGAACTGTCGTTCGCCCCAGAGTCGCCGTTCCCCGTCGCCCGCAAAGCAAACACATCTGCAACGCAGATGATGACCGCAACCAACAACTGCGGGCAAGACTGGGTCAGGTGCTCTGGGTCGGTGGTGGAAGCGGCGCGGGAAAGACGACCATCGCCCGTCAGTTTGCCGACCGCCACAGGATACGGCGCTACCACCGAGCCGCCATCGAAGTTCCTCCCCGATCAACCCAGCGCTCCACTCAAGCCTTCGCGGCGATGGACATGGACGAGCGGTGGGTCAACCGCTCCCCGCAGGTCACGTACCGCCGGCTTGGTCGAATGCCGCGGCCCAACGGCGCCCTTCACCAGCCTAGGGTCTGCTTCGTGAGTTCGAAGCGCGGATAGACGATCGGGACAACCTCACGTATAACG
>CAVWLK010000099.1:0-5766 GCA_963755675.1 uncultured Actinomycetes bacterium
GGTCCGCAGCCACGTCGCGTGGCCTCAGGTAGAGGCGTTCAAGATCCAGCATGGTGTACCTCCGAGCCGGTAGAGGTGGTTCGAACTCTACGGTAGACTGCGCAGATCGTCAACTAGGTTCACACAATCCACTTATTTCACACTTATATCGGCAGAGTAGCAACGCACCTGAACGGACGACCCCACCACACGACTCCGTCTTCATTTCAAAATGACCGACTTCCCCGCCTTCCTGCATTCGAGGTACTCGGACCTCGAGGATCTCCTCGCCATGAACGGCTATGCCATCGATAACCGATCGCTGTGGGACGAGTGGCATGAGGTCGATCCACGGGCGGGGCGAGTGTCGATCAAGGGTGCGCGGCTGTTCCTCGGTGCGCCTGCCGAGGACGTCACTTTCAAGATCAACGAGCTCTGGATCCCCCAAGACGCCCCCTGGGCCGTTTCGCGAACGTGGCTACACGCTGGCCGCCTACACTTACCATGGGCAGGCCGGCGAGTACCTCCAACGCGTTCGATTTGACTACGACCCGACTAAGCCCTCGCCAATGAAGTCCCACGTCCACCGGCCAGGCCAACCCGACGGTGAGCGGGCATACCAGACTCCGATTCGGCCGGCCGAGGCACTGGGCGTATTCGAGCAGTATCTGGCGGACCGCCTGTTCAACGACGGATTCCAGCCCAGGTCGTTCTTAGTGGTGTTGGTAGCAATTCCGGTAGCACATTGCCTAAACAGGCCAAGGTCTACCCGCATGGTTATGCGGATCTCGACCAGACGACCAATGTGGTTCTGCCACTTGTCCACGAAGTTGTGTGCCGCCAGGCTCTTGAGATAGATCGCGACCGCCTCGTTGCCGGCCGGGATGCTCCAGGTGGCGGTACCTTTGTCGTTCGCGGTGTGCAGCTGGGGCTGGAGCCAAAGGAGCCGCTGCGAAGCCGCGCCTTCATGAACACGCGCGTGTCCGCGTGGTGTTGTAGTCGACGGTGATCGATCCACTGACGATCGAGACGGTGGGAGGAGCCATCCAGTACCAGTAGGCCTCGCTGTCGGCCGCCACGTTGCCAAGCGCGAAGATGCGGAGCGAGGTGGGCATCGGCACATCGGCGTCGGAGCACGGGCCGGGGCGGCTGGCGAACGAGCAACCGAAGTAGCCCGACGGCTTCGAGAGCGTCCAGGAGTCGATGATCTGGGAGGTGTCATCGCTGATCTGGTAGGTGCCGGCGAAGGCGGCGGGAGCGATGGCGAGAGGGGTGGCGCGCGGCGAGGCCGCCCAGCGCCAGGAGGATACGTCGTCTCACAGCGGGGGATTCCTTTCCAGGGAGCGTTTGACGCATCGTGCTCCGAACCACTGTCACGGAACCAGACATGGGGTGTCGCAGAGGTGTCACAAGAAGCGGTCGCAGACTCGCACGCAGACGTTCGGCGCAGCGCCGGGGGCTCCGGCTACCCTGCGCATCCGTGAAAGCCGTCATCCTTGCCGAGGACGCTCTGGCTCCCAGCGAGCGCCTGTGGGCTGACGCCGTTCAGCATCTTGCCCGCAAGCTGGGCCGCGTGACGCCGCTCGACCCGGCCGACATTTCCGATGATCGCTGCGTCGCGATCGGCCAGCTGGAGACATGGGCCGGCAGCGAGGCCAGCACCTGGCGGATCGAGCTGGCGCGCTACTACGAGGAGCACATTCCCGTCTACGTGCGGCCCGACCCGGCGCTCGACTCGGTGGTGCGCCAGCTGGCGGCGGCCGGCATGCGGCTGGCGGCCTGGTCGCCCGGCCCGCCGGAGGTGGGCGTTATCGTGACCCACTTCCTGGGACTCGCCCGCCGCATGGAGCTCGAGCGGGTCGAGGCCAGCCACCACGGCCCCGTCTCGCTGATCGAGGAGATGGATCTCGATCCGGCCGACGCGCTGGTCGTGACGGCGTCGCCGTACGTCGTCGCCGAGGCGAAGCACGCCGGGGCGGCCACCGCGGCGGCGCTGTGGACAGGTGGCTCGCGCGACCTGCTGCTGGCGGTGCAGCCGACCTATCTGGCCGAGTCACCGGACGATCTGCTGGCGCTGGCAGCGGCCTGAGCGTCCCTATCCGGTTACGGCCCCGCGGCGCTCGACTCACAGCTGACGGACACGTCGGTGCCGGATCCACCGTTACAGACGTCGGTGCCGACGCCGCCGTCGAGACGGTCGTCGCCACGACCTCCGAACAGCTGATCATTGCCGGCGCCTCCGTTGAGCGTGTCGTTCCAGCTATTGCCGTAGATGACGTCATTGCCGTCGTTGCCGAACACGTGGTCGGGGCCCGGGCCGGAGTGAATCAGGTCATAGCCGGTGCCCCCGCTGATCGTGTCGGAGCCGGAACCTCCACAGATGATGTCGCGGCCGCCGCGGCCCCTGATGGCGTCGGCGCCTCCCATGCTCACGATCACGTCGGGACCACGGGTGCCGACGAGCGTGTCAGCGCCTGCGGTACCGACGATCGTGGCCGAGTGTCCGAGACAGGTGGCAGAGCCTGGGGTGACGTCGACCCGAACCTCATACCACGCCGGACCGCCATGGGGATCGTCGTTGAAATCGACCGTGAACGAGCCTGAGCTGACCGAGAGCGTGCAGGAGTCCAGGCAACCGTCGCCCACCGGCGTCAGCGTGGCGTGGATCGCCCCAGCAGGCACGGGAGGAACGACACCGGTAAAGGTGTCGGAGTAGCAATGGCAGTCGCGGAGCTCGCCCGTCGACGGCCACCCGGGGATCCAGGCGACCCCGTTGATGTATGTCGGCAGATCGCTGGTGCCGTAACGACCGGGCGCGGCGTAGTCCAGGTGATACCACTGCGCATCCGAGCCACTCAGGGTTAGCTGGCTGCGCCCGTCCACAAACGCGCGTAGGTCATAGCTGAGCGGGGCGGCTACCACCGCGGTCTGTGACGGCGGCGCCGCCGACAGGTGAGACCGCACGGAAGCGCGGGAAACACCCGAAAACGCCGCAGCCGCGAGCGTCAGGACTGCGAGCGAAGCCAGCGTGATGGCCAGGCTCCTGGGGCGCCGTGCGGTGGTCCTCGACCGTCCCATGACACTCTCCTCCGTCACGTTTCAGGGCTCGTGCACCCGAGTGTCGAGCCGTGAGGCAGCAGCACCATCGGGGAAATCGCTGATCCCGACCCTGGTTTTTCGCAGGAAGACCCTTCAGGCCAGCACGACTCCGGCGCCGGCGGCCACCAACACCGTCGGGTTGGCACCGGCCAACGCCGACAACGATTCTGCGACGCCCTCCTCGGAATCCGACTTGCACCAGACGAGCACGGTCGGCCCGGCCCCCGACAGGGTCGCGCCGTAGACCTCGCTGCGCCCCTGCACTCGCTGCCGCACCGCCGCCAGCAGCGGCACCAGAGGCGCGCGGTAGGGCTCATGCAGGCGGTCGTCGAGCGCGTCTCGCAGCAGCTCGTTGTCGCCGGAGCCGATCGCCGCCACCAGCAGCGCGGCCCGAGACGCCGTGTGCACGGCGTCCGCGTGGGGCACCTGCGCCGGCAGCGCCGCCCGCGCCTGGGTCGTCGAGAGCTGCGTGTCAGCCACCATCGCCACGAAGGCGACGTCCGGCGCGCCAAAGCCGATCGCGGATACGCCGTCGTCGTTCGACCAGGCCAGCGTGAGGCCGCCGTTGAGCGCGGCCGCAACGTTGTCGGGGTGGCCCTCGATCTCGGCCGCCAGGCCCAGCAGGTCGGTCTCGTCGGCACCGGTCCAGGCCTGGGCGGCGACCAGGCCGGCCGCGATCGTGGCGGCACTCGAACCGAGGCCGCGGGCGAACGGCACCCGGTTGGTCATCGTGAACTCGAGTCCTTCGACGTCTGCCCCGCCGCGCTGGAACGCCCGCAGGAACAGGTTGTCGGCGCCGGTCGGCGTCTCGCCGGCGCCCTCGCCGGAGATCCGCACCACCGGCCCGGCGGCGACGCCGCGCCTGATCTCGACGTCGTTTCGCAGCTCCAGCGCGAGCGCCAGGCAGTCGAACCCCGGCCCCAGGTTGGCCGACGACGCGGGCGCGGTCACGCGCAGCGCGTCAGACACCGACCGGCTCCGGATCGAACGCCAGCCGCTCCAGCCGATCGATGGCCGGCGGACAACGCAGGATCTCGGCTCCCTCCTGGCCGGCCGTGTCAGGGTCTTTCAGGCCATGTCCGGTGAGCACGCACACGACTCGCGATCCTGGTTCGACAGCCCGTCCCCCACGGCAGCCACAAGCGCCGCCACGGAGGCGGCGGAGGCCGGCTCGCAGAACACGCCCTCCTCCTGGGCCAGCATCCGGTAGGCGGCCAGGATGCCCTCATCGTCGATCGCGCGGATGCCGCCGTTCGAGTCGTCAACCGCCGCCAGCGCCTCGTCGAGCCGAGCGGGGTTGCCGATCCGGATCGCGGTCGCGATCGTGGCGGGGTTGGCGACCGGCGCACGCGTGATCAGCGGCGCGGCGCCGGCGGCCTGGCCGGCGAGCATCCGCGGCGCTGCGTCGATCTCGCCGAACCCCTTCCAGTAGGCGGTGATGTTGCCGCCGTTGCCTACCGGCAACGCCAGCCAGTCGGGGGCGCCTCCGAGCTGCTCGACGCACCTCGAACGCGGCCGTCTTCTGACCCTCCAGGCGAAACGGATTGATCGAGTTGAGCAGCGCAACCGGCCGGCGCTCGACCAGCTCGCGCACCAGGCCGAGGGCATCGTCGAAGCTGCCCTGGATGGCGATCACGCGGGCTCCGCAGATCTGGGCCTGAGCCAGCTTTCCGCGCGCGATCGCTCCCTCCGGCAGCACGACCGCGAGGTGATGCCTGCGCGGCCGCAGTAGGCGGCGGCCGACGCCGACGTGTTGCCGGTCGAGGCGCAGACGGCCTCGGTGGCGCCCTGCTCGAGCGCCTTCGAGACGGCCACGGTCATCCCCCGGTCCTTGAACGAGCCGGTCGGGTTGAGGCCCTCGTACTTGAGGAAGACGTCGACCCCGAGGCGCTCCGAGATGCGCGGCGCGTGCACGAGCGGCGTCGATCCCTCGCCCAGCGAGACCACGGGCGTCTGCTCGCTGACCGGAAGCCGGTCCCGGTAGCGCTCGATCAGGCCGGCCGTGAGCAAGATGTCAGGCGGGCATCAGCTGGTCTTGAGCTCATCCTCGACGTCGGGCTCGAGGATCGCCATCACCAGGTCGCCGGGCGCAAGCTGGGTGTCGCCGATCGCGATCTCGGCCCGGCCGTCGCGAGTGACTGAGATCAGCCGCGAACGGCTGGGAAGGTTGAGCTCGCGCACGAACTTGCCGGCAGCGGGCGATGCGGAGCCGATCGCAAACTCGACGATCTCGAGGTTCTCGCGTTTCAGGTCGATCAGCGTGACGAGCTCGTGCTGGGGCAGCTCGTGCTCGATCAGGGCCAGGATGGTTGCGGTCGCCGACACTGTCAACGTGATCCCGACCATGTCGAAATGCTGCTGGTTTCGGGGGTCGTTGACACGCGCAATCACTTTGGGCACGCCGTACTTCTCCTTCGCCACCTGACAGACGATGATGTTGTCCTCGTCGTCACCGGTGACGGCAACCACCAGGTCGGCGCGCTCGATGCCGGCCCGTTCCAGCACGAAGAGCTCGGTCGCATCGCCCTGGCGCACGACATGCTCAAACCGCTCCTCGAGCAGGCGCGTAGCGATCGCGATCGCCCTCGATCAGCGTCACCTCATGCCCCATGTGCATCAGTGTGGACGTGAGGTTGCTACCCACTTTGCCGCCCCCGACGATCAGGATGTACACGGCTAGGCCTGAGA
>CAVWLK010000100.1:0-34420 GCA_963755675.1 uncultured Actinomycetes bacterium
TCCCTCAGCGCCGCGCTCGCGGCCGTTCCGGATGGATGGACGATTACAACGAGGTTCACCCTCACAGCGGCCTCGCCTACCGCTCACCGAGAGAATACACAGAGCTCAGTCGCAACCCGCCTCGTGTCCGGTCGAAATGGGGGCCGTCCTGCACGGCCCGCGGTTGAGACACCGGTTAAAGCCTAAGCGGCGAGGGCCGCGGGTTGAAGCTGTTTCGCCGGAATGTTGCGGGCGTGATGAATCCGTGCCGCTCGATGAGCCAGGCCGCATTGTAGGTTTGGCGGAACGCGAGCAGCGCCTGTCGGAGATCCTCGATCGTATCGAAGGTCTGCACCCACAACAGGTTCTCCTTCAGCGTGCGGATGAACCGTTCGGCGCAGCCATTGCCTTCGGGCGCACGGACGAAGGCGGGAGAGCTTTCGGCGCCGAGGAAGCCGAGCTCCTTCTGGAAGGCATCGGACATGTATTGCGATCCATGGTCGTGCCGGACGGAGAGGCCGTTGGCGATGTTCCTCGCAAAGCCGCCGAAGTGGTCGCGCACACCCTGACGGATCGGTTCCAGCGCCTCGAAGCGGGTAGCGCGGGGTGCGGCGTGGATGCCGACGCAGTCGACCGAGCAATGGTCGACGGCGACGAACACCGCCGCCGGGCCCTCGCCGGTGATGGTCGTGGTCAGGTCGGTGCCCCACATCGTGTCCACCGTCTCCGGGATGATGGTCCCGTCATGGCTGCGCGGGCCACGCGGCGATCCGACCCGCGACGGAGCGAGCAGGTCGTTCTCGCGCATCAACCGTAGCACCCGGCGCTTCGAGGTCCGCACCCCGGCAAGACGTAACCTCGCCCAGATCTTGCGGTGGCCTTCGCCGTGGAATGGGCTCCCGGCGAGGACGGCCTGGATCGCGGCGAGCAACGCCGGACCCAATTCACGACGAACTCTCGAGCGGGCAGCGGCTGTTGCGTAGAGCTTCCGTCCCAAAACTGCAGCCGTCGATCCGTACGAGGCCGAGAACAGCGGAGCGTTCACGTGTTGCCAGCGACCTCGTCGTCAAAAGCAACTCCCTCGTAAAACTCGGCCACAGGAATCTCGATGCCGATTTCGGGCATGTGGAGGATATCGCCACTGGTAAGAGTGACAACTCGCCAAATCTCGTCACTCCGTTCCCGTTCCATCACGGTTAGGCCGATGCTGGCGGACTCCAGGATGACGTATCGGCGAATGGAGACCACGGCCGCGTATTCGCGGACTTTAAGAATGCGGTCGGTTCGGCTGGTGCTGGCACTGAGCACTTCGAAGACGACGACGGCACCGGGCACCGTCATCGCCTCGCGGTCAAAGGTTGAGCACGTCACTAGCGCGTCGGGATAGCGGACGGCATTTCCGATAGTCGTTACGCCGGCATCCGGGCCAAGAGGCTGACATGGCCCGCCTCGCAAGCGGGCATCGAGGGCACGGTGGAAGGCTCCGCAGGATAAGCGAGTGGCCCAGAGTCCCGCCGGTCATGGCGACGGGCTGAAAGCCGTCGAACTCGAAGCGGCTTTCCTGGGAAGCGGCCCAGGCAAAGAACTCCTGCTGGGTCCAGGACTGGCGGAGCGGCACGCTGATACGACAAGTTTACCACGACTGGGCCATAATTTCCTCCACTTCGCGAAATGGTGCGGCACGCGCCGGGATCGAGAGAGAGCGCGCAGTGTAGCGTGCGGGGCGGCTCGACTGCGCGGGCAGCTTCGGCGTAGCTCTATGACGGGCTGATCTGGCTCGGCTGCGGTAGGATCGCGCTCGCGGTCCTGATCACCTTCAGGTCGAGACCGACGGTTCGAATTCCCTTCCTTGCTCCAGTCGACATCCCTCAAACAATTCTCCGCTCGATCAGGCGCCGCGCTGAAGCCCAGGTTTGGCCTGGGTTTCGGGTCAGGAGCTTGATACTTCGAGGCCGCAACGAGCGGCCAAATCCCTCTTTCCCTGCCGGTTTGTCTCTGAAGTTGAGACTGCCGGAAACGAGTCCCAAGCTTTTCTGCTTTCGAATTCAGTGCCTTAGCTGTTGCCCCGAGAGGCCGAGTTGGCATCCCGTTCGCCTCCTCCTACACGGATCGAACCTCAACCCAAGGCCTCGCCTCGGGCCCAAGCTCCGCGTCTGCACCCCTGGAACCGATCCGGGGCTCGTGTGCCTGCTCACCAGGACCAGCACCACCACTGTGGCCTCCGGAAGCAAGACCGCGGCGACCGCTCGCAAGATCGAAGGGCTCACTGCCTGGGCTCGCCGCGACGATTGGGGTCCGTTCACGTTGCAACAGGTGCTCGACCTCCGCTGCCATCAGCGGATGGCCGAGCAGGAAGCCCTGCGCCGCGTCGCAGTCCGCCTGGCGCAGGAAAGCAAGCTGCGCCTCTAACTCAATTCCTCCGCGACTACCCGTTTGCCGAGCACGTGACCAAGGCTCACGATCGCGCGCACCAGCGCCTCATCCTCCGGATCGCGACCGATGCCGCTCACGAACGAGCGATCGATCTTAATCTTCGCCACCGGTAGGCGTTTGAGGGAAGCTAGCGAGCTATAGCCGGTGCCAAAGTCATCGAGTGCCAGACGAATGCCGCGCGACGCCAAGCCGCTCAGGGTGCGATCCGTCACTCGCTCGGAGCGTTCCACGAATAGGGTTTCGGTAATTTCCAGCTCGAGCCAACGCGGGTCGAGGCCGCTCGCGCGCAGCGCACTATCGATGTCTTGCAGCAAATTGCCATTGCGAAGCTGCGCCGGCGACAAATTCACCGCCACTACCACGTTCAGGCCCGCGTCTCGCCAGGCCTGAGCTGCTCGACAGGCCTCGCTCAGCACCCAGGCGCCTAGCGGGCGGATTAGCCCACTTGCCTCGGCAGCGGCGATGAATTCGCCCGGCGGCACGAGCCCGCGCCCCGCGTGCTGCCAACGCACCAGTGCTTCGACGCTATCCACGCGGTGCGTTCTCAGGTCGAGTTGCGGCTGGTAGTGAAGCGCGAACTCGCCTCGCTCGAGTGCGTCCCGCAGCTCCCGCTCGAAGTCTTTGCCGCGCCTGCACCTCGGCGTCCATTTCTGGCTCGAACAAGCGGAACCGGCCTCGGCCGTCCTGCTTGGCCCGATAGAGCGCCACATCTGCCTGCCGGATCAGCTCGTCTTCGTGCTCAGTACCACTCAGCGAGACTGCAACGCCGACGCTCGCCGAAATGTACGCTTCCTGCGACTCGAACGCGAACGGCGCTGTGAGAGTGTCGATCAGTCTTTTCGCCAATACCGCCGCACCGTCTGGCCCGGCGAGGCCGGGCTGGACAAGAGCGAACTCGTCGCCGCCGAGACGAGCCAGAGTCTCCTCGGGGCGAACCGCCGCCTGGAGCCGCTCAGCTACCGCGCGTAGCAGCTGATCGCCGGCAGGATGACCCAACGTGTCGTTGAGGTCTTTGAAGTGATCCAGGTCGAGCAGCAGCAGGCTGATTCCCGAACTGCCGCGGCGGGCAAGGCACAGCGCCTGTCGCAACCGCTCCTGGAGCAGGATCCGGTTCGGCAGGCCGGTCAGCCCGTCGTGGTGGGCCAAGTGTTTGATCCGTTCCTCAGTCCGTTTGCGCTCGGTGATATCCACCGCAGCGCCGACCGCACCCGCGGGCCTGCCGATCGAATCCCGAACCGGGGCGGCGCTGATCAGGATATCGAGCCAGGCACCATCGTCGAACGCGATGCGGATTTCCTGGCAATTTACAAACTCGCCGCGCGCGGCCCGCTGTAGCGGTAGATCCTTAGTCGGTACCTCGCCGCCATCGATGAGCACGCGAGAGTGCCGTCGTGCGTTCTCCTTTACGGCGGTAAGCGAGAGATCTGCTTCCGGCTCGAGGCGCAGCATCTGCGCAGCCCGATGATTGCCGGTGATCCGGCGCGCGTCGGCGTCGTGCGCCAGCCAGACGGCCACCGGCACGGTGTCCATGACCGCCTCCAACTCGGCGCCGCGTCGCTCGAGCAGCCGCTCAAGGCCGTGTTGTGCCTTCTCGAGGTCCGTGATCAGTTGAGCATTCTCGACGTGGAGTTCGAGCAACCGATGGACGGAGCGGTGCACCTGGTAAGCCACGATGGAGAGGCCGGCTGCGTAGGCCACCGTGGTGATAGCCATAGTGTGGGCGGCTGGCTCGTTGCTCAAGGCGAGGCGGGCCGCATAGGGCAGGAGCGCGGGGACGATGAACGCATAAAGAACCGGGAAGTGACCAGCGAGCGAGGTCACCGCGCCAGCCGTCATGCCGGCGAGAAAAAAGGGCACGAGCATCTGCTGCGCCGACGAGCCGATGCCGGCGAACAGGAGGCCGATCAGGCCCCAGCCGAGGCCGGCCGATGCCGAAGTCGCGACGAGCCAGACCACAGGATTGCTTGTCAATCTGCCTATGACGTAGCGTCGCCAGCAGAGCAGGCGGCCCGCCTGCGAAATTCCCATGTAACCTAGCCACCCGGAGACCAGTGAAGCCGGAGCGGCGCTGGCGAGGCCCGAGGCGAAGAGAAGGGCCGCGACCAGGTTGATGGCAGCGAGCAATGCCTGTCGGCTCGCCAGCTCGGCCAGCAGCTCGTCCCGAACGGGACCGTGGTCATGATCGCCTCTGGCCGACATGGCGCCTCCCTGCCGGCGTATGTCCAATGCGCAGAGGGTAATCGACCCGTTCAGTTCACGCCATCAATGGTTGCGCGTACATCCTGAGCGCCTAGGGAATCAGCTACTTTGCGGTGCGCTCGCTAACCTCCTGCACGAGATCAATCCTTGCATTCCTCAGCTGAAGGTGGTGCCTGGGTAGTCGATGGCCGTTGGCGATCTGGTCCGCGGCGGTGATCCCGTGGGTATCGCCGAGTGGTCGAGTTCGCGCAAATTTCAAAAATGGGACCGATCCCGACCGCCTGATCCCCTGCGCACTTGTGGCTGTCATTAGCGGCACGCTGATGTTCTTTGTCGCGCGGCTGCCGGAGGACCGGAGCGGCCCGCGCCTGTCCCAGATCGCGAATAGCGATGGCGAGCCACTGCGTTCTTACTCTCCATTTCCCTTGCTTGCCGGGCACGACCCCCAAGATGCTTCGAGAGGGGCTTGGGACAATCCGCTGCTTTGCCCAGCGAGCGACAACTTCTGGAACTGGCTGGGAGACGGCCCAGATAAGTCCAGCGTGGGCTCCGCCGCCGCGGGCGCAACGCCTGATCACGACGATGGACGATGGTGCGCGCGTGCTCGGGACTGTCGAGATCGTTCCGAAGGCAGTCACGCTTTCGGTCAACTCCGAGCGGCGGGCGGAACGCGGGCGGGCGCTGCTGGGCCCCTCTTGCGCGGCCTCGTGCGGGCCGTTCATCGAGCGGCAGGAACTCGAGCAGGCGGCGCTTGCCGAACGACAGGACAAGCAAAGCCGGCGAGTGGCTTGTCGCGGGCGAGGAAGAGCGCGTCATCGTTCAGCGGAGTCTCGAGGCGCATTACCGGCAGACGCGGGACGTGCCAGTGCCCCTGCTCGGAAGTGTCAGCCCACGGCAAGCCGTGGGCACGCCACGCCGACGCGAGAAGGTGGCAGCCTGGCTGAAGATGCTGGAGAACAACGGCGTGCGCTGTTCGGCCCAGCGACCCAATGGCGGGCTACAACCTCAGCTGGATGGGGCAGAACTCGGGATCGAGCGGCTGCGGCGCTGAGGGATCGGCTATAATCGTTGCGAGTTTTTACGGCGTGACCGAGTTTGGTGGAAACTGGATATAGAATACTTGAACCGTCACGGGCTGATTTGCGGCCATTACGGTCGTCGCCCAGCCCATCAGGTCTTCTCGGAAGCGGACGTTCACCATTGCCTGCTCCCGACCACCCGAAGCGGACTTCATGTCCGCTCCGAATTCCAGACTCGCACCGAGCGAATTGCACCGTCAAACAACGGCCACCGTCATTCTAGGCCGGCGACTGTCTGGCGCTCACTCGATCCGACTGGACGAAATCTTAGCTCGGGTCGAGACACGCGGTGGGCCGCGAGTGCCATGGTCAGTCGATCGCGGCCGACAGATTGCCACGCTCGGTCCGATGGAGATCTCTTACTACAAGTTGGCAAGCGGCAGCTTCTCGCTGGCGAACTATCGGCGCAAAGACGGCCAACCCGATGTGGAACGAGATTGGGAGGCCATCGAGGACGCCGCCGCCTGCATCGCACAGGCGATGAAGAAGGACCCCCACTACGGTCCCGTGGTGCTCGTGTCCATGACGGCCCAGCGCTCGGTCGAGTTGCAAAGCAAGGCCTCCGTGAATTCGAGACTAATCAAGCAGCGCTACGCGTACTCTGCGCTTCTCTCGGCTCCTCTGGATTCTACGACCCATTCATTATGGGCAAGGACTCGGCTGAGCTGATCTGGGATACCCAAGACCTGCAGCGAGAGTGCGAACGCCGCAAAACAGCGCCCGCCGCGCTCGCTGACGTGGCTATTATATGCGCCGAAACTCGGAATTTTTCGTCCGCAATGGACCGCGTCTGCTGACGCCCACCGAAACCGCAAAGCGGCGTCAACGGATCGAGGCGCTGACCGATCAGGTTGATGCTCTGGCGGAAGGTGCTCGCGACGGCCTCGTCGAATACCGACAGTTCGAGACCATCCTCGGTCGGCTGCATGCCGAGGGTTTTTTCCCGGATGGCGAGCTCATCTCGGCGGTCGCGAAGTCGCTGTTGGACGGCTGACCAGGAGCAAATCTTGTCGTTCTCGGCCACGACATACCGAGTTTCTGATCGCCTCGCCCTCGGACCTGCCGGAAGAGCGCCAGATCACGACAGAGGTGATTAATCAGTGGAATGGGTTGCACGCGGCGGAGGAAGGGATTGTGCTGCTGCGGTCAGGTGGGAAACGCACGCCATGCCCGAGGCCGGCGCCCCGGCCACAGGACGCCATCAACCGGCAGCTTGTCGAGGAATGCGAGCAGGGCACGCCGGCGTCGAGGGCGGACGCGATCAGGTCACGCGCGATCGCCGGCTTGGTCGCGAACATGGTCGTTGCCGGAATCGCGGCCTTCGCGCGGCGCGCGCCATCTTCGGCCCAAGCCTGGAGCAGATAGAGCCGCCGATCGATCAGCGCATGACCCCAGCGGCTCGCGTAGGAGAGGAACACTCCCCCAGCCAGGGATCTCAGTGCCGAAAACTTTAGCCTCAAATGCTCCAAGTTATCGGGGGCAGACCACAAGAGGCGTCCTGGCACTCTCGGTACACGCATCGTTCCGCCCCGTGAGAAGACTAGGCGAAAAGAGCGAAGCCCTTCCGGAGGCGCTTCAAGGCCACGCAAAGGGGCTCGGGTATGGACGGCCAAATGGAACTCCAGCGCGCACCGTTTGCACTGGTTTCAGCCAGCGGTCTCCGCGCCGATGATTGTCGCGCGTGTCGACGAACTCCACAGGCTCCTGCACGAGCTCCAGAATTGAGACATCGGCCGGAGCGCCGACCTGTAACGTGCCCAATTTATCGACTCTGTTGATGACCTGGGCCGGCTTTACGGTGGCCATTTCGATGACTTGCTCCAGCGTATAGCCATCGTTGAGGAATTTGCTCATCACCCACGGCAGGTACGGCATGCCGGGCGTGTTGCCTGATACCGCGTGGATGTCGCTGCTGATCGTGTCGGGCGTGAGGCCCTGATCGCGCGCCGGCTCGTATACGGTGTAATCGAAACTGCCGCCTCCGTGGCCGACGTCCATAATCACGCCGCGGCGTTTAGCCTCTAGCGCCTGAGGCACAACGCGGCCGTTTTGCACAGTGTTATTACCCGCGCCGCTATAGACGTGGGTGAGAATGTCGCCAGGACGGAGCAGATCCAACAAGGCGCCGATCGGTCCCGGCGCATTGCCGATATGGCACATAACTCGCGCCCAGGGACCGGCCGCTTCAGCAGCCTGGATGGCGCGACGTAATGGCTCCAGACCGTTGTTGCCGACGATTTCAGCGGACATCCGCACCTTGACCCCGAGCGCCACATCGCGATTCTCGGCTACCGTGCGTGCACAGGCGTCTACCGCCGCGTAATCGATATTCACCATTTCGCCAACGGGAAAGCCGGCGAGGCCGATAGCGGAGATGTGCACGAACCCAAGCAGTCGGGTGTGTGCTCGCGCCAGCACGGCGTGACGGAACATTGAGAACGTGTTCGCGCCCGCATCTCCCGGGCTCACACAGGTGGTAGTCGCCGTGTAGGGGACCAGTTCGTCGGCCGGCAGGCCTATCGATGACACTTCCGGAAAGACATGCGCGTGAAGGTCGACCAGCCCGGGGCAAACGAGCTTGCCGTCGGCATTGATCGTCTGGGCGGCGGCCTCCCGCGGAATATCGGTTTCGATGGCTACGACAGCGGCGTTGCGAATCGCCACGTCGCGCCGACCGCGCAGCGCTTGTGACGGATCGATGACCTCGCCGCCCTTAATGACCAAATCATATTGAGGCTTTGGTTGCTGTGCGTCAGCAACGCCAAAAGGACTCGCCGCAGTCGCGAGCATCGCCGAAGACCCAGCGAGCACAGCGCGACGAGGCAACCCGAGCATTACCGCCTCGAATCGAGTGGGAGTGGCCTTCTTCGAAGCTCCAGGAAACGGGAGCGGACATAGCTCGCACATTTGCGATAATCGACCAAGCGGGAAACGAGGTAGTCTAGGGTGATCGCCATGGCCGTCAAGCCCGTCCGCCCCGTGCTTTCGTGGCTCAAGGAATCCCCGAGATCAAGAATGCGACCTGGACGTGGTCGGCTCCGGCCTCCTCCGCTCCGGGGTGAGTTCTAAGCTGCCAGCGATAGGTCGTGCGGGCCGCAGGCGGGCGGACTGAGCCTCGAAAAGCTCCCGCCTCTCTCGATCGCCGGTATGGTCGAGGACCCTCTGGGCGCCGTCATTTGAACTCCGCAGGCCCGGGTCGCGAAACCTGAGGCGGCTGGACAGGGTGACCCCAGCCACAACAATCCGCGATACCGGCTCGCGACGTGGCTCCGCCGGCTCCGGCCGTCAGCAACCATCATGCGCTTAAGATTACCCACCCTGACCGACTGATCCCTTCGCCCGTCGCCAGAAGGTTGCGGCTACTCCCTCGGGAAAAGAGATTCGAAACGGCGCCAGCAAACAGTAAGTGGCGGGGCGCAGGTCTGGTAAGGCGCATCTGCTCCCGAGTATCGCTAGAATCAGGGAAAAGCTCGCGTGCGGCCTTGGCGTTCTCGGCCTTTCGCAGGCGTTCGGTGAACGTCGTATCCCGTAATCGCCTCGATATGGCGGCGAGGGCGGCAACGTGCTCATTGCCAGCCTCGAGCGGGATCAGCAGCAGGCAAACAAGGTCCACCGGTTTATCGTCGATCGAGTCAAAATCGATCGGCCGGCTCAACCGGATCAACATCCCGAACAGTGCATCAATTCCATCTATACGGGCGTGAGGCAGGGCGATGCCCCGTCCCACACCTGTTGATCCTAGCTGCTCCCGCGCTTGCAGGACGCGGTAGATCGCATCCGCGTCAAGCGCCAGGAATATCGCGGCGCGGTGCGCAAGTTCTTGCAGCAATCGCGGCTTGTCTGGCACGCGCAGATTGAGAATGACACGCCCAGGGCCGATCAGATCGGAGATATTCACGGCCGCAACACCGGAATGACTCGCTCCTCTGAAGCGTGGTGTTGGCGGAGAACTCGGGGAGGTGCTGTACGCTGCAGCATACCGATGCCCAACCATGGTCAATCTCCTGTTTTAAGTCGGTAGCCAACCCCCGTTTCGGTCAGAACGTAGCGCGGCCGTTCCGGATCCTCCTCGATCTTCTGCCGAAGGGCCCGGACATAGATACGCAGGTACTGGACGTCCGTCTCGACCCCCCACACCTCCCGCATAATGAAGCGATGAGTGAGCACCTTTCCGGCATGGGCGACCAGCAGGCGCAAAAGATCGTACTCGCGCGGGGAGAACTTTACCTCGTTGCCGCGCACCGTGACGATCCGGCGCACCAAGTCGACGCTCAGGTCACCTGTACGGAAGATTGGCCGCTCACCCTGCTCCTGCAAACGATGGCGCTGGGCAGCACGGATGCGGGCCAGGAGCTCATCAATGCCGAATGGCTTAGTGACGTAATCATCGGCGCCAAGATCGAGCGCCTGGACCTTGCCTTGCTCGTCGCTCCGGCTTGAAAGGACGATAATCGGGACCGTCGAGCCGGCATCGCGAATGCGGCGGATGATCTCCAACCCGTCCAGGTCTGGCAGCCCAAGGTCCAGGACGAGCAGGTCCGTCGCATTCTGCCGAACCGCCTCGAGCGCCCGCACTCCATCTGTCGCTTCCGAGACAAGATAGCCTTGACTTGACAAGCCTGCGTGCAAAAACCGCAAGATCGATGGTTCGTCGTCGACGACAAGCACCCGTAAGGACCCGGCATTTTGTGTCATGCCGTAATTTCCTGGACTGCGGCGACCTGAACTGGGACTGGGAGTGTGATCGTGAAGATCGCCCCCGAACGGTCTGCGCGATTGGCCGCACTGATCCTCCCTCCCATTGCCTCGATAAACCCCCGGCAAATTACGAGACCAAGCCCGGTTCCCGCGCGCCGGCGGTGGGTCCCCTCCACGCGATAGAATTTGTCGAAGATTCGCTCGAGATCCGCTGGTGGAATCCCATCACCCTCATCAAAGATTTGAAGTCGACCAGGTTGCCGTCCCGCTTGGCATCGATAGAAATCAGGGAGCCCGGCGGCGAATATTTCGCTGCGTTGTCCAAGAGATTGAACAGGATTTGCTCGAACAGGACGACATCAACGTTCAGCATCGGCAGATCCGGCTCCAAGTTCAGCGCCTGGCGGTGCTGCGCAAGGATCTTGGCGGCGCGCTGCAACGCCGCCCCGATGAGTTCCGAAGCGTCGGCCAGGGTCAGCTGCGGCTTGAGCGAGCCCGCCTCAAGTCGCGTCATATCCAGCAGGTTGCCGATGAACCGATTCAGACGCTCCGCTTCCTCCTGAATGATGCCAAGCAGGTCGGCCTGCACTTCTTCCCCGAGCGTCGCTCCGCTGCTCGCAAGGCTACTCGCCGATCCAAGGATCGAGGCCAGCGGCGTTCGCAAATCGTGAGAGATCGAGGTCAATAGCGCCGTCCGGAGACGATCGGCCTCGGCCGACAAGTGTGCGCGATCCGAATCCACGGCCAGGTTCACCCGCTCAATCGCCAAAGCCGCATGGTCGGCGAGCGCGCCCAGCAGCCGGTGTTGTTCAGAGGTGAGCAATGGCCCGGGCTCGTCCCTGTCGATGCCGATGACCCCGACCGTCCCGCGCCCGGTCTGCATCGGCAGGAACAGCCGTTTCGCTCCGGGCAGGGTGTCGGCCCCGCGCCCTGCCGCGCGGTTGTGCTCCGAGCACCACTTCGCCGCCGCAAATCTGCCGCATCGAGCTGATCTTCTGGCGGGAAGCCCGCTCGCACGGTGAGGGCTACGGCGTCGGGCAGCAGCAGCACGACTTTGACCTTGAGCATCAGCGCAATCTGGTGCGCGGTCGCCCATAGCACGTCATCAAGCGTCACAGCGCCGGCAAGCTTGCGACTGAACAGGTAGAGCTCCTCCGTCGTCCTCGCCCTTTGCCGAGCGGCGAGGGCCTGGTCGCGCGTGCGTGCCGCGAGATTGCTCGCAATCAAGGCGACGACGCCGAAGAAGAACAGCGCGACGACGTTCTCCGGATCGGCGATCGTGAAGGTGTAAAGCGGCGGCAGGAAAAAGAAGTTGAAGGCAAGCAGGCTGAGGAGGCACGCCAGCAGCGATGGGAACAGCCCATAGCCAATCGCCACCGCCAAAATCGCGGGCAGGAATACGAGGGCGATGTTGGAGACCGCCAGGAAAGTGCGCAAGCCTAGGCCCACGCCGAGCCCCGTGGCCACCCAGAGCAAGCTGGCCATATAGGCCTGCGCGCCCGGCCGATCTCGATAAGCTTGCCCCTTTTTTACTTCCTGGGTCCGGCCGGAGCGGACCGCCGCCGGCTCGGCGATAACCTGAATGTTCACGTCCCGACCCCGGCAGATTAGCCGCTGCGTTACGGAGCCGAATACAAGCTCCCACAAGGACGATTGGCGTGACTTGGCGATAATAATCTGCGTGAAGTTATTCTCGCGTGCGTAGTCCAGCACCGCCTCGACCATATCGTGACCGGGTATGGTCACCACCTCGGCGCGCCGTCGCCAGTCGCAGCGCGTTAGTGATCGTCATGCTCCGCCTCGCGGAGCCACACCGTTCCCGAGGTCTAGACGTAGATCGCCGTCCAGGGGGCCCGCATCGTATCCACCAGGCGCCGGCCGTGGCGCACGACGGATTTGCTGTTTGGCTCCTGACCGATGCACACCAGCACGCGGTCGCCGGCCGCCCACGGTCCAGCAATGGCGTGGCTGCGCATGTAATTAACCATCTGCTCATCGACGCGCTGGGCTGTGCGGCGCAGCGCGAGTTCCCTGAGGGCAATGAGATTGCCCGGCGAGAAGTAATGTCGGAGCGCTCGTTCCGCTTGGCGCGCAACGTAAACCTTGCCTTCTTTCAGCCGCTGGATCAGATCATCTGGCGTGAGATCGAGCACCTCGATGTCATCCGCCCGATCGATAATAGAGTCTGGCACCGTCTCACGCACCCGGATACGGGTGATCTTGGCGACGACGTCGTTCGGCTTTCCACATGCTGGATATTCAGCGTCGTGTAGACGTCGATCCCGGCCGAAAGCAGCTCTTTCACATCCTGATATCGCTTCAGATGTCGGCTTTCCGGCACGTTGGTGTGGGCCAGTTCGTCCACCAGTGCGAGCTGCGGCCGCCGCGCCAGAAGGGCGTCCAAATCCATCTCCTCAATCGACCGCCCCTTGTCCTCGACTCTGCAGCGGGAGATAACCTCTAAACCCGCCAATAGAGCTTCGGTCTCCTTGCGCCCATGGGTTTCGACACGACCAGGGCGACATCCACCCCTTCACGGTGTTTGGCCTGCGCCGCATTCAGCATCTCGAACGTCTTGCCGACGCCTGGGGCGGCGCCGAGAAAAATCTTCAGCCGGCCGCGACGTCTTGTTGTTTCAGCAAGGCCTCGGGGGAGGGGCGGCGGTCGCCCTCAAAGCGCTCATCCCTCATCGTCCCGGCCTTTGCGACGGGGTTTGGCTGTTATTGTGTCCCGAGAGCCGTATCGGTTTCGCCCGGAGCTAGCCAATGCGAGTGACGGTGACGATATGGGCCGGCGTTTTGGGATCGACCTCAAGTTTTTGAGCCTCAGATCATGAATGGCCCGCCGCGATAATGGCCTTCCTTAGGCGCCTGGATTGCCCCAGACGCGCCGCAGACAAGCCCTTCCAACGAAAGTATCTGCCCCGCTGCGACGCAGTGCCGCTCGAGCCAGGCCATCACCTCACCGTTTGCGAACGGTTTTGGCAGCACTGACCCGCGCCCGCATCCAAGGCGGCCACAACCGTGGCGTCGTCTCCGCCTTCCAGGAGCGCCAGCACCGGCGCGCTAGAAAATCGCATCCGTGGACCGGATTGCAGCCAAAGCAGCGACATCACCGAGGATCCTTGCGCAGACGGCAAGCAAGTCCCTCATAGGTGGGTAGGAGAGGAACGCAGATGATGAAGCGGTTGGCTCTGGTGACGACACTGACGGTCGCGGTGCTGGCGATCATGCCCTCCCCGGCGCAGGCCAGGACGCTCTACCAGGGAACCTGCGGGCCGGACGTGTTCGCACTTCAGGTGCGCCTGTATAACCGCAGCTACCTGCCCAACAAGTACCACCCCGGCTGTTACGACTACCGCACCACCCAGGCCGTCATGGCCTTCCAGGGCTGGGTCGGATTCACCCGCGACGGCATCGCCGGCACGCTCACCCAGGCTCGGCTCAAGATTTCGGTCACGCCCAAACCGTGGAGCGGTACCCGTCGCTACCGCCACATCGAGATCCACAAGGGCAAGCAGATCATGATCCTGATCGGAGCCGAGGGGCACGTGCAGCGGACGATCCACGTCTCCACCGCCGGGCCGGGCCATGTCACGCCGACCGGTCACTGGAAGGTCTACTCGAAGTCGCTGATGTCGTGGTCGAATCTGTTCCACGTCTGGCTGCCCTACGCCAGCTACGTGGTGGGCGGCGACGCCATCCACTCGTACCCGAGCGTGCCCGGATACCCTGCGTCCCACGGCTGCATACGCGTCCCGGCGCCAGAGGCCCCATGGGTGTACGCCTGGGCGCCGATCGGCACGCCTGTCTGGATCGCGTAGGAGAACCAGCTAACGCGAGAGCAGCTCGCGCACCGGCGCCAGCTTGTCGCGCAACGTGCCCGGCTCGCCGCTCGACTCGAGCAGCCGCACGCTCTGAGCAGCCAGCACCACGACGAGCGCGAACAGCGCAAGCTTGCCGGCGCCATTCGGCGGGTTGGGATCAAGCACGGCCGGGAAGCGGATCGCCGCGTCAGCCATCACCAGCAAGCCGGCCAGCCCGTTGCCGGCCAGGCTGAGGCCGGTGCGAGCGTCCAGCCGCTCGGCGGCATCGAGGTAGGAGAGGAAGGCCGCGAACAGCAGCACGGCTGCCGCCAGCGCGGTCAGGTAGAAGGCCACGAGGTTGTTCGGCGCGAGAAGGCCGCCGCCGGCTGCAAGCACGGCGCCGGCCAGCGCGGCGCGTGCCGGGGTGGTGGTCGTCGTCATGGCTGACAGTTCGTCGCGCCGCGGCCCGCTCCTTCCGCCATCTTTGCCCGTGGTGAGCGCCCCGGATAGGCTGCGGCCGACACTGCGAGGAGGAAGATGCGAGACCATGGGGCTTGACAACGGCGTGCGGCTGACCTGGGTCGGGCACGCAACGTGGATCCTGGAGACACCCGGCGGAAAGCGGGTGTTGATCGACCCTTGGGTGACCGGCAATCCGGTCGTGCCGGAGCACCTGAAGGACCCAGGGCCCGCCGACGTCATCCTGCTCACGCACGGCCACTCCGACCACATCGGCGACGTCGCCGAACTGGCCGCGCGACACTCGCCGCAGGCGGTGCTCTGCATCGTCGAGCTGGCGAGCTACCTCGACGGGCTCGGCGTCCAGAACGTCGTCGCCTTCAACAAGGGCGGCACGGTGGAGGCCTCAGGCATCCGGTTCACCATGGTGGCGGCCAGCCACTCGTCGAGCATCGAGGATGGGAACGGCGGCATCATCTACCTGGGCGAGGCCAACGGCTACGTCGTCACGGTTGAGAACGGCTTCCGGATCTACGTCGCCGGCGACACCTGTGTGTTCGGCGACATGGCGCTGATCGGACGGCTGCACGCCCCCGACCTGGCGATCCTGCCGATCGGCGACCACTTCACGATGGGCCCGTTCGAGGCCGCCGAGGCGATCCGGCTGCTGGGCGTCAAGCGCGTGGTACCTACGCACTACGGCACGTTCGGCCTGCTCACCGGGACTCCCGATGCCCTGCGCCAGGCGGCCGCGGACGTCTCCGGACTCGAGGTGCTGGATGTTCAGCCGGGAGGCACGGTCGAGTGACGTTCTCGCTGGTCGCCTGCGATCTCGAAGCCCGGCAGTGGGGTGTGTCGGTGGCCTCCAAATTCCCGGCCGTGGGTGCCGTCGTCCCCTGGGCGCGAGGCGATGTGGGAGCGATCGCAACGCAGAGCTACGCGAATGTCGCGTACGGGCCGGACGGCCTCGAGCTGCTGGGATCGGGGTTGTCGGCAAAGGAGACCGTCGAGCGACTGATCGGCCCCGACGACCAGCGCGAGCAGCGCCAGCTCGGGGTGGTCGACACCCAGGGCGGAAGCGCGACGTTCAGCGGAACCGGCTGCATGGACTGGGCCGGCGGGCGCACCGGGCCATGCTTCGCCGCCCAGGGCAACATCCTGGCCGGACCGCAGGTGGTCGATGCGCTGGCGGACACCTTCCTGGCGACGGAGGGCTCGCTGGCACAGCGGATGCTGGCCGCCCTGCTGGCCGCAGACCGGGCGGGAGGCGACCGCCGGGGGAGGCAGGGTGCAGCCGTGATGGTGCGACAGACGGATGGCGGCTACGGAGGCAACAACGACATCCTGATCGACCTGAGGGTGGACGACCATGAGGATCCAGTGCCCGAGCTGATCCGCATCCATGGCGTCTACGATCTGCTGTTCGGCCACACGCCGCCGGAACAGTTTCTGCCCTTGGAGGGCGATCTGGCGACGGAGGTCGACCGGCTTGTGAGCCACCTCGGCCACAGCTCTCTGACGGAGTGGGCGAGCGTCCAGAACCTCGAGGAACGGCTCGACCCGGCGGATGCGTCGATCGACCCGGAGGTGCTGAAGGCGCTGCGCGCGGCGTCGGCAGGCTGAGCCCAGGCGCCGTCAGTCTGGCGCGTCGCCAAGAACGATCTCGCCCTCCGAACCGGTCAGCGTGATGCCGGTGACCGCCGGCGGCCCGGGACACACCGTGACCGGCAGGTCGTGGCGACCTAGCCACCCGGTCAGCCGGTCGGAGTCACCGGAGAGCCGCAGCGACCCTATCGCGAGCGGGCCACGCTGGTCTGTCCGCGGCGCGCGACCCGGTAGCGGCGTTCCGGCTTCCCACTCGATGAAGAAGGGATGCGAGGGCTCGTTGGCGGCCCGCTCGAGCCCGGCCACCCGCCAGCGCAGCGGTCTTCCTGACCGATCGACCCGCGAACCGGTGCTCACAGTCAGGCCGAGACGGTGGGCAATGTCATCCAGGCGCTGCGTCCTGACCGCCCAAGCGAACGGGCCAGAGAGCGTGCCGGCTGCCGACGCCACCCAGCGTCCGAACAGGCTCTGCGCCGCCTCGGTCTGATCGATCACGGTCACCAGTTCAAGGTACGCATCGCCCAGCGGCACGATGCGGTTGGCCGTCCCCCATCCGGGATGGCGACCACCCTCGATCGACGAGAGGCCGTGGCGCGCCTCGAATTCCTGCGCCGCGGCGTGCAGGTCGTTCACGGCAAACAGCGCGTGGTCGATCTGCACCGCTCGGTCCTACAGCACGGCCAGCGGCTTCTTGATCCGCTCGGCGCCGCTGCGGGGGCGCAGGACGTCCGGAACGGCCTGCGCGATCTTGAGCATCGCGGCCGCCGACGCCGCCTCCGGATCCGACATGACCAGAGGCGTGCCGCCGTCGGACGCGACCCGCAGCGGCTCGTCCAGCGGCACCTGGCCGAGCATCGGCACTCCCAGGTCGTCGGCCAGCGCGCGGCCGCCGCCCTCGCCGAACGGCCGGGTGATCTCGCCGCAGCACGAACAGACCAGATGGCTCATGTTCTCGATCACGCCCGCCACCCGCATGCCGGTCTTGTCGGCGACGTCGGCCGCCCGCATCGCCACCTTCTGCGCGGCCGGCTGTGGCGTTGTGACGATCAGCAGATCAGGGCTCGGCAGCAGCTGGCCGAGCGAGATCGAGATATCTCCTGTGCCCGGCGGCATGTCCACCACCAGATAGTCGATCTCGCCCCAGTGCACGTCCGACAGGAACTGCTCGAGTGCGCGGTGCAGCATCGGCCCGCGCCAGGGCACGGCGCCGTCGTCGTCCACGAAGAAGCCGATCGACATGATCTTGATGCCGTGGTTGACGGGCGGGATCATCATCTGGTCGACCGCCACCGGCCGCCTCGAGATGCCCAGCATGCGTGGCATCGAGTAGCCGTAGATGTCGGCGTCGATCACACCGACCTCCGAGCCGCCCAGCGCCAACGCGGCGGCCAGGTTCGCCGTCAGCGTGGACTTGCCCACCCCGCCCTTGCCGGACGCGAGAGCTATTACCCGCGTCGCGGGATCCAGCGACAGCTTCTTCTCATCGCCGCCTCCCCCCGACAGCCTGCGGCGCAGGTCGGTGCGCTGCTCGGCGCTCATCACGTCGAAGGAGACGGCCACGGTCTCGACGCCGGGCACGTCGCCAACGTGCTGCTGGACCTGCTGCTCGAGGTTCGCCTTCATCGGGCAGCCGGCCACGGTGAGGGCGATCGTGACGTCCACCCGCGGGCCGTCGATCCGCACCTCGCGCACCATGTCGAGCTCGACCACACTGCGGCGGATCTCGGGGTCGATCACCGCCACCAGGGCCTCCCGCACCTGAGCCTCACTGACCATGGTCGGATGGTAGCCGCCTTGGTACGGTGAGGGACATGGGGGCGATCGTCGTCAACGAGCTGCGAAAGACGTTTCCCGGCGGTGGTCGGATCCGGAGGACCGCGCCGGTTGAGGCCGTGGCGGGCATCAGCTTCGCCGTCGACTCCGGCGAGCGGCTTGCCTACATCGGCCCGAACGGCGCCGGCAAGTCGACGTCGATCAAGATGCTGACCGGCATCCTCCACCCAACGTCGGGCAGCGCCGAGGTGCTCGGGCATCGTGCCGTGGCGGCAGCGCCGCCGGCTGGCGCGGCCGGATCGGCACGCTGTTCGGGCAGCGCTCCCAGCTCTGGTACCAGCTCACGCCACGGCAGACGTACGGCCTGCTCGCCCGCATCTACGGCGTGACGCCCGATCAGGAGCGGTCGCGGATCGACGAGCTGGGTGAGCTGCTGGACGCCCGCGATCTGTTCGATCAGCCGGTGCGCAGCCTGTCACTCGGCCAGCGGATGCGCTGCGAGTTGGTCGCCAGCATGCTGCACCAGCCCGAGGTGCTGTTCCTGGACGAGCCCACGATCGGCCTCGACCTGGTAGCCAAGTCGCGCTTCCGCGACCTGATCGTGCGCATCAACGAGCAGCGCCGCACGACGATCCTGCTCACCTCCCACGACGTCTCGGACATCGAACAGGTCGCCCGCCGGGTGATCGTGATCAACCACGGCCGTCTGATCTACGACGACAGCGTCTCGCGGATGCGCCGCGCGCTGCTGGGCACCAAGATGGTGGACGTGCGGTTCGAACATCCACCGCAGACGATCGAGATCGAGGGCGCCCGGCTGGTGAAGCTGACCGGCCCCGGGGCGAAGCTGGTGGTGGACACCGAGGTGCGCCCGATCCGTGCGGTGCTGGACGACCTGCTCGACCGTTACCAGGTGGTGGACATTTCGGTCAGCGACCCGCCCCTGGAGGAGATCGTGTCGCACATCTACGCGAGGCCGGCGTGAGCGCCTACCTGGCCGGGTTCGACCGCGGCTTCCGGCGCACCGTTGCCGACCCCGGCGACATGGCGGTGCGGATCGGGTTCTTCGCGATCATCCTGGTGGTGTTGGCGGCGCTGTGGCGGGCGGCGGTTGACGCACATGGTGGCTCGATCGACGGCTACGACCTGCCGGCGCTGCTGTGGTACGTGTTCGGCGCCCAGACCGCGGTGCTGGGTGTGCGGCCGCGCTCGGTCGAGGAGATCGGCGAGGAGATCGGCTCGGGCGCGATTGCGATTCAGATGCTGCGGCCGGTGTCGGTGGTCGGTCTGCGGATGTCGATCGAGCTCGGCGAGGCGGCGGCCCGTATCATCAGCGCCCTGGTGGCGGGCGGCCTGATGACCTGGTGGTTCGCCGGCCCGCCGCCGTCGGCTGAGGCACTGGCCTTGGCGGTGCCGGCGATGATGCTCGGCTGCGCCGCCAATATCGCTTCCCAGCACGCGTTCGGGGCGGTCGCGTTCTGGCTGCTCGACGCCAAGTCGTCGTGGTTCTTCTACCAGAAGCTCGTGTTCCTACCCGGCGGCATGCTGATCCCGCTGGAGCTGCTGCCCCACGGGCTGGAGGTGGTCTGCAAGCTGCTGCCGTTTGCGACCATGGCCTACGTGCCGGGCCGGCTGGCGTCCGGTGATGCCAATCCGATGCTGCTGGTGTGGCAGGTGGGCTGGCTGGCGGCGCTGATGGCGGCCGCCGTCGCGGCCTTCGCGGCAGGCGAGCGCAGGCTGCAGGTGATGGGCGGATGACCGCGATCACGGCAACGCTGCGGGCAGCGTTCGCGGACGCGATCGCGAATCGCGGCTCGTTCTGGTTCCAGGTCACGCTGATGATCGCCAACGACGTCACATGGGTTATCTTCTGGGTGCTGTTCTTCAACAGCGTCGGCCACATTCAGGGCTGGGCGGCGCACGACGTGATCGTCCTGTTCTCGATCCTGCTGGTGTGCGCCGGCATCTCGCTCGGCGTGTTCGCCAACTGCCGCCGGATCGGGCACCTGGCCGCCGACGGCGCCCTGGACGAGACGCTGGTGCTGCCCGTGGCTCCGCTGCCGTACCTGCTCTCGCGGCGGATCGACGCGGCCAACGTCGGCGACCTGCTGTTCGGGCCGGTGCTGTTCGCGATCGCCGGACACCCCACGCCGGAGCGAACGGCGCTGTTCGTGGTCGGCGCGCTGGCCGGGTCGCTGGTGTTGATCGGCTTCCTGGTCGCCTGCGGCGCGCTGACGTTGTTCGTCGGCGGCCGCGGCGAGCAGGCCGACCTCGGCTTCAACGCGATCCTGATCTTCGCCAGCTACCCGCTCGACCTGTTCGGCGGCGCGACCAAGGTGCTGCTGTTCACGGCCGTCCCGGCAGCGTTCGTGACGGGCATCCCAGCCCGGCTGGTACGCAACTTCGACGGCCAGGCCGCCCTGCTCCTGCTGGCGGTGTCGCTGTTCTTCGCCCTCGCCGGATGGGGCCTGTTCCAGCTCGGGCTGAGACGCTACAGCTCAGGCTCGATCTGGGCTCGCTAAGCCCGCATCACCCGTTACGATCGAGTCACAGCCGCGCAACGCCCCCACGTCGGGGGTTGGACTCCAATAATTGGGGGCGGAAGCCGTTCCGCGCAACCACGCGGCCGACCTGTCGCAATCGCGTCACAGGAAGGTGAACCCATCACGACAGGTCTCTGGCACCGTCGACAGGTTAGGCGGAGGGCCAGAGCAGGTCGGCGAGCCGCTGCGACCACTGCTCGTCGCGGGCTGCGACGACCCGCGTGCGCGACTCGAGGTCGAGCGGCAGCGCCGGCACGTCCGGCGTCAGCACGTGGCCGCCCGCCTCGCGCACGATCAGCACCGCCGCCGCCAGGTCGACGGAGCGCGAGGGCTTCAGCGATGCGACGCCGTCCAGCCTGCCGTCCGCCAGCTGGCAGAGCCCCAGCGCGAGAGCGCCCAGCACCCTGATCCGTCCCACGTGGCCGTCCAGCCGCCCCGCCGCCTCGGCGATCAGCCCGGCGTTGGTGGCTTCGAAGTCGACGATCCCTAGCCGCTCCTTGGGCCGCACCCCTCCCAGCGGCCGGTCGTTCACGGTCGCACCCTTGCCGGCCTGGGCAACCCACTCCTCGCCGCTTCCGAAGTCCAGCACGTAGCCGAACTGGACATCGTCCAGCGTTGGCCCGTCGGCAAACGCCATCGAGATGCAGTAGAACGGCAGGCAGCGCTTGGCGTTCAGAGAGCCGTCGATCGGGTCGACCACCACCACCCAGGGGCTGTCCGGGTCGCCGAAGCGGCGCTCGCCCAGCTCCTCAGACACCAGCCGGAACGAGATCCCCCGTCCCGCCAGCTCGTCCAGCCGAGCCACCGCCAGCCGCTCGGCACCGTCGTCGATCACCGTCGTGTCGTCTCCCCCCATGCCGCGTCCGACCACCGGCTCGCGGTCGTCACGGGTGGGAAGCTGGTCGAGCATCCTGCGCACATCCGACGCCACCAGACGGCAGAACTCGAGCCAGGCCTGCTGCCTCACTCGGCGCCGAGCGGATTGATCAGGAAGCCGGTCGCCAGCTTCGGGAAGAAGTAGGTCGACTTCTGCGGCATCACGCGTCCGCTGGCGGCAACGGCCTGCACCTGCTCGACGGTCGGCGCGCGCAGCAGGAAGGCGCTGCCCGCCTCGCCCCGATCGACCATCGAGGTCGCGTTGTCGAGTCCGCGAACGTAGACCACCTGATCGGTGGTCAGGAACTGGTTCGTGTCCAGCCCAAGAAGGGGCGCCAGCACCAGCGCCTCCAGCACCGCGGCGTCGATCGCCCGCACCGCCTTGGGCATCCCCGGCATCGCCATCATCACGGCGCTTGCGTCGCGGATCCGGGCCACGACCGGCGGCCGCTCGCCGCCCCGCCACAAGGCGAACGCGACGGTGTCGGTCGGGATCGCGGCCAGCGCCGCCTCGACCTGCGACGGTGAGCTGCCCGCCGGCAACTCCTCCAACGCGAACGCCGCCAGGAACCTCGCGTCGACGTCGCGCTGCGCGCGCACGACGCGGTGTGTCGGATAGATCGCCAGACCCTCGCCGTGAAGGTTGGCCAGGTACATCAGGATGAAGTCGTAGGGCCGATCCTCTGCGGGGTTGCCGTCGCGCTCGCGCTGCTCCTCGCGGTAGCTGAGCGCCGTCTCGTATCGATGGTGGCCGTCGGCGATCAGAATCTCGCGCTCAGCCAGCGCCGCCTGGGTGGCCGCGATCGCTTCTGGCGAGGTGACCCGCCAGAAGCGGTGGACGGTGCCATCGCCGTCGGTCGCCTCCATGTCAGGCGCATCGCCGGCCTCCGGCGCCAGCGCCGTCCGCGGGACGCCGTCGGGATCGTCGTAGAGCCCGAAGATCGGCGAGGTGTTGGCTCGCGTGGCGCGCATCAGATCGAGCCGGGTCTGCTTGGCATGTGCGTGGGTTCGTTCGTGCGGCCGCACGCGACCCTCCTCGTACGGCGACAGCCGCACGGCGGCAAAGAAACCCGCCCGCGTGCGGTCGACACCGTCCGGCCCGGTGAACCGCTGCTCGTGCCACCACAGCGCCGGCTCGGCGTCTCGTGCCAGCACACCATCTCGCAGCCAGTCGTACAGCAGCTGGGCGGCGTCGTTGGCCGCATCCGGCAGCTCGAGCCGCACCACACCGAACTCGCTGCGCTTCAGCAAGGCCTCCCGATCGGCCGGTGAGATCACGTCATACGGCGGACAGATCACGTCGTCCAGCACGACCCTCGAGCCGTCATAGCGCAGGGCGCGCAGCGGCTCGAGGGCGGTTCGGGTGCTGGTCGACGACACGCCGGTCAGTCTAATCGAGCGGCGTCCCCGGCCTTCTACTGGATCTGGCTCTCGGCTTTCGCGGAGAGGTTGTCGAACGCGAACGACCCGCCAGACATCGTGAACATCCACAGGTCGGTGGCGACGAACCGCGGGAACCGGGTGTGTGTGTACTCGCGTAGCACCTCACGGCCGTTCACCCGCATCACGAGCAGCGTCGTTCCGCCGGTGAGCGTGGCGCACTCGCCGTCGATGTGGATGGTCGCGGACGGTGACATACCCTCCACCCGCTTGTAGGCGAGCTGCTTCAGGATGTGGGACTTGGGGAGCGTCTCGTCGCGGCGGAGGATGGCCGCGAACCCGCCGCTGACGGCGAAGATGTACTCCCGAGCCGGCTGCTGATAGTCCGATCCGACGCATGCGACGCCAAGTGCCTGATCTTCCGGGCGGCCGCCGTCGAGGCGTACGTCCGCCGATACGGCCAGACCCGGGGCGGAGTCGTCGAACCGGAACAGGTAGTCCTGCTCGGGGTGCACGGTCTGACCGGGATGCTGGACACTCACCCGGAACTCGCCGCCATGACAGTCGCTGGTCGCGCCGCCCTGGGTTCCGGTGAAGCCGTTGCAATCCGACGTAAAGTCGAACTTGACCGGAAGTCCGCTGCGCTTGACCGTCGTTCCGGCCACGTCCGTCGCGCAGCCGGCAACGAGCAGGACGACGCCCAGCACCAGCAGGTGTGATGATCGGCTGCGAATGAAATCGAGGTGTGACACGGCCGCTCCTTGCGATCGGGGATGACCATCAGAGCCTGCTCGCATCGCACGCCGCTGGCATCGGGTGGATCCCTACACGGCTGACGAACACGGCCTTCGCCGACGGGCGAGTCCAATAGACTGACCGCAATGGCCGAAGGTACCTACGTCTCGGAGCTGGAGGAGGGCGCACTGGTCGAGGCGACGTTCGCCGTCCAGCGGAAGCGCCAGAGACGTACCCGCAACGGCGACCCGTTCCTCTCGCTGGAGCTGGCCGATCGCACCGGCCGTGTACCGGCCGTCGTCTGGAACGACGTCAACCTGCTCGGCGGGCGGTTCGACGAGGGCGACACCGTGCGCGTGCTGGGAAGGGTCGAGACGTACGACGGCCGGCCCCAGATCGCGATCCGCGACCTGAAGAAGCTGGAACAGGGGGACGCGCTGGAGCTCGTGCCCGGGGCGCGCCGCGATGCCGAGACGCTGGACGGGATGCTCGAGTTCCTGGCCGACGAGATCCACGACCCGGATCTGTCCGAGCTGGTGTCGCGGTTCTTCGCCAACGCCCGCTTCCGGGAGCGGCTGCGCACGGCCCCGGCCTCCGAGAGCCACCACGATTACGCCGGTGGCCTGCTCGAGCACACGGTCGCCGTGGCATCGCTCTGCCGCGAGGCAGCTCAGCTGCACCCGCGCCTGAACGGCGACCTGCTGCTAGCGGCGGCACTGCTGCACGACGTCGGCCGCACCGAGACGTTCCGCCCCGGTGTCACGATCGCGGTATCCGACGAGGGGCGGCTGATCGGGCATGTGCTGGCGGGTGTTCGGATGATCGATTCGGTGGCACGCGAAACCGGACTCACGGAGGCGCAGCTGCTGCCGCTGCTGAACGTGGTCGCCGGCCATCACGGTCCGCTCGAGGGACGCAGGCTGGAGACGCCCGAGGCCGTCTGCCTGCATCACGCCAACCAGCTCGATGCCCGCGTCGGCGAGGCCCTCTGACTGCCGGTGTTCGAGTACTACGATCGGCGCGCGGATGAGTACGACCAGTGGTACATGGGCAGCGGCCTCTTCGCCGACCGCGACCGGCCGGGCTGGGACGAGGAACGTGACGCCCTCTGCGACGTGGTTGCGTCGCTCTCGCCGACATCCACGCTCGACGTCGCCTGCGGTACGGGGTTTCTCACCCGCCACCTGACCGGAGCTGTAACGGGCCTCGACCAGAGCGATCGGATGCTGGCGATCGCCCGCGAGCGGCGGCCGGACGGCCGCTTCGTGATCGGCGACGCGCTGGCGCTGCCGTTTGACGACGGCGAGTTCGGCCGCGTGCTGACCGGCCACTTCTACGGTCACCTGGAGGTTGGCGATCGCGGCCGCTTCCTGGCCGAAGCGCGCCGTGTGGCACCCGAGCTGGTGGTGATCGACTCGCACGTCCAGCCGGGCCACGAAGCGGAGGAGTGGCAGCAGCGAACGCTGAACGATGGCTCTCAGCACGCCGTCTACAAGCGCTACTTCACAGGTGAAGGGCTGGCGTGGGAGCTGGGCGGCGGGGAGGTGCTGCTGGACGGCGACTGGTTCGTAGCGGTGCGAACCAGTACGATCGCCGCATGACCATGAAACTGCATCGCTGCAAGGGCACGCTGATCAAAGGCCCGCATCCATGCTGGCAGGCGCAGAAGGCGCTGGACGAGGCGGGCGTCGAGTACGAGCTCGTCAAGCACCCCCTCCTGCGCGGCGGCCGCTCCGAGATGGAGCGTATGACGGGCCAGCGGAAGCTGCCCGTGATCGAGTTCGACGACGGCAGCTTCCTGCACGAGTCGAAGGTGATCGCCGAGCGCGCCCGCGCCGGAACGCTGCGGCCCGGCGTCTGACGCCGCCCCTAGCGCAGTACGCTACACGTTGAAGCGCACGTTCAGGACGTCTCCGTCCTTGACGACGTAGTCGCGCCCCTCGACGCGCATCCAGCCGCGGCGTTTAGCCTCAGCCTCGCCTCCCGCCTCGACCAGCCGCTCGCACTCGATCACCTCGGCTCGGATGAAGCCGCGGGCGAGGTCGGTGTGGATCTTGCCGGCCGCCTCCTGCGCATTCTGCCCACGCCTGATCGTCCAGGCCCGCGTCTCCTTCTCGCCGGACGTGAAGAAGGGGATCAGGTCGAGCGCCGCGTAGGCAGCCAGGCTGACCAGGTCGAGCGCCGGTCGCTCGATGCCGAGGTCATCCAGAAACGCCTGGCGGTCGTCGCTGTCCAGCTCCGCGATCTCGGCTTCCAGCTGGGCGTTCAGCGCGATCGTCTCGATGCCCCGCTCGGCTCCGAACGCCCGCAGCCGCTCGACGCTTTCGGCGTTGCCTGACTCGTCGACGTTGGCGATGTAGAGGGCCGGCTTGGCGGTCAGCAGATCGAGCGTCTCCGGCAGCGTCTCGCCGAACGCCCGCGCCGGCCGGCCCTGCTCGAGCGCCGCGGCCAGCCGCTCCAGCTGCTCCTGCTCCGCCACGGCGGCCTTGTCGCCGGACTTGGCCGTCTTGGCGGTTCGCTGGAGCCGTCGCTCGACCACCGCCTGGTCGGCGAACACCAGCTCAAGCTCGACCGTCTCTGCATCGTCCACCGGATCGACCCGGCCTTCGGAGTGCGGCACCTGGTCGTCCTCGAAGCAGCGCACCACGAGCAGCACGGCGTCGGTGGTGCGCATGTGGGCGAGCAGCTCGTTGCCGAGCCCTTCGCCGCGCTTCGCCCCCCTCACGAGCTTGGTCAGGTCGGTCACCTCGAGCGTCGCCGCCACCACCTTGCGCGAGTCCGACACGCGCGCCAGCTCAGCCAGCCGGGGATCGCGCACGTCCGCGACGCCCTGCCCGGCGTCCGCCGCGACCGAGCTGCCGCAGAGGCAGCGAAGCGTGGTCGTGACACCGGACCAGGGCAGGCCGAGCATCCCCAGCACCGCCATCGCTACGACACCGCCACGGCGATGCCGCCGGTCACGGCGCCCAGCGCCACACCGGCCGCCACGTCGCTCGCGTGGTGCGCGCCAACGTACAGACGCGACAGGCACATCGCCCCCGCCAGCACGGCCCACAGCGGCGCCAGTTGCGGACGAGCCTGGCTGAGCACGATCGCAGCGGCGGTGGACATCGCCGCATGGCTGGACGGAAAGGAGCTCGACGAGGGCAGCTGGATCATGGCGTCGGCCGCCGCCGGACGCTCGCGGTCGACGGCCAGCTTGACGGCGTAGTTCGCAGCCAGCGTCCCCCACACGGTGACCGCCGTGCGCAGCGGACGCGGTTGGGTCGCGCCCAGCGCAACCCAACCGAGGCCATGGTTTCCAGCGGTGGTGTACGCGACGACCAGCCGGTCGAGGAGCATGGGACGGCCCGACTGGCTCAGAACCCGACCTTGCCCACGTGCATCTCGCGGCGGACGTAGCAGACCTTCGACACGTCCACGTGGTGGCTGGTGCCCTCGGCCGCGAACTCGACGATCCCCGATCCCGCCGCCAGCGCGGCCTCCAGCTTGCTCCACTCCGCATCAGGCACCTTGGCGCTGATGATCAGCCCGCCGTCGAACCCGATCTCGACCCGCGACTCAGCCATGTTCGCTCCGTTCCGGTAGTTGCACCAGCTCGACCAGCACGCCGTCCACGCTCTGGGGATGGATGAACGCGACCCGCAGCCCGAACAGGCCCGATCGCGGCTCGGCATCGATCAGCTCCGCCCCGGCCGCCGCGGCGTCCGCCAGCGCCCGTTCGAGATCGTCCACCTCCAGCGCGACGTGGTGCATCCCGGGACCCCGTCGCTCGATGAAGCGACCGACCGGGGTGTCGGCAGCCAGCGGCCGTAACAGCTCGACGCGGTCCGATCCGAGCAGCATCGTGGCCGCCTCGACACCCTGGTCGGGCACCGTCTCGCGGTGCTCGAGCCGGCCGCCGAACATTCCCGAGTAGGTGGCAATGGCCACGTCGAGGTCGTTGACGGCGTGCCCGATATGATGGATGTTCAACGCGCGCATCCGAGCAGGATAGTGCGGGGGTCGAGACTACGAGTACGCGAACAGGGGGAAGCACATGGGCTTTTTGGACAAGATCAAGCAGCAGGCCACCGACGTCGCCAGCACGGTGGTGGTGAAGACGCAGGAGACGGCCAAGACCGGCCAGCTTCAGATGCAGCTGCGCAGCCTCAAGAACGAGGAGAAGGAGGCGCTGGCCGACCTCGGCGTGGCGCTGATGGCGCTCGGCGACATCCCGGCCGCGCTGACCGAGCAGGCCGCCGCCGTGCGGGACGTTCGCGAGCGGATGGCAGCCAAGGAGACCGAGATCGCGGAGGCCCGCAAGAGCGATGACACGCCCGCGGAGGAAACCGGCGAGACGGTCGAGAGCGAGGCCGAGGAGGTCGTGGAGGCCCCGCAGGCCGACTAGGTCGACGGATCGGTGCGCAGCACCGGGTCCAGCTTGCGACCATTCTCCGACGGTGTGGAGTCCGGCTCCGGTGGTAGCGTCACGCCGATCTTGCCGGGCGCGTCGGAGTCCGACTCCTGAGGTAACGCCACGCCGATCTTGCCGGACGCGTCGGATTCCGGCTCGAGCCCTGCCAGAAGCACGTCGATCTGGTCGCGCTCCAGCGTCTCCTCCTCGAGCAGCGCGTTCGCGAGCAGATCGAGATGGTGGCGATGGGCGCCGACCAGGCGCAGCGCCTCGGCGTAGGCCTGGTCGGTGATCTCGCGCTGCTCCTCATCGCGGAGCTGCTTGGTCTGCTCCGACAGCGAGTAGTTGTCCGCACGCATCTGCTGCGATCCGGTGGACTTACCCATGCCCCACTCGAACACCATCGAGCGGGCGATCGCGGTCGCCCGCTCCAGGTCGTTGGCGGCGCCGTTGGTGATCCGCCCGAAGACGATCTGCTCGGCCGCACGCCCACCCAGCGTCACCTTCAGCCAGTCCTCCAGCTCGTCCTTGGAGAGCACGTAGCGGTCCTCCTCGGGAAGGCTCATCATGAAGCCGAGCGCCCGTCCGCGAGGCACGATCGTGACCTTGTGGATGTCGTCCGACATCAGCCGCGCCAGCAGCGCGTGACCGGCCTCGTGGTAGGCGATCACCCGCTTCTCCTTGTCCGTGATCAGCTTGCGCTGCTGCAGCCCGGCCACGACCCGCTCGACGGCGGCGTTGAAGTCAAGCTGGATCACCTCCTCGCGCTTCGCGCGGCCGGCCTGGATCGCGGCCTCGTTGCAGATGTTGGCCAGATCGGCGCCTGTCAGGCCGGACGTCTGCCGCGCGATGCGACGGAGGTCGACGTCGTCGGCCAGGGGCTTGTTGCGGGTGTGCACCTCGAGGATCTCGGCACGGCCCTTGAGGTCTGGCGTGGAGACGTGGATCTGGCGGTCGAAGCGGCCCGGGCGAAGCAGCGCCGGGTCGAGGTCCTCGAGCCGGTTGGATGCTCCCATGATGATCAGCCGCTCGGCCTCCTCGAAGCCGTCCAGCTCAACCAGCAGCTGGTTCAGCGTCTGGTCGTGCTCGCGGTTGTGGCCACCGCCGCTTCGGCTGGTGCCGACGGCGTCCAGCTCGTCGATGAAGATGATCGCCGGCTGGTGCTTGCGGGCCTCCAGGAACAGCCTGCGGATCCGGGCCGAGCCCACACCCACGAACATCTCCACGAACGAACTTGCGCTCTGGAAGTAGAAATTCGCGCCCGACTCGGTCGCGATCGCCTTCGCCATCAGCGTCTTGCCGGTGCCGGGCGGCCCGTACAGCAGGACGCCCTTGGGCACGCGCGCTCCCAGCTTCTTGAACCGCTTGGGATCCTTGAGGAACTCGACGATCTCCTGCAGCTCGTCCCGCGCCTCGTCCGCGCCGGCCACGTCCTTCCAGCGCACCGTGCTGCCGCTGGAGGGGATCGATCTTCTGCGGCTTGGTGTTGGGCATCGCCCGCCACATCTTCCACATGATGAAGACGAGCAGGCTGAGCAGAATCAGGGGCAGGAACGGAATCACCCAGCTGAACAGCCACACCACGAACCCGCGAAGAAAGTCAATCACCGTACTTCAGCGTACCTCTTATTGTCAGGTGTGCAAAACATCCGCTCGAGGGCGGGCACCCTCCAAGCGAAGAACCTCGTCCAGCGCCGCCTCCGCAACCGCCAGCTCCTCGGCGGTCGGCTCGCGGGTGGCGGCCACCCGCTGAAGCTCGTAACCAGGCCGCCGCAGGGCCCGCGCCACCACGTGGTCGGAGTGACGCGTCATCCAGCCGAAGGCCTCGGTGGCAACACCGATCGCCGCCAGCCCGGCCAGCAACCGCGCCGGCCCACGCCGCGAGGGAGGTAGCCGGTTGACGATCACATTCCCGACCACGGTCGCGGCCAGCATCGGCCCGACCATGTGCGAGCCGCAGCGCTCGTGCTCCTTGGTCGCGTCCACCGAAGCGTCGCCGTGCTCATAGCCGCCGATCGCCTTGTGCTCGGCGCCGTGGTAGCCGGCCACCTGCGAACCCCGCAGCGACGCCAGGGCGGGGACGAGCGACAGGCCGGCGCCCAGCAGCTCGGCCGGAAACGGCGCCAAACGGCTGCGGCGGATGGCACGGCTCAGCATCACCGATGCCGCGAGGGCGCCCGCGGTCGAGGCGCCCTCCAGCGGAAGTCGCGCCTCGGGCAGCCGCTTGCGCACGATCGGCAGCAGGTATCCCGCCTCCGCCACGCGCAGGACGCCGCGCAGCCCGGGCACGGCCAGCAACGACTGTGGCAGCTCCGGCTTTCGCCCGGAGGCGACTCGCAGCTCGCCGTCTGGCGTGCGTACGGCGGCCGCCCAGTGGTCGAGGCTGTGCACCATGATGCCGTTGCGGAGGGCCATTCCGCCCAAGCGCACGCGCTGCTCCTCGTTCGCGCTCATACATCGAGTATAGGCTTCATTCGATGGGAAGCGACCTGTTTGCCGACGCCGCCACCAGCCGCCTCGACGCCCAGGCGCCGCTGCCGCAGCGCGTGCGCCCGCACGTGCTGGACGAGTTCGCCGGCCAGGGCGACGTGATCGGGGAGGGCAGCGCCCTGCGGCGGGCGATCGCCGAGGACCGGGTTGGATCGATGATCTTCTTCGGCCCGCCGGGCACCGGCAAGACCACGCTTGCCCGGATCGTCGCCCACACCACGCGCGCCCACTTCGAGGAGCTTTCCGCCGTCCAGGTCGGCATCGCCGACGTGCGCCGGGTGCTGTCAGAGTCGGAGCAACGGCTCGGCTCGACCGGCCAGAAGACGATCCTGTTCCTGGACGAGATCCATCGCTTCAACAAGGCTCAGCAGGACGCGCTGCTGCCTGGGGTCGAATCGGGCCTGGTGACGCTGATCGGCGCGACGACCGAGAACCCCTACTTCGAGGTCAACTCGGCCTTGCTCTCGCGGTGTCAGCTGTTCGAGCTGCTGCCGCTCACGCGCGAGGAGCTGGCGGGCATCGTCCGCCGCGGTGAGGCGGCGCTCGCCGTCGAGCTGACCGACGCCACCCGAGTGGAGATCGTCTCCGCCGCCGGCGGCGACGCCCGAAACGCGCTCAACATCCTCGAGTCGGCGGTGGCGGCGGCGGCCGGCGAGCCCATCACCGCGGAGCACGTGCACGACGCCGCCCGCAAGCGGCCGTTGCTCTACGACAAGGGCGGCGACCACCACTACGATGTCGCCTCGGCGTTCATCAAGAGCATGCGCGGATCCGACGCGGACGCCGCGATCTACTACCTGGCGGTGATGATCGCGGGCGGCGAGGACCCGAAGTTCATCGCCCGGCGGATCATCATCTTCGCCTCCGAGGACATCGGCAACGCCGATCCACAGGCGCTACCGGTCGCAATCGCGGCCGCCCGAGCGGTGGAGTTCGTCGGCCTCCCCGAGTGCCGCATCAACCTGTCGCAGGCGGTCGCGTATATGGCCCGGGCGCCAAAGTCCAACGCCAGTTATCGCGCGATCGACCGTGCTCTGGCCGACGTCCGTGAACGGGGCACGCTGCGGCCGCCCAAGCCTCTGCGGGACGCAAGCTACCCCGGGGCGGCGAAGCTCGGCCATGGCCAGGACTACAAGTATCCGCACGATCAGCCGGACGGCTGGGAGGAGCAGCAGTACCTGCCAGACGAGCTGCTGGGCACCGTCTACTACGAGCCGGGCGAGGGAGAGCGTTAGCCGCCTCGCTTAATTCCGCATCGCCCCGACCGATTGACCCTGGCAACCTCGGTCTCTCGAAAAAGGACATGGATGATGCGGACGTTCAACTCATGGTCGCTGGGGCGTAAGCTCGGCGTCGGATTCGGCCTCACGGTTGCCATCTTCCTGGTCGCCCTGGGGATCACCCTGATGTACTCGGCCTCAGCCCAGAGCCGGTTCAAGAACACGCTCAAGTGGGACACGGCCGTCAAGGGCGTTGCGCTCCAGATTCGCAGCACGCAGATTCAGATGACCGAGCAGTCACTGCTGGTCGCCACCTGGGACCCCGCTCACATGCAGGCCTGGGAGGACGGCGTCACGCTCGGAGACGAGGGATCGAAGATGGTCGCGACGGTCAAGGACCCGGTCATCAACCGCATCTCGTCGCAGGCCAGCGTCGCCGATCATCATCACGACGACACCGTCCACAACCTGCTGTTCCCGGCGTTCAAGGCCGGCAATCACGCCGCCGCCGAGGCCGCGCTGATCAAGGCTGACGGCTTCGTGCGCGTGCCCTACAACGCGCTGCTCAAGATCCAGACCCGCATCGACCAGCTCCGCGAAACGGATGTCCACCACGCCGAGGACGCCGCCGCCACCGCCCGCCTGCTCGGCATCATCGCCGCGCTGCTCGGCACGCTCGTGGCCGGCGTGATCGCCGCCGTCATCATCCGCAGCTGCCGCAAGCCGATCTTCGCTCTGATGGAGATCAGCGAGGCCGCAGCCTCCGGCGACCTGACCGTGCGGTCGAGCGACACAAGCGAGAACGAGATGGGCCGGCTCGGTTCGGCGTTCAACCAGATGATCGGTAACCTCAGCGCCCTGGTCGGGCGAATCGGAGACGCCAGCGCCACGGTGCTCCAGGCCGCCGACGAGATGGCCGGCTCCTCGCAGGAGGCGGGCCGTGCGGTGACGGAGATCACGACCGCCGTGGGCGAGGTCGCGACCAGCTCGGAGCGGCAGGCCGCGCTGGCCGAGTCGGCGCGCAGCTCAGCCGAGGGAGTCGCGGGGGGCGTGGAGCAGAGCGCCGTCAGCGCAAACGAGGCCAGCACGGCAGCCGGGCACGCCCGCACCGTCGCTGACGAGGGTGTCGAGTCGGTGCGGCTGGCCAGCGAGGCCATGTCGGCGCTGCGTGACTCCGCAAACGAGGTCACATCCGTGATCACCCAGCTCGGCGCCAAGTCCGAGCAGATCGGCGGCATCGTCGAGACGATCACCGGCATCGCCGGCCAGACCAACCTGCTGGCCCTGAACGCGGCCATCGAGGCCGCCCGGGCCGGCGAGCAGGGTCGCGGCTTCGCGGTCGTCGCCGAGGAGGTGCGCAAGCTGGCCGAGGAGTCCGAGCAGGCCGCCTCGAGCATCGCCGAGCTGATCGCCGAGATCCAGACCGAGACGGCCCGCGCGGTTGCGGTCGTCGAGGAGAGCGCGCAGCGCTCGGAGAGCGGTGCGGCCACGGTCGACGCAGCGCGGGACGCGTTCGTCAACATCGGTCAGGGAGTCGAGGACGTGACCGACCGGGTGCGCCAGATCGTGGAAGCGATCGAGGCCGTGCGTTCGGACGCCGACCACATGCGCGACGATCTCGGCGAGGTCGCCGCGGTCGCCGAGGAGTCGTCGGCCACCGCTCAGGAGATGTCGGCCTCCAGCCAGCAGACCAGCGCTGCTGCCGGCGAGATCGTCACCTCAGCCGAGCAGCTCCGACGGACGGCCGAGGAGCTTCAGCGGCTGGTCTCGGAGTTCAAGCTGACCGCGTAGAACCCCGCAGCGCGGCCGCGAACGCGGCTGGCTGCTCCATGACTGACAGGTGCCCGGCGCCCGCTATCTCGATGTAGCGGGCGCCGGGTATTTCGTCTGCCATGGCACGGGCTTCGGCGGGAGGCGTGATCGCGTCCTGCGCCCCGCAGATCACCGTCGTGGGCACCGCGATACTGGCCAGAAGGTCCCGCGAATCCGCCCGATCGCGAAGCGCGGTCAGCATCGCGATCACACGCTCGGAGGGCTGGGCTACAGCGATGCGACGCGCCCGTTCCACGACCGCTGCATCGGGAGTCGTGCCGAACAGCGCCGGATAGTTGGCCTCGAACTGGGCCGCCACACCCTCGCGGCGCACCCGTTCCACCGCCGCATCGCGGCCCGCTCGGGCCTCGGCCGAGTCGGGCTCGGCGCGAGTGTCTGCCAGCACGAGGCCGGAGACCTTGCCTGGGTGGCGGCGCACCAGCTCGAATGCTGCGTAGCCGCCCATCGAGAGCCCACAGACGACCTGCGGGCGTTCGATCGTCGATGCCACGAGGTCGGCCCAGCCGGCCAGCGACCCCGTTCCCGGATGGTCGATCGGCACGCCGTCGATTCCGGCCCACATCGTGCCGTCCAGCGGGAAGGCGTGAAGCAGAATCACCGTCGCCGGCTCGGTTTCACAAGATGCGGGCGCCGATCGCCGACAGCACCAGCTCGACCGCAAGCGTGCCGGTTGCGTTGCGCTCGTCGAGCACCGGGTTCACCTCAACCACCTCCAGCGACGACATCTTGCCGCTGGTGGACAGCATCTCCATCGCCAGGTGGGCCTCGCGATAGGTGATGCCGCCGCGCACCGGGGTGCCGACGCCGGGTGCCTGATCGGGATCGAGCACGTCCATGTCGAACGAGACGTGCATGAACGGCGCCCCCGATGCGATCGAGATCGCCTCCTCCATCACGTCTCGCATGCCGTGACGATC
>CAVWLK010000101.1:0-54526 GCA_963755675.1 uncultured Actinomycetes bacterium
CGTGCTGACGCATGGAAATGTGCTGGCCAGCTTTGGTCCAATCGAGCAAGGCGCCAAGCCGTACTTGGGGTATGAGCGGCTCGTGCATCCCGTGCGCATTCTGCACACGCTGCCGCTTAGCCACGTGTTCGGGCAGACGATGGGGCTGTGGGTTCCACCAATCCTTACCGCCGAACTGCACTTTGAAGAACGACTGGTGGCGCCGCGCTTGATTGAGACGATACGGCGCGAGCGCATCTCCGTACTGGCTGCGGTGCCACGCGTTCACGCGCTGCTCAAAGCCCATCTCGAAATTGCTATCCAGATTTGATCAAGCGACTGGAAATCCGAAGAAGATCGGCGCGGCGCGGCGCTGGTGGCGCTTCCGCAAAATTCATCGCGCATTCGGACTGAAGTTCTGGGCTCTCATTTCCGGTGGCGGCGCACTGCCCGGGGCCGCTTGAGCAGTTCTGGAATGCGCTGGGATTTGTTCTCATTCAGGGCTACGGCATGACAGAAACTACCGCGCTCATCACGCTGAACCACCCTTTCCACGTGGCGCGCAACGATCGGGAAGCCGCTGGCGGGCCGAAGTGAAGCTGGGACCTGACGGCGAGGTGCTCGTGCGTGGCGCATCCATCTCAGGCGCGACGTGGGTTGGGGGCAAGCTGCACAAGCGTGAAAATGAGTGGCTGCCCACCGGTGATATTGCGGAGATTGCCCCTACCGGCGACCTGCGCTTTCTAGGCCGAAAGAGTGAGGTCATTGTGACGGCGGCCGGACTCAATGTCCACCCGGAAGATTTGGAAGCAGTGAAGCGGAGGGGGAGGGATTCGAACCCTCGGTACGCCTAAACGACGCACAACGGTTTTCGAGACCGCCGCATTCAACCACTCTGCCACCCCTCCACGGGAGGCCGGGTCGCCAAGGTTCGCCTCGGATAGCGTTGCGCCGATGGCCGAACCGGCCCACCAGCGCTCGACCTGACCGAGGAGCAGCGCGAGATCCAGGCGCTCGCGCGCGATTTCGCCCGCACCGAGATCCGCCCGATCGCCGCCGAGGTCGACGAGGCCGACGTCGCACTGCCCGCTCGACGTGGTGACCCGCGCGGCCGAGGTCGGGCTGACCTCGTTCATGCTGCCCGAGGAGGTCGGCGGCGGCGGCATCGGCGACGTGTTCACCGGCTGCCTCGTCCAGGAGGAGCTGAACTGGGGCTGCGCCGGCATCGGCAACCTGATCACGTCCGGCCGGCTTCTTCGCCCGGCCGCTGATCGAGGTCGGCACGCCCGAGCAGCAGCAGCGCTGGCTGGCGCCGCTGTGCGGCGGCGACCGCCGCTGACCGCGCTCGCCTCGACCGAGCCGGGCGTCGGCTCCGACACCGCCGCGATGACCACGACCGCCGACCGCGCACGGCGACGGCTACCGCCTGAACGGCCAGAAGACGTGGATCTCGAACGGCGGCCTGGCCGAGTACTACGTGCATCTTCGCCACCGTCGCGCCGGGCACCGGATCGCAGGGCGTGACGGCGTTCGTGGTCGAGAAGGGCGATGCCGGCGTCATCCTTCGGCGAGCCGATGCGCAAGATGGGCCAGCGCGCGATCATCAACACCGAGGTGTTCCTGCAGGACTGTCGAGCTCCCCGAGGACCGCCGGCTGGGCGAGGAGGGCAAGGGCTTCTACAGCCTCATGCACACCTTCGACGAGTCGCGTATCCACCTGGCCGCCGGCGCCGATCGGGATCGCCCGCGCGGCGCTCGAGTACGCGGTCGAGTACGCCCAAGACCCGCGACGCGTTCGGCAAGCCGATCGGCCACCACCAGGCGGTCGGGTTCCGGCTCGCCGACATGGCCACTCGGATCGACGCCGCCCGGCTGCTGACCCACCGCGCCGCGCGTCTGATGGACGCCGGCAAGCATGTCCCGGCCGAGGCCGCGATGGCGAAGCTCTTCGCCTCCGAGACGGCCACCTGGGTCACCTGGGCGGCGCTGCAGACGCTCGGCGGCTGGGGCTACTCGCGCGAGTACCCGGTCGAGAAGTGGTCTCGCGACGCGCGCCTGGAGGAGCTCGAAGAGGGCACGTCCGACATCCAGCGGCTGATCATCAGCCGCTCGCTGCTGCGCTGAGCTACGCTCGGCGACCTTGAGTCGCCATGCTCGCCGTCGCGCTGGCGATGATGGCGTTGGTCGTCTCGCAGTCGTGCACGGCGTCCTGGTGCCCAACCGACACGTCGTAGAATGCCGAACGGCGACGGAGCTGTTCCCGGATGCCGTCAACGTCCCGTCCGCCGCATCATTGCAAGCGATGGGCAGCGAGCGATCAGACCTGACATCCGTCCCCGACCTCGCGGCGACCGGCTCGACGACCGGCCCGGTGCGTCGGCAGCGGCCGCTGTACGTCGATCTGCTGCCACCGTGCAACGTGGCGTGTCCTGTCGGCGAGAACATCCAGTCGTGGTTGGCGCACGTCGAGGCCGGGCGGTACGAGCAGGCCTGGAGGGCGATCGTCGCGGACAACCCGCTCCCTGCCGTCCACGGCCGCGTCTGCTATCACCCGTGTGAAGGCTCATGCAACCGCGCCCAGCTGGACAGCGCCGTCTCGATCCACGCGGTGGAGCGGTTCCTCGGCGACCTCGCCCTGGAGCAAGGGTGGGCGTTCGACCCCCCACAGACCGCCACCGGCAAGCGGGTGCTGATCGTCGGTGCCGGCCCGAGCGGACTCTGCGCCGCGTACCATCTCGCACGCCGCGGGCACGAGGTCGAGATCCGAGACCTCGGCTCCGAGCCAGGAGGGATGCTCCGTTTCGGCATTCCCAGCTATCGGTTGCCCGTCGACGTGATCGAGGCCGAAGTGCGCCGGATCGAGGCGCTCGGTGTCCGGATCGTGCTCGAGCACCGGGTCGAGGACGTGGTCGGGGAACGGGAGGCGGGCCGGTTCGACGCCGTCTTCGCCGCCGTGGGCGCTCACCTTGCCAAGCGGGTCGACATCCCAGCCCAGGACGCCGGCGCCGTGGTCGATGCGATCTCGCTGCTTCGCAGCGTGGCCGAAGGCGAGCGTCCCCAGCTCGGCCGCCGAGTCGCTGTCTACGGGGGAGGCAACAGCGCCATGGACGCGGCTCGGGTGGCGAAGCGGCTTGGAGCCGAGGAGGCCATCATCGTCTACCGGCGCACGCGCGATCAGATGCCCGCTCACGAGGAGGAGGCTGAGGACGCCGAGCGGGAGGGCGTTCGCATCAACTGGCTGAGGACGATCACGACCTTCGACGGCCCGCAGCTGCAGGTTGAGGTGATGGAGCTGGACGACGAGGGACGCCCGCATCCCACCGGCCGCTTTGAGACGCTCGCGGCGGACTCGCTGGTGCTGGCGCTGGGCCAGGAGGCTGATACCGGTTTCCTCCGACAGGTGCCCGGAGTTGTCCTCTCGGACGACGGCGTGGTTGAGGTGTCTTCGTCGCTGATGACGGCCCATCCCGGGCTGTTCGCCGGTGGCGACATGGTGCCCGGCGTTCGCAGCGTCAGCGTCGCGGCCGGTCACGGCAAGGCGGCCGCCCGCCAGATCGACGCCTACCTGCGCGGCACCGAATACCAGCCTGCGGCCAGGCATGACACCGCCGACTTCGAGAAGCTCCATCTGTGGTACTTCGCCGACTCGCCCGAGAGCGCCCAGCCCGAGCTGCCGGCCGGCGAACGGACGTCGGGATTCGACGAGGTGTTGGGCGGGCTCGACCAGACCGGCGGCGGTCTACGAGGCCAAGCGCTGCCTCTCCTGCGGCAACTGCTTCGAGTGTGATGGCTGCCTCGGCGCATGCCCCGAAGACGCCGTGATCAAGCTTGGTGCCGGTCTCCGCTACACCATCGACTACGACCGCTGCACCGGCTGCCGAGCCTGCTTTGAGCAGTGTCCCGTGCACGCCATCGAGATGGTGCCCGAGGAGTCGCCGTGAGAGCCGTGATGGATGGGAACGAGGCGGCCGTCTCTGTCGCCTATAGAGTCAACGAGGTCTGCTGCATCTACCCGATCACGCCCTCCTCGGCGATGGCCGAGCTCGCCGACCAGTGGTCGAGCGAGCGGCGGCCGAACGTGTGGGGAACGGTGCCGACGGTGATCGAGATGCAGAGCGAGGGAGGGGCGGCCGGCGCCCTGCACGGCGCGCTGCAGGCGGGTGCGCTCGCCACCACGTTCACTGCGTCGCAGGGCCTGATGTTGATGATCCCCAATATGTACAAGATCGCGGGCGAGCTGACGCCGGCCGTGTTCCACGTCGCCGCTCGATCGCTCGCCGCCCAGGGACTCTCGATCTTCGGCGATCACTCGGACGTGATGGCCGTACGACAGACCGGCTTCGGCATGCTCGCCTCGGCGTCGGTGCAGGAGGCGCACGACCTGGCACTGGTGGCGCAGGCGGCGACGCTGGAGTCGAGGGTGCCGTTCGTCCACTTCTTCGACGGTTTCCGCACCTCCCACGAGCTCAACACGATCGACTCGCTATCCGACGACGACCTGCGTGCGCTGGTGCCCGAGCAACTAGTACGTGCCCACCGGGGCAGGGCGCTGTCGCCCGACCGGCCGTTCATCCGCGGCACCGCCCAGAATCCGGACACGTACTTCCAGGGCCGCGAGACGGTCAATCCTGTCTACGAGCGGACGCCGGTCATCGTCGAGCGGGCGATGCGGCAGCTGGCTGAACGCAGCGGACGAGCCTACGAGCTGGTCTCCTACCACGGCCATCCGCAGGCCGAGCGGGTGCTGGTGTTGATGGGATCGGGCGCGGTCACGGCAAGGCGCACCGTTGACCGGCTGGTTGCCGGCGGCGAACGGGTCGGCGTGCTTCAGGTACGCCTGTTCAGGCCGTTCCCGGCCAGCCATCTGCTCGACGCTCTACCCGCGACCGTCCGCCGGGTCGCGGTGCTCGACCGCACCAAGGAGCCCGGGTCGGAGGGCGAGCCGCTCTTCCTCGACGTTGTCGCCGCAGTCACCGAGGCGCACAGCCGTGACGGCCGTCCGCTGCCGCTGGTGATCGGCGGCCGCTACGGGCTGTCATCGAAGGAGTTCACCCCGGCGATGGTGGTCTCGGTGCTGGCCGAGCTCGGGGCGGAAAGCCCTCGGCGACGGCTCACCGTCGGTATCAACGACGACGTCGGCCACACCAGCGTCGACGTCGGTCCACCGCTCGACATCGACGGCGCTGACACCGTGCGTGCTGTGTTCTTCGGCCTCGGTTCGGACGGGACGGTGGGCGCAAACAAGAACACGATCAAGATCCTCGGCGACGCCGGCCTGAACGCCCAGGGGTACTTTGTCTACGACTCCAAGAAGTCCGGTTCCCAGACGGTGTCCCATCTGCGCTTCGGCCCGCAGCCGATCGAGGCGCCGTATCAGGTCGAGTCGGCCAGCTTTGTCGGCTGCCATCGCTTCGACCTGCTCGACAGCGTCGACGTGCTCAGTCGGGCAGCCGAGGAGGCGACGCTGTTGCTCGACTGCCCGCATCCGCCGGAGGACGTCTGGGACGCACTGCCGCTGACAGTGCAGCGGCAGGTGCTCGACAAGCGGATCCGGATCCACGCGATCGACGCTGCTCGCGTTGCGCGCGAGGCGGGGCTGCCCGGCCGTACCAACACTGTGCTGCAGACGTGCTTTTTCGCCCTCTCCGGCGTGCTGCCCCGTGAACAGGCGATCGACCGCATCAAGGAGGCGATCGAGCACACCTACGCCCGCCGGGGAGCGGACGTGGTGGCCCGAAACCACGCTGCGGTCGACCGCACGCTCGAGGCACTGCACCCGGTCGAGGTGAGGGAACAGGTCACCGCCACGCGCGACCTGCGCGCGCCGGTGCCGGACTGGGCACCCGAGTTCGTGCGCTCCGTGACCGGCCCTATGATGGCCGGGCGAGGAGACGACCTGCCCGTCAGCGCTTTCCCGATCGACGGCACCTATCCCAGCGGCACCGCGGCCTTCGAGAAGCGCAACATCTCCGACCTGGTCGCGGTCTGGGACCCGGACGTCTGCATACAGTGCGGCAGCTGCAGCTTCGTCTGCCCCCACAGCGTGATCCGCTCCCGCTTCTACGAGCCCGACCAACTCGAGGGCGCGCCGGACGGATTCCCGTCGGCGCCGCTAGATGCCCGCGGGCTGCCCGACGCCCGCTTCACACTGCAGGTGTATGTCGAGGACTGCACCGGCTGTGCACTCTGCGTCGAGGCCTGCCCCGTGCGCAGCACCGCCGACCCGTCCCGAAAGGCGATCAACCTCGAGCTGCGCGAGCCGCTGGTCGAAGCCGAACGGGAACGGATCGCGTTCTTCGAGACGCTGGCCGTAAACGACCGCTCACGGGTCGACTTCGCCAGCGTTCGCGGCGCCCAGTTCCTGCAGCCCTTGTTCGAGTTCTCGGGTGCATGTGCCGGATGCGGGGAGACGCCATACTTGAAGTTGCTCTCGCAGCTGTTCGGCGATCGGCTGATGATCGCGAACGCCACCGGGTGCTCATCGATCTACGGGGGCAACCTGCCCACCACGCCCTGGACGCAGAACGAGGACGGCCGCGGGCCGGCTTGGTCGAACTCGCTGTTCGAGGACAACGCCGAGTTCGGATTGGGTTTCCGGCTGACCGCCGACACCCACGCACGGCTCGCCCGTGAAAGGCTCGACGCGCTGCGCAGCGAGCTTGACGGCGCCCTGGTCGATGCCATCCTAGAGGCGCCGCAGGCGGCCGAGTCTCAGCTGCGCGATCAGCGTCGGCGGGTCGAGCAGTTGAAGCTGATGCTGGACTGCGTGGCCGGGCCTGCCGCGGACGACCTGCGCAGCGTGGTCGACCACCTGGTCAGGCGGAGCATCTGGATTGTCGGCGGCGACGGATGGGCATACGACATCGGTGCCGGGGGGCTGGACCATGTACTGGCGAGCGGGCTCGACGTCAACGTGCTGGTGCTCGACACCGAGGTGTACTCGAACACGGGCGGGCAGATGTCGAAGGCCACGCCGCTGGGCGCGGTCGCGAAGTTCGCCACCGCCGGCAAGCAGGTGCCGAAGAAGGACCTGGCGCTGCAGGCGATCGCGTATGGCAGCGTCTATGTGGCCAGGGTGGCGATGGGAGCCGACGAGCATCAGACGCTGCTCGCGCTGCGGGAGGCCGAGGCCTACAGTGGGCCGTCGCTGGTGATCGCGTACAGCCACTGCATCGCCCACGGGATCGAGATGCGCAACGGACTCGACCAGCAGCACCGTGCGGTAAGCAGCGGATACTGGCCGCTTATCCGCTACGACCCGGTGGTGCGTGAGCAGGGCGGTAATCCGTTCCTGCTCGACTCGCCGCGGCCGCGGATCCCGCTGTCGGACTTCACTGGCCGCGAGTTACGCTTCCGCTCGCTGGCGGTGACCAATCCGGGTGAGGCGGAGCGGCTGGCGGCGGCTGCGCAGCTGGCGGTCGACCAGCGCTGGCAGCTCTACGAGGAGATGGCCACGAGAGGGTCGGAGCAGTTCCACCCAGACACCAGGAGGGCGCGCTGATGAACCTTTCCACAACCTACATGGGCATTGAGCTGCGCAATCCGCTGGTGGCATCGGCCTCACCCCTGTCGCAGACGGTTGACGGCATCCGCCGGCTGGAGGAGGCCGGTGTCGGAGCGGTGGTGCTGTACTCCCTGTTCGAGGAGCAGTTGCGGCGCGAGGCAGCGGCGTTCGCCGATCTCGGCGCGGCGGGCACCGAGAGCTTCGCCGAGGCGCTCACCTACATGCCCGATCTGGCCGGCGGAGCGGGCACGTCGCGTCACTATCTGAGCCTACTCGAACGTGCCAGGGCGGCGGTCGATATCCCGCTGATCGGCAGCCTGAACGGCGTCACGCCGGCCGGCTGGATTGCGCACGCGGCGGAGCTGGAGGAGGCGGGCGCAAGTGCCATCGAGCTGAACATGTACGACGTCCCAGGTGATCCGCGTGCCAGTGGGCGCGACGTCGAGCAGCGCCAGCTGGACGTCCTGCTTCGTGTCCTGGACGTGGTCGAGGTGCCGGTTGCGGTCAAGATCAGCCCTTACTACAGCTCCACCGGAGAGATGGCGCTCCGGTTCGCCGATGCCGGAGCGAGCGGGTTGGTGCTGTTCAACCGGTTCATGCAGCCCGACATCGACCCACAGTCGCTGTCGATCTCGTCGAAGATCGAGCTCTCGTCACCGGCGGACCAGCGGCTGCCGCTGACATGGATCGCGATCCTTCGCGGTCGCGTAAGTTCGTCGCTTGCCGGATCGGGGGGAGTCGACAGCGCGGCCGACGTCGCCCGCTTCCTGCTGGCGGGCGCGGACGTGGTGATGACGGCGTCGGCGCTGCTGCGGCACGGCCGGGAGCACGCGCGGCTGCTGCTCGCGGGCCTGGGCGAGTGGATGGACAGTAAGGGCTTCACGTCGCTGGACGAGGTCCGCGGGCTGATGAGCGTTGCCAGGGAGGCGGACGCCGAGGCGCGTCAGCGGGCGGGTTATGTCGGCGTGCTCGAGGCGGCCAGGCAGACGTTCGCGTCCTGATCGCCGCTCACGTAGTCAGACGGCCGCCGGCGCCGCGGCGTTCTCGTCGATCGGCGCCGTGCCGGTGTCGGTGAGGACGCGCAGCGCCTCGGCGGGGAGTTCCACCCGCACCGGGTCGCCCTGCTTGTATGCCAGCTCGTCGCCGGTGTTTTGCACCAGCGCCTGGATCTTTTCGCCGTGCGCCAGCTGCACGATCACCTGGTTCGAGTTGCCCAGATAGACGACGCGATCGACCATGGCAGGGATGCGGTTCTCGCCGGTCGACTCGTGTGGTTCCAGGCGCACCCGCTCGGGCCGGATCACGATCCGCGTCTCGCCCGTGGTGTGAGTCTCGCCGCGTGCCGCGAACAGCTCGAAGTCGCCGAGGGTCACGCGGCAGCGGCCGTCCGAGTCGCCGTGCGCCGTCACGCCCATCAGGTTCGAGACGCCCAAGAAGTCGGCCACGAACGTGGTCGAGGGCTCCTCGTACACCTCGTGCGGCGGCGCCACCTGCTCGACCCGGCCATCGTTCATCACGGCGATCCGGTCGCTCATCGTGAGCGCCTCTTCCTGATCGTGCGTGACGTAGATGAACGTGATGCCGACCTGCTGCTGCAGCGCCTTCAGCTCGACCTGCAGCGCCTTGCGCAGCTTTGCGTCAAGCGCGCCCAGCGGCTCGTCGAGGAGCAGCACCGCCGGCTTCAGCACCAGCGCTCGGGCAAGCGCCACGCGCTGCTGCTGGCCGCCCGACAGCTGGGCCGGCTTGCGCTTCTCGAACCCGGTCAGCTGCACCAGCTCGAGCGCCTCGGCGACCCGCTGCGCGGATCTCGTCCTTGGCCGCTTCTGGCGCGCGCAGGCCGAAGGCGACGTTGTCGCACACGTCGAGGTGAGGGAAGAGCGCGTAGCTCTGGAAGACCGTGTTGACGTTGCGCTTGTGCGGCGGCGTGCGCGCCATGTCCTCGCCGTCGAGCAGGATCTGGCCGGCGGTCGGCCGCTCGAAGCCGGCGATCAGCCGCAGCGTCGTCGTCTTGCCGCAGCCGGACGGGCCGAGCAGCGAGAAGAACTCGCCGCCGGCGATGTCGCAGGTCGATGCCGTCGACCGCCGTGACGTCGCCGAACTTCTTGACGAGATCGACGAGCTCGACTTCGCCGCCGTCCACGGTCATACCTCCAGCGCGGCAATGCTCGTGATGCCGATGCCGCTCATCGCGCGGCTGCCCGACCGCGCTCGACCGCGGGTAGAGAGGTAGGCCAGAGCCGACGGCGACGAGCAGCGTGACGACGACCATCATGGTCGCGAGCGCGTTGAGGCTGGCGTCGGCGTCGCCGCGGGTGGCCGCCGTAGATCAGGATCGGAACTGTCTCGTGTCGACTCCGTCGAAGACAGGAATCGGTGACGACGAAGTCGTCGATCGAGAGCGCGAACACGACCATCAGGCTGGCGAAGATCGCCGGCAACGAGCAGCGGGAGCAACACGAGCCGCAGGGCCCCGAACGGCGACGCGCCGAGGTCGCCGCCGCCTCCTCGTACTGCCGGCCGATCGAGAGCAGCCGGCCACGGACGATGACCACGACGTACGAGATCGAGAACGTGACGTGGCCGAGCGATCTGCGCCGTCGGTGCCGAGTGATCGTGTAGAGCGTGACTGAACACCAGCAGCAGCGATACGCCATCACGATCTCGGGCGTCACGAGCGGGAACAGCATCAGGAAGTTCGACGCGGCCGCGAACCGCGGCCCCGCCAGCGCGTCAGCCCGATCGCCAGCACCACGCCGAGCGGGACCGCGACCAGCATGTCGGCACCGGCGAGCTTCAGGCTCTGCTCGAGGGCATCGCGCAACGATCGGGGTCGTGCCACACCGAGTCGTCCGGGTCGCCCCAGTACCAGCGCGTCGAGAACCCCTGCCAGGACGCTGCGCGACCGGCCGTCGTTGAACGAGAACTGGATCGCGATCAGCACGGGCACGATCGACCAGATCATGTACAGCCAGGTGATCAGCGCCAGGAACCGGGGCTGTCCCCACGGGTTCGCGACCACCCGCGCGCCGGGCGCGCGTCACAGCGGCGGCTCGCCGTGTCCGGCGGTCGCCGCGCACCGTCGACCAGAGGTAGTACGACATCAGCACGGCCAGCACCAGCGGAGAGCACGATCACGAGCGCGGCGCCGACCGTCCGCTGCGGGCCGCCCTGGAAGAAGAGGTCGATCTGGTTGCCGATCATCGACGTCCGCGGCGAGCCGGAGAGACGTCGTTCGTGTAGTAGTCGCCGAACATCGGCAGCGCGATCAGCACGCTCGCCGCGAGGATGCCCGGCTTGACTGAGCGGCAGGGTCACGTGCAGGAACGTCCGGAACGGGCTCGCGCCGAGGTCGCGGCCGGCCTCGAGCAGCTGCGTGTCGATGCGGTCGAGCGCCGCGTACAGCGGCAGGATCAGGTAGGGCACGTAGCCGTAGACGAGCGCGAGCACGACGGTCGATGGCCTGGCCGTCGAGCCAGCCGACTGGTGCGAGAGGGGCCGAGGTGGCGATCAGCGAACGCGGTTGCACGAGCCCGCCGCAGCAGCAGGCCGACCCATGCCAGCATCCGCATCAGGTAGCTGATCCAGAACGGCATGATCAGCAGCACGAGCAGCAGCGCCTTCATCTTGCCGGCGCGTGGCGGGCGACGTAGTAGGCGACCGGATAGCCGATCAGCAGGCAGACCAGCGAGCGAGATGCCGACGTACAACGAACGTCCGCACGAACACACGTCCAGAAGGTCTGCCGCCGGGCGCAGACCGGTGCAGCACGTCGCTCATGTAGCCGACGTGCCAGTGCAGCGGGTTCCACACCGGAAGCGGGTTGGAGAAGATCGGGTCGACGGTGCCGAAGGCGACGCGCGATCACCGCGTAGAACGGCACCAGGAACAGCAGGACCAGCCAGATCACGCCCGGTAAGGCGAAGGACGGCCAGAGCCAGCGGGGGTACATCGCTCGGAGGTGGCCGTCGCGTAGCCGTCCTGCCAGAGCTTCTGACCGGCCGACGTGAGGGTCATCTCCTCGAGCGCCGTCGGTCCGAAGTCATCCGGCGACATCACCGACGAACGCAGGTTCTCGGGCATGATCCCCTTCGCGATCAACTCATCGGCCGTGACCGAGTTCTGCGGCGACTGGTAGCCGTTGTAGTCGTGGAAGTTCGAATACGACTCGTCCTTGTCCAGCAGCCAGTTCAGCCACAGGTGCGCCAGCACCGGTTTGGTGCTGTTGGTGGGCACCGCCCAGCAGTCGTTCTGGATCGGCGTCTTGCCCTTGACGTCGGCCCAGAACTGGAGCAGCTTCGCGTCGCTCGGCTTCTGCAGGTAGTAGAAGACGCCGGCCAGCATGTCGCCGGCCCACGCCTGGTGCAGGTACGCCGTGTCCTCGGGGATGGTCTGGAACTGCGTGATGTTGTACTTGACGTTGCAGATGCCGATCAGCTCGCGCAGGTCGGCGACGCCCTTATTGATCTTGGCCGGGTCCTCGGTGTTGATGTCGAGGTCCTGGCGGCGCAGCAGCGCCATCGTGATCGATTCGCGAGTAGTCGTCCAGCACCCCGACGAAGCCCTTGTATTTCTCGACTTCCAGAAGATCTCCCAGGGCGTGGGCGTGAGGTTGGGGATGTCCTCGGTGACTCGGTCGCTGCGCCAGGCGATGCCCGTTTTGTAGAGGCAGTAGGGCACCGTGTACAGCGAGCCGACGTCGTAGAACGGGCTCTGCAGCGACGGCCAGATGTTGGCCTCGAGGTTGGGGATGTAGCTCTTGTTGATGGGCTGGATCAGCTTGCCGGCCACCGCCTGCGCCAGCCGGTCGGGGGTGATGTTGGTGGCGTCCACCTGCACCGCGCCGGTGGAGAGCTTGCGGATCGCCTCGTCCATGCTGTTGAACTTCGAGTACTTGACGTCCACGCCGTACTTGTCGCCGAAGTCGCGCAGCACCTTGCCGTACAGGTAGTCGGTGTAGTTGAAGACTGTGAAGGTGCCACCGGTCTCGGCCTGCAGCGCGTCCTTGATCGGGATCCTGGAAGGTGGGCAGCGTGACGGGCTTGTCAGGACGGGCGAGGGGGATGACGGTGCCGTCGGCGGCGGTGACGCCCACCACGCCGCCGCCACCGCTCGATCCGCCGGCGTCCGTGCCAGTGGTGTTGCCGCAAGCGGCCAGCAGGCCTGCGCTGGAAAGGGCGAACGCGCCGCCCCCAGTCCGCATCAGAAAGTCACGTCGCGTGGTGCCGGGATACCGGCGTTCCTTGGGGTGCATGGATCCCTCCGTTCCCTGACTAACTGGCCAGTCAAACGCTCTGTGTTTGCGACTGTAGCGAGTCAGCCGCCCCTGTCAAGGACGTCGATCACCCCGGCTCCAACCCGGCGACCGCATACCTTGCGGCGGGATTGAATCAATCCATCTCCCGCGAGTCAAGTAGCCAAGCGGAAAGACTTGCATTCTTTCAACGTGATCGGTACGAATATGCGGGTCATGGCCCGCCACAAGAACCAGACCGCGCGTCGCACCCAGCTGACCGAGGCGGCGGGGCGGGCGATCATCAAGCGAGGCGCCGGCGCGGTGCGGCTGAAGGACATCGCCGACCAGGCGGGCGTCACCCCGGGGGCGGTGCTCTACTACTACGCCGACGTCGACGAGCTGCTGGTCGAGGTGCATCGCACCGCCGGCGAGCGCTTCTGCGACGCTCGCGCCGTCGCTCTCGAGCGGATCAGCGACGCTCGCCTGAAGGTGCTGGCCGCCGTCCGCACCGGCCTTCCCACGGGTCCCGACGATGAGGCCGTCAGGACGTTGTACGAGATGGACGCACTGGTCGGCAAGAGCACGCTGTACGCGGCGCTCTCGATCGCCTTCTTCGATCGCCAGGTGGCGATGTACCAGATGATCCTCGAATCTGGCGTCTCGCAGGGGCACTTCACGCTCAGCGACGATTCCGCCACCATCGCCCGCAACATCGTCGCCCTCGAGGACACCTACGGGCTGCACGTGCTTGCTCGCAATCCATCCATCGACCTCGCCGAAGCCGAGCGCCTGATCGTGGCCTACGCGCGCGTCGCCACCGGCTGCGATCTCGAGGTCGCGCCGAGCTGAGGCGGTCGACGGCACCCGCGGCGCGCCGGGTGTCCGCTCTGCAAGACTGACGGCGCCATGCGCCGCGACCTCCAGCCGCTGTTCGACCCCCGCTCAGTTGCCATCCTGGGCGCATCGAACGATCCCGCCAAGTGGGGCAACTGGCTGGGCCGCGGCGCCCTGCGCGGCGCCCATCGCCGCCCCGTCTACCTCGTCAACCGAAACGGCGGCGAGGTGCTCGGCGCACAAGCCTACGCCTCGATGAGCGAGCTTCCCGAAGCTCCGGAGCTGGTGGTGATCGCGGTGCCGCCGGCGGCTTTCGAGCAGGCCGTGGACGACGCGCTGGCGGCCGGCGCGCGGGCGCTGATCGGCATTACCGCCGGGCTTGGCGAGTTGGGGGGCGATGCGGCGGAGCGCGAGCGGCAGCTGGTCGGGCGGGTGCGGGCCGCCGGTGCGATGCTCCTCGGCCCCAACTGCCTTGGGGTGTTTGACGCCTCGAGCGACCTCGGCCTGGCGTCGAATGAGTTCCCGGCCGGATCGATCGGCCTGATCTCCCAGAGCGGCAACCTGGCGCTGGAGCTGGGCATGCTGGCACGCCGCTACGGGCTCGGCTTCTCCCGCTTCGCCTCGATCGGCAACCAGGCTGACCTCGATCTGGCCGAGCTGGTCGCCTCCTACGCGGCGCACGAGCCCAGCCGCCTGATCGCGATCTACGCCGAGGACTTTCACGACGGCCGGGCCTTCGTCGACGCCGCCGCCGCTGCCGGAAAGCCGATCATCGTGATCACCGTCGGTGCCACCGACGCCAGCGTTCGTGCCGCCAGGACGCACACCGGCGCGATGGTGAGCGGGAGGGATCAGGTGGCGGCGGCGTGCCGAGCGGCTGGGGCGCATCAGGTGTCCACGCCGAACGAGATGATCGATCTCGCCCAGGCGCTGTTGCAGCCCTTGCGGCTGGACGGCCGCCGCGTGGCCGTGCTGAGCGACGGTGGCGGTCACGGCGCGATCGCCTGCGACGTCGCCGGCGCCGCGGGGCTCGAGCTGCCCCAGCTCACCGACCGCCTTTCGGCCGAGCTGGCGGCTCACCTGCCCGACACGGCGGCAACGCGCAACCCCGTCGACCTGGCCGGCGGCGGCGAGCAGGATTTCATGAACTATGCCCGCGCCGCCCGCACGCTGCTCGAGTCGGGCGAGGTCGACGGCCTGCTGATGACCGGCTACTTCGGCGGCTACAGCCAGTACTCGGAGGACTTCGCCGATCACGAGACGGAGGTTGGGCGCGAGATCGCGCGAGCCGTCGCCGAGAGCGGCCGGCCGATGGTCGCCCAGTCGATGCACCACGATGCTCCTCCGAACGTGGCGCTCCGGGAGGGCGGTGTTGCCGTGTACCCAACGATCGAAGCGGCGGCCGCAGCTCTCGCTGCGCTGCGCCCCCTGCCGGCGCCACGAGGCGCGCCTGCGCTGCCCTCCGACCAGTCCGGCGGCGATATCGACACCAGCTACTTCGGCGCGCGAGCGCTGCTCGAGTCGGCCGGCGTGCCGTTCGTCGCCGCTCGGCGTGTGCGCACCAGCCAGCAGGCGGCGGAGGCGGCGGCCGAGGTCGGCTACCCGGTCGTCGTGAAGGCGCTTGGCATGCTGCACAAGTCGGACATGGGCGGCGTGGTCGTCGGCATCGCCGACGAGGACGCGCTGGGCTGGGAGTGGGGTGATCTGGAGGAGCGGCTGGCCCCGCCCGAGTTCTCGGTCGAGGCCATGGCGCCCTTGGGTGACGGCATCGAGCTGATCCTCGGAACCCAGTGGGATGGCCGCTTCGGCCCGGTCGTGTTGATCGGCCTGGGGGGCATCTACGCCGAGGTGTTGAGAGACTACGCGGTCAGCCTGGCGCCGGTCGATGAGGATCAGGCGGCCGCCATGCTGCGGTCGCTGAGGGGGTCGGAGCTGCTGGAAGGTGCTCGTGGCCGGAAGCCGGTCGACGTTCCGGCCGCCGCCCGGTGGTGGCAGCCCTATCGCGGCTCGCGGCAGCGCGTCCCGACATCAAGGAGATCGACGTGAATCCGCTGTTGGCCATGCCCAAGGGCGCGCTGGCGCTGGACGCCCGGATCGATCCCGTGGACGAAGGAGGCCCCGATGCTGGTTGACGGCTGTTACGAAGGCAAGGTGGCCGTGGTCACGGGCGGCGGCAGCGGCATGGGTCGCGCCATGGCCCAGGAGTTCGCCCGCCTGGGCGCGTCGGTGGTGGTCGCCGGGCGACGGCCGGAGCCGCTGGAGGAGACGGTGGCCATGGTCGAGTCGGCCGGTGGCACGGCCGCGGCTCAGCCCACCGACGTTCGCGACCCCGACCAGGTCGACGCGATGGTGGCCGCCGCGGTCGAGCGGTTCGGCCGCGTGGACGTGCTGATCAACAACGCCGCCGGGAACTTCGTCGTCCGCGGCGAGGACCTGTCGCCGAACGGGTGGCGGGCGGTGGTCTCGATCGTGCTCGACGGCGGCTTTCTCTGCACCCGTGCCGCCGGCCGGCAGATGATCGCGCAGGGCGGTGGCGGAGCGATCCTGTCGGTGATCGCGAGCTACGCCTGGACCGGCGGCCCGGGCACGGTGCACTCGGCCGCGGCCAAAGCCGGCCTGCTGGCCATGACCAAGACGCTGGCCGTGGAGTGGGCGCCGCACGGCATCCGTCTCAACACGATCTGCCCCGGGCCGACCGACACCGAGGGCGCCGGCCAGGCTCTGTGGCCTGCCGCCGACGATCGTGCCCGGGTCGAGCGAACCGTGCCCGCCGGGCGCTTGGCGACGGTCGAGGAGATCGCCTGGTGGACGACCGCGCTCTGCTCACCGTTCGGGTCGTACGTGACCGGCACGAACTTCACCATCGACGGCGGCCACTGGCTGGAGCAGGAGAGCTACATGCCCTCGCTCCAGCCACGGGGCTGAAGCGAGGGGCATGGTGTTGGCCGATCAGGAGACGGTGGCCGCCCGGTTGGGCAGCTCCTCGTCCCAGAGCCGCTGGTAGACGATGCCTCCGGCCAGGAGCAGCAGGCCGACGGCGATGAACGCGACGGCGCGGGCCATCAGGTTCAGCTCCACCAGGTCGTAGAGGAACAGCTTGGCGACCGCTGCCGCCAGCAGGATCAGCCCTGCCGCCCGCTCGTCTCGCGAGTGGCGGCGAAGCCCGACCACCAGCAGCGAAACACCCACCAGCGCCACCGTCAGGCTGACGACGGTGTGGCCGTTCTCGAAGCTGCGCTGGCTGAAGTGGATCCAGACGAAGCCGGTCAGGATGGCCTGCGAAGCCGCGTAGAGTCCGACGATCAGAGCGGCGCCTCCGGTGACCCTTCGCCACGTGCGCAGGTCTGTGCGGATCGGCCGGCTGAGGACGGCGAAGGCTCCGACCGCCACCGCCAGCGCCACTGCGCTGGCGATGCTCTCGATCGCCAGCCCGGCGTCCAACCGTCCGGCGTCCAGCAGGCGCACCGGCGGGAAGTCGACCAGGTTGTCGAGCGGCGCCTGTGCCAACGTGAACCCGGCGGCCACCGTCAGGTAGGCCAGCGAGGCGTACTGGAGCCGGCGCTCGTCGAAGCGATGTGCAAGCCAGACCGCGAGGGCGGCCTCGGCGGCCAGCGTGACCGCGCGCGTCCCGCCTCCCAACAGCTCGGCGGTGGCAACCATCGCCGCGGCAAGAGCCGTTGCGGCAAGCAGTCCTTCCAGATCCCGATCCTGCCTTCCCATCGCCCTGGGGACGAGCGTCAGACCGCCATAGACGGCGGCGACCGCCAGCATCGCCCAGCCGCGATCGCTGTCGGTGAAGAGCAGCGTCGCAGCGGCCAGCGCCGACGTCGAGGTCGACGCGAACAGTGACAGCGCCGCCCGATCGAGCCGGCCGGACTCGGACCGGAGCTGGCAAGCGAAACCGGCCACCAGGTAGACGGCCCAGAAGCCGGCGGTGACGGCCACCGTCTGCCAGTGCGCGTTCCAACCGATGGCGGGCGCCGGACCGGCCTGCTCCGCCACCAGCCACACCAGCTGAGGCACGGTCGCGGCGCTGATCACACCGGCCACGACGCTCCAGTCGCGCTCGATCCACAGCACCAGCGCAGCCGCGAGCGCGATGCCGGCGAAGGCGACGCCGGCCGTCGAGGTGCCACCTTCGACCATCGGCGGCGCCAGCGCGGCTCCGGTCAGGCCGAGCAGCGCCAGCGACTGGGTCGACCAGGCACGTGCGATCACGATCGCCAGTGCGGCGATCGCCAGCGCCAGCGGCATGCCGACGGCGGTGGGCAGGTAGTCGTACAGCTTGGTGGCCGCAAACAGCGTCACGTACAGGCCGGCGATGCCGGTGCCGGCGGCAGCCAGCGCTGCCTCCGGCTGCCCACGCAGGTGGCGCAGCCAGTATGCGAGGACGAGCAGCCCGGTCGAGATGGCGGTTCCCAGCAGGACGCGCCCGCCCGGGCCCACCCAGCCGCGCTGGTCGGCGAGCACGTAGAAGAAGAGGATGCCGAGCAGCGTGATCACTCCACCGATCCAGGCCAGCGCTCGCAGGCCGAGGAAATCGGACAGGTTGAGCTCGCCGCGTTGACGTCGGATACCCGCGCCGGCGGCGGCCGTCTGACGCTCGAACCAGCCTGGGCGCCGGGGAGCGGCCGGCCGCGGCTGGAACCGGGGCGGGGTCACAGGCGCCGGCGGCATGGGCTGCGGCGGTTGCTCGGGTCGTGGTGCCGGCGACGCGGCGTGCTCACGCCGAGCCCTGACGGAGTAGCCGGTGATGTCGGCCTGGAGGCCCATCAGCTGGCGGTCGATGAGGGCAAAGCGCTGGCGCATGCCGTCGAGCAGGACGGCAAGTTCCGTGTCAGGCATGTCGGGCATGGCGTTCCTCCGTGCGAGTGATGGTCGGATACTTGAGGTCGGTTGGCGATGCACACACGCTAGGGTCGGCCGCCGTGCGGTCGCGTCGGGGAGATCCCTACGTCGAGCGCTCGGCGCTTTCGGGTCCGGGTCAGGCAGGCTGGACGGCTTCGTTATACGATCGGCGCGTGCTTCTGGGGAGATCCGAACCTTGTGGCCGGATCGACGAACTGCTCGATGGCGCTCGGCATGGAGACAGCCATGCGCTGATCGTGCTCGGAGAGCCCGGTATCGGCAAGAGCTCGCTGCTCGACCACGCGGCCGAGAGCGGCTCCGGCATGCGGCTGCTTCGGGCGCGAGGCTTCGAGTCTGAGGGTGAGTTGGCGTTCGCGGCGCTGGGAGACGTGCTGCGCCCGCTCGCCGGCCACGTCTCGTCGCTGCACGACGCGCAGCGCGCCGCGCTCGAGAGCGCCCTCGCGATCGGTCCGCCGGTTGGCGGCGATCCGCTCACGGTGTGCGTCGCGGCGCTCAACCTGCTGGCCGCCGCCGCCGACGAGCAGCCGATCCTGGCGATCGTGGACGACGCTCAGTGGCTCGACCGGGCATCCTCGAGTGTGCTGGCGTTTCTGGGCCACCACCTGCACTCGGAGGGCGTCGCGCTGCTGATCGGCGTCCGCGAGGGGCCGGGAGCGTTCGACTGCCGCGGGCTCGACGTTCTGCGGCTGGATGGGCTCGCGGCCGATGACGCGGCCGAGCTGGCCAAGAAGTCCGGAGCAACCGTGGACGCGGTCGCCGAGCAGCTCGCCGAGTTGACCGCCGGCAACCCTCTGGCACTGCTCGAGCTTGCCGGCGCGCTGACCGACGACCAGCGCTCGGGAGCCGAGGCGCTGCCCCAGCCGATGCCGGCCAGCGGGTGGGCGAGGCACGTGTTCGGACAGCGGCTGGCAGCGCTTCCGTCGCCGACGCGCCGCGCCCTCGTCGTCGCGGCGGCCGCCGGCGGCACCGACATGCTGCTGCTGGCGCGCGCGCTGGCGGCCGAGGGATTGTTGCCGGAGTCGCTCGAGCCGGCCGAGGCCGCCGGCCTGGTCGACCTCTCTCCGGGACGGTTCGAGTTCCGCCATCCACTGGTCGGCTCCGCCATCTACCACCTGGCGTCGGCGGCCGAGGTGCGATCGGCCCACGCGGCTGTCGCGGCGGCGTTGGTCGAGGACGATCGAGCCGAGGAGCGGGCTTGGCACAGGGCGTCGGCAGCCGTCGAGCCGGACGCGTCGGTTGCCGACGAGATGGAGCGAGCCGCCCGCTCGGCTGCCCAGCGCGGTGGCTACGCCAGCGCCGCCCGCGCCCTCGGCAAGGCGGCGATGCTTGCCCCGGATACCGCCGACCGCGCGCGGTTGCTGCTGGATGCCGCTGACGCCGCCTATCGGGTCGGCTCGATGAGCATGGCGGCCGGTTTCGTCGGTGAGGCGGAGGAGTTGCCGATCGGCAACGAGGCAACGGCGCGGGTGGAGATGCTTCGCGGCCGGGCCGAGGCGCGTACCGGGTCGACGCGCCGCGCCTACGAGCTGATGCAGTCCGCCGCGACGCGGCTGCGCGAGGTCGATCCGGCCGCGGCCGTGCTGGCGCTGGTCGAGTCGGTCGATCCCTGCATCCGCGCCGGCCGGCCGGCGGAAGCACTCGAGACCGCCGAGCAGGCCGTGCTTCTGGCCGCTGAGGTGGGCGGGCCACCAGCCGACTACGCGCAGGTGGCGGTCGCGGCGGCGCAGGTGTTCAGCGGCCGCGCGGGGGAGGGGTCAAGGCTGGTCTCAGCGGTGGCCGACCGCGTGCTGGACTCGCAGCAGACCAATGAGGATCTTCAGCTGCGTGCCTACGTGGGCATGACGCTGGCCTTCGCAGAGGAGTGGTCGCGGGCGCGCGCCGTACTGTCGGAGCTGATCGTCGACTGCCAGCGCTGGGCGCCGGCGATGCTGACCTACCCCCTGATCTCACAGGCGTGGCTCGAACGCGGCACCGGAGACTGGGCGGCGGCGGTAACCGACCTCGAGGTCGCGATCCAGCGCTCGGCCGAGGTCGGCCGCGCCAACGACGAGTGCTGGGCGCACAGCATCCTGGCCTGGATCCGCGCCGCCCAGGGCCGCGACGAGCTGGTGGAGTGGCACGTCGCACGCCAGCTCGAGCTCGACCGTGAGCTGGGGTTGCCCTATCAGGCGATGACCACCGAGGCCTCGCGCGGACTGCTCGCGCTTGGCCGCGGCGACGCTGAGGCGGCGATCCCTCACCTGCGGCGGGCGCTCGATCAGAAGCGTGAGCGTGGATACTGCGATGCGACCACGCATCCGGTCATCACGCCGGATCTGATCGAGGCCCTGGTGCGGTCGGGCGACCGGGCGGCCGCGCAGGAGCTGCTGGAGCAGTTCGAGGTCGAGGCGACGCGGCCTTCGGCGCAGGGCCTCGCGCTTCGCTGCCGGGCGCTGATCGAGGACGACGCGAGCCAGTTCGCGGCGGCAGCCGAGCTCCAAGAAATGGTCGGTGACCGCTTCGGCCTCGCCCGCACGCGCCTGCTCCACGGTGAACGGCTGCGCCGTGAGGGGCATCGCAAGGATGCCCGCGCGCTGCTCGAGGCGGCCCAGGAGCAGTTCGTCGAGCTGGGGCGGCGCCGTGGGCCGCTCGGGCGGCTGAGGAGGACGGGCGCAGCGCCCGCTCGCTGCAGCCGTCCGAGACTGCCCGAGATCAGCTCACCGCCAGCGAACACCAGGTCGCCAGCCTTGCCGTGCGGGGCCTGCAGAATCGCGAGATCGCGGGTCGGCTGTTCATGAGCGTCAAGACGGTGGAGGCGCACCTGACGCGCATCTACCGCAAGCTCGAGGTGCGCACGCGGGTGGAGCTGGTGCACAGCTACCGTCCACAGGTCGAGGAATGACGTCGGCGGCGCTCGCTACGGTGATCGCATGCGCCTGCCCGCGGCCCGTCTCGATCCGATCGCGCACGCCGACCGCCCCAACTGGCTGAGCGCGGGCCTCGTCCGGCTGCTGGTGCTGTGCGCGTTCATCGTGCTGGTCGAGATGCTGAGGCCGCACCTCTCGCCGCACTCGGCGGGGCTGATAGCGACCGGCGGCGCGGTCGCCGTGCTGGTGGGGGCGGCGCTGTTCGTGGGCGCGGCGCGCCGGCTGGCCGCGCATCTGCCGTTCCTGTCCGGCTCGCAGCGGATGGCGGATGCGCTGGTGCTGCAGCTGCGAAGGATCGGCCTTCCGCTGCTGGCGCTCCTGTTCTTCCTGTTCTGGACGTTCGTCTACCTGGCGCTGTGGGCGATTCACCCGGAGGAGGCGTTCCGCGGCCTCGGGGCCGATCCGCGTTTCGCGGACTTCTTCTACTACGCCGTTTCGACGGCGCTGATCTCGCCGCCCGGGGACATCGTCGCCCACTCGCGCGGCGCTCGCGCGGCGACCATGATCGAGATGCTGACCGGCTTCGGCGTGTTGACCGCGTACCTCTCGAGCTTCATCGACTTCGGCGCAGAGCGATCGTCGCCACCCGCCGGGCCGGGCGAGGGCTGACCGCGTCCGGCGTGATAGAAAGTGGCATGGAGCCGACCAGGGACCAGATCGACGCCTATGCCCGGGACGGGTTCGTGGTGGTCGAGGAGTTCCTCCCGGCCGACGAGGTCGCCCGCGTGCGCGAGCACTTCGACCGCTGCTTCGCACACACCTGGGAGACCGGGATCACGCCGGACGAGGTCAACTACCAGCCGGGGGTGACGCCGCCCGACAAGACGCGCCAGATGTGCAACCTGTGGAAGGCCGATCGCACGATTGCCGCCACCACGCTCGCCGCTCGCAACGCCGAGTTCGCCGCCAAGCTGGAGGGCGAGCCGGGCATGCGGCTGTTCATCGACAACGCGGTCTGGAAGCCGGCCAACGGCAAGGCGCTGCTGGCGCACCAGGATGCGACGTACCAGGGTTGCTTCGATCCGCCCAACCTGACCACGTGCTGGATGGCGCTCGAGGAGACGCACGCGGACACCGGCACGATCTACTACGCGCGCGGCTCGCACCTTTGGGGCGACTTCGGCATGGGCGGCCAGTTCCACGCGCCGGACGACTGGACGGGCTTCATGCGCGATGTCTGCCCGGCCGAGCGTCTGGCCGAGGTGGAGTGGGTGCCGATCGAGGTACCTGCCGGCGGTGCCGCCTTCCACGCCGGCCTCACGTTCCACGGTTCTCCTCCCAGCGAGCGCGCCGACCGCGAGCGGCGGGCGATCATCAGCCACATGATGACCACCCGAAGCCGCTGGCATCCGACCAACGTTCACCCGATCTACAGCCGCTACAAACGGCCCGGCGAGCTGGAGTTGGACGAGGCTTTCTTCCCGATCATGTGGCGCGAGGACGGCTACCGCACGCCGTCCATCGACAGCGCTTTCGCGGCCGCCGCCTGAGATAAACCCGTCACGGCGACTGTGAGGGGGTGGCCCGCGTGCGGAGTGCGCGGGCCGGCGTCGGTCTTGATCGAACGGAGAGGGAGGGATTCGAACCCTCGCTGGAGGTTTACCCCCCAGACCCACTTAGCAGGCGGGCGCCTTCAGCCACTCGGCCACCTCTCCCTTGGGGCCGCCCTGGGGCGGCCACCTCCGTAAGATACCCCGTCATGTGGCGCCGTGTGCTCGTGCTCTGGTCGTCCAGCCGCGTCGCCATCGTGGTGCTGGGCTGGTTGATGACCACCCAGCTCGGCTGGCACCGGTCGCTGGAGCCGTGGCAGCGCCAGCCCTGGACCGCGTTGACCGGATGGGACACGGTCTACTACATCCGGATCGCCCACGACGGCTACCTGAACGGCGCGCGGGTGGCCTTCTTCCCTCTCTACCCGCTCATGATCCGGGGCCTCGAGGCTGTCAGCGGCCTTGGCGACGCGACCGCCGCGTTGGCGGTGTCCAACCTGGCGGTGCTGGCCGCACTGGCCGGCATGTACGTGCTGGCGCGGGATCGGCTGAGCGAAACCCACGCCTGGCGCGGAATCCTCTACCTGGTGCTGTCGCCATACGGCTTCGCGCTCGGGCTGGCCTACAGCGAGGGCCTGTTCCTGGCGCTTGCCGTATGGCTGTTCGTGTTCAGCGACCGTCGCCGGCACGGGCCGGCGATCGTGTTGGGGGTGCTGGCGGGGTTGACGCGGGTGAACGGGCTGGCCCTGATCCTGCCGCTGGCCATCGTCGCCTGGCGACGCCGCTCGCCCGGAGCCTGGTTTGTGGCCGCCGCACCCGCCGTCGGTCTGGGGCTGCACATGGCCTGGCTGCAGCACGCCGTCGGCGATCCGCTCGCCTTCGTGCACGCGCAGGGTCGCTGGGGAGGGCACGCCAGTTTCCCCCGATCGCCCTGGGCGAGGAGTTCTGGCAGTTCGCGCAAACGGGCCGTGCCATCCACCTGCTGAGCGCGATCACCGTGATCGTCTACCTGGCCCTGTTGATCCCGATCCTGCGGCGGCCCCTGTTTGCCGAGCATCGCGCCGAGGACGTTGCCTACGTGGGCGGCATCTTCGTGCTGCCTCTGCTGGCCGGCGTGCTGCAGTCGTCGGGGCGCTTCGGCCTGCTGGCCTTTCCGCTGTTCTTCGCGCTGGCCGACCTCGGTCTGCGCCGGCCGTTGGTGCATCGCGCGTTTGTCGTGTTCGCGCCGGTGGTGCAGGTGCTGGCGTTCGGCTACGTGGCGCTCGGCTACCTGGTGCCGTAAGAGCCGTGCCCTACCGGGATAGGCTCGAAGCGATCACCGCTCGGTGAACACCGTCTGGCCGACCAGGAAACCCCTCGGCCGGCCGCGGGTGTAGGCGTAGAGGTAGAACGAGTACACGCCGCCGTGTTGGATGCTCTTTGACTGGCCGTTGATCGTCCAGCTGCTGGGCAGAGTCGTCTGGCTGTGCTTGGGATAGCGCACCAGAATTGTGTGCCCGAACCGCTGCAGAATGTAGGCGTAGTACCGCGCGCCGGGATACGGCGTCCAGTCGACCGCCGGTGAGAGGTCGGCGATCAGCGAACCGTTGCGAGGCATGCAGATGCGGCCGGTGTGGACGGCCGCCGAGGACGCGGCGGAGAAGACGAGGTGGCTGTGGTCGAAGGACGTGTAGACGGCAAACAGCGCGTAGAAGTAGGTGTGGAACTGATCGAGGCCGACGTTGGTGACGGCTCCCGCGGTGTGCTTGACGATCACGCCGTCGAACGGCCCTCTCGGCAGTATGGGCTGAGTTCCGCACCACCTGCACCCGCACGAAGCCGACCGCGTCCGGGTTGCGCCACGTGAGCCGGACGTCCGTGCACCCTGGGGCTGCACGAAGCGCGGTCACCGATTGCGGCCGCACGCCGGTGCCGGTGAGCGCCACATTGAGTGTCGTCGGGGAGCCGCCGGCGTCGTTTCGCACGACCAGGGCTCCGACCCTCGCGCCGAGCTTGGTGGGCGCGAACCGGACGTTGACCGTACAGGTGTCGCCAGGGGCGATCGCGCCCTGCGTGCACGTCTGGACTCCCAGCACGAAGCTCTTGTAGTTCAGGCCTCCGATGGCGACCGACGCGATGTGCAGGTTCGCCTGCCCCTTGTTGGTGATGGTGGCCGTGATCGGGTTGCTGAGTCGGCCGACCGGCAGCAGCTCGAAGCCCATGCTCGGTGGGTTGCTGTCGATGCCGGGGATCAGCACCGTGCCGGTGATCGAGACGGCCTGTTGGCTCCCCGCGTTGCCGCCCGAGTCGTCGGTGAAGGTTAGGGTTGCGCTCTGCGCTGCCGTCGAGGTGGGCGAGAATTTGATGTCCACGGTGCAGTGACCGCCCGGCGCAAGCGTGGTGTCGGCGCAGGGCGTGGTGGTGACAACCTTGGTGAAGGTGCCGTCTCCGGTCAGCGCCGCGCCCCCGATTGGGATCACGAGCGAGGCGTCGCCGGTATTGGTGAGCGTGATCGTCTGGGTGTCGCTGCCGCCGATGGGTGTCGCGAAGCTGAGCGTCCCCGACGGGGACGCGAGGGGAGCGGTACCGTTGCCCGTGAGGCCGACGGTCGTAGGGCCGGCTGGATCGTTGCTGGTAATCGAGGCGGAGCCTGATTGGGCACCCGTGCTGCCGGGCTGGAACTGGACGGTGAACGTGCAGGTGCTTCCCTGGCCGACGACGCTGTCGGAGCAGTTGTCGGCGGTCTTCGAGAAGCCGGCCCCGGTGACGCTGACGCCACCAACGGGGATGGAGAGGTTCGGGCCGCCGCCGTTGTTGGTGACCGTGAACACCTGGGTGTCTGTGGTTCCCACCTTGCGGTCGCCGAAGCCGAACGGGGAGGCGGGACTGACCGAAACCGACGCGGCGATGCCGGTGCCGGTCAGGTTGGCCGAGCCGCTGACCGCGCTGGAACTATCCAGTACGTCCAGTTCCGCGCCGTACGAGCCGGGGGTGCCGCCCGGCGCGAACGTGACGTCTACCGCGCAGTTCCCGGACGCGGGGACGGTCATACCTGAGCATCCGTTGCTCGCCGACGGTACGGCGCCGAATTTCGCCGCGTCCGTGCCGCCGATGGTGATGGTTCCGGCCTCGTCGCCAGCGTTGGTGATCGTGACGGTGGTCGGGGGGGATGTGGAGTTGATCGGCTGGTCGCCGAAGCCGATCGGGCTGCTCGGAGAGAAGTCGATCGGACCGACGGTTGCGCCGGCCGGCGCGATGCTGACCACGCCAAGCACGGCGAGCAGGAAGGTGATCAGGGGGAGGCGTCGTCTCATGGCGTCAGCGGATGATGATGTGGCCGCCCTCCGGCCCTCGCGGCCCACCGCTTCGACTGCGGATCACCGCCAGCACGGCGGCCAGCACCAACGCCCCGAACACGGTTGCGCCGCCCGCGATGATCGATGCCACCAGGGCGACGTGAGGGATCGCCGACCCGTGGGAGGTCGCGGGGGTGAGCGCCGCGGTGGGGATCGGCGTCGTGGGAACGCTCGCGGGCGTGGTCGCGGTGCTCGTCGGGGTGCTGCTCGGATGCTTAGGGGGGTGGTGGTGGTGATGGTGCTTCGTGGACGTGGGCGTCGTCGAGCTACTGGGCGGCGGGCTGTTCGTCGTCGCCGGCGGGCTGCTGGAGGTCGGCTGAGGGGTCGACGTGCTGGTGGGGGGCGGCGTCGAGCTGCTGGTCGGCGGTGGCGGGGGCGGCGCCGCAAGAGCCACGGCGGCGCCCACGCCTGCAACCGGCGCCACCGCGCACAGCGCGATCCAACTCACGATTCTCGCCTTACTCATGACTCCCCTGCGATGCCTGGACCGGGCGATCGCGCGATGGTTTGCCTCTCCACGAGCCTAGCAGCCCCTGGGGTTGCGTCAAGGGCTGGGATCAGCGGAGACCCTGCGCCTTGAGATACGCGATCACGCCGTTTCTCAAACCCCAGGCCGCCTTGTTGGTCTTGTAGAACGTGGCCAGCTGCCGGTCCTCGGTGGGATTGGTCAGGAAGCCCACCTCGACCAGCACCGCGGGCACGTTCGACCAGTTGAAGCCGGTCAGGTCGCCGCGGGCGACCAGGCCGCGGTTGGGCCAGCCCAGGGCGTGAACCAGCCGCGGCTGGATGGCCTTGGCTGCCTTCAGGCTGCGGCCGTCGATGTCGTCCGTCCACCCGACATGCGTGGCCGGGTACAGCGTCGAGGTGCCGGCGACGCTGTGGTCGGTGGACCCGTCGGCGTGGATGCGAAGGAACAGCGCAGCGCCCGCCTGGTTAGCGATCTTCGCACGTGCGATGTTGCCCATCGAGACGCAGCACGTGGTGGTGCGCGTCATCACGACCCGGATCCCACCCGCGTCGCGCAGCAGCGTGCGAAGCCGGAGCCCGATCCGCAGGTTGACGCTGGCCTCGCGCTGCCCGGTCACCACGCCGCTGGTGCCTCCGCCGTCCTTGATCTTGTAGATCGACGAGCCGGGCCCGATCGGCTCCGTCTTGAGGTTGGCGTAGCGATCGTGGCCGGGGTCGATCACGATCGTCACCGTGGTCGTGTGCGGGAGCGGCGGCAGGGCCTGCTGGTATGCGCGTGCAGTGTGGGTCGCCGTGCCCCCGGCCGCCAGAGCGACCGTCGCCACGCCGAGCGACAGGCTACGCGACCACTTCGCCCTCGAGCACCTCGAGTTCATCCTCGGCCAGATCGCCATCGTTAGGACCAACGATAACCGTGTCCGCCCAGAAGAACTGCCGCTCGAGAGCCGCGTAGACGTCGACCACGCCCAGCGGGTCGGGGCGCAGCTCGGCCGGAGCCGCGTTGACGAGGATGCGGTCGCGCGGATTCATCCTCACCAGCGTACGTGCCGATAGCGGGGTTGGGAAGGGTGGCGCCCCTGCTACCCTGCCTGTACGGGCGGCGGCGTGTCGCCCCGTGAGGTTCCTTCTCTCCTCCGAGGGCCGGACCCTCGCCCTGAATGAGATACGGCCGTCCCGGCCGACAAGGAGAGAGTATGAACGACACGACCTTCCGAGGCCTCGGCGTGAGCGCGCCGATTGCCGACGCGCTTTTGGCGCAGGGCATCGACGCCCCGTTCGAGATCCAGGCGCGGGTGCTTCCCGACGCGCTCGCCGGCCAGGATGTGCTGGCCAAGGCGCCCACCGGATCCGGCAAGACGCTGGCCTTCGGCATCCCGCTGATCGAGCGGATCGACGCCGCCGGCGCGACCCCGACCGCGCTCGTGCTGGTGCCGACCCGCGAGCTCGCCGCCCAGGTCGGTGAGGTGCTGGAGACGCTGGCGGCGGTGGTCGGCATCCGCGTCGCCACCGCGTATGGCGGCGTCGGTCTGCACGAACAGGCCAAGAAGGCCGCCCGTTCGCACCTGCTGGTGGCGACCCCGGGCCGGCTCGAGGATCTCGCCTCGCGGCGGATGCTTAAGCTGGACGGCGTGGTCATGCTGGTGCTTGACGAGGCGGATCGGATGCTCGACATGGGCTTCCAGCCGCAGGTCGACCGGATCGTGAGGCGGCTCCCGTCCTCACGCCAGACGATGTTCTTCTCGGCCACGCTGGACGGAGAGGTGGGACGGCTGGCCCGCAGCTACACCAGCGATCCCGCCCGCCATGAGGCGAATCCCGAGGCCGAGACGGTGGAGGAGGTCGACCACCGGTTCATGCAGGTCTCGCCCGAGACCAAGGTGCAGACGCTCGTCGAGCTGCTGGGCGAGGCGAACGGCCACGCGCTCGTGTTCGTGCGAACCCGTCGCGGCGCCGACCGCCTGCTGGCCAAGCTGCGCGAGCGCGGCGTCTCGGCCGTGGCGATGCACGGAGACATGACCCAGTCTGCCCGTGAGAAGGCGTGGGAGCGGTTCGAGACCGGCAAGGTTACGACGCTCGTGGCGACCGACGTCGCCGCCCGCGGACTCGACCTCGACTCGATCACGCACGTGATCAACTTCGATCCGCCGGATGACAACAAGGGTTACGTCCACCGCGTTGGACGCACCGGCCGCGCCGGTCGAAGCGGCATCGGCGTGACGCTGGTGACGCGCGACCAACAGGCCGACGTGAGCCGCATCGCGGCCCGGCTCGACCTGGGCGAGGAGTTCACCAACTCCGGCATGACGGTCGCGCCGCCGAAGCTCGTCTACTCGTCGCGCAAGGCTCGCGGGCGTCGCGGCTGGTGAGCGGCGAGCGGCTGCTCGACTGGCGCTCGCTGCTGCGCGACCCGTCGCTGTTCGACACGCTGGTCGGGCAGAACGAGTATCTGGACGAGTTCGTGCGCGTGCACAAGACGATCAACTGGCCGAAACACCTGGACGAGCGGCCGGCGCTGGTGCAGCGTTTCTCGTGGGCGCTGCCCAGTGACGACGCGCTTGACGCGATCGCGCGTTACGCGCCGATCGTCGAGATGGGAGCGGGCGGCGGCTACTGGGCGCATCTGATGCGGCAGCGCGGCATCGACGTGCTGGCGTACGACCGCGAGCGGCCGCACGACGACAACTACTTCGCCCGGCATCTGTGGACGCGGATCGATCCCGGCACGCCGCGTGTGCTGGCTGGGCACGCCGACCGGTCGCTGTTTCTGTGCTGGCCGCCGAACAAGAGCCCGATGGCGACCAACTGCCTCAAGGCCTGGGGCGGCACGCACCTGATCCACGTCGGCGAGTGGCGCCTGTCGACCGGCAGCCCCGGCTTTCACGACCGCGTCGAGGCGGGCTTCGAACTGGTGGAGAAGGTCTCGCTTCCCCAGTGGGAGGGCATGTACGACATGCTCACCGTGTGGAAGCGGCGCGACGGCTGAGGATGTGCGTCGTGTTTGTCAGGCTGCGCGCAGGTGGACAACCTCGCCCATGTGGGCGTTGTGCAGGATCGTCCGCACCAGCTCGTCGAAGCCGGGCATCGACTGGGTGATCTCGATCTGGCGGTTCGGCTTGGTGGCCACAACGTGCACCGTCATCCGGCCCCAGGTCGTGCGCGAGCGATGCACGGCCTGCACCTGATCCCACGGGATGCGCGCGTAGCCTGCCAGGCTGCGGGCGAACACGCCGTCGGCCGAGAGCTCGACCCGGTCGGCGCGTCGCGCCGCCGGCCACACCAGGGCCGCCAGCGGCCGTAGCAGCGGAAGCACGCGCGCCACGGCCTGCGTGCGATCACGCAGTGGGCACTGCTCGTACTCGTAGACGATCGTCTCTTCCATCCTGGCAAGTATCGCCCACCCCGGTGGTTAGGCGTATCCGCCGGTCGGGGGAGGTCGTCTCACCCCGTCAGCCGGCGATGCCAAGCGCCGTGGCCAGCCGCCGCCACCGATCGGCGCACGCCGAGCTGCTGGACAGCCGGAGGTCGACACGGGCGCCGTTCGCGGTACCGCGCACCAGTTCGCTCCCCATGTCGGGCGTAAGCCGACAGGGCATGGCAGCGAGCAGGCCGGCGTCAGCCTGCAAGGCCCGGCAGGCGCTCGAGGCGTCGGGAACCGTGCCCGCCGGAGGCGCACAGTTGAGCCGGTACCTGGTGACATGGGCGTTGGCGATGAAGCCGGGGGCGATCGTGATCGTGAGCCGGATGTCGCTGGGAGAGGACGACACCGCCGTCCCTTTCGACCCGCACCCGGCGGCGAGTGTCGCGAGGCAGACAACGGCGGTGAGCAGTGGTTTCATGGTGCCTTTGACGGGACCCGACGCCATCTGGTTCCCATACGCTCCGTGGCCGTGGAATCCGACGGGAAGATGGCAGGCAGGGAGACTCTGCGCCGCGTGCGGGCGGCCGATTGGCGGGCCCTGCGCCGCTGCCGGCTGCGGGCGCTGTCGTTGGACGGGGCGTCATTCGGTACGTCCGTCGACGATGCGGCGGCGCGGCCGGAAGGCCACTGGCGCGATCTCGCCCGCTCCCACGCCGATGGCCCGGACCGCACAATCCTGCTGGTCTTCGGTGCAGGCGTCGCGATGGGGATGATCCGCGTCGAGCGCGAGACGCCGCGAGACCTGTTCGGCATCTACTCGCTGTGGGTCGCACCAGAGGCCAGGCGTCGCGGTCTCGCCGCCCGCCTGCTGGCCGAGGCGGAGCGGTGGGCGGTGTCAGTCGGTGCCCGGCGAGCCGAGCTGTTCGTGGTTGCGGACGCCACGCCGGCGCGAGCGCTGTATGAGCGGTTCGGCTACCGGCCAAACGGCCGCACCGAGGACGATCGGGCCGACGGGTTGGTCGAGGTCGGTCTCGAAAAACCGCTACCGTGATCCGGGCTCAGCCAACCATCCGGATTGCGCCAGTGGGGCATGCATCGCACAGCCTCTTCGCCCGCTGCTCATCAAGCTCGGCGACCTTCACCTTGGCGCAGCCGTCGGCGTCCAGTTCAACCGCCTCGGCATCCTCTGCCACGCACTCGCCATACCCGACGCACGCGTCGTGATCGATCACAATCCTGATGGTCATTTCCTCTCTCCTTGTCTTGTGTGGTTCATGCAGCCACGAGCTCTCGCGCTTCTCGCAACCGGTGGGGGGCATCGAGGAGGACAACGCAGGCGGCGTGGCCCGCGGCATCGTGGCCGACGTGGATGCCGTTGTGTGAGCGCCACTCGACGGCCGCCTCGCTGATCCCGACTTGCTGGATGCGGAGCCGGGCGATGTCCGAAAACCAGTACGGGTCACGGACGTACGGCGCGGGGTTGCCCATTGCCGCCTCGGCGGCGTGTCTCCCGCTCGCCCGTGCGTGATCCCAATGCGGGATCGCAATCGGCCCGAACCGTGGGTGCGGGAAGCGGACGACGTCGCCGCACGCCCACAGCGTTTCGTGCCCGATCACGCGCAGCGTTTCGTCGCAGTCGAGGGTCGTCTGCGGGAGACCTGCCAGCTCGGCGGGCAGACTGGTTCGGACGCCGGCGGCGTTAACGACCACATCGGCCGCGATCCTTCCGTGCGTCCCGGTGAGGACGGCATCCTGGTCGATCGCCTCCACCCGGCACCCGCCCAGGAACGTGACGGCAGCGTCGGCAAGCGCTGCCGCGGCGGCGCTTCCGATGGTGGCGTGGAACCGCGCCAGCGGCCGCTCGGCGACGTCGAGCAGGGTGACGCGGTGACGCCGGCTGAGCGTGGCCGCGGTCTCGCTGCCGATCAACCCTCCCCCGACCACGACCACGCTCCTTGCGGGGACGCTCAGCCGTGCGGCGAGCTGTTCCATGCCCGCGGCGGTGGCACCGCAGATCGCGTGCCGGATGCCGTCGATTGGCGGTACAGCCGGACACAGCCCTGTCGCCCACACGAACTTCTCCGCATGGATCGTCAGCCGCTCGCCGCCCAGCGATGGACGGAAGCCGATGGTTCCGGCGCCGGGATCGAAGTCCTCGGCCGAGCCGTTGGCGTGGTGCACGCCCATTGCGACGAGCGCCGCCGCGTCTGCCAGCAGGGGCGCACGACCCGCCTCGAGAGCCCGCTTCGACAACGGTGGCCGGTCGTAGGGCAGGCCAGGGCCGATCATGGTCACGTGGGCGCCCAGCTCCGCCAGGCGCTTGGCGCAGGCAAAGCCGCTGACACCGTTGCCTACCACCACGACGCGTGTCACGACCGCTCCTCAGCGACGCGTGCCACCGGCGGCTTCGAGAGCCGCCAGCAGGTTGCACCGGTGACAAGCGCCGCCGCGGAGCCGTATACAGCCGCCGCCCAGGGCGAGCCGGAGTCGGTGCCGCGGGCCATGCCGTGGAACAGGATCAACACCCAGACGGCGTAGCCGGAGTAGTGGAAGCCGCGCCACATGCGCTGAGAGATCAGCTTCGAGCGCCGCAACCGGAACGAGAACGGCAACGCCAGCGTCAGCCACATCGCGATCACCCCGGCGAGCACGCTGCGGGATGTCCCGATCCCGGCCAGCGCTTGCAGGTGCACCTTGGCGTAGCTGTCCAGCAGCAGTGAGCCGACGTGCGTGATGACGGCGACCAGCCCCAGCGAGCTGAGGAACCGGTGAAACGCCATCGCCGGAGCGGCCGGGCGAAAGCCGCGTCCGGCCAGCAGGATGCCCCATGTCACGACCAGCGTGTAGCAGCCGAAGGCGATGTACGCGCTCGCCCGGGAGAGCTCCCAGAGGATCATGCGGCCACCTCCGCCCAGCGCGGCGTCGACCGGTGTGCGCCCAGCTCGTCGATCACCAGACATGCCTCCGCCCGCCGCTCGATCAGCGAGGGCCGCACGACCAACGCCGTCGCCAGTACGTCCGCCGTAACCGGATCTGGAGCGATAACGGTGGCGTGCGAGCGGGCAGCCGGCGCGCCGGAGTCCGGATCGATCAAGTGGTGGGCGGCGACGCCGTCGCCGTTTGTCCACTGGCGGCGCCCGTAGCCTGATGTGGCGACACCTTCGCCCTCGCGGAGCATCACCCGCTCGCCGGTGCCCTCGACGACGATCAGGTGGTCGCCGCTGACGGCGATGATGTCACCGCCGGCGTCGATCAGCATCGAGCCCTTCGACGACGCTCGAAGCAGCCGCGCGGCCCGGACGGCCGACCAGCTTTTGGCGATCCCGCCCAGGTCGAGTGCCGCTCCGCGGGGCACGATCACGCGCTTGCGGGCGGTGTCGAGCCGCATCGTGGCCGTGACCGGGGCGGGAGCCGGCGAGTGGGTCGTCCCGGGGTTGGCAACGGACAGGCTGCGCTGGTATCCCCATGCGACCATGCGGTCACCCACCAGGGGTTGGAATGCGCCGCCTGTGTCCTGCGTGTGGTCACGGGCTGCGGTCAGCAGCGTCAGCGTCTCGTCGCTGAGATCCACTGGCATTCCTGCATAGGCGTTGATTCGCGACAGTTCGCTGTCGGGCCGGAAGCGCGACCAGCGCCGCTCGTCGGCGTCGACCAGTGCCGCCACCTCGCCGCTTGCGGCCGCATCCACGCAACCGTCGTGGTAGATCCGCCATGTGGTGCCCATGGCGCGCCACTGCCAGGCGATCGATGTCAGTTGGGTCTGCATCTGACTAGCTCGTGGCCGTCGTGGGCGGCTGGGCGGTGACGGGAGCGGGAGCCGGGACGGTGCTCGCTCCAGCTGTGCCCGAGAATCCCGTCGACACGCTCGAGGTCGCGAGCGCCGTGCTCTGCTGGGCGGCGTTCAACAGCCGCCGCTGCGAGCTGCGGGTGTCGACGACAAGCTGGTTGTAGCGGCGCACCAGCACCCGGATCCGTCGGTTTGCAAGGCGGTCGCGCTGGACCGTCCGGGCGGCCAGCTGCTGCCAACCCTGTGCCTCGGTCTGCCAGGTGGCGGCTTGATGCTGCTGATCGATCGTGTAGGCGATCGCGATGCCGCATATCAGGGCGACCGCGACGGTATAGAAGCGAAGGGCGAGGCTATTCATCGTGGGAGTTCCCGTCGTCTGAGGTTTGGGGGAGAGAGCTGCCGACTGCAGGCGCGGTCGAGAGCGTGGAGGCGGGGATCGTCACCGGGGCTGGTGCGAGTTGCGTCCGAGGACGTGGCACGCGCGGCGCCCTCCAGTGCTTGAGCCTCACCTTGACTCCGCGGTGGGCGTCCTTTTCCAGCGCGCGCCCAAGCAGGGTGCGCTTCTGGGCCGAGACCGAGGCAGCCCTCGGTGTCCCATCTGCGAACACCGTCCGTGCCAGGCCGACCACTGTCACGCCTGCGATGGCGGCCACCGCGATGGCGGATGCCAGGGTGGAGAGGCGGGGGTGGGCCGCTCGAAGAGTCGATCCTGTGCTCATGACCCACATCCTCGCGGTGCGAACTGAAGGGGTTCTGAGCGCCTCATGAGACACGTCTCACCCGCATCGGGCTGTTCAGGTACCGTGCGCCGGCTTAGCGTTGGTTACACCGCTGTGGGCAGCCGGACGACGAACCGCGCGCCGAGGCCGGGCCTGCTGTGGACGGTGATCGAGCCACCATGCGCCTCGACGATCTCGCGACAGATCGCAAGCCCCAGGCCGGCGCCGCCTGAGCCGCGACTGCGCACCGCATCCGCTCGCGTGAAGCGGTCGAAGATGGTCGACAGCGCCTCCTCGGGGATGCCCTCGCCGGCATCCTCGACGGTGAGCTCGGCCGCGCCGTCCGAACACCGTGTCCGAACCGCGATCAGGTCGCCGTCATGGGTGTGGCGGACGGCGTTTGTGAGCAGGTTCAGCAGCACCTGCTCGAGTGCGTCCCGGTCGCCGCGCACCGTGCAGTTGCCCGCCTGTGAGTCGTCCAGCGTCCAGTCGCGTTCACCCAGAGGCCGTGAGCGGTCCAGCGAGTCGGCGGCCAACTCGCGGATCGCGATCAAGTCGTGGGCCGATCGATCGCCCTCCGAGCGCGCGAGGCGCAGCATGCCGTCCACGAGGCGGGACATACGGTCGATCTCGGAGATCGCCAGTTCGATGGCGGCCTGCAGTTCTGGCGGCGCATCATGGTGTTCGAGCAACGCCACCTCGAGATTTCCTCGGGCGATCGTGAGCGGGGTCCGCAGCTCGTGGGAGGCGTCGTGCACGAGCCGTGTCTGGGCGGCAAAGGCACGCTCGAGACGGCCGAGCATGGCGTCGATCGAGGTCGCGAGCCGCGCCACCTCGTCGTGTGTGCCGAGCGGGCCGACGCGTCCGGACATATCCCCCGCGGTGATGCTTGCCGCGCGGTCGGCGATCCGGCTGAGAGGCGCCAGCGCGCGGCCTGCGGCGAGCCACGCCGCGAACATCGTCGGCACGAGCGCCACCAATCCCACGAGGAGCATGGCCCGCAACAGCCGGCGGATCTCAGCCTCCGCGTCGCTGCTGGGAACCGCGGCGAGTGCGATCCGCCCGTCCCTTCGCACGGCGGCGGCCAGGACGTATCTCTCCCCGTCCACCTCCACCGTGCGGTGGCTTCCGGCGGCCATGTCGACGTGTGCGCGAGCTTGGCGGCCCGCGCGGAGTTCGCCTCCGGTCGGCCGTTCGCCCCTGGTGTCAGCAGCAGTGTGGGCAGCGTCTGGCGGCTGTTGAGATACGAGCTGATCTGATCGGAGGACGCGCCGCCCTCGTCGCCGCCTGAGGAACCCTCATCGCCTCCCGCCGAGTCGGCCGACTCGGCGCGGGCGAGGTCGTCGGCTGCCTGTATCGCCCGGTTGACGAGCCGGTCCTGCGTGTAGGCCTGCTCGATCAGAAAGATCGTGGTCATCGATGCGGCCACGATGGCCACCGCCACCGCTGCGCTCAGCAGCGTCAGCCGGGTGCGGATCGAGAGTCGGCCGATCACCGGCGCGGGGACACCAACCGGTATCCCATCCCCCGCACGGTGGTCAGCACCCGCGGAGCTCCGGCCGCTGTCAGCTTGCGGCGCAAGTATCCGATGTAGACATCGACCAGGTTCGAGCGCGGATCGAAGGAATAGCCCCACACGCCGTCGAGGATCTGCTGCCGCGACAGCACCTGGCCCGGATGGCGCATGAAGTACGCGAGCAACGCGAACTCGCGTGCACTCAACTCGACGGCGATACCGCCTTCCGCCTCCACCTCGCGACGCAGCAGGTCGAGGTGCAGCGGTGCGACATCGAGCGTGTCAGCTCTGGGCTGGCGGGTCTCCACGGCGCGCAGATGCGCGCGGATTCGCGCTGACAGCTCAGCAAACGCGAACGGCTTCACCATGTAGTCGGTGGCGCCGAGATCGAGACCGCGCACGCGGTCAGCGATCTCACCGCGCGCCGTCAGCATCACCACCGGAAGTTGCGGGTCGACCGCCCGCAGGGCGCCGAGCACCTCGAAGCCGTCCATGCCGGGCAGCATCACGTCGAGTACGACCAGATCCGGGTCGGTCAGCTGGATACGGTCGAGCGCGCGGTCTCCTCGGTCGACGCAGTCGACCGTGTGGCCCTCGGCTCGCAGCCCCTTCTCGATGAAGCTCGAGATCAGCGCTTCGTCCTCGACAAGAAGGATCTTCATAGAGCTCTCAGTCTGGTCGCTGGTGATGAGAAAGGTCTCATCCGCCGCTCTACGACAGGCGTTCGGCCAGATACCGCAGCGAGATCGGGTAGCGGTACCCAATGTTCATGTGGGTGGCGTCGAACAGCTCGAAGCGGACGTCGTGACGCCGATCGCCTCCAGCTCGGCCCGGAACGCCTCGGCGCCCAGATCGAGGAACCACTCGTCGCGCGTGCCGGCATCGATGTAGATCGCCCGCATCGAGCGCAGCGTCTCGGCGTGGCCGCGGCACCATCCGCACCGGATCGAGGGCCAGCCAGCGCCCCCACACCTCGGGGATCAGCTCGCCGGTGGCGGGGTCGAAGGGCAGCCGCACGGTTCCGTCGTCGTCGGCCGAGTAGCAGGCCGCCATGCGTGCAGTCGTTCGAGCAGCACGTCGTCGCCGTCCTTGGTGAAGGGGAGCCGGCTCGCGGAAATCGGCGAGGAAGCGGTCGTACGAGCCGTCGTAGCCGTCGCGCAGCAGGCGGCGCGACAGGGCGCGAAGTCGCGGGCGTAGCAGGCCTCGAACAGCGCGTCGCCGGCGTGGGTGGCCAGGCCGCCCCACAGATCGGGCCGCAGCATCGGCGTGACCATCGCGCCGTAGCCGCCGCTCGACTTGCCTGCGATGCCACGGTGTTCGCGGCGCGGCGAGCGTGCGGTAGTGCGCGTCCACCCAGGCCACGACCTCGTCGCAGAGATAGCTGTGGTAGCGGCCGGTGGCCGGGCGAGTCGAGGTACTGGCTGCCGCCCAGCGATGTCCAGCAGTCGACGAACACGACCAGGAGCAGGGCGGGGTCTGGCCGTCCGCGAACAGCTCGTCGACCTGCTCGGGGAAGGTCGGGCGAAATGGGGCGCGGTTGCGCCACATGTCGAGCTGCCCGGTGAAGCCCTGGATCACGTAGACGGCTCGGATAGTCGGGTGTGGCCGTCGTCGTAGCCCGGCGGCAGTGTAGACCCACAGCGGCCGCTCGTGCAGGGTCGCCGAGCGGGTTTCCGCGAGCAGGTCGCTCGTGAATACGTGCTCGTCAAGTCGGCCTCGCATGGCGGCGAGTCTACCCTGACGCCTCGTGGCGGAGGCAGCTCCACGGCCTCAAGGCCAGATAACGAGCCTCACATTCCGAACCAGCGCTCGCGGCGGCTGGAGCCGAACAGGGCCTTGTTGCTGTGCCATCGTGTCGGACGGCTCCTGGAACGTGCCGGTCGGCTTGGCGGAGAGGAAGTCGACGTCCACTCGCCCGACCAGGCCGCCGCCGAACTCGATGTAGCACGAGCCGCGTCCTTCATACGGCGGCGGCGAGTCGCCTGCCAGCGCCTGTGCGATCAGCGTCTGGGCCACCACCCGTGCTGCTCCCTCCGCGAACACCCCCGCCTTCGGGACGCCCACGGTGGTCACGTCGCCGACGGCGTAGACACCCGGAGAAACGTGTCTCCAGCATGGCCGAGTCAACCGCGATGAAGCCGTCCTCGGCCATGCCGCTTGCCAGCACCACATCGGGTGCACGGTGCTTGGGCACTCCCAGGAAGAGGTCGTACGGCATCTCCGCCCCGTCGTCCAGCACCGCAACGCGGCGGTGCGTGTCGAGCGCCGCCACCCGCCGGTTGGGAACGAACTCGATGTCGCGCTCGGCGAATGCGGCGACCAGCGCTGCAGAGGTGTCGGGCGAGGGCGGCACCGGGGTGCCGAACGGGATCACGATCGAGATCCGGCACGCGTCGCGGACGCCACCCGGGGACAGCAGGTCGTGCAGCAGCAGCGCGCACTCGCTGGGCGCCGGCGGGCACTTGAAGGGCGCTCCGCAGACGCCGATGATGGCGTGTCCGCTGGTGAAGGTCGGTAGCACATCGCGCAGCCGCTCGGCTCCCGCAACGGAGTAGAACTCGTTGTCGCCGTCGGCCAGGCCGGGAGTCGCGTCCATGTCGTAGTCGGCACCGAGTGCGACCACCAGCACGTCCGCGTCGTGCGGTTCCGGCATCGGTGATCACCCGGCGAGCCCCGGGTCGATCGCGGTAATCGTCTCGCGCAGGATGCGCACGCCGGGTTTGGCAACGGCGCTATAGGGCAGCCGCACGGCTTCCGGGGTGGAACGGCCGAACATCACGTCCAGCTTTGCGTATCCGAACACGAACGAGTCGTTCTTGTCGATCAGCGTCGACCTCGACCTGGTCGGCGAGCGACTCCGACAGCGTGGTTGCAAGCTCGAGCCCGCCGAACCCGGCGCCGAGGATGAGGACGCGTTGCATCGATCGATCCTACTGCTTGGCAGGCAGTTGCCGGGCGTACCTGACACCGAGCGGCCCAGCTGCTCGAGGTCGTTCTCGCCCTCCAGCCCTGCGGCGTCGACGCGAAGCCAGCCGTCCATCTCGCGGCCCCTCATCTCGAACCGGCGGGCGTGCGGCCTGCCGGCCAGCTCACCGGTCTGCTCGGGCCGGGACGCGCAACAGCAGCCCACCTTCGCTGCTGGCGGCGACCGCCATGTTGCCCTGGATCAGGAAGGCCAGTCCGCCGAACATCCGTTGCTCCGTGAGCCCTGGCTCCTTCCGCACGAGGTTGCGAATGCGGGTTGCGAGCGCCTCGTCGTACGCCATCCGTGAACCCTAACCGCTGTCCGCCACGGCCTTCTCGCGGCGCTCCGAACTCCAGCATCAACTGCCGCAGCAACGAGTTGAGCTGGGTTTTCTCCCGCTCGTTGAGAGCGGCCGTCACGAGCGCTTCCTTCTCGGCCTGCACGCCGACCGCGTTGCGGTACGTTTCGCGGCCGTGATCGGTGAGTTCGACCAGCACGCCGCGCCGGTCGCTGGGATCGGGCAACCGTCTGATCAGCCCGGCTTCCTCCAGCCGGTCGAGTCGGTTGGTCATCGCGCCGCTGGAGAGCTCCATCCGCTTCGCCAGCCGGCCGGGCGTGCTGCGATACGGCTCGCCGCCATGGGCGAGCACCGAGCAGAGCCTTGTGCTCGGCCGAGTCGAGTCCGAATTCCGCCAGCGTCTCGTTCATCGAGCGGTTCAGCCGGCGGGCGAGTCCCCGATCCGGTCGACGATGCCCTCCACCTCGAGGTCGAGGTCGGGCAGCACGAGGTGGATCGTTTCGAGGAAGTTCGAACGTGGTCTCGCTTGTCCGCCTTCTTGGCCATGGCCAGGGTACAAGTCTCCAGTTTGACGTCAAGAAGCTTCATTGATAGAGTCTTGATATCAAGAAAGCTTAGGTGAAGATAAGGAGGGGGAATGCAGCCGGTAGACGTCAGGGGAAGGAAGGTCCTCGCCGCTGAGCGGTTCGAACTCCTGCGGAGCGACGCACGGCCAACCGGCGGTGTGCCAGGTCAGCTGCGCCGAGGGCTCGGTCGGCTGCTGGTCGCTGCCGGCCGCCGTCTGGCCCCGGACGCGGTGCCGCGATCCACGCTTGTCGGCGACGCGGCCGCACGTCGAGTGCCCACCTCCCAAGGATGAGCTGTTACGACCGCGCGTTTTCCGGCGCGTGCTGTTCTTGGCGCCGTACCTCTGCCAGATAGGCGCCGAGGTGGTGCGCCGCGATCTTGCCGCCCGGCCACCACAGCGGCTCGGTGCTGATCGTCGCGGATGCTCCGTGACCGCCGGTTGGCTCAGCGTCCAGGTAGTCGGGGCTCACCGCCGGTCAGGAGCAGTCCACGTAGCGATGGGCGGTGCGGCTCCGGCTCATCGACCGGCGCGCCGGCCGCGTGGGCGAGCAGCTGGGCGAGCACGTCGGCCTGCTGGGCGGCGACGCCGCCCTGTTTGATCGGGTGGCTGGTGATGTCGCCGATCGCGAACACATCGGGAGCCCCGGTGACGCGACCGTAGAGGTCGGTTGGGAGGAAGCCGCCGAAGTTGTGGGGCAGCCCGTCGATCACGATCCCGCGCGCCTCGGGCATGCAGACCACGTGCTGAGCGGGATACGTCCTCCCCGGCGCCAGCATCAGCATCGAGCCATACAGGCCGACCGGGTACGTTCCCGTCAGCACGGCGATCCCGCGGCCGGCCAGGAGTTCCGCGACCTTCTCGCTGATGTCGCCGCCGAATTTGGGCGAGCGGCCGATCCTCAGGCGTGACCAGCGACAGCGAGACCCCGGTGATGTTGCCGCGTGCGATGTGCGCCGACGTGAGCAGCGCCAGCTCATAGAGCGGGAGGGCCCACGAGGCTCCGCCCGGTAGCGCGAAGACGATCGAGGAGACTCGGCCTTTGTCCACGTCCTCGAGCAGTGTCTCGATCGCCGGGATGTCCTCCTCACCGCGGAATGGGATGCCGCCCTTAAGCACGGGGATGCGGCGGGCGCCGCAGGCGACGACCAACGCGTCGTAGCCGATCGTCTCACCGTCGCTGATCACGACCGTTCGTGCGTCGATGTCAACGGCGTTCACGGTCGCCTGGATGAGCTGCGCTCCGGCAGCCTCGGCGACCTCCGAGATCGGAAACGCCGATACCTCCCCGCGTTTGAACGGTACAGACACCGATGCCGGCCGGTAGCGAAACTCCCGCTCCGGGGCGATCAACGTTGTCTGTATCCGCTCCTCACCCAGCTTCCGCAGCGCAAGCGCCAACTCCAACGCGCCCACGCCGCCACCCACGATCACGACGCTCATCGGCTGATCGACGCCCTGTTCCATTGAGTGCCCCTTCAACTTGGACTGCCCACATGGTGCAGGCTGCCGCCGTCCCGCCACCCCTGGGAAAAGCACAGGCTCGCTACTCGGAATTACTGATCTGCCGCGGAGGTCGCGGAGGCCCGTTCAAGCTCCAGCTCGCGCAGCTTGATCCGCCGGATCTTTCCGGTCAGGGTCTTGGGGAGATCGTCGACAAACTCGACTCGGCGCGGATAGGCGTATGCGGAAAGCTGCCGGCGTACATGCTCCTTGATCTGCTCCGCAAGATCGTCGGAGGGGTCGTGGCCCTCCGCCAGCACGATGAACGCCTTGACCACGTTTCCCCTCAACGCGTCCGGTGAGGCAACGGCGGCCGCCTCGCGCACGGCCGGGTGCTCGAGGCAGGCTGATTCGACCTCGAACGGGCCGATCCGGTAGCCGGCGGCGATGATCACATCGTCTGCCCGACCCTCGTACCAGACGTATCCGTCCTGATCCTGCGATGCGGCGTCCTTGGTGTGGAACCACTCGCCTCCGAACACCGCAGTCGTGTCGTCAGGCCGGTTCCAATAACCGAGCGGATAGTGGGGATTGGAGCGCGCCCGCAGGCAGATCTCGCCGCGCTCGCCGGGCGCCACCGGCTGTTCGTCCTCGTCCAGGATCTGCACGTCCCAGCCTGGCATCGGCCGGCCCATCGATCCCTCACGCACCTCCTGCCAGGGATAGTTCGCGACCAGTGGATATGACTCCGTGAGACCGTAGAAGTCGAGCACGGTCAGCCCGTACTGCTCGCGGAACCAGCGGATCGCCTCCGGGTTGAGGGGCTCTCCCGCAGAGCAGACCCGGCGGAACTTCTGCGGATAGCGGGTGCCGGCGTCGTTGACCGCCATCATCGCCCGCATCGCGGTCGGCGTGGTGAACACGTTGGTCACGCCGTTTCGGCTGAGAAAATCGAGCTGGCGATGGGCGTCGAAGCCGCGCTCGCGGCGGTAGACGTACTGCACCGCTCCCAGCCGCCACGGCCCCAGTAGCGGCGCGATGCCCGCCGCCCAGGCCCACTCGCCCATGCCGTGAAAGGTTTCGCCGTCCTCCAGCTCGTGGCAATAGACGAACTCCTCGTGGGCGAGCAGGTATCGGTGCGCGTGCACGATGCCCTTGGCCATGCCCGTCGTGCCGGACGTGTAGTACAGCTGTGCCGGGTCGTCGCACGAGGTGTCGCATTCGACGAGCTCTGTCGAGGCGCCGGCGAAGCCATCCGGCCCGAGCACGAGCAGGTTGGGCGCCCACTCGGGGTCGAAGCGCCCAGCCGTCTCCTCGTCGGTCACGACCAGCGTCGAGCCGGAGTCCGACAGTCGATGCCGGATTGCCTCGTCGCCATAGAGCACCGACAGCGACAGCAGGATGGCGCCCAGCTTCCAGACGCCGAAGAAGACCGCCGCCGTCTCGGGAGACGGTGGCAGCACCACGGCGACGCGATCACCGCGGGTGATGCCATGCTCGACCAGCGTGTGCGCCGCCTGATTGGCCATGTCCTGGAGTTCGCCCCAGGTCAGCTCACGGCGGTTGCCGTCGAAGCTCTCCCAGACCATCGCGGGCTTGTCCCGAGGATGACGGTCGCACACATCGGCCGCGAGGTTGTAGCGCGTGGGCACATTCCAGCGATGCGCCGCGCACGCCTCGGCGTATCGATCCTGCTGAGGCACGTGGCCCATGCCGTCCATCATAGAGGTCAGGCAACGGAACCTGAAACCTCGTCGACATCGATCAGCACCTTGCCGACGACGCCGGCTTCGACGGCGCTGTGTGCGGCGGCGGCTTGCTCGAGCGGGAACCGGTGCAACGGCAACCCGGCGTCCGTCCCCACCTCGAGCACGCCTTTCGCGGCTGCCGCGGCGACGTCGGCGACGGCCGCATCCTTGACCTCCGGCGGGACGGTGTAGACGAGCACGAACCGGTAGCGAATGTTGCGGCCCATCAGATCCCTGACCGCGAGGCCGACCTCGCCACCGCCATCCGTGGCGTATGCCGCAACCGTGGCGTTGGGCGCCAGCACGGCGGCGTCCAGGGCGGCGTTTGCCGCCGGTGCGACTTCGACGATCACGTCCACGCCACCCGGGACCAGGCGAAGGACGTCCGCGGCGGCGTCGGGGGAGCGGTAGTTGACGATGTGCTCGGCCCCCGCCGACCGTGCCAGCCTTTCCTTCTCCGTCACTGCTCACGGTCGCGATCACTCGTGCACCCGCCCAGCGGCCGAGCTGAATTGCGGCGTGGCCGACCGCGCCCGCACCGCCGGCGACGAGCACCGTCTGGCCGGAAAGAGCGTTCTGCGTCAGGCGGCGGGGACCGAACTCCGAAGCGGTCAGGCAGATCTGCGCAGTCAGCGCCGGGATGCCGAGACTCGCTCCCACGTCAAAGGACAGGCCGCCGGTCAGCGGTACGGCCTGGCGCTGCGGCAGCGTGACGAACTCCTGGGCGGTGCCGTCGACCCGTTGCCAGGCCGCCTCCCACAGCCAGACGCGCTCGCCGACGCGTGATGGATCGACTCCCTCGCCGACCGCATCGACAGTGCCGGCACCGTCCTGATTCGGCACTACGGCCGGATCGACGGGCTCGCCGGCGACGGTGCCGCGACGCGCCTTCCAATCGGTCGGGTTCACACCCGACACCGCAACGTGTACGCGAACCTCGCCCGGTCCCGGCTCCAGGGATCGGGCGATCGACGAGCCCGAGCACGTCGGGCCCACCGGCCTGTGAATACACAACTGCTCTCATCAATCCCTCGTTTCGGGTCCGTGTCGGCGCGGGCCGGGATCCTAACTTCGGGCGATCGGCGGTGTGCCGTCAGGCGGCGAGCCGGAGGGAGCCGCGATCAGCGACTCCCCCCGGCGTGCACGGCCCTAGCCGATTAGAGACCGGCGCACTGGCCGAGCTTCATCCCCGCCACGACGTTGGGCGACTCCTCCCGAGTCACCCTCCTGCGGGGGCGGGCTGTTGTGATAACAGGCGAGGTCCCCGCCGATCGTGTTGGTTTGGATCTCGTTCGCGTCCGGATCAGCCATTCGGTTGCCGGTGAGCCACACCGAGCCGCCGACGGTGTTTCGGAAGAACCCGAACCAGCAGCTGTGAAGGTCGCTGATCGCGACATGACCGCCCACCGTCGAGTCCTCGAAGGTACTGAACGGCGGGCCGCCGAACAGCGCCGTGGAGTTACAGGTGACACCGCCGCCACCGCCCGACGAGACGATGTTGCCACCGATCCAGTCGCTGTGGAAGATCAGGAACAGCGGCGCATCCGCAATCAGATTGCCGCGGATCCTATCGTTGGTGGTGACCGAGCACCCTGCTGCCGGTGAGCAGCCGACGCCCGCGCCGCCACCGGACCTGACCACGAAGTTACCGCGCACGACCAACGTGCCCGGAGTTACGGCGTTCAGGATGCCGTGATGGCCGACGGTCAGGTTCCCGCGGACGACCACCTTGGCAGTGTGTGGGATCCGGCACAGACCGGTGATTCGAAGCGACGCATACGAGCCGGCGTGGATGCCGCCTCCCGAGCAGACGACGTTTCCGAACGTCGGCAGCGACGCCATCGCCGACCCCGCAGTGGCCGTGGCGATGCACGCGCACGCTGCGACCATGACCGCAAACCGTCGAGCGAACTTGCTCATGCCTACCTCCTCCTGGAACGGTTGCTTGCCGCGCAAAAATGGCGCGGCGGGGGCGAACCTACACCCATGCGAGTGCGACGAAACCTCTGGGATTGGAACCGCGTTGGACGACGCTCAGACTTTTCGAGCTCTGCTCGGCGCGACCCGCGGCGGCTCGTTTCGGCATCTTCGGGTAGACCGGCGGCCAGGGAGCGTCCATCAACCCCGCCTGCATATCGCGTTGGTGCAGCTCGAGCAGCGGCTCGAGCGACTGAGGCGACTCCGCCATCTCGGACCACGGGTCGCCCGCCTCGGCCACCCTGCCGGGTACGGTCACCAGTGTCAGTGCCGCCGGCTCGATCGTCTCCAGCTCGTCCCAGCGGAACGGGCACGACACCTGCCCGCCGGGACGCGGGCGCACCGTCCACGCGCCGATCACGGTCTTGTGCGGCGCGTTCTGATTGAAGTCGATGAAAACACGGGCGCCGCGCTCCTCCTTCCACCAGGCGGCCGTACCAGGTCCGGGCGGCGGCGCTCGAGCTCCCGCGCCAGCGCGACGGCGGCGGCCCGCACCGCGATCGAGTCGTGCTGAGGGCGGAGCCGCGCGTACAGATGGATGCCGTTGCGGCCGGTCGTCTTCGGGTACGCGGCCATCCCCGTCTCTTCGAGCAGCGCACGGGCCTCCAGCGCCGCCTCCTTGACCATGGCCAGGTCGACGCCGGGCGAAGGGTCGAGGTCGATCCGAAGCTCGTCGGCGTGCTCGGGATCGGCCACCAGGTACGGCCACACGTGCAGGCCGATGCAGCCGAGGTTGACCGCCCAGATCAGGTGGGCGACGTCGGCCGCCACCAGGGCCTGCGATGGGGTGCCGTTTGGCGTCTGCACGGTCGCGGTCTGCAGCCAGTCCGGTGCATTCTTGGGCACGCGCTTTTGGAAGAACGACGGCCCGCCGGCTCCCTCCGGGTAGCGCTCCATCAGCACCGGCCGTCCGCCCAGGGCTCGCATCAGCGCCTCCTCGACGGCAAGGTAGTACCGCGCGAGGTCGAGCTTGGTCTCGCCGCGCTCTGGGAAGAACACCTTCTGCGGGTTCGAGAGCACCAGCGTGCGACCAGCGGCGTCGAGCTCTGCGGTGGGGGCGGCGTCAGCCATCGTTCTGGTTCGAAGGATAGGGTGCTACGGCGTCACGTCAGGTGGAAGGTCTCCGTGTGCCCGTCGACCGCGATCGCCTGGCCGCTGATCATCCGGGCGGCGTCCGACGCCAGGAACAGGCAGAGGTCCGCGATCTCGCCGGGCTGGACGAACCGCGCGATCGACTGGCCCTGGAGGTACTCGCGTTGCACGTCGTCCGGCGATGCGCCGCGGGCAGCGGCCTCTCGCTCGATGACGCCGCGCATGCGATCACCGTCGACCGAGCCGGGGCAGATGGCGTTCACCCGCACGCCGTCGCCGCCCAGCTCGATGGCGAGTGTCTTCGTGAGTCCGATCACGGCCCACTTCGCGGCGACGTAGGGTGCTCGCATGCCGATCCCGTACGTGCCTGCGGTGGAGGAGATGTTGATGATCGAACCACTCCCACTCGCCTTCATGGCCGGCGCGACGCGCGCGCAGGTACGAAAGTGGCTGGTCACTCCGACCGCCAGGCAGTGATCCCAGTCAGCCGGATCGATGTCTTCGATCAGCGCTGTAGGCCCGGATGTCCCGGCGTTGTTGACGAGCACGTCGAGGCCACCGCCGATCGCCAGCACGTCGTCGATCCAGCGGTTAACGGCGCCGGCCTCGGAGACATCCACCTGGGACGCGCGGAGGCCCTGCGCGCCGGCGGCCTCGATCGCGGCAGCATCGATGTCGCAGACGTGGACGTCGGCGCCCTGGGCGGCGAACGCTCTCGCAATTGAGAGCCCGATTCCACCGCCGGCGGCGGTGATGGCGACGCGCTGAGCCGTCATTCAGGGGCTGTATCGGGGGAGTTCGCCGGCGGATCTCCGTCCGACGAGAGTATCGCGACGACGTGTTGCAGCAGCTTCCACATGACGTCCGGATTGTTGTGTGCGAAGTCGCGGAAGTCCCAGAAGGGAATCTCGAGGCAGCGCATCTTCGTCAGGGCGGTGACCGTTGCCGAGCGCTCGCTCTCGGTGATCAGGGCGAGCTCCCCGAAGTGGTCCCCAGGGCGGAGACGTGCCACCTCCTTCCCCCCGACGGTGACCGTCGCCTCTCCGTCCGCGACGACGAAGAAGCTGATCCCGCTCATCTTTCCCTCTGTGACCAAGGTGGTGCCGAGCGGGACGGTGCGTTCGCGGAAGAGCTTTGCCAGCTTCTTGCGCTGGCGGTCGTTGAGGTCGCTGAAGAGCGGGACCTGCGCGAGTTCGTCGGCGACGGTCGGCACCTGGCGATCTTACTGGCTCGTCGAAGCGAGCGAGCGAGCGGCGGGGGTGGGATTCGAACCCACGAGTGACCTTGACGGCCACTGCCGGTTTTCAAGATCTGTTCTCTGTTCTGAGATCGCTGCCTGCCGGTCTTCAGGCCCGCATGCACCAGTGGCATCACGTGGTCGTCGGTTTGCCTCGGCCGAACAGAGATCGGTACTCGGGGCCCTCTTCGAGCAGAGTCAGAGTTCTCTCCCACGTGCGCCGTACCAGTTGACCAGCGGGCTCGGCGCGGCCGAGTCGCACCGATTGTCCGGCCCACGCCTGCATGCGCTGGACGTCACCCGTCTCTGCGGCCTGCGCACGCATGGCAGCCGTCAGTCCCTTTGAACCGGATACGGCGCCGGGGGCGGCGCCCCCTCCGCGATCGCTGACAACACGTAGTCGGTCGCAACGCTTCGCCCCGCGCGGCCGCTGAACACGCTGGTGACGACCGTGTCCTCGGGCGCAACGCAAGCCAGCGCTTCCGCCCAGGCGGGGTGGACGCCCGCCTCCGGGCAACGCAGGAATGCAGATCCGATCTGCACGGCGCTCGCGCCGAGCATCAGCGCCGCGGCGACTCCACGTGCGTCTGCGATCCCCCCGGTCGCGACCACCGGCAGCTCGACCGCGTCCGCCACCGCAGGTATCAACGCCATCGATCCGACGAGCTGGCGTTCGGCCTGCGAGGCGTCGAAGCACCCCGATGTCCGCCCGCCTCCATTCCCTGCGCGACGATCACGTCGGCGCCAGCGGCCTCCGCCGCCTGCGCCTCGGCCACGGTCGAGACATCGCAAACCAGGCGACCCCGCCGCGCTTCAGCCTGGCAACGAACTCGCCCGGAAAAAGCCCCATCACCGACGAGACGATCGGCGGCTGGGCCGATAGAAGAGCCTCGCACTGCGCGGCGAAGTCTGGTGGTTTCGCATCCCCGGCGTCCTCCGCTGGTGGGGGCCCCCGATCGCTGAGGAACGCGCGCAGAAGCCGTTCCTTATCTGTGTCCCGTGGCGGCGGCGGATCGGGCACCCATAGGTTGAGCTGGTATGGGCCGTTCGCTTCGCCCGGACTTCATCGGCCCAAGCTGCGATCTCATCTGGCTGCATCAATAGCGCCCCACAAGCACCGAGCCCGCCGGCATTCATCACGGCGATCGAAAGAGCAGGCGCCGACGCCCCTGCCATCGGTGCGAGCAAAATCGGAACCTCTAGCCCAAAACGTCGGCAAAACGAATCAACTCGAGCATGGGTAGGAGACATCACGTACCTCGCTTCATCAGGATTCGAGATGCCCAGTGTCGCTGATTCATCTGGCATCGACAGCACGACTGCCTCCAACTTGGCGTCGCCTACGAAGACCTCCCAGGCAGGCACCCGCACGCGCAGCCGGCTCCAGCCTTTCGACCGCCTTGCCGCTTGCTGTTTTCAAGAGAGCTTGGGCGACAGTTGGGCGACTGTCGAACCGACCGCAAGAGAACGGTCGGCGATTCCAAAGCGCTCAAGGATCTTGACGCGGAGGTAAGGTCGCGGCGACTGAATCTCGCTCAACCATGCGTCGCGAGGGGCCACGAGCGAGCGAGCGGCGGGGGTGGGATTCGAACCCACGAGTGACGTTGACCGCCACTGCCGGTTTTCAAGACCGGTGCGTTCAACCGCTCCGCCACCCCGCCGGGCACCCGACGATAGCAGCCGTCCGGCCGTTCAGATCGAGTCCAGCGCCTGCTCGAGGTCGGCCCACAGGTCGTCGGGATGCTCGAGTCCTGCGGAAAGTCTCAACAGGCCCTCCGGCACCCGGCCCGCCGGCTCGATCCGCCCTCGCCGTTCGATCAGCGATTCGACCCCACCCAGGCTGGTGGCGGGGTGGATCAGGCGCAGCGACCGCTCCACCGCCTCGGCAGCATCGGCGTCCGCGACCTGGAACGAGAGCAGGCCGCCGAAACCCCCATGCATCTGCCGTGCGGCGATCTCGTGTCCGGGGTCACCGGTCAGCCCGGGGTAGCGCACCGACGCCACGCGCGCGTGGGATCCCAGGTGCCCGGCCAGCTCGAGCGCGGTTGCGCTCTGCCGTGCGACGCGAACCGCGAGCGTCCGAAGCCCGCGCAGCAGGAGCCAGGCCGGGTCGGGCGCGAGCACGGTACCGGTCTCGGTGCGCAGGTCGGTCAGCCGCTTGGCGAGACCCGGGTCGCGCAGCGACAGCACGCCGGCGAGCGTGTCGGAGTGCCCTGACAGGCACTTGGTGGCGCTCTGCAGGCAGACGTCGGCGCCAAGGTCGAGCGGCCGCTGTTGCAGCGGCGAGGCGACCGTGTTGTCGCAGACGAGCAGTGCCCCGCCGGCGTGCGCCACCCCGACCGCCTCGGCGATGTCGATCACGTCCAGCGTCGGGTTCATCGGCGTCTCGATCAACGCCAGCGCGGCGCCGTTCGCGGCGTTTGCCAGCGCATCCATGTCTGTCGCCGGGTAGCGCCGCACCTCGACGCCCCACGGCTCGAGCAGGGCACCGGCCAGCGTCTCCATGCCGTAGTAGCCGCCGTCCGAGATTGCGACCGCCCGGCCGGGGGCGAGCGCGGCCAGGCACAGCATCGTCCAGGCCGTCATGCCGCTGGAGAACAGGATGGCGGTCGAGCCCTCGATCTCGCCCAGGATGTGTTGCGCCTCGTCGACCACCGGCACCGTCGACCGGCCGTACGGTGAGCTGCGCTCGGCAAGCGGCATGTTGTGGAACGTGACGGAGCGCTCCAGCGACGGCGCCAGGCCCCCGCCGGACTGGCGCGAGGCGGACTGAAGGGTGGCTCGGGATCCATGCGCGAACCCTACCGCCGCGGCAGGGTCAGCCCGCGGCGATCAGGGGCGGCGCGCCGAATGCATGCAGCGGCTCCGGCGTCCGGATGGAGCCGTCCGCCTGCTGGCCGTACTCGATCACCGCCAGCAGCGTGCGACTCGAGGTCAAAGCGGTGCCGTTCAGCATGTGCACGTGCCGCGGCCCCTGCTCCGATCGGTAGCGGGTGTCGAGACGGCGGGCTTGGTAGTCGGTGCAGTTCGAGCACGAGGTCAGCTCGCGATACCGCTGCTGGCCGGGCAGCCAGACCTCGATGTCGTACTTCTTAGCGGCCGAGGCACCCAGGTCGCCGACGGGGATGTTCTGCACCCGGTAGTGGAAGCCGAGAGCCTGTGCAATCCGTTCCTCGATGGCGAGGATGCGGTCGTGTTCCTCCTGCGATCGCTCGGGCAGGCAGTAGACGAACATCTCGAGCTTGTCGAACTGGTGGACGCGGAAGATGCCGCGGGTGTCCTTGCCGCCGGCGCCCGCCTCGCGCCGGAAGCAGGTCGAGTAGCCGGCGTAGCGCAACGGCAGATCCTGCTCGGCGAGGATGCTGCCGCCGTGCAGCGAGGCCAGCGGTACCTCTGCGGTGCCGACCAGGAACAGCTCGTCCTCGGGCACGCCGTACACCTGCTCGCGGGCCTCGGGGAAGAAGCCGGTGCCCTCCATCGCCGCCTCGCGCACCAGCACCGGCGGGATCACCGGCACGAAGCCGTCCTCCACAAGCTGCGCCAGCCCCCACTGCACCAGTGCGAACTGGAGCCGCACCAGGTCGCCCTTGAGGTAGGCGAAGCGGCTGCCCGAGACGCGAGCCGCCGCCTCCATGTCGATCAGGCCGAGGCCATCCGGCCCGGCCAGGTCAAGATGATCCTTCGGCTCGAAGCCGAACTCAGGTGGCTCGCCGTGCGTACGCAGCGTCACGGCGTCGTCCTCGGACAGGCCGTCCGCGGCCGTCGGGTCGGGGATGTTCGGGATGCGCGACATGACCTCCGCCAGACGCGCCTTGGCCTGCGCCAGCAGCGCCTCGTCGTCGGCAACGCGAGCCTTGAGCGCGGACTGCTTGGCGATCACGATCGTGGTGTCGTCGCCCTTCTGCTTGGCCTCGGCGATCGCCTTGGCGGCCGCGTTTCGCTCCGCCCGCACCGTCTCGACCTCAGCCGTCAGTTTGCGGCACTCGGCGTCCAGCTCCAGGGACTCATACACCAGCTCGCCGGCGCCCCGGCGCTCCAGAGCGGCGCGTACCTCGTCGGCGTTGGAGCGGATCAGTTCGGCGTCGATCATGCTCGTGCTGACACTAGCGATTCCAGGAACCGGGCGACGCCTTCATCCTCGACGCTGGGCACGACCTCCTGGGCGTGCTCCAGCAGCACCGGGTCGGCGTCTGCGACGGCCAGCCCAGGCCTGCCTCCTGCAGCAGCTCGATGTCGTTGGCGCCGTCGCCGAATGCGACAACGTGCTGGGGATCGATGCCGCGAGCGGCCGCACACCCAGGTGCAGGGCACTGCCCTTGGAGACGTCCGGCTGGGCGACCTCGAGGAAGAAGGGCAGCGACTTGGCGATGAACACGCGGCGCCCGAAGATCTCGCGCAGCTCGATCTGCAGCGCATCCAGCAGCTCGGGCTCCCCGACCACCACGATCTTGGTGGTGGGCTCGGTCAGCCAGCGCTCGAGGTCGCCCACTGGGTGGGCCTCGAGCTTGGCGTGGCGGGCGTGGGCGACCTCGAGCGCTGGCTGACCGAGCCCACCACCAAGATCGTGGGTGGTCGGGGGTCCCGAGCTGCTGGATGCGCTGCAGATCGAGCTGCGCGAGATCTTCGGGCGCCGCGTGTTCATCGCCAAGTCGCTGCCCTTCTTCCTCGAGGTCGCCCCAGCCGGACGTCTCCAAGGGCTGGGGCATGCATCTGCAGATGTGCGGGGGCTCCGCATCGATCCCCAGCACGTTGTCGCATTCGGCGACGGCGCGAACGAGCATCGAAGCTGCTGCAGGAGGCAGAGCCTGGGGCTGGCCGTCGCAGACGCCGACCCGGTGCTGCTGGAGCACGCCCAGGAGGTCGTGCCCAGCGTCGAGGATGAAGGCGTCGCCCGGTTCCTGGAATCGCTCAGTGCTGGGCACGAGCATGATCGACGCCAAACTCGATCCGCTCCAACGCCGACGAGGTACGCGCCGCTCTGGAGCGCCGGGGCGCCGGCGAGCTGGTGGATGAGTTTGCGGTGGAGGCTTTGAGTGCGCGCCGGAAGCGGCGGCTGAGGTGGAAACCAGTCCGGGGGGAGCAAAACGCCGCCGCGAAACGGACTGGCCGAGGCCGAGCAGAAGGGCGACGACACCACGAGCAGTAATAGCGAGCCGTCCGCGCTCAAGCTACGCGTTGCCGACGACGAGGCGCTGCTGGCGCAGGCCAAGGCACATCTGGCGGAGGTCATGTCGCGCATCCCCCGAACATCCCCGACCCGACGGCCGGCGGACACGCCCTGTCCGAGGACGACGCCGTGACACGGAGTACGCACGGCGAGCCACCTAGTTCTGCTTCGAGCCGAAGGATCATCTTGACCTGGCCGGGCCGGACGGCCTCGGCCTGATCAAAACAGTGGAGGCGGCGGCTCGCGTCTCGGGCAGCCGCTTCGCCTACCTCAAGGGCGACCTGGTGCGGCTCCAGTTGCGCACTGGTGCAGTGGGGGGCTGGCGCAGCTTGTGGAGGACGGCTTCGTGCCGGCTATCCCGCCGGTGCTGGTGCGCGAGGCGGCGATGGAGGGCGCCGGCTTCTTCCCCGAGGCCCGCGAGCAGGTGTACGGCGTGCCCGAGGACGAGCTGTTGCTGGTCGGCACCGCAGAGGGGGGGAAAATTCGCTGCACGGCGGCGGCGTCCTCGCCGAGCAGGATCCTGCTGTTGCGGGCTACGCCTCGACCTGCTTCCGGCGCGAGGCGGGAGCGGCAAGGACACCCGCGGTCTTTTTGCGCGTCCACCAGTTGGACAGAGCTCAATGTTGGTCTCTGCCTGGGGAAGCAATGCAAAACCAGGACCGCATCCTCCGCCATCGAGGAACGGATTGCACAGGCTCTCAGCTTCCACTACCGGTGGGCCGTGCTCGGCCGCTGGGGGTGCGCGTCGAAACGGCTGCCCGGCCAGCAGCGGTATCGCAGAGCTGAGCCTCGTGCTCAAACTGCACGATTTGCCAAAACCGCGTCTGCGACACCCGCTACCGATCGGAGCGGGGGCCGCGGCACGTGCACATGCTGAACGGCACCGCTTTGACCTCGAGTCGCACGCTGCTGGCGGTGATCGAGTACAGCCAGCCAGGCGGACGGCTCGTCGGACGCCGGAGCCGCTGCATGCATTCGGCGCGCCGCCCCTGAGCACCACGGGCTGACCCTGCCGCGGCGGTAGGGCTCGCGCGCATGGATCCCGAGTCCACCCTTGCCGGTGGCGCGGGTCCGGCGGGGGCCTGGCGGCGTCGCTGGAGCGCTCCGTCACGTTCCACAACATGCCGCTTGCCGAGCGCAGCTCACCGCTGAGAGAGGTCGACGGCTAGCGGTGGTCAACGAGGCGCAACAGGTAGCCCGGGCGAGATCGAGGGCTCGACCGCCATCCTGTTCTCCAGCGGCATGACAGCCTGGACGATGCTGTGCCTGGCCGTGGGCGCCCCCGGCCGGGCGGTCGCAAAGGGGGGGGACACGGCATGGAGACGCTGGCCGGTGCCCTGCTCGAGCCGTGGGGCCGTCGAGGTGCGGCGCTAGCCGAGCGAGAGGCGGGGATACGCTGGCAAACGCCGCGAACGGCGCCGCGCTGGCGTTGATCGAGACGCCGTAGACCGACGCTGGACGTGATCGACATCGCCGAGGCCGTCGAGGTGGGGCCCCGCAGGGCACTGCTCGTCTGCGACAAGACGCGGTCGCCTCTCGCCGCTGCGGCGCAGCTCGACCTTGGCGCCGACATCTGCCTCCGGGCCTGTCAGGGCACTCCGACAGCCGCTCGCCGGCGTGCTGTCGCTGCGCGACCCGGGTCTCGCCAAGCGGCTGACCGACCTGCGCACCGAGACCGGTACCGTGCTCGCGGCCGACCCCCGGCTCCTGCTGCGCGGGCTTCGGACGCTCGCCGTTGCGCGTCCGCACGGCAGAGCGCGACCGCGCTCGAGCTGGCCGGGCGCCTCGGAGCGCACGGCGTAGCCGTGCGTGGCGCTACCCCGGGCTGACCGGTGACCCGGAGCACGAGCCCCCGGCACAGGCCATGCATCAGGGCCTCGGCGGCCTGCTCTCGTTCGCCGATGCTGCCGAGGCGGTGGAGCGGTCGCTGCACCTGATCCACCCCACCACCAGCGAGTGGGGGAATGACTGATGGAGAGGGCGAGGGCAGATGGAGAGGAGCAGCCAGGGTGCCGGAGGGGCCTGTTCGTTTCCGC
>CAVWLK010000102.1:0-9878 GCA_963755675.1 uncultured Actinomycetes bacterium
CACCGCCCGCAGCTCGTCCAGCTCGATACCGGTCACGAGCGTGTTGGTGGCGACCTGCACGCCGAGTCCACGGGCGGCGTCAACCAGCGCGTGGCGTGGCGCTGTGGGGATCGACGCAGCCGTCTCTCGTTCCACCCAGATCGCCCCGTACAGATCCTCGCCGCTTGGCCTGCGGCATCCGTTCCAGCGCCTCCGCCGGCGAGCAGCACGTGCACGTCCAGACCGATGCCGCGGGCGCGGCTGGCGCCGCGCTCCAGCTCGACCAAGCTCTCCGGGCTGGACGCGATACGCAGGCTGCCGGGCCCGTAGAACACCCCCAGCTCCTCGTACAGATCGACGCTGTAGCGGCGGAACCGCATCATCGTCGGCGAGGGATTGAACTGGGTCACCAGGCCGGCCGCATGGCAGGTCGAGCCGCTGGTCAGCTGGCTCTTCTCCACCAGCAGCACGTCGCGCCAACCGGCCCGCGGCCAGATGGTAGGCAACGCTGCATCCGGTCACCCCGCCGCCGATCACGACGACCTGGGCCCGGTCGGGGAAACTGGTCTCTACACACGTGTAGAGCCTATCCCGGTGGGCTCCCACGAGGGCAGCTGACTATAGTGGGCCTGCGCATGCCGGTTGATGGAAGCCATCGATGACCTCCTCGACCTCGTCCCCGAGCTGGGCGGGGAGCGGGCGGTCAGCGAACTGGCCGGCGGCCTCACCAACCTCAACTACAAGGTCGAGACCGAGGCGGGCGCTTCGTGGTGCGGTCTCGGTCAGGGACGCCGGGCTGCTGGCGATCGACCGCGAGAACGAGCACCACAACTCCTGGCCGCGGCCGAGGCGGGCGTCGGCGCGCGCGGTGGTCGCCTACCTGCCGGAGCAGGTCGCTGCTGGTGCTCGGTTCGTCGAGGGCCGGCCGAGCGCCGAGGATCTGCGCGGTGGCGACCAGCTCGAGATCGTCGCCGCCGCCTGCCGGCGCCTGCACGGCGGCGCCGTTCCGCGACGCTTCGACATGTTCGCGATCCAGCGACGCTACCTCGCGCTGGTGCAGGAGCGGGGCTTCCGTCTGCCGCCGCGCTACCTCGAGCTCGAGCCGAAGGTCGCGAGATCGAGCGGGCCATGGCCGTGCCGCCCGAGCGCCCTGCCGTGCAACAACGACCTCCTGGCCGAGAACTTGATCGACCCGGCGACGAGGTCCGGCTGATCGACTACGAGTACTCGGGCAACAACGAGGCCTGCTTCGAGCTCGGCAACATCTGGAGCGAGTCGGATCTCTCCCTCGACCGGCTCGAGGAGTGGACGCCGCCTACTCGGCCGGCCGCTGCGCCACAAGGTCGCGCGGGCGCGGCTGTGGGGCCTGATGTCGAAGTACGGCTGGACGCTCTGGGCCTCGATCCAGGACGGCGTCTCGGACATCGACTTCGACTTCTGGGAGTGGGGCCTGGAGAAGTACGAGCGCGCCGACGCCGAGTTCGACGGGCCCGATTTCAGCCGCCTGCTGGAGGACGTCACGCTGGACAGCTGAGGCGCCCGGTCAGCCCTTGACGTACGGCCGGCCGTCGGCGGCCGGCGGGCGTGAGCGGCCGACCAGCCCGACCAGGGCGATCAGCGTCAGCACGTAGGGCAGCGTCGAGAGCAGGTTGACCGAGACGCCGCGCTCGACTGGAGCCGGTCGGCCAGCCCGCTGGCGAAGCCGAACAGCAGGCAGGCGCCGAACGCGCCGAAGGGCCGCCACTTGCCGAAGATCATGCCGCGAGCGCGATGAAGCCGCGGCCGGCCGTCATGTTCTGGTCGAACGAGCCGACGAAGCCGATCGACAGGTAGGCGCCGCCCAGCGCGGCGAGCATGCCCGACACGATCACCGACGCGTAGCGGAGCCGAACACCGGGATGCCGACCGTGTCGGCCGCCCGCGGGTGCTCGCCGACGGCGCGGATGCGCAGCCCGATCGGCGTTCGGAAGAGCACGACGTGCGACGGCGATGATGAGCCCGAACAGCAGCCAGATCATCAGGTTCAGCGACCCGAACACGCCGGCCGATGCACGGGACCAGTGCTCGATGCCGGGCAGGCTCACGCTCGGCACCATGCTGACACGTCGCCGGCGTGCCTTGTCGCCGTAGATATCGATGAACAGATAGCCGGTGATGCCGATGGCGAGGAAGTTGATCGCCGTGCCGATGACGATCTGATCGGCCCGCAGGTGGATCGTGAACATGGCGTGCACGGCCGCCATCAGCCCTCCGGCGACACGGCCGCGATCAGCAGCCCGACCTCCAGTAGCCGCTCCAGGCGGCGCCCCAGATGCCGAAGAACGCGCCGGTCAGCATCATCCCCTCGAGGCCGATGTTGACCACCCCCGACCGCTCCGAGAAGATGCCGCCCAGGGCGGCGTAGGCGAGCGGCGTCGCGTAGACGAGCGTGGACGCGATCAGGCCGGCGTTCAGCACCTGAGCCGTTGAGCCGGCGTCCTTTCCCTGCACCCAGATCGCGAAGGCGGTCGCCACCACGGCCACGAAGGCCGCCCACAGCCCCAGCTTCCGCTCGCCGCGGGCAAGTGCCCACAACGCGCAGGCCAGCGCGAGCATGCCGACCACGACCGGCACCGCCTCGGCCCGCACCTGCAACGGCGGCAGCGCCAGCTCCAGGGCGACCACGCCCAGCACGATGCCGAGTATGGCAACGCCGCGCGGGCCGCGGGGAACACGCTCGGCGACGCTCATACCCCCGTCGCCTCCACACGCGGCGTGGTGGGAGCCGGCGGCTCGTCGCTCGCCCGCGCCGTGCCCGCCAGACGTAGACGAGCAGCAGCTGCGCGCCGATGAACAGGATGATCAGACCCTGGATGATGGTGGCCAGGTTGCCCGCCAGCTCGGGCGGGAAGACGGTCGGGTCGAGCGATCGGGTGGACGTGCCCACCTGCAGGCCGCCGAAGAGCAGCGCAGACAGCGCGATCCCGATCGCGGTGTTGCGCCCCAGCAGCGCGACCGCGATGCCGATGAACCCGACCTGGCTGGCCGCGATGTCGTTCGTGACGATGTGATACTCCCAGCCGAGCACGTCGCAGGCGCCGGCCAGACCGGCGAACGCGCCGCCGACGGCCAGCGCGGCAACGTAGTTTCGGGCGACGGGGATGCCGCTGTAGCGAGCGGCATCCGCGTTCAGGCCCGACGGCACTCACCCGAAGCCGAACGTGGTGCGGTTGATCACAACCAGTAGACGACCAGTGCCGCGAGCGCCAGGAAGAAGCCGGCGTGCAGCGGCTGCAAGCGTGCCCCAGATCGGCGGGCAGGCGGGCCGAGCTCGCTGCATCTCGGCCGACTGCGGCACGGCCCTGGCCGGGCCCTGCATCGGGCCGCCCAGCTCGAACAGGTACTGGAGCCGTAGATCGCGATCCAGTTCAGCATGATGGTCGAGATCACCTCGTGGGCGCCGACCGCGGCCTTCATCGCGCCGGCGATCGCCGCCCACAGCGCCCCCGCCAGCGCGGCAACGATCAGGCCAGGCAGGTGGGCCGGCTTGGCCATGTCCGGCAAGTGCGGCCCGACCCAGAGGGCGCCGACGAGGCCGACGATGTACTGGCCCTGGCCGCCGATGTTGAACATGCCGCAGCGAAAGGCGAACGCCACCGCCAGCGCCGTCAGGATCAGCGGGGTCGTCGCGATCAGCGTCTGCTGCAGGTTGATCGCGGCGAAGATCTTGTCGCTCCGCCGGCGTCCATGGGAAGACGTAGTTCAGGCCGGTGCCGTTGAAGATCGCATTGTAGGCCGCGAACGGGTTGTGTCCGGTGGCCGCGACCGCCAGGCCGCCGACAGGAACGCCAGCACGGTGGTGCCACGGGCAGCAGCACGCCCGGGCGCGCGCTCCTGCAGCCATGCCCGTACGCCGGTGCTCATGCGGTCGCCGCCCGCTCGGCCTCCGGTCATGGCGATGCCGAGCTCTGACTCACTGACGCCGGGGCCGTACTCCGCCACCACGCGGCCCTCGTACATCACCAGGATCCGGTCTGACAGTCGACAGGATCTCATCCATCTCGAAGCTGACCAGGAGGATCGCACGGCCGGCGTCGCGTTCAGCCACCAGTCGGCGGTGCACGAACTCGATCGCGCCCACGTCGAGTCCGCGGGTGGGCTGGGACGCCACCAGCAGCGCGGCGGTCGCCCGAGACCTCCCGGGCAATCACCACCTTCTGCTGGTTGCCGCCCGAGAGCGCACCGGCCAGGGTCTTTGGCTCCCCGCCGCGAACGTCGAATTCCTTCAACAGGGCGCGGGCACGGGCGATCATCCGCCGCGGCCACAGCCAACCGGCCGTCGAGTCCGGAGCCTCGCGGTACTGGCGCAGGGCGAGATTCTCGGCCAGGGTGAAGTCCAGCACCAAGCCGTAGCGCTGGCGATCCTCCGGGATGTGGCCCATGCCGCTGTCGAAGCTGGTGCGGCAGCCGCGCCCGGCGATCTCGACGCCCGCCACCCGGACGCTGCCGGAGACCGGGCGGGACAGCCCGGTGATCGCCTGCACGAGCTCGGTCTGCCCGTTGCCGTCGACGCCGGCGATGCCCACGATCTCACCGGCCTTCACCTCCAGGGACAGGTCGCGCACCGCCTCCAGACCGCGGGTGTCGCGCACGACCAGGTTCGAGACCTCGAGCAGCGGATCGCCGGGCGTTGCGGGTGTCTTCTGCACATCCAGGAGCACCGTGCGGCCGACCATGAGCTCGGCCAGTCCCTGCTCGGTCGCCCCGGCCGCAGGTCGCGTCGCGACCGCCTGGCCGCGGCGCAGCACCGTGATCCGATCGGCGATCTCGAGCACCTCGTTCAGCTTGTGGCTGATGAAGATGATCGACGTGCCCTGCTCGCGCAGCGCGCGCACCACGGTGAACAGCTCGGCGGCCTCCTGCGGCGTCAGCACCGCCGTCGGCTCGTCCAGGATCAGGACGCGTGCGCTTCGGTACAGCGCCTTGAGGATCTCGACGCGCTGCTGCTGCCGACCCGATCTCCTCGACCGGGTCGTCGGGTCGCACCGCCAGGCCGTAGCGATCGGACAGCTCCTGCACCATCTCGCGGGCCCTCGCGTAGTCCAGGAACGGGCCCGCTGCGAGGCTCGTTGGCGAGCACGATGTTCTCGGCCACCGTCATCACCGGGATCAGCATGAAGTGCTGGTGCACCATGCCGATGCCGGCGTCGATCGCGTCCCGGGGGGAGCGGATGCGCACGCGCTTGCCGTCAAGCATGATCTGGCCCTCGTCCGGGCTGTAGAGGCCGTAGAGCACGTTCATCAGCGTCGACTTGCCGGCCCCGTTCTCGCCCAGCAAGGCGTGCACCTCGCCGGCGCCAGATCGAAGTCGATGGCGTCGTTGGCTACCAGGTTGCCGAAGCGCTTGGTGATACCTCGAAGCTCGAGCAGCGGTGCGTCGGTCACTGGGTCATCGGCGCCTGGGGGGCGGGCGCTTCGCCCGCCCCCCAGCGCTGGATCACTTGACTGTGTCCGGCGGGGTGATCTCCCCGGACTTGATCTTCGCGTCCACGTCCTTCACTTGGGTGAGAACGCTGTCGGGCACGGCGGAGTTGACCTCGCCCAGCCCGGTGGCGCCCTTGTTGGCGTCGAAGACGGTGGTCTGGCCACCGGCGAAGGACCCGTCGACGACCGACTGGACGGTGTCGAACACGGCCACGTCCACCTTCTTGATGGCGCTGGTGAGGATGTAGGTGCCCAGGTAGGCCTGGTCGGCGTCGACTCCGATGCCCCACACGTTCTTCTCCTGAGCTGCGCTCAGCGCGCCCAGACCGCAGCCGCCCGCGACCTGGAACACGACGTCCGACTTCTGCGCGATCTGGTTCAGCGCAAGCTGCTTGCACTTGGCGTTGTCGGTGAACGAGTTCGAGTAGTCGTTCAGCGTCGTCACGTTGGGGTTGGCGGCCTTGGCGCCTGCCTGGAAGCCCGCGATGTAGTGATCGACCGGCGGGATCTTCTGCCCGCCCACCGACGAGACGACGTTGGTCTTGGTCATCAACCCGGCCAGGTAGCCCGCCTCGTAGCCGGACTCCTGCTCCTTGAACAGCAGGCCGTTGATGTTCGGAAGCGGGTTGCCCTTGTCATCGACCGGCGAATCGTCCACGATCGCGAACTTGACGTCCGGGAACTGCGCGGCGACCTGCTTGATCGCTCCGTCCATCAGGAAGCCCACCGCCACCACCAGGTCGTAATGCTGCGCCGCCAGCGCGGTCAGGTTGGGCACGTAGTCCGAGGCCGCGTGGGACTCCTCCACCTTCACCTGCACACCGAGCTGCGTGGCTGCGCGCTGCAGGCCGACATAGGCCAGGTGGTTGAAGCTCTTGTCGTTCAACCCGCCGATGTCGGTGACCAGCCCGACCTTGAGGTTGCTGCCGGGCAGGCTGGCCTGACTCGACGGCGACGACGAGGACGAGGAGCTGCCGCAGGCTCCCGCCAGAACGGCGATCGCAGCGATCGCTGTGAACGCGCCGACCATCCGGACGCGTGGACGCATAACGTGCCTCCAGTGAGGTAGTAGGACGAAAACGGGGGGAATCCTACAACCCTCGGCGACCTGCTGCCGCCCGACCGGCATCAACTACAGTTTGCCGGTGAGCCAGACGACCGTCACCCGCAGCGTCGAGACGCTCGAGCCTCGACTCGGCCGTGTGGGCTCCGTGGATGCGGTGGCTCTCGAGGCGCGTGCGGCTGACCTGGCAAAGCGCTCGATCAAGCGTGCGTCGAAGCTCCAGGCGCTCGACCTGGTGGTGCGCATGATCGATCTGACCACGCTCGAAGGCGCCGATACGCCCGGCAAGGTGGCGGCGCTCTGCACGAAGGCGATGCGACCCGACCCGACCGACCCGAGCATCCCCGCGGTGGCGGCGGTATGTGTCTACCCCAGCCTGATCGAACCGGCACGGCAGCGGCTGCGTGAGAGCACGGTGCGGATCGCGGCGGTCGCCACCGGCTTTCCGTCCGGCCAGTATCCGATCTCGGTGCGGGTTGCGGACGTGCGCGCGGCCGTCGAGCTGGGGGCGGACGAGATCGACATGGTGATCGACCGCGGGGCGTTCCTGTCGGGTCGCTACGGCGAGGTGTACGACGAGATCGTGCGGGTGCGCGAGGCCTGCGGCGCGCTCATCTGAAGGTGATCCTCGAGACCGGCGAGCTCGGAAGCTACGACGCCGTCCGCCGCGCGTCGCTGCTGGCGATGGCGGCCGGCGCCGACTTCATCAAGACCTCGACCGGCAAGATCAGCCCGGCGGCGACGCTGCCCGTCACGCTGTGCATGCTGGAGGCGATCCGCGACGTGCACGCCGAGACCGAGCGCCGGGTCGGGATGAAGCCCGCGGGCGGCATCCGCCACGCCAAGCAGGCGCATCCAGTACCTCTGCGTGGTGAACGAGACGCTCGGCGCCGAGTGGCTGACTCCGGAGCTGTTCCGGTTCGGCGCCTCATCGCTCCTGAACGACGTCCTGATGCAGATCCGCACGCAGAAGACAGGCGTCTACGAGTCTCCCGACCACTTCACGATCGACTGACGTGGGCGAGCTCGAGCAGCGACCGTCGGCCCGCCGCGCTCTCGACTGGGCATACGCGCCGGCTCCGGAGATCGCGCGCGATCGTGCAGTTTCAGGAGCGCTACGGCCTCTTCATCGGCGGCGAGCTGGTCGAGCCGGCCTCGGGCGAGTGGTTCACGAGCGCATCGCCTGCGACCGAGGAGCCGCTGGCAGAGGTAGCGCAGGCGGGCGCGGAGGACGTCGACCGCGCGGTCGCGCGGCACGCGGGGCGTTCGAGCCGGCTGGGCGAACCTGCGCCCGGCCGAGCGTGCCAAGTACCTGTTCCGGATCGCGCGCATCCTGCAGGAGCGCGCCGCGAGCTGGCCGTGCCGAGTCGCTCGACGGCGGCAAGCCGATCAAGGAGTCGCGCGACGTCGATCTGCCGCTGGCCGCCGCGCACTTCTTCTACCACGCCGGCTGGGCCGACAAGCTCGAGTACGCCTTCCCCAACCGCAACGCCTCGCCCGCTGGGCGTCGGCGGCGCAGATCATCCCGTGGAACTTCCCGCTGCTGATGCTGGCCTGGAAGATCGCGCCGGCGCTCGCCTGCGGCAACACGGTCGTGCTCAAGCCGGCCGAGACGACGCCGCTCACGGCGCTCCTGTTCGCCGACGTCTGCCGCCAGGCCGAGCTGCCGCCGGGCGTCGTCAACATCGTCACCGGGCGACGGCGACGACGGGCGCGGCGCTCGTGCGCCACCCGGACGTCGACAAGGTCGCGTTCACCGGGTCGACCGAGGTCGGCAAGGCCATCCAGCGCGAGCTGGCCGGCACGCGGCAAGCCGCTCACGCTCGAGCTGGGCGGCAAGGCGGCCAACATCGTGTTCGACGACGCGCGCGCTCGACCAGGCGGTCGAGGGCATCGTCAACGGCATCTACTTCAACCAGGGCCACGTCTGCTGCGCCGGCTCGCGGCTGCTCGTGCAGGAGTCGATCGCCGAGCCGCTGGTCGGCCAAGCTGAAGCGGCGGCTGGAGACGCTGCGGGTCGGCGACCCGCTCGACAAGAACACCGACGTCGGCGCGATCAACTCGCGCGCGCAGCTCGACAAGATCAGCGAGCTGGTCGCAAGCGGCGAGGCCGAGGGCGCCGAGATCTACCAGCCGCCGTGCGAGCTGCCCGAGCGCGGCTACTGGTTCGCGCCGACGGTGTTCACGAACGTCGCCCAGTCGCAGCCGCATCGCGCAGGAGGAGATCTTCGGGCCGGTGCTCTCGGTGCTGACGTTCCGCACGCCCGACGAGGCGGTCGAGAAGGCCAACAACACGCCGTACGGCCTGTCCGCCGGCGTGTGGACCGAGAAGGGCTCGCGCATCCTGTGGATGGCGCGAGCGGCTGCGCGCCGGCGTGGTGTGGGCGAACACCTTCAACCGCTTCGACCCGGCGTCGCCGTTCGGCGGCTACAAGGAGTCCGGGTTCGGTCGCGAGGGCGGGCCGCCACGGCCTGGGGCCTACCTGAGGTTCGACGAGTGACGCCGGCTGCCCGGTCCGCAAGACGTACAAGCTCTACATCGGCGGCGCGTTCCCGCGCTCCGAGTCGGGCCGCACGTACGAGGCCGAGGGCCAGAACGTCGCCCGCGCGCTCGCGCAAGGACGCGCGCGACGCGGTGCGGCGGCCCGCACGGCGCTCGCAGGTGGTCGGGCGCGACCGCCTACAACCGCGGCCAGGTGCTCTACCGGGTGGCCGAGATGATGGAGACGCGCGGCCGCCGACCTGGCGGCGCGTGCTGTGGCCGGACGAGGTCGAGCGTTCGTTCGACCGCGTCGTCTGGTACGCCGGCTGGGCGGACAAGCTGGCCCAGGTGCTGGGCGGCGCGACTTGTGCGCTGCATATGTCCGCTTTTGACCCAAAGCGGACATGCACTCGCTGTAACACCTAGCGCGGGCTCCTTCGGATCTTTTCGAGCTGCACCTACAAATGGTAGACTGAAGACCTCACCATTACGGAGGTTGCGACTATGATTTCGGAGATCGTGTTGTTTCGCTTGCCGAACGGGATGAGCCGCGCCGATGCTATGACCAAATACCGCGCTCGCGTGCCTATGTGGCAGGCTAATCCAGACCTCATTCACAAAGCCTTTTTGTTCGATGAAACGTCCCGGCGCGGCGGTGGCGTTTATCTCTGGAAGAGCATCGATGCTGCCAAGAAAGCGCATGGCCCCGCTTTTGAAGAGGCAATCCAGTCGATCTTCGGCTCTAAGCCTGAGTTCCAGTATTTCGAAGCACCCATCGTGATCGACAACGCTGCCAAAGAAGTGGTCGATAACGCTGCATAGAAGTCGTCCATTGCGGTTCCTCTAGTTATCGGAGGTTGATGCAATGGCCTTCTCGTACACTCTTGAGCA
>CAVWLK010000103.1:0-6212 GCA_963755675.1 uncultured Actinomycetes bacterium
CTACTCGACGACCTGGAAGTCAAGCCGAAGCCGAATGCCGATCTGCTGGTCATCTCGGTGACGGCTGCGACGCCCACGCTGGCCCGGCGTTTGACGATGGGGTTCGCTGAGGCGTTCGCCGACCGGGCGAACGCCGCTCAATCGGCCATGCTCGCTCAGGCGGTGCGCGACGTCCAGGCCAGCATCGACCGACAGCTCGCGAACCAGCGTCGCCTTCGTGCCCGAGCCATCGCGCGCGGCGACAAAGGACCCCTCCCGCCCCTCCGGAATGGGGTCTACAACCGGTTGACACGCACGCGGGAGCAGCTGGTTTCCGCGGCTGCCGTCCGTCCTGCAAGAGCGACCGTCGTTCGGCCCGCCAGTAAACCGGAGCACGTGGCCCCCCGGCCGCTTCGCAATGCCGCTCTCGCCTTCGCCCTCGCCGTCCTCTTCGCCTTGGCGTTGGCCTTGCTCCTCGAGACGATCGACACCCGGATCCGCACGACGGAGGAGCTCGTGCGGGAGCTCAGGCTTCCTTTGCTCGCCCGCGTCCCCTTCCCGCGGTCCGGGCGTCGGCGAACGGGACAGGTCGTCATGCGCACTGATCCAGAAGGCCCGATGTCCCGCGGTGTCCGCCGGCTGGAGGCGAGCCTGGGGCTTGCCGCGGCCGACCGGTTCACGCCGATCGTCCTCTTGACCAGTCCAGGGCCGAAGGAGGGCACCTCTGCACTGGTGGCGAATCTCGGCGTCGCCTACGCCCAAGCCGGCCGCGAGGTCGTCGTGATCGACGGAAACCTCCGCGGACCCAGCCTTCACAACTATCTGGGGCTTCCCGCCGGGCTAGGGCTGAGCGATGTCGTCGCAGGCGAGTCGTCGTTGGCGGAGGTCCTCCTGCCCGTTGCCTTCGAGCCGGTCGACAACCTTCCGGTTCCGAGCGTCTCTCCGACGGTAGGGGCCGGACGCCTTCGCATGATTCGCGCGGGCATCGCCGAGCTGCCGGCCGAGCGGGTGCTGGGCGATCCAGGTTTCCGCGAGATGCTCAGTGGTCTGCGAGAGGCGGTGGATATCGTTCTAATCGATACCCCACCGCTGATCGACTGCTATGACGCGTTGACGCTCAGCCCCTCGGTCACCGGGGTCGTAGTGGTGGCGAGAGTCGGCGGTGTGGGACGGCCGGCCTTGTCGGAGTTCACTCGGTTGCTCGCGATGACTCCTCGGCCGAAGCTCGGCGTTGTGGCAACCGGCGTGCGTCGCAACGACGTGGATCGCTACGAAGCACCAAGCCACGTCAGCGCGCCGGTGGAGCCGACTCAGCCGGACTCGGTGACGATCCATCGAACGTGATGGCTGGCGGCGGAGCCACCGCCGAGCGAAGCGTGCGCAAGCTCGACATCGTGTTTTGCACGCTCGAGTACCCGCCAGGGCTCTGCGGCGGAGCTGAGCACCAGGCCAGTCTCCAGGCCGAGGAGCTTGCGCGCCGCGACCACCGTGTAACTGTCGTATGCCCTCGCTCGCGCGGCATGCGCTCAGAGTCGCGAAGCGGTGTGCGAATCCTTCGCCTCCCGAAGATCCGCCGCCGTCCGTTCAACACAGCGAGCTATCTGCTGATGCTGAGCGTGTGGATGCTTGTTCGCGGGCGTCGCTTCGACATATTCCACGTTCACCTGGCGACAATCCAGGCACATCTGGTGGTCGCGGTCGCGACGGTGATCCGTCGGCCCGTATATGTCAAGGTCGCCGCAGGAGGATCGATCGGCGACGTCAACCGCGGCCGGCCGCTGCGGTGGCTCACCAGGTCGATCGGGTTCCGGCGCGCAGCGCGCGTCCAGGCGTTGTCGCAGGAGATCGCGAACGACCTCGTCGGGGTCGGGGTCGCGAAGCAACGAATCGTCCGTATCCCGAACGGGCTCGATCTTCAGATGTTCGCGCCTGTGGACAAGGCCGGCAAACAGAGCGCGCGGGCCGCGCTCTCGCTTCCGGTCGCGCCGATTATCGTCCTTTACGTCGGGCGGTTCGTGCAGTACAAGGGCCTCGCTGATCTCCTCGAGGCGTGGCGTATCGCGTCCCCGTCCAACGCCGTCCTGCTTCTCGTGGGCGCGCCGACACCGGACCTGCCAGTCCCCGTCCCGAGGGAGCGCGAGGGACTTCTCGTGCGGCCTTGGACGGACGATGTGGCTGGATACCTGCACGCCGCCGACGTGTTCGTGCATCCGTCTCACTCCGACGGGATGTCAAACTCGCTTCTCGAAGCGATGGCCTGCGGCGTCGCGCCGGTCGCCACGGCCATCGGCGCCGTGGACGGCTTGCTCGAGGACGGCCGTAACTCCCTGCTTGTTCGGGCGCACGCCCCGGCCGAGCTCGCCGCGGCGCTGGCCCGTGTGACAAGCGATCAGCCGATGCGCGCGCAGATAGGCCAGGCGGCTGCACACACGGCCCTGCGGTACTCCATCGACGTCGTGGTCGATCGCATCGAAAACGTCTACCGGGAGATCGTCACCTCGTGCTGAGATCGACTTTCGGCACGTGGGTCAACTACACGACGACGATCGCGCTTCAGATCCTGTTCGCGAGCCGCTTCGGGTCTTCGGCCGAAGCGTCCGGGTATTTGATCTCTTTCGCGCTGGTCATCGCCATCGGGGCCGTCTTCGTCAGTACAGCGCAAAGCCTCTACGTCCCTCGCCTGGTCAGCCTCGAGGGCCTGGTTCTTTCGCGCGGACTGCGGAAGATCGGCGCGCTGACGGTTTGGGCGGCAGGCATCTTCGGCCTGCTGGCGGTCCTGGCGCCGCTCCTCGAGCCGATCCTCTTCGGCGGGCTCGATGGGACGGCGATGGATCTCCCGGCTCTGCTCCGGATGGCCGCGGCCTTTGGCTTCCTCCAAGTGCTCGCGGGTCAGCTTTCGACTGTGGCCTGGGCGCGTGGGAACCGGTTGATCCCGGCGATCGGTCCAGCGCTTCCTTCAATCGGCGGGGCGGTCGCGCTGGTCCTCGTCGATCACCTGTCGCCCTACGGGCTCTATGTGGTCATGTCGAGCCGGCACGCTCGCGCAGATCGGGTTGCTGGGAGTCGTCGTTCTCCGCCGGTGCGCCTCTCGCGCGAAGCGATGCAGGGGATGGCCCGACTGACCTTAGCGACCGTCGGGGTGTTCGCCATCATGACGCTCCTGCCGCCTCTCGAGCTCGTCGTCGCTTCGCGCACTCTGCCAGCGGCGGCGCGAACTACAACTACGCATTGCGCAGCCTGACCGTCGTTCAGCAGTTCATCGTCGGCGGGGTGACGGCTGCTGCGCTTGCCGACTGGTCCAATTTGTTCGACTTCGGCTTGACGTTCAGCTTCAAGCGGTCGCTCGCGCGGGCCGTCGCCGTGTCTCTCCTCGCGCTGGCACAGCCGCCTCGGTGGCCATCGTTGCGTCGACCTCACTCATCGAGGTGGTCTTCGAGCACGGCAATTTCACCCACGACGACACCCTCGACGTCAGCCAGATCCTGCTGGTCGCGCTCGCGGGCTTCGTGGCGGAAGGCGTCATGTTCGTCGTCAGTCAGGCCTTGTTCGCCACCCGGCGGAATCGGGCGTCGGTGGTCATCGGTGTGGCCGATCAGGGCTCCGGCTGGGGATGGTCCTGGCGCTCGGTCTTCCTTTCGGCCCGATCGGTGTCGCGGCGGCCTACTCGATCGCCAACGTCGCGACCTTGGTCGTGCAGGTCGCCTACCTCGTGCGATTGGGGCTCCTGTCCGAAGTGAAGGCCCGTGGTCGAACGCCGCGATCGTCCTGGCGGCCACAGTCGCCACCTCGGTGGTTCTGGTGGAGACCGACATACCGCCGCTCGCCGCAGCCGCATGCGTGGTCGCCGTCTGCGCCGCGACGACGGTGGCGATGTGGGACGAGCTCGCGAAGAGCGGCGCCTCGAGGCTTCGCGGGATACGCGTTCGACGAAGCGGGCGGCTGACGCGGGCCATCGTGGTGTCCGGCGCGGCGCTGGCGGCCGTCGCAGGGGGGGTCGCCGTCGCTCGAGCGCCGCAACTGATGTTGTTGGTGGGGTGGCGGTACTTCTCGCAGCGACCGCAGCACTTCTGCCGCTTCGATACTTCCCGGCACTTCTCGTCATCGGGTCGCTGTTGGTACCAAGCTTGCTCACCCACGGCGTGTCCGGAGCAGGCCAGGCACGCCTCGTCATGCTCGTTGTAGCGGTCGTCGGCGTCCGGGCGCTCGCCGAGCGACGCCTCCCTCGCGTGCCCCGCATCGTTGTGTTCGCGTTGCTCGCAGCCCTTCGGGGCGCTCCTGATCACGACCATCGTCGAGGACTCGGTCGCCCCGCGGGTGACGTCGGGACCATGTCGGATCTCTCGCGGGATCTCGCCTACCCGTTCTCCGCGGTCATCGGGTACTTCGCGGCCACAAACGCGCGGGAGACAGGTCGGCTGCTGTCGATCCCGCGGACCTTGGCTGCGCTGACTATCGTCGCCAGCGTTGGATCGCTGGCCTACTGGGGCGTGGGCGAGCGGTCGTGTGACGCTGGCTGGCGTGAACTCCTTGTTCGACGAGGTGCGGGCCGCGTCGGTCTACGCGCCGTCGCGCTCGATCTTCCCGTTCACACAAGACGCGCCGAACCTGGGAGCCGTCGCCTTCGTGCTCCTGGGGGCGCTGGCCGTCCCGCCGCTCCTGCGCTCCCTCGACGGCTCGACACCATTCGCAATCGCTGCCATTCTGGCTGTCGGGGCCGGAGTATGACCACGCAATCGCGGACCGGACTGCTTGCGCTCGCGGCGGCATCGCTCGCTTATCTGGTGCTTGTGCCGCGTGCCGGCGGCCGGCGTCATGTCGTCGTACTACGCTGGTGGTGACGGGCGTCGCCTGTGGTGCGGTCATTGGCCAGACCTTCCCGCCTGACCGAAGTCTCTCTGCCAAGACCGACACCCTGCAAGCCCGCGAGCAGATATGGGGTCAAGCGTTCGAGGCGTTCCTGGCGAGCCGATCGTGGGCCATGGCTATCGGTACAGCCAGGTCGGCAACTTCGTCGAAAACGCTTCCGCCGGCGGCGCTGTGACATCTCGGCGGGTATCGACTCACAGCGATTACTTGTCACAGCTCGTCGACGGCGGGATCGTGGCCGCGGTGATCTTCCTTGGGATTCTGGCAGCCATGGTGAGCACCGCTCGCCGCGCCATATCGCAGCGCGTGACTGCTCCCGCCGGACTAGGCTATGCGTGCTTCCTCTCGGCCCTTCTCGTCGCCATGGTCGACAGCACGACGAGTCAAGCGCGGTGGTGGCCTCACTCATATGGCTTGGGTTTGGGTGCACCCTAGGGCTGATCGCCGGGCGAGAAGCGCCTCGTCGACGGCGTGGCCGCCGCTGCAGGCGCCGTCTCACAAATGGCCGGATCTCCCGCAGCCCAGGTCGCCGACCGGAACGTCGACGGCTCCCTGGTGAGCGCTAAGAGCGCGACCGATCGCGTAGGTTCGGGCGGTCGAGCAGCACCCGAGCCGGAACGCCCACCGCAGTCGCGTTGGCCGGTACGGCATCACGCACCACCACGGCGTTCGCCCCGAACCACCCCCGATCGCCGATGTTGATCCCGCCCAGGACCTTCGCCCCGGGGCCAACGAAGACCGCTTCACCGAGAGTCGGGCTGCCCCCCAGCGTCCTCGCCCAGCGTGACTCCCTGGCTCAGGCTGCAGTTTGCTCCAGCCGCGACCCGTCCGCCGACGATGATCTCGCCGAAGTGGCCGATGTATAGGCCTGGACCGAAGCGCGCGGCGCTGGGCAGCGAGATACCCGTGGCCGTCTCGATCACCTTACGTGAACAAAGCCGAGACCGGCCAACGGAAACGCAAGGGGCCACGGCAGGTCCCGACTCCATCGGCGAAACCGGTACTCGAGCACCGCCCACGCGCCCTGCGCGCTCAGGGCCGCCCTGAGCACGCCGGGCCAGCTCCACGTCGCTTCCTGAAACGGCCGCCCGGGCTCGCAGAAGCGCAGTAGGTCGGCTCGGACGGTCTCGAGCACCGGGTCAGCCTAGCGAAGGCATCGGTCTCGAAAGCGCATAAGGATCACGGTTGGTCCCGCCGACGGCGTCGCGTCACCAAGCCGGCTCGGGGCCGGCGCTGCGGTCCCTCGTGAGCACGAACTCGTTGCAGCCATTCTCGGAGGGATCGAGCTGCCGGCGCCATGTCTCAGTGAACCCGAGGGGTTGGAGGAACAGCAATACGTACTCTAGTCAAGCGGTAGACATAAAAAA
>CAVWLK010000104.1:0-14400 GCA_963755675.1 uncultured Actinomycetes bacterium
ATCGGCGGACAGTCCGTGGGGATCGCGCTGCACCGCGATCACGTCGGTGCCTGCCGGGACGTTGAACAGGCGGAGCGGAGTCGCGCTCGGCGCTCAGCGCCGGCGAGTCCTCGGTATCAGTTGCAGCACGGCGCTACCCGTCTCGAAGGCGTGCGCATGCAACCCCGGCCACACCGCCAGGGCGACGAATCCGGGCACGACCAGGAACCAGAGCCGCACCGCAATAGGACGCCGCACGGCAGGCGGCGAACCGGGACGACGCTCGTTCTCGGCGGTCACACCCTCTTCCCGGCGGATTGAGCCCGCCCTGTTGGCGGTGTCCCGGGAGCAAGCCGCGGCTGCGGTCGGTCTCGGCGTTGATCTCGGCTCCCAGCAACAGCGCGAGGCTCGACAGCCAGAGCCAGACGAGCGTGCGATCACGGCGGCCAGCGAGCCCACAGCTTGTTGTAACTGCCGAACCGGTTCGCGTAGACGGCGAAGCCGCTGGAGACGACAAGCCACGCCACGAGCGCCATCACCGCGCCTGAGGTGACGAGCTTGAACCGCTTATTAGCACGTCTGGAGCCAGATAGAGCACGCTCCCCAATGACGCCAGCAGGGCGGCCACGAGTATGGGGAACCGGCCGATCTCCCACAGCCAGTTGGCCCCCCCGACATGCCGATGTTGTTGTCGATCCAGTTGCTGATCAAACGGTTCGAGCACGACCGCCACCACCACAAGCGCCACCGCCGCGACCCCGCACAGTGCCATCAGCAGCGAACGGCCTTGGCCCGGACGACCCGCACGTTCCTGCTGCTCGTAGGCCCTGTTGATCGACCACATCACCGTCTGCATCGCTCCGCTCAGCGACCACAGAGCGAGTGCCGCACCAACCACGATCATCGGCCCGCCCTGCTGGGCGGACAGCACCTCGTCAGGCTCTGAGGAAGGATCAGGTGGAGCACGCTTGCCGGTACGACGTTCGAGAGGCGGTCGAGCAGCGAGTTGGCAGCGTCCGGGCCGGCCACATTGCTGAAGATGCCCAGGGCGAGCAGCAGGGTGCTGGGGATCGCGAGGAAGGCGTTGAACGCCACCGCCTGGGCCAGGTGCCCGATCTGGTTCTGACGAGCCCTCTTCAGTGCCCTCAGGAAGATCGCACCACGATCGCGCAGCGAGATGAGGCGGCGCCTGATCAGCCACGCGCGGCTCGCGGCGCTCCGGCTGCGAAGGGGCGTCCTCCTGCCGCGGATCAGATCGGAGTGGCTGCCGTCTGCCCACTGCTCATGGCTGCCACCTACCACGCAGGTCGACCGCTGGCAAACCCGGCCCCGCCCGCAGTACGCTGCCGCAATGATCCGTGCTCTCGTGGATGGTGACCGCGAACGGGTGGCCGCGTTCTGCCGCCTGCGCTGGGGTTCCGAAAGGGCCGTCTCCCGAGGCAGGGTGTTCCGGATCAACAGCTGCCGGGGTTCGTGGCCCTCTCCGACAGCGAGGAGATCGAGGGCTTGGTCACCTACGTCGCCGAGGGCGACGAGTGTGAGATCGTCTCGCTGGACGCCGTCGAGGAGGGCGCGGGCATCGGCACCGCCCTGCTCGAGCGCGCCGTCGAGGCGGCGCGCGCCGCCGAGGTGCCGGCAGGTGCAGCTGATCACGACAAATGACAACATGCGCGCGCTTCGCTTCTACCAGCGGCGCGGCTTCCGGCTGGTGGCGTTGAATCCCGGTGCACTGGAGCGCTCGCGCGAGTTGAAGCCGGAAATCCCGGAGACCGGGATGCACGGCATCCCGCTCAGCGACGAGCTGGTGCTCGCCCGCGCGCTGTGAACCGGTCAACGCCGCTCGCGACCACAGCGACAGCGAGAACTCGCCGGCAGCGTCTGTCCAGAACCGCACCTGGTCGAACCCTGCGGTCGTCAGCTCCGCGGTCAGCCCCTCCGGCCGGAACCTGGCGCTGATCTCGGTGTGCAGCTTCTCGCCGTCGGCGAAGTCGATCGCCATGCCCAGCTCGGCGATGGTCACGCGCTGGGCGCACAGCGAGACGACGCCGATGTCCATGCACTCGCGAGCCTCGTTCCAGACCGCGTCGTGGCGGAAGCGGGAGCGGTCGAAATCAGCGCCGAGCTCGCGGTTCAACACGGCCAGCAAGTTGAGGGTGAAGCGCGCACTGGTTCGCCGGCGGCGTCGTTGTAGGCGGCCTCCAGCCGTGCCCTGGGCTTGACCAGGTCGGCACCCAGCAGCAGCAGTCCGCCATCGTCCAGCGCGCCGGACAGCGCCGCCAGCAGCCGCGCTCGCTCCGGCCGCAGCAGGTTGCCGATGGTGCCGCCCAGAAACGCGACCAGCCCACGGCCCGCAAGCGGCAGCGCGTCGAGATGGCGCTCGAAGTCGCCGACGATGCCGCACACCTCGATCCCTGGATAGGTCTCAAGGATTGCGATCGCCGACTCTCGCAGCACCTCCTCGGACACGTCGAACGGCACGAACCGTCGCAGCCCGCCCGCGTTCTGGAGCGCCGTCAGCAGGAGCCGCGTCTTCTCACCGGTGCCCGAGCCCAGCTCGATCAGCGTCTCGGCCCGGGACAACGCGGCGATCTCATCCACCCTGGCCGTCAGGATCTCGCGCTCGCGCCCCGTCGGGTAGTACTCGGGCTGGCGGGTGATCTCGTCGAACAGCAGCGATCCGTCTCGTGATCGTGCCACTTCGCCGCCAACCGCTCGGGATCTGGCTGCGACCGCGACGGACGTCGTTGCGCAGCTGCTCGCGAAGCTGCGTCGGGTGTGATGCGGACGTCGATCCGGATCCGGTCGTCGTGGCCGATCATTGCGGCAGTCTAGGTTTACACGAACCTCGGCAAGATCGATCCTGACGCCGCGACCATCTACTGTCGAGGATATGGATGCGAGCAGGCGATCGACCGATGCGCCCGCACCCTGTGGCTGCTCGGGTTGCAGCCCGGTCGAACCGGACGAGCTGGCGCGCGCCTGGAAGCAGCGCGTGGCCCGTAGCCGCCCCGATCTGCATGCGCTTTCGGAGGCCCCCGAGCAAGGCAGCCCACGGTGCTGACGCGGGCGCTGAACGATGCGCGGGACACCGTCGCCGCCTGGATCGAGACCGGCCGCGAATGGCCGGAGCCGTCGATGGGCGGGACGCCGTCTGCGACGTCAGCCCGCTGCCGCGGCCCCCGCCCGGCCAAGGCCACGTCTGCCACCCAACGGGCCTTGGCGCGCGGGCGAGCGCGTGCACGTCTGGCCGTACGACGCCGTCCACTGATCGTCCAAGGCACGGGGCTGCTGGAACCGGGAAACGGGGACATCGGGTACTGCTGAAAAGAGGGCGACCGGCGGCTCCGGCCGATCGCGTGCGGCTGGCCTCGTTCAGCTGCCCGGTCTGCGGAGCGTGCGACGGTCCAGCCGGCAAGCCGGTGGTGACCCGCCCCATCCGGCGGTGCCTGCTCGACCTGCGACGAGCTGATCGCCGTCTCAGCCGACGCGGCCCGCCGTCCGCAGTGCGATCGAGGCCCCACTCGGAGGCGGGCCGGGCGACCGCCCGCGCGCTGGACAGCGAGTGGCTCGCTCAGCGCGCCGTCGAGCGCGGACGCTGGGCGGAGACCGGCTCGAGATCGGCGTCGGCCCGGACAGACCTACGCGCTGCCCCTGCTGAGCGCCTTCACGCAGGCCTTCGAACGCTGGTCGTCGCCTGCGGCCTGATCGCGGCCGGTCAAGCAGTGACCGTGCATGCGCGGCGACGGCGGGCCGTGGGCCGCGCCCCTGCCTCGATCGCCTGCGGTTGCGGCCCCACGCTTGGTCCGTCCAGGTCGCGGCCGCGGATTCCACCCGTCCACCGAAGATCACAAGCCGAAACGCTGCCGGCCGAACAGCAGGCGCAGGTGTCCGAGCGGGTGGCCCTCGAGCACGATCAGGTCGCCGACGGCACCGACTTCGAGCCGACCCCGGTCGGATCGGCCGAGCGCGGCCGCGCCACCGTGGTGGCCGCGACCAGCCCGGCGGCGCTGCCCGAGACCGCCCTCGGCCATGCGCACCAGCTCCCAGGCGTTCGAGCCGGGCGGGCCGGAGTCGAAGCCGACCGCCATCGTTACGCCCGGCGTCCCGTCCGGCCGCAAGCGTCAGGTAGGCGTCCTCCAGCTGCAGTTTGGCCTGATCGACCAGGCGCGGAACCCACTCATGGGAGAACCGTTCGGCGAGGTCGTGAAACGTGGTCAGGGTTGGCACCGATACCTTCCCCCGCTCCGCCATCCCCGCCAGGAGCTCGGGAGCGCGGTGCAGCTCCATGCCGTGCTCGACGATCGTGTCGACGCCCTCCTCGATCGCAAACCTGGTGCTTCGAGCCCTCGGCATGGGCGGCCACGCGCAGGCCGATCTCGATGGCCTCATCCACGATGGCGGACATCTCCTCGCGGTCATATTGCGCAGGTACGGATCTCGCGCTCGACCGAGCGGGCGCCGGTCGACATCAGCTTGACGAAGTCGGCACCGCGCCGCAGCTGGCGGCGCACCGGCGCCGCGCATCTCCCACGGACCGTCCGCCTCCTCGTACATGGTGCCGAACATCCTGCCGCCCGGCGACGTAGCCGAGATGATCCGCCCGCATGAAAGCGGCGCCGGCGTCGACATCGCGAGCTCGATCGGCACGCCGCAGCACGATCGCCTCGTCGTCGTAGGCGCCGACGTCGCGGACGCTGGTCAGGCCCATCTCGAGCAGCGCAGTCGCGGTCTTGGCGAGCACGAACCAGGCCAGGGCTCAGCACGGCCGCGGATCCTCGCCGTGCATGTGCGGCGGCGGGCCGAACCCGGGGCTACGCGAGACGTCGGACGAGACGTGGGTGTGGGCATCGATCAGTCCCGGCATCACCGTCCCGCCGGCCACGTCGACGGCGCCGTCCGGCGTCGTGCCGGTCGCCTCCGCGACCTCAGTGATGACGCCGCGCTCGATCGCGATCGTCGCTCGATCGAGCACACGGCCCGAGCCCGGGTCGAGTGCACGCGCGTTCCACAGCCTCAGGTCGTTCGCCGGCATCGTCGCGACACGGTACCTCGTCGCGGCCGAACCAAGGCTACCCCCCGTAGCTCACATCGAGCGTGAAGTCCGATGCGCCGCTCGCCGCCTTCACCCGCAGCTTGTACGTGCCCGTGACCAACGGCTGGAACGACAGCTGCTCGGGCTTCGCGGAGCTCGACGCGGCCCATGCGATCGCGGTGCTGGTGCCAGGAGGCGTCAGGAACAGGTTGAGGTTTGCCGAGGCGTTCGCCCAGTCGAGCGACGCGTCGATCGGCACCGAGGTATCCGTCACGTTGATCGTGAACGTCTGGGAGATCGGGCCGCCTTGGTCGACGTGGCCGGTGAACGTCGCGGATGTCCCGGACTGCGACGGCAGATCGAACACCTGCACTCTGTCGTTGAACGTGTCGCAGACGTACAGCCGCCCGCCGAACACCTCGAGGTGGGTGGGATCATCGAACTGGCCGCTACCGGTGCCAGCAACGCCGAACATCTGCAACACCGCCCCGGCCGGCGACAGCTCGACCAGCCGGTCACGGCCCGAGTCGGCGACCCACACGTTGCCGCCACCGTCCACGGCCACCCCGGCCGGCGCATGCAGCCCGGTGGCGAGCGTTCCCAGCCGGCTGCCGTCGCTCAACGAGAGCTTGACGATCTGGTTGTTGCTGGTGTCGGCGATATACCCCACTCCCGACTTCACGGCCAGGTCGAGCGGCCGGTTGAACCCGGTCGCCGTCCACACCAGCGTCGGGGTTGCGGTGGAGGTGTTCCACAGCTGGACGCGGTTGTTGAAGGTATCGGCGATCAGGATGCCCGAGGGCGCCGGTGCCACCGCGCTGGGCCGGTTGAGCTCACCGATGTCGCTTCCCTGTGACCCGATGAAGCGGCCTGTTGGGTTGCCGGAGCGGTCGAACTCCAGCATCCGCCCATTCTTGCTGTCGGTCACCCAAACCCGGCTCGAGCTGGTGCCGTCGAACGCGATGTCACGCGGCCAGTTGAAGCCGGACAGATCGTTGGGGCCCCAGCCACGGTGACCGAACTCGAGCTGCCAGGCTCCGGTCGAGGTCGCGAACCGCTGCATCCGCTGGTTCACGCTGTCGGCGACGAAGATGTTGCTCGAGTCCACAGCCACGCCGGCCGCCTCGTTGAACAGGCCGTCCGTCGCGGGGATGCCTCCGTAGCTCTGGGCGTAGCTGTAGGCGCCGTTGCTGAAGTGGAAGCGCTCGATCTTGTTGCCCCACAGGTCGGCCCCGTACACGTCCGGATTCGACTCGGCCGGCGTCACGGCGACGCGGCGCAGCTGGAAGAACTGGCCGGGCAGAGAGCCGTTCGACCCCATCTGGCGAATGAACGTCCCAGCGCTGGTGAACTCCTGGATGCGGTGATTGGTGTTGTCGGCCACCCACACGTTGTTGTCCGCATCCAGCGTTACGCCATACGGGCGCCGGAACTGCCCCGGCTTGCCGCCCTCGGTGCCCCAGCTGGTGATCCACGCCCCTGTGGGCGAGAACTTGGCGATCCGGTTGTTGGCATAGTCGGCCACGTAGATGTTGCCGGCGGAGTCTGTGGCGGCGTCGCGAGGAGCGTTCAGCTGGCCGTCGCCGGAACCCTGCACGCCACTGCCGATCGAGCGGATCAGCGTTCCGCTGGGCGAGTAGATGTGGGTCTGGTTGAGCACATCCTCCGTGACCAGAATGATGTTGCCTCCGCTCGCGTTCACGCCGGCCGAGATCCCGATGGTCGAGGCGAGCGAGTCCGCCCACACGGAGACGACGGCTCCGCTGGCCGCATCCAGCACCTGTACGCGCTTGTTCCCGAGATCGGCGACGTACAGCTTCCCGTTCAAATACGCGATGTCCCTGGGATTGTCGAAGTTGCCGGCGGCCTTGCTACCACGCGTGCCGACGTTCCACAGCAGGTTTCCGCCCGCGTCGTAGCGCTTCACCTGATCGTTGCCTGTATCGGCGACATAGACGTTGCCGGCGGCATCGACGTCGACGCCTGAGCCGTAGATCTGGGCGTGTCCCGGTCCGCCGATGGTGCTGTCGTACTGCGGCGGTGCGACACTTGCCAACGCTCCGGCCGATGGCATCAGCATCGCGGCGAGGCCGATAGGAACCAGATGCCGAAGTCGAAGTCTTCGCAATCCCCAATCTCCTGACTCAGATCACCCTGCCGACAACATCGTGACCCACCGATACGAGCAGTACGAGTCGCGCCGCTCGCCGGATTCGCGCCTGGCCACCGCGCCTCCCGCGAACACCATGGCTCGCGTTCGACTGTACAGCGCTATGCGCGAAGTGCAAACGGCTAAGCGTTGAGCCATCTGCGGCGGTCTCGCGTTTGACCGGCCAGCGGAACTGACTCAGTAGGCCGGCGCAACACGGGGATCCCGCCGCCAGAGCGGGATCCCCGGGATGGGCGGTACTGGGCTCGAACCAGTGACCCCCAGCTTGTCGAGCTGGTGCTCTCCCAACTGAGCTAACCGCCCCTGTCGCGACCTGGGCCGAGATCGTGTTCCGGTCTCGTCCAACATCCGCAGGGCACGATTCTAGACCACGCGGCTGAAACCTCGTGCCGCGACCCGTGCTGCGCCGCCGTAGCCTAGGCGCTCAGCGGGTGTCGCGGGTGACCATCGCTGAGGCCGTGGGCGACGAGCACGGCGTAGATCGCGAAGAACAGGTACTGCGCGAGGGACAGCAGCAGGGAGACGACGAACGCCGCCACCGCCCAGGCGTCGCCCTGGGAACCAAGCGCGTTCACCAGTCGGCCGATGACAAAGAACCCGACCACCGCTGCGATTGTCAGGCCGAAATAGCCCCATGCCTCTCCCAGCGTGACGTCGCAGGCCTTCCAGCAGTCCGAGAAGCGGGCGTCATCGACGATCATCAGCACGATGGACAGCGTGGCTCGCGTGACGAGCGGCACGACCCACCAGATGAGCAGATAGATCGACACACCGATCACGATCAGGACGCCGAACACCCCGGCGACGTTGACCAGGATCGCGACGACCATCACGTACAGCAGCCAGCCTGCGAGCAAGCACGCCGCCAACACTGCGCCCCAGCCGAGCACTCGCCCCGCCGCACGCAGCATCACGCCCGGCGGTGGCAGTGTCCGCCGGTCGCCGTCGATCACGTGGGCTGCGAGGCGGTACAAGATCGTGGTCGCGACCGCGCCGACCAGCAGCGCGACCGCGAAGGCGAGCAGCCCGACCAGCACGATCATGGCCCAGTCCGGGTTGATTCGGGTTACGTCGCAGTTCGGCAGCCGCTCCCAGTACTCGGTCGAGTGGCCAGGGCGGCTCACGAAGTAACCGCTTGGGTCGTTGGTTTTGACGAAACAGCCGGTGTTCACGATCCGCCGTGGCCAGATCGTGCCGAAACCGGCCAGGACGGTGACCAACGCGCCCGCAGCCATCACCAATCCGACGAGCAGCCACGTACCGGCCAGCACCGGGATCGCGCCGCCGCCTCGGCGCGTGAACACGGCGGACGCGGCATCCCCGAACGCGCGTGTCAGCGAGAGCCGCGGCCGAGGCGGTTGCTCAGGAAGCGGGGCTCCTACCGAGGCTCCGCACGCCGGACAGAAGCTGGCCTCATCCGGGTGCTGCGCGCCGCATTGGGGACAGAACATGATCACAGCATGGAGCACGACGCGGACGTTGACAACCGTCCGACTTTGGCCGGCGCTGCGGCGTGCTTTACGGGTTCCGAGCGCGGGTGGACATTCCATGTTTCGAATCGACGCGGATCGAGTAAGGCGCGCCTCGCGGGTGCTGATTCTGGCATCCGAGAATCGCGGAGGAGGCAGCATGAAACGATCGTTCATGGCGCTAGTCGCGTGTGTCGGCCTGATGGCCGTGCTGGCGAGTTCGGCAGCCGCCGACACGACGGTCTCGAACTGGCACAAGGGCCGGTTCTTCCGGGGAGGGAACGCCACGATCGGGTGGGTCACTGCGAGCGACTCGCCCAGTGACACCAACTCGAAGGCGCTTCAGATCGTCGTGCCCGACAGCTCGAGCTTCGCCGGCTTGTACTCGAACGCAAGCTTGAACAAGGTGTTGACTGTTCAGCGCCAGCGCAACCTGTCGTTCGAGTTCAGCGAGTCGAATCCGGACGCGATTTCGACACGAATCAGCGTGCAATTCCAGAACGGTGATATCGCCTATCTGGACTCGCACTACTGCAACAACCCGATCCCGGTCAGCGGTGGCACCTGGGGGCGTGCCGACTTCACCGGTCAGCTGGCCACCAACGGCCGAACGTGTGGCTTCTACGCCACCACCGGCACGGACTTCCTGTTCTACGCGGCAACCGCCGAGCAGAGCGCCTGGGCCGTGTTCGCGGCCGCGCATCCTGACGAGGTCGTGACCCAGCGGTATCTCATCGCCGACGGCGGCGGCGTGGGGACGTTCCTGTTCGACCGCGTCAGCCTCGGTGTCGGCGACATGTACACCAAGGGCAACCTGGTGGCGGTCTCCTGCACCAGCGAGGCTTCCTGCTAGACGGAACCTCTGAACCTCCGGAGGGCCGGGCCGACACCACGTTCCGGCCCTCCGGGGGATCTCATCCGGATCCGCCCTGTACCATCGACCGGCGTGATCCCGACCAACCCGAGAGCGTTGCTGCCGGCCGTGATGGGCCCGAGCGGCGTGGGCTTCCGCCGTTTCTGGCTGGCGACCTCGGTCAGCGTGCTCGGCACCTGGATGGCGGCCATCGCGCTCGCGATCCGGATGTTCGACGTCACCGGGTCGCCGGGCTGGGTATCGGCCCTGCTGTTCGCCGAGTTCGTGCCGTCGGTGATGATCGGCCTGCTCGCCGGGGAGTGGCTGAACCGGTTGCGCGTACGGCGCGCGATGGTGCTGTGCGACCTCGGTAGCGCGCTTGTGTTCGCGTTGCTGGCGCTGATCCAGACTCCCTGGGCGGTGGTGGCACTGGCGGGCGCGGCCGGGATCGCGGTCGGCGTGTTCCGGCCGCTGGCGACTACCGCCGTGCCGCTACTAGTTTCGGACGACGAGCTGGAGTCCGCCACCGGGGCGATCGCATCGGCCGACAACGCGATGACATTCCTCGGTGCGGTGCTGGGAGGCGCGCTGGTCGGCGGCGTGGGCGCCGACCTGGCGCTGGCGCTGAACGCGGCGTCGTTCGTCGTCTCTGCCGGCCTGATCGCAAGCTGCACGGCGCTCTCACGAGCGGGATCGGCGGCGCCGGTGGCCGGACGCCACCTGGGCTCGACGGTGCGAAGGATCGCCGCCTCTGCGGTGCTGCGCCAGATCGCCGTCGGCTGGACGGTTACGACGCTGGTGCTGGGGGCTGTAATCGCCGTCCAGGTTCCACTCCTGCGCGGCACCTACGAGGCGCAGCCGGCGGCGGTGGGCGCGCTGCTCGGCCTCACGTCCCTGGGGCTGGTGGCGGGCAGCCTGTTTGCCGGGTCACGCCGGTTCGGACGAACCGCCTACCCGCTGTCGCTGGCCGGCATCGGCGCCTCGGCCATGATCACAGGCGCCGCCCCCCACATCGTCATGGCCGGGTTGGGGCTGTTGTTGCTGGGCATCTTCAACGGCGTTGCGGTGATACTCAACCGCACCCGCGTCGTTCGCGATACCGGGCCCGGCGAGCGGGCTGGGATGATCTCGTTCCTGATAGCGCTCAGCATGATCGGTCAGGCCACCGGCACGATCGCCGGCGGCGTGGTGGCCAGCGTGGCCTCCCCGCGATGGGCGTTCGTGGCGTTCGGCCTGGTGGCTCTGATCGTTGCCGCTCCTGTGGCGCTGTCCATCGGGCCGCGAGCGGAGTGGGTGCTGAAGCCCTCGCCGTGGGCAGACCCGGATGACTCCGGCCGATAACCCGTCGCTCTTCTATTCCTTACGGATAGATCACGTCCAGTTTGCACGCGCGACCTAGAACAATCGCAGGAGGGTCACCGTGGGCCAACGTTACTGCCATCCGCTTCGATGGCCGCTGTTCGCGACTGCGTGCCTCGGACTAGCGATCATACCGCTGGTTGTGGCGCAGCCTGCGCACGCCGCACACCGTCACGCCGTCCCGCGCTCCATCCTCCGAGCGGGAAGCACCGGGCTTCTGGTGGCCAAACTGCAGCATCTGCTCGGCGTACCGGCCGACGGCATCTTCGGCCCCCGCACCAGGCGCACCGTCAAGCACTTCCAGCGCCACCATCACCTTTTGGCCGATGCCCAGGTCGGCTCGCACACATGGCGTGCGCTGCTCCGCACACGCGACCGCCGCCACCACCCGACCGACGGCGTCCTGCGCCTGGGACAGCAGGGTACGGCGGTTCGGCGCGTCCAGCGGTTGCTGCACATCCGCGCCAACGGGCTCTACGACCGCCGCACCTGGCGGGTGGTGATCCGCTTCCAGCGCCACCATGGGCTGATAGCGGACGGCGAGGTGGGGCCACATACGCGTGGCGCGCTTTGGCGGCGCGCTGCCACGGGGCGGTCAGGCGGCCCGCACGGCGGGCTGGGGGCGCGGGCCGCCCGGATCTCCTATCGCTACGCCGGCATCCGCTACACGTGGGGCGGAGACACGCCCCGCCAGGGATTCGACTGCTCGGGATTGGTTCACTACATCTACGGCCTGTCGGGCGCCCAGCTGCCACGGGTGACCTACGACCAGTGGCACGCGGGACGCCACGTGAAGCGGAAGAACCTGCGGCCGGGCGACTTGGTGTTCTTCCACCACCTCGGCCACGTCGGCATCTTCCTCGGCCACGGTTGGTTCATGAGCGCGCCGCACGGCGGCGCACGGGTGCACGCCAGCCGCCTGCACGGCTGGTACCAGCGCCAGTACGACGGCGCCGTGCGGATCAGGCGGGGCTAGACGGTGGAATCAACCGTCTAGATCTTGGTCAGCGGGGCATAGCCGAGCACGAGCCTGCGCTCGGAGCGATCCTCGCGGAACCGCACGGTTACGGTGCCGTCATTGGAAAGTGCCGTCACCACACCCTCGCCGAGCGTCGTGTGCGCCACCTCGTCGCCCACTGAGAGATCGATGCGGGGGATGTCGGGAGCACTGAACTCGCGCCGGGGAGTGGAATCGCCGTATGCGGTCGACGGGGTGGCCCAGCCACCCGGCTGGCGCTCCCACTCCACCCGCTCGGCGGGAAGCTCGTCGAGGAACCGCGAGGAGCGGTTATAGCCGCGGGCGCCAAAGATCGTGCGGGCGCGGGCGTGGGTCAAGGTGAGGCTGCGCTGAGCGCGGGTCATGCCGACGTAGCAGAGCCGCCGCTCCTCGCTCTCGTTACCCTCGTCCAGCGAGCGCTGGTGGGGGAACAGCCCCTCCTCGAGGCCGATCATAAACACGATCGGAAACTCGAGGCCCTTGGCGTTGTGCAGCGTCATCAGCGTCACCCGGCCGCGATCGTCGTCCATCGCGTCCTGATCGGTGAACAGCGAGATCTCCTGAAGAAAGGCGGAGAGCCGCGTGGCGGCCTCGATGTCCTCGCCGCGCTGGTCGAACTCGCGGGCCACGCCGACCAGCTCCTGCAGGTTCTCGCCGCCCCTGGGACTCGATCGTGCGCTCGGCCTCCAGCATCTCCTGGTAGCCGCTCGAGACCAGCACCCGCTCGGCCAGATCGCCGACCAAGGCGTCGGCCAGGTCCACGCGCAGATCCTCGATCAGTTCGCGGAAGCGCACCAGATTGCCCGACGCGGCCGCACCCAGTGGCGAGGCTTCGACGTCCATGATCGCCTCCCACAGCGAGACCCCCAACGTCGCGGGCGTGGCTGGAGAGGCGGTCGAGCGACGTCGCGCCGATGCCGCGCCGGGGCTGGTTGACGATCCGCCGCAGCGAGACCTCGTCGTCGAGGTTGTCGAGCACCTGCAGGTAGGCGATCAGATCCTTGATCTCAGCCCGCTCGTAGAACTTGGGCCCGCCCACCACGCGATAGTCGATGCCCTGGCGCGTGAGCAGGTCCTCCAGCACCCGCACTGGGCATTCATGCGGTAGAAGACGGCGATCTCGCCGGCGTTTGCGCCATCGTCCAGGGCCGATTGGATGCGGCCGGCAACGAAACGGGCCTCGGCATGCTCATCCTCGGCCTCCACCACCTGCACCTTGTCGCCCTCGCCCAGATCCGACCACAGCCGCTTCGGCTTGCGGTCGCGGTTGTGTTCGATCACGCCGTTGGCCGCGTCCAGGATCGTCTGGGTGGAGCGGTAGTTCTGCTCCAGGGCGATCACGCGCGCATGCGGGAAGTCCTGTTCGAACTCGCTGATATTGCGGATATCGGCTCCGCGGAAGGCGTAGATCGACTGATCCTGGTCGCCCACCACGGCCAGGTTCTTGTGCTGCTCGGCCAGGATCGAGACGAGCGTGAACTGTGCGTGGTTGGTGTCCTGGTACTCATCCACCATCACGTAACGGAAGGCGCGCTGCCAGTGCCGTCGAGCCTCGGGGACACGCTGCAGGAGCAGCACCGTCTTCATGATCAGGTCGTCGAAGTCCATCGCGTTGGCTTCGGACAACCGCCGCTCGTAGAGCTCGTAGACGACGCCACCGCCTGCTCGAAGAAGCCGCTCGACCTGCTCGCTGGTAGAGCTCAGCCGTCAGCAGCCTGTCCTTGGCCGTGGAGATCGCGCCGTGCACCGCGCGCGGCACGAACCGCTTGGGATCCTTGCCCGAGATCCTCGATGCAGCTCTTGACCAGCCGCATCTGGTCGGCCGGTCGTAGATCGTGAAGCTCGACTGGTACCCGATCAGCTCGGCGTCGCGCCGAAGCATGCGCGCCGCAGGCGGAATGGAACGTCATCACCCACATCCGCGAGGCGATCCGGCCCCCGACCAACTGCTCGACCCGCTCCTTCATCTCGGTCGCGGCACGGTTGGTAAAGGTGATCGCGAGGATCTCCGACGGCGCGGCCAGGTCCTCGTCGATCAGGTGCGCAACGCGGTGGGTGAGCACGCGCGTCTTGCCTGACCCGGCGCCGGCGATCACCAGCAGCTGACCCTCGCGTGCACAGCACCGCCTCGCGCTGCTGAGGGTTGAGGGTGTCGAGTGAAAGCGCCGGGGGAGCCGCCATCTAGTGGCCCGCCCGTGCCGGCGTCGAGAGGCTGCGGGAAGGTGCGGCGGAGGGCATAGAGGGATTGTAGGTGAGGGCTCAGTCAGCGAGCCGGCACTGGGTGCCTCGCGCCAGGCACCGGTGGGGACCCGATGCCTGGCGCGAGGCTGTGGCGGTTACGTGACCCGCACGCTGACCGTGCGACTCGTGCCGGACGCGTTCAACGCCGTGCTTGGAGCGACGACACGGAACAGGTAGCGACCTCGCACCCGAGGCAACAGCGTGCTGGAGAACCGCGACCGCGTGCTCAGCTTGGGGGTGGCCACTGTCACCCAACCCCGGCCGGTCAACATCTGAACCCGAAGCGCCAAGCTAGGATGC
>CAVWLK010000105.1:0-28051 GCA_963755675.1 uncultured Actinomycetes bacterium
GAATGATTGCTCCTGCGACTGGAGTCGCGGCCGAAGAACATCGAGGGCGAGGGCGAGATCCCGATCCGCGAGCTGGTACGAACTCGCTGCGCATGCGCCCCGACCGGATCATCGTGGGCGAGGTCCGCGGTGCCGAGGCGCTGGACATGCTCCAGTCGATGAACACGGGCCACGACGGATCGCTTTCGACCGTCCACGCCAACTCGGCCCGCGACGCCCTCGCGCGCGTCGAGACGATGGTGCTGATGGCCGGCTTCGACCTGCCGATCCGGGCCATCCGGCAGCAGGTGTCCGCAGCGCTGGATCTGGTGGTCCACCTCGAGCGCCTGGAGGACGGCGTCCGCCGCGTCACCTCGATCACCGAGGTGCAGCGGATGGAGTCGGACGTGATCACTCTGCAGGAGCTCTTCGCCTTCAAGATCGACAAGGTGACAAGTGAGCGCGCCGTGATCGGCAGCCTGCAGTCAACGGGGCTCCGGCCGAGCTTCCTGGACAAGTTCGAGAAGCACGGGGTGACGCTGCCGGTAAGCCTGTTCCAGGCGCCGTCGCGGTCGGACAGCGATCTGCAGAGGATCGGCGGCCGATGATGCGGCGCCTCCTGATCGGCGCGGCGATGGTGCTCGCCTTCCTGGCACCAGGGACCGCCGCAGCGGGTCGCCGGTCAAGCTGGCACGGGCTCGACGCCCGCTTTCCCGAGCGCTCGTTCCTGGTCTCCCTGCCGCAGTCGCTGCGCCTGACGGCGGACGACGTGCGAGTGACGGAGAACGGCCGCCCCGTCGACGATCCGACGCTGGTTCCCGCCACGCTCGCCCACGGCACCCGGCTGGGCGTCGTGCTGGTGATCGACGCCAGCAAGAGCATGCACGGCGGCCCGATCGCGGCCGCCCTCGCCGCGGCCCGGACGTTCGACAGCCACCGGCTGCCCGGCGAGCGCCTGGCGGTGATCGAGTTTAACCGGACGAGCTGGTCGTCCTCCCCTTCACCGAGGACGAGCAGCAGATCCAGGCCGCGCTCGGCCGGCCGCCGGCGATCGCCCGCGGCACGCACATCTACGACGCGGTGGACCAGGCGGTGCAACTGCTCGAGCAGGCCCACATCAACGGCGGCTCGGTCGTCCTGCTCTCGGACGGCGCGGACACGGGCAGCGCGGCAACCGCCGCGGCCGTCGCGGCGGCCGTCGGCTCGTCCCACGTTCGCGTCTTCACCGTCGGCCTGCGGTCGCACGCCTTCCAGGCGGGTCCGCTCCGCTCACTGGCGGCCGCCACCGGAGGGCGATTCTCGGAGGCTGCCTCGGCCGCCGACCTGCAGCCGATCTACGACGAGCTGGGGGCCGAACTGGCCAACCAGTACGTCATTCGCTATCGATCGCTCGCTCGGGCCGGGAGCGCGGTGACGGTGCGGGTGAAGGTGCGCGGTATCCCGGGCAGCGCGGACAGCGCGTACGTCGCCCCCGCACTGCCCCCGCCGCCCTCCACCGTCTATCACCTGTCCGTGCTGCAGCGGTACTGGCGCTCGGACGTCGCGCTGGTCGTCACCGTTCTGGCCGCGGCTCTGCTCTTCGGGGCCGGAACGATGCTGCTCGTGCGTCCGCGCGGCAAGCCCCTCTCCCAGCGCATGGCGGGGTTCGTCTCGATCCGCTCGAACCAGCGATCGGAGAGCGGCAAGCTTCTGTCCGACCGGGTGTTCGACAGCGTCGAGCGCCCGCTTCGAAGCGTCGGCTTCTGGGCTCGCTTCCAGGAGGAACTGGAGATCGCCGGCATCTCGATGCCCGCGATCCAGATCGTGCTCTGGACCGGCGTCGGGACCGTCGCCCTGGGGCTCCTCCTGGCCGCGATCTCCGGCACGCCGGTTCTGGGGCTCGCGGCGCTGGTCGTCCCCCTCGCCGTACGAGCCGGGATCTCGGCCCGGCTCCGCCGCACGCGGGGGCAGTTCGCAGAGCAGTTGCCGGACAACCTGCAGGTGATGGCGTCAGCAATGCGTGCGGGTCACAGCTTCGTCGGCGCACTGGCGGTCGTGGTCGCGGACTGCCCGGAGCCATCGCGCAGCGAGTTTCAGCGGGTGGTGGCCGACGAGCAGCTGGGCGTGCCGCTCGAGGATGCGCTGGAAGTCGTGGCGACGCGAATGGCGAGCAAGGACGTGGCTCAGATCGCGGTCGTCGCGTCGCTGCAGCGGCAGACCGGCGGGAACACGGCCGAGGTGCTCGACCGGGTCACCGCGACGGTGCGGGAGCGGTTCGAGCTGCAGCGCCTGGTCAAGACGCTGACGGCGCAGGGGCGGATGTCGCGTTGGGTCGTGACCGGGATCCCGATCGTCTTGCTGGTGGTCATCTCGCTACTCAATCCGTCCTACGTCTCGCCGCTCTTCCACCGACCAGCGGGTCAACTGCTGCTGGCGGGGGCGCTGGTGATGGTCGTCGCAGGCTCGCTGGTCATCCGCAAGATCGTGGACATCGAGGTCTAGGAGGCTCTGGTGCTCTTGACACTGATTCTCGGGTTGGCTCTCGTCGTGGTGGCGGTCACGCTGGTCGCCCGCGGCCTCTCCCTCTCGCGGGTGCGCACGACTGAGACTCTCAGCCAAATCCCGGCCTACGGGTTCACCCATCCCACCACGGAACCCGTGCAGGCTACGCGGCCGGTCAGCGGGGCACTGGACGGGATCGCCGGGGTGATCGGCTCGGCCCTCGCACGCCGCTTCGGCAGCATGCAGGAGGCAACCGTTCGCAGCGAGTTGATGGCCGCCGGGATCTACTTCTGTCGCCGCGGAAGTTCGTCGGCTACCGGGTGCTCTCGCTGGTCTGCGTGCCGGTCGCATGGCTGTCGGTCAGCGTCTCGATGGCAGCCAGCCCACTGCTGACCGTGGTGGGGCTGGTCTTCGCCGTCTGGGCCGGCTGGGTGGCGCCGCTGACCATCGTCCGCAATCGCTCCCGCCGGAGACTGGACGAGATAGACCGGGCGCTCCCCGACCTGATCGACCTGCTGGTGGTGACGGTGGAGGCTGGCCTCGGCTTTAGCAGCTCGCTGCAGGTCGCTGCCGAGCGGATGACGGGAGCGTTGGGAGACGAGCTTCGCCTGACGCTGCAGGAGCAGAGCATGGGGCTGGCGATCAACGAGGCGCTCTCGAACATGCTCCTGCGCGCGGACAGTCCGTCGATGCGCTCGTTCGTCCGCTCGATCCTGCAGGGGGAGCAGCTCGGAGTCTCGATCGGGCAGATCCTGCGCAACCTCGCCCTGGAGATGCGAAGCCGGCGCCGCCAGGTCGCGCAGGAGCGGGCGCAGAAGGCGCCGATCAAGATGCTCTTCCCGCTGATCCTGCTGATCTTCCCGGCCATCTTCGTCGTCCTGCTCGGGCCGGCGGTCTTCTCGTTCCTCGACGCCTTCGGAGGGAAGTGATGTCGAGGGCGGTGACGATGATGGGGTTTGCGCTGGCGGCGCTTGCGACCGTCGCGCAGGCGGTGATCGCCGCCGGAGACGTGCTCACGGGGACTGCCGGGGCGAGCTGCGACGATCGTCCTCTACGCCGCCTTGAAGGCGGCGGTCGTGACGACATTCGCGGCGCTGGTCGCCGTCCGCCCGCAGGCGCGGAGGCCGGCGCGCGATCCGGTGGCGTTCGTCGCCTGCATCGCGGCGCTCGCCGGCGCGGCGGGGCTGCACCCGCCGGCATCAGGCTCGACGGGAGCCGCCCAGACGGCCGGCCTTGCGGTAGCCGTCGCCGGAACCGCCTGGATGCTCGCCTCCGTGTTCGCGCTCGGCAGCTGCTTCGGCATCCTGCCCGAGGCGCGCGGGTTGGTCACGCGGGGCCCGTATCGGCTCATCCGCCATCCCCTCTATCTCGGCGAGATCACCGTCTGCACGGGGCTCGTGCTTGCTTTCGCCCTCCGTCGGGAACCTGCTTCTCGGTGCCATCTTCGGTGCCGGGCAACTCGTCCGGATGCACCTCGAGGAGGCCGAGCTGACGGCTGCCTTCCCGGAGTACGCGGCCTACGCCGCGCGGACGCCGCGCCTGCTCGCCTGGCCGCGGCCGCGAGCCACGGCAGCTAGCGGGGACCGCCTGGGAGCATCCCCTGGGTCAGCCTGAAGCACCAGATCGCCGCCCAGGAGCGCGTAGATCAGCGCGGGGAACGCGACCGCCATGATGACGCCGAAGCGAGCCCACTCGGTGCCGACCGCCAGCAGACGGTCAGAAAGGAAAGGAACGACCAGGAGGCAGCAGACACCACCGGCGGCGACGTGACAGGCGACCGCGCGGAACTTCCGGGGCACATAGGGTTCGAACCGGTGGTCGAGCCACACCGCCTCGGCAGCTGCGGCGACGAAGAGCAGGACCAAAAACCAGGTCATCGGACTGACTCCCCCTCTGGACGTATGCAGCATAGCCGTCGGATCTGACGAGCAGTTCGCGTGTGGGGTGATTGTGGTGCAGCCCACTCCGTGACGCACCTCACCAAACCACTCCTCGCCGTCCCTGGTAGTGGGGGTATCCCGAGTTGGGGGTTCCGAGCAGGGGAGGCTGATCATGGGGCAGACGCCTACACACGGTGAGGGCCGCACATCGCGGCGCGCGTTCGTCGTCGGAGGCCTGGGAGCGGCGGCCGGCGTCGCGAGCGGCGGGCTGGCCGCCGGGGTCGGGGTCGCCGACGCGGCGGACGGCAGCCTGAGCGCCGGCGACGCGGCGATTCTGCGGTTCCTGTCCGCGGCCGAGATTCTCGAGACCGACCTGTGGCAGCAGTACAACGAGCTGTGCGGAATTCAGGACGGGGAGGTACCGGGCGGCAGCGGCAACAAGGCGTACACCGAGGCGCTGGCGTACTCGACTCGGACATGGCCCAGTACATCCACGACAACACCGAGGACGAGTTCACGCACTTCACGTTCCTCAACGCCTACCTGAAGTCGCGCGGAGCCGAAGCGGTCAATCTCGAACAGTTCCGCACGCTGCCGGGCAGCACGGCGACCGGCGCCGCAGCAGAACGGCACGCCTGACGAACCTGATGGAGCTGACCGTCGACACCAGCTGGTGGACGCGGTATCGCGCGCGCCACGGAAATCCCGACCTCGGCGACACGCTTCCCGCAGGCCGTGCCCGATTGATGCAGGGCCGGTTTCCGGCGATCCCGCGCACGCGACGCCGATCTGAAGCCGACGAAGCACTTGCAGGCAATCGCCAACACTGCCGGCTTCCACTTCGCGACGATCGAGCAGGGCGGGACGAGCCTCTATCCGTCGCTGGCCCAGAGGGTCAACGACCCCGAGGCGCTGCGCGTCGTGCTGAGCATCGGGCCGACCGAGGCGATGCACTTCCAGACCTGGAGCGACAAGGCCGGCAACGCGCCGCCGCTGACCGATCCCACGAACGGCCTCGTGTTCCCAGACCTGAACAAGAAGCCGTTCGGTGGGCAGGACTTCCAGACCAACCTGATCATGCCCGAACCGACGAACTTCCTCGAGCCGCAAGTTCCCGGTCGTCTCGATCGTCCGGCCCACCGAGACGAAGGGGGTCGCGATGGGGGTGGTCAAGTTCCTGACCGCGATGGGGCTGTTCCGAGGGCAGTCGCCGGCGTTCTTCGCCACCCTGACCAGCTCGCTGCGGAGGCCGACGCTGCCCGCCGGAACTGATCAGATCCGCCGGTAGCGGGCGTCGGCGATCGAGTAGAGGCCGAACGCGATCAGGCCGGCCGCCACCAGGGCGAGCAGGTATTGGCCATAGGATTGCTGGGCGATCGTTGCCAGAGCGCCATCCAGGCCGACGGCCTTGTTCGGGGTCGTAGTCGATCGCCGCTTTGAGTGCGAAGATCCCGATCAGGCCGAAGGCCACCATCCGCGCCAGGTGGCCGACGACGCCGATGGCGGTGATGAATGTCGCGTCGCCCGGGGTCCCATCTGATCGGTCTTGTCCTCCTCGAGGAACTTCTTGGAGACGCCCTTGTAGCCCTGGTAGAGCGCGATGGCGATGAAGAGCACGCCGGCGGCCGCCACGATGTACCGGCCGCCCGGCCATCCCAGCACGCCCGCGGCTGAGCGGTGAGGGCTGCTCGACTTCCGGCTCGACGTGCCGAGGAGGATGGAGATCGCAAGGCCGCACATCGCCAGGTAGGCGATGCCGCTTCCCAGCGCGACGATCCGGCCCATGGCGGAGCTGTCGCCGCCGCCCTCAGGCCCGTTGCCGTACCCCGCCTGAACGAACCGCCAAAGGGCGTAGCCGCCAAGCCCGACCGCGACCGCGATCAGCAGTGCGTGGCCGAACGGCTGGCTGCTGGATGGTCTCCATCGCGCCGCGCTGGTCGGTCGGCCTCGTTGCTCGACGTGCAGGGCGACTTGGATCGCGAGCAGCCCGATGGTCGCGTAGATCGACGCCACGGGCGACAAACCCGATCCGGGTGAGCGCCTCGAACGCCGGGCTATGGGTCGCGGTGCGACCTGCCGAGCGGGGCTGTGTGCCTGGCGCTGCTCATGCCGGCACCTGCACGGAGATCGCTCCTGGATCGACGTCCAGCCGGTAGGACTTGACCTTGGTGCGCGACCCGCCGTCGAGCTCGTAGAGCACCTTGCGATCGAGCTTGACCCTGACCTTGTGCGCCTTGGTGATGCGGAAGTAGGGTGACTTCTCGGGGCTGCCGGCCATCGTACGGCCGACCGTTCGCGTCCATTGGGCGACTCCGTCGGCGGTGATCACGGCCAGGTCGAGCAGGCCGTCATCGGGCTTCTGCGTCCGCGAACACCTCGACGCCGGCGAACAAGCACCGACGTTGCCCGGCCAGGATGCAGCTCGCCGGGCCCTTGTACCAGGGAGCGTCGTCGACGGTGATGGTGGCCCGAAACGGAGGCGTGCGAAAGCTCCTGGCGCCGGTCAGGATGTAGGCGGCTCGCCCCAGCCTGTCCTTCTGCGAGCCGCCGGCGGCGTCGATCATGTCGGCGTCGAAGCCGGCTCCCGCCATGACCGCGAAGCACTCGCCGTTCATGCGGCCAACGTCGATCACGCCGCGGCCTGCCGTGCAACCCGGTCTTCACGGCACCATCGATGTCCTTGGGGATCCCGAGGTTGGAGGCAAGCAGATTGGCCGTGCCGGCGGGGATGATGGCGATGGTGGCGGCGCTCCCGGCGAGCGCGTCGATGCACCGCTGTGCCATGCCGTCGCCGCCCCAGACGAAGAAGTGGTCGGCGCCTCTCTCGAGCAGGCGCTTGACCTGCTTCGGCGCCTTCTTGCTCTTGGGCACCTCGACCCACAGCGGGTCGGCCACTCCTTGGGCTTCCAGTGTGCGGCGAAGCTGCGGGCAGCCCGCCCTCGATGCGCTTCCCGGCATGGGCGATGACGGCGACCTGGTCATCCGGCCCGCTCCGCGCCGGCAGCTGCCGCCCGCACGCCCGGCCCGGGAGGCCGGCGGAGGCAACCACCAGCGCGCCGATGCCGACGAGCAGCCCGGCGGCCACATCGGTTGGGTGGTGCATGCCGCGGTACATCCGAGCAAACCCCACCAGCAGGGGGATCGCGACCGCGATCGTCCAGCAGGCGACCTGCAGCCAGCGGTTGTGGATCGGCACGCGTGATCACGAGCGCGATGCCGCAGTAGACCGCGACCGAGGCCGCGGTGTGGCCCGAGAAGTAGCTCGCGTCGGCCGGCAGGTCGTCCAGCCGCGGCACGGCCGGGCGCTGGCGATGGATCACGAGCGTCGTGGCGCGGTAGGTGGCCGCCTCGACGCCGATCGCGGCCAGGATGAACCCGCCACCCGCCAGTTTCGCCTGACCGCCGCCACGATCGCGGTGATCGCGACCAGCGCCGGGATGGCGTAGACGTCGCCGATGCCCGAGAGCCAGGACGAGACATCGTTTCGCGTCGGCGTGCGGTGCCGGGCCAGCCACACGTTGACGTGTTCGTCGGCGTGCCCGATGCCGCGCTCCGGAAGCACGTAGGTCTTCAGCACCCAGCCAAGCGCGATCGCGAGCGGCGGCGAGCACTGCGAACCCGACCAGCACGACCGCCAGGTAAGCGACAACCGGGCGACCGGCAAACCGTGAGTGGGCATCTGGGATATCGGTCTGAGCTTGCTGACGGTGCTTGAGCTCCATCGCGCGATGTTTTCCCGTCTTTACGACCGGGCAAACGCTTCGCATGCCCTTGGTCATCGTGCTGCTCGTGTCGGTCAGCTGTGGCGTTCGCCGCGTGGGCTGCCGCGCGAGCCGCCGCCCGCCACTGGCCGGGGAAAGATCCGGCGGCGGCCATGGTGACCGCCGAGCTCCGCGAGCATCCCGGCGCTCCTGCGAGGTTCGTGCGCAGCAGGGTCGATGCCGAGGTGATCACCGGCCTCGCGTTGACGGTCGCCCTGCTGGCGGTGATCGCGGCCGGCATCGTGGTGACCGTACTCGCGGTGCTGGTACGCCACAGCGAGGCGCTGCGGACCTCGACTCGCTCGCCGCGAACTCGGCGCCATCGCCAGGTGGGGCCGGTCACCCGCCGGATGCTGGAGGACATCACCTGGCTGGCATCGACCCAGGGCGTGATCGTGATCGGCGTCGTGGTCGGCGCGATCGAATGGATCCGCGTGCCCAACCGGTGGATCGCGGCGTTCCTGGTGGTCGTGACGGTCGGGGACTCCTCGTCACCAACACGATCAAGGGCGATCGTCGATCGTGCCCGGCCCACGATTGAGCCGGTGGCGGCGACTCTCGGGCCGTCGTTTCCCAGCGGACACTCGTCCACCGCCGCCGCGTTCTTCGCCGCGCTGGCGCTGCTGGCGGGCCGGCGCCGCCCGGCCGAGACCCGCGCAGCGCTGGCCGGGGTGGCCGTCGGGCTCGCCGTCGCGGTGGCGTGCAGCCGAGTGCTGCTGGATCTGCACTGGGTATCCGACGTGGTCGCCGGGCTTGCGCTCGGCTGGGGATGGTTCGCGGTCTGTGCGATCGCCTTCGGAGGATCGCTGATGCGCCTGGGGGCGCCGGTCGAGGCGGCCGCCGCTCAGGCGGAAGCGGAGGGCTCGGCGCGCGGGCCGTCGGCCAGCACCCGCGAATGCAGCGGCACCAGCGCGTCGGCGTCATCACCCGGTTCCGCCCGATAGATCATCGCCCTCGCCGAGCGGCCGTCCAGCTCGACCACCCCGAGCGAGTTCTCGAAGGTCGGCCCGGACCGGAAGCGCCAGTCGACCGAGGGCCGCTTCACCCCGGCCAGCCCGGCCAGCCGGCGCAGGCCCGCGGCCACCAGCGGGTTCTTCGTCAGACGGACAACGCGCCGCTCGGAAGGGCTCAGTGGGTTGCGAAACGGCGAACACACCAGCTGGTGCACCCGGCTGTGGCGGGGATCCCGCTTGCCCAGCGATACCTCGGCGACGTAGGCGTGGTGCACGTCACCGCCGACCAGCGTCACGCTTGCCGGCGGTCGAACCCCGCTCGCGCCCGTTGCCACATCGCGCAGCATGCTCCACCATCCGACCGAACGACTGCCTGGAACGCCGGCCAGTGCTCCAGGTCGAGCGCCCGCCTCACACGCTCTACCAGCCCACGCCGCCGGCCGCCCCCAGGCGCCGGCGCAGATCGCCTCGCTCCACGCCTCGAGATAGTGGACACCGGGTGACATGAACACGGGCAGCGTGCTCACGATCACCAGGTGATCCATCTCTTCCAGGCTGTGGTCAACGATCCATGCCCACTCGTCCTCGTCCACCATCTGGCGATCGCTGTCGCTCAGCACGCGGGCGGCACGCGAGTCGACCACCAGCACCTGGGAACGGCCGAACTCGCGCCGGAATGCCCACCGCGTCGCGGCCGACTCGCGATCGGCCATCCTGGCGTACGCCTCGAGTACCGGTCCCGCGTCGCCCTCGGCTGCCAGCACCTGCTGATAGATCTGCTCCTCCCCGAGCTCGCCGGCCGGAGAGGTTGCCGAGGTGCTGGTAGACCCAGTAGGACATGAACGCTCCGGTGATCCGCGCCTCCCACCACGGCGTCCGGCGGGCGTCCTTGACCCACTGCCAGGAGATGTTCCAATCGTCGATCACATCGTGATCGTCGAAGACCATCACGCTCGGGAACAGTCGACAGCAGCCAGCGGATGTCGGGGTCGGTCCAGGCCTCGCGATAGAGCCGGGTGTACTCCTCGAAGTCGGCGACCTGTTCACCGGGGGCGATCGAGGTGTCACGCCGCGCGCGGATGAACTTCGCGGTCTCAGGCGACACCTCGTCGGCGTACACCTGGTCGCCATTCAGCAACAGCGCGTCGGGCCACGGCTCGATCCCCGCTTGCAGCCGCCGCGAGTATGCCCACAGCGCATCCACGCCATAGCCGTCCTGGTGATCACCCGGCGGCAGCGTATATGGCTCGCGCTGGGGAGCCCCACCCGGCAAGAGCCGAACACCAGCCGCGCCTGATGCTCCCCATGTCTGGTGTGAATCGTGCTCGCCGCGGCCGCCGGCCGCCGGCGTCCGCCGGCCACACCACGGACGCCGTCAAGGGTCACTCCGTAGGCGATCACCGACGCTTGCGGAAGATCTTCCAGCAAGACAGGGCATAATGATGACCGCGCACCTCGAACGTGCGCGTGCGCCTGCCCGAGTACTTCGACCTCGCAGGCCCGATCGGCCTCCACCCAGACCGTGGCTTCGGTGCGCCCGACGTAGCGAAGCAACGGGCCGAGCAGCAGCGACGGCATCGCGGGGCCCGTCCAGTTCAGGCTACGAGTGCTTCCATGTGACCGAGAATGACGTCCCGCCGGAAAGCGTCGATGTGGACGCCTTGACCGTCGATCCCGACACCATGGTGATGCGGTCGGGGTTGAAGCTGCCGATGGTCTTTCCGTTCACCGTCGCGGCACTGAAGCCGACGCTGCCGAAGTCGGCCAGCGGCAGCACGCCGCCGGAGCTCGGTGCCTCGGCGATCACCTCTGCGGATGCGAGCCGGGCGTTCTTCAGCTTCTGGGTCGTCGTGAACGACTTGGCGCTCGTCGTATCGCGGATCGTCAACGTGAAGGTGCCCTTCCCGTCGGTGGTGACGCTGGCCGACATCGTGTCGCCGGGCCGGATCGCCATCGAGAGGTTGACCGGGAACTTCGGATACATCTCGTACCAGGCGTAGTACACCGGCTTGCCGCTGCTGCAGTCGGCGTCGGTGCCGGTCTGCTCGACCGTGTTCGACCCGTCGCCGTCGAGGCCGACCCAGAAGCTCGAGTAGGCATCCGTCGAGGTGCAGGAGACGGACGGCTGCTTCCAGGTCGCCGACACGCTGTGGAACGTCGACCCCGTCGCGGCGTAGCCGGCCCAGTTGGTGCTGGTGCTGCGGGTGATCCGGTGGTTGGGGGCGCCATGGCGGAAGGATGGCTGGGCGCCCGCGCTGGCGGGGTAGGCGAGCATCAGGAGGAGCGTGACAATGGCGAGACGGCGCATGCGGATCCTTTCGGCCGGGATACCCTGGCAGTGTTCCCCCGACCGCCGATGATGTCAAGCCGCATCGACCGTCTGGCCGGCCCCTCAGCCGATCTTCTCCGCCAGCTCGACGATGATCCCCTCCGGGCCGCGGACGTAGCAGAGCCGATAGCTGTCTTCGTAGCGCTCCACCTCGCCAACGAGCTCCGCGCCGCGGGCTCGCAAGCCGGCGACGACGGCGTCGATGTCGTCGACTGCGAATGTGACATGGCGGATGCCCGGGGTGTTCGCCGGCGCGTGCCGGTCGCCGCCCCGGCCCGACGGGGCGTGAAACTTCGCCAGCTCGAGCCGTCCGTGGCCGTCCGGGGTCTCCATCATCGCGATCTCCGCCCGGACGCCCTCGAGCCCCACCACGCGGTCCACCCAACCGCCCTCGACCGGCCCCTCGCCCTGCAGCTTGAGTCCGAGCTCGACGAAGAACGCCGTCGCGGCCGCGAGGTCGTCGACCACGATGCCCACGTGATCCATGCGTTGGATCGTCATGCGCTCGACTGTAGCGACACGATCGCGCGCAAGCCCTGCCACTCCACCTCGGCGCCGATGGGCGCCGAAGCCGCGACTGGCTACGCCGAGGGGAGAAGTGTCATTGATACGTGACATTGAAGATTTTCGTGCCCTAGAGCCGTTTTCCGCATCATCGAACAGGGGCTCGGAGGTCTCGCCGACGGAGATCGCGTCACGACCTTCTCGCAGACGACGTGGTTTTCGAGTTCGTCATCACCGTGCCCGACTATCCCCGCCGCGTAGTTGGGCGGAGCGACCTGATCGAGTTGTACCGGGGTTACGGGTCCACGTTCTTCCTCGAGACGCTGCCACGACCTGCGCGTGCACCGCTCAGACGCCACCCACACGGTCGTGCTCGAATACGCCTCCCAGGGCAAGGTCGTCGCCATCGGCCACCCATACAGCAACCGATACATCTCGATGATCACGCTGAAGGATCGCAAGGTCTCGCACTGGCGCGACTACCTCGACCCGCTACGCGTGGTTGCTGCGTTGGAAGGGCGGTAGCCGGACGCCGCCACCGGTGCATACCGCGCCTGCGATCCGAAGGCGGCCCGATCGGAACGGAGTCGCCGCCAGGAAAGCGCTTGCGATTCAGCGACGGACCCGGTAGCGGATGTGTGTGGCCTCCGGGGTGTCGATCACTCGAATGATCTCCAACTCGATCCTCGCCGGCAGCACATCGAACAGTCGGCGCCCGCCACCGAACAACACCGGGACCTGGTGAATCTGCAGCTCATCGAGCACACCCGCTTCGAGCGCCGACTGTGCCGTATACGCGCCGTGGACGAGCACGTTGCGGTCACCGGCGGCAGCCTTCGCCTGTGTCATCGCGCTGACGATCCCGTCGGTCACATACGTCACCAGCGGATACTTCGCGACCGAGGGTCCCGGCGGCCGGTGACTGGGCACGAAGATCGGGACGCCATCGTGGTGATCGCCGCCCCAGTGATCGACCTGTTCCACGGTATTGCGACCGGCAGGACCGCGCCGGTCGCTCTGCCTTCGTCGAGAAACTGTTCCCTATCCCCGACGCCTCCGCGTTCGGTCCAGCGTCCGAAGCAAACCCGTACCACTCATGCAGCCGCATGAAGCCATCGCCGCCGGGGTTGGCCGGTCCGTCGTTCGGCCCAGCGATGTACCCGTCAAGCGACATCGACATGTAGAGCACTGAGGCAGACACTTCGACCTCCTGCGGTCTCGATTCAAGGTGGTTCACCATCGTCGTTGATTGGACAGCTCCGGGGTCGCCAAAACTCATCGGCGCGCGCAGCTCCACACCGATCGGCGCTTGTGCGTCAAAGCGGACGGCGACAGCCTCGGACCGACGTCAACCTCCGACGGTGTGGCTGTACGCTCACCGGACCCATGCGTGCCCGGCGTATGGCAACCCTGGTGACTGCGATGGCGGTCGTCGCCAACGCGTCGCCGGTCGCGGCCGCGCTTCCCCCGCGGCCGCTATCCCGGAGTGACGAGCAGGTTGCCGCAGGCCGACGGCGCGATCGCCGTCACCTTCGACGACGGTCCACATCCCGAGGGCACGATCGAGGTCCTGTCGAGTCTTCGCGACCTCGGGATCGCGGCCACGTTCTTCGTGTTCGGGGAACAGGCGGCCCGGCATCCCCAAGTCGTGTCCGAGATCGCCGCCGCCGGTCACGAGGTCGCGCTCCACGGGCATCGCCACCTACCGCACGCGCTGATGACGCCGGCCGCGGTCACGGCGGGATCTGACCCGCGGACAGGCCACGATCGAGGACATCGCCGGATGCGCCGTGCGAGCTCTCCGGGCACCCTTCGGCGCCGCCAGCGTCGCCACGCTGATGTACGCGAATCGCAACGGGCTGCAGGTCACCGGCTGGTCTCGGTGGGGGTGGGACTGGAGTCGTCGCGCGACACCGGAGTCGATCGCACGGTCGGTCTCGAGCGGCGTTTGCGGCGGCGACATCCTGCTCCTTCACGATTCCGACTCCTATGCAGCGTCCGGCTCGTGGCGGCGCACGGTCGCGGCACTGCCAGCGGTCGCCGCCGCCGTCGCGGACGCCGGACTCAGCGTCACGCGGATCTCCGTCGGCTCGTAACCGCGGAGGGGGGCAAGACGGCGAGTGGTGGCAGGTGTGCGGCCATCGGCGACATCGACGCCGGTCGACGGCCCATCCACCGCCAGCCACACAGCCACCACCGCGGTCACCGCGAGCAGCGGCGCGGCAACACGCCGGGCTCGGCTGGGCTGCGTGATCGTTGCGCTGCTCAACGCCAACACTGGTGCAGCGGCGGATTGCCGCTCGAACAGGGCCAACGCTCGACCGACCGGCCGCCCATCCGTCGTACCCGCCAAAAGCGCCTTCGACATGACCGTCTCTCGAAGCGCCCGCACATCCTCCGCGGTCGCCACGAAGCCCGGACTCGGCCATGAGGCGGACGTTGGCCTCCCCGTGACCAGGGAGCAGGTCGAACATGACCACGGGCAGACCGGCGCCGAACGCCTCGAGGCAGGTCAGGCCGCGGCGGCATGTCTGAATCAGGGGCATCGCTGGCCGCCATGAGGTCGGGAACCAGGCGCATGAACCCGAGCAGCGTGGCGGATGCAAGGGAACGGTCGTGCCGGAGCGTCCGCAACAGGCGCTCGTTCCGGCCGGTGACCACGATCGGGTGGACATCCGGGAGATCGACGATGGCACGTGCGGCGCCCGCCAGGTTGCCGACGCCCTGCCCACCCACGATCAGGACGACCCGGGCGCGCGCGGGGATGCCCAGCTCCCGCCGGATCGCCTGTCGCACGGCGTCGGTTCTCGCAACGTCGCAGATCGGCGGAGCGATCTGCTGGCCCGCCCGGCTCGTGTCACCGACAGCGAGGTTCGCGTCCAGGTTGTGATCGACCCAGGCAGGATGCGGATCGAAGTCCGTCACGAGCGTTGCGCAACGCCAGGGGAGGCGGGCCTGCCGGCGAAGGCCGGCGAGTGCCATCGAGACGATCGGATAGGCCGAGACGATCACGTCCGGCTCAGCCATCACGATCCGCGCCAGCAGCCTCCGTGACCCCAGACGCGCGAGGGCTGCGCCGGCCAGGGTGACGACCGCTCGCGACCGGCTCAGCCGGTAGAGCCAGCGCCACGACCAGCCGGCATGCAAGATCTGGAACCGATACCCACCGACAACCAGCCGTTCGACCCCCAGCAGGGCGAGTCCGTCGACCACCTCGACCGCCGCACCCGCTTCGCGCAGCTGATCGGCGAGGGCCGCCGCCGCCGCGTCGTGCCCGGCCCCGACCGGGGCGGTGAACACGAGCACCCGAACCGGCCGCCCATCGGCGTCGGGACCATCGTGGCATTCCGGCGCGTCGCTCTGGGCGCGGTGACCGGTCGGGCGCGGGAGATCGCAGGCGGATTCCCATCCGCGCAACACTCAACCCTGAACATGAGGAAACGATTGTTCCGCGAGTGCTGCCGACCCGGATCGTGTTGAGGCTGCTCGGGTCAAGCGGCCTCGCCTCCCTGAACCTCTCACCGCTAGGGGTTGGCGACGGAGCCTTGGCAGGCGCCAGAATCGCTGTCGAAGGCCTGCTCGACGGCGGTCAGTGAGGCGTCGATAGTGAGCGTGATGGTCCCCGTTCCGGCGGCGGTGATGGTTGTCATTCCGTCGGGCGCCTGGGTCAGGCACACCCCACGCGGCACCTGCCAGTATGGCGTGAACCTGACCCGGAGGAGGGATGTGCCGGGGTGCCTGATATGGATCTGCACTGCGTCCGGCTCGATTCGCAAGAGGCTCGCTGACCTGGACGGTGTTGACGTCAGGATCGGGGTGGGATTGGGGACGCGATACACCGTCCAGTTTGGGAGTCGTGCGATCGTGACCAGGCCCGAGTGGCCCGATCGGAGGAGGGCGGCCTCGGACTGGGCCGTGTAGTCGAGCGCCCCGCTGGGCAAGAGGACGTACCGAACGCCCATGCGGTGCAACCACCCGAGGTAGGCCGTTGCGGTGAGGTCGTCGCCGCGGTAGAGCACCTGGTTCAAGGGGTAGTCGTCCTGCCGGTACCAGCCCCGGGCGAGCGGCACGCCGTCCTTGGCCAGGTAGTAGGCCTCCCAGTGTCCCCAGGTGGCGACCACCTCGACCCTGAAGGCTGGTGTCGGATGGGCCGCCAGGAACCGCTCGGCCGGGACCCAGAATGCCGGCGATGCGGCCGGCTGGCTGTCGGCCGTGTAGGCGTCGGCCACGGCTGGGGCTACCTGCACGGCCATGGCGAGACTGACGATCACCGCGACCTGCGCGGACGAGCGCCGGCGGGCGATGCGGGCGCCGAGCCAGAGGAGGGGTGCGCCCGCGATCGTGAACATCCGAGAGCGCGTTCGAGCCGACAGGACTCGACACCGCGAAAGCGGCGATGTTCAGGAGCAGATACAGGATGAAGAACGCGCGCAGGTCGGACGCGCGGCCCCGAATCCCGGTGAGGTAGATCCCGGCGCCGCTGAATGCGACGATCGTCGCCAGGTCGCTCAGGGAGTAGGCATAGAAGGATCCGCTGGAGAAGATTTGCGACCACGCCAAGCCCGCTGCCAGCATGGTGACGATCGCGATCCCGTGTCCGCGATAGCGTCGGAGGAGTCGCAGCGGAACCGGGTCTCCGATGACGCGGCTTGCCAGTGCGACCAGCAGCATCACAAGCGCGAGCGGCGACGCCGCGGCGGAGGCGACAGCGAGCAACGCGAACCACGGCCGAGATACGCGGCGTGCGGCGTTCAGGGCCGCCACCCCGAGCGCCAGGCCGGTCAGAAACGGGTACATCCCGAAGATCATCAAGACCGCTGTCCCCGACAACGCGAACACCATCGCCGGGGCGCGCGCCTCACGGCCCCACCGCCCCTCCCCGAGAGCCGCGAACCCGCCTGACAGCAAGCCCGCCGAGCCGATCGCCAGCGGCGTGATCCCCACCAGCGATGCAACCGGATAGAAGAGCAGGCTGTAGGTCACGAACTGGTACCGGCCGCGTACCAATAATTGTTCCAGATCTGAAATCCGAAATGTGCGAACGCCCAGGTCTGGAAGAGATGCGCCGGCTGGTCGACACCGGGAGGGCCGTACACGGCGATCGCCGCCGCGACGGCGGCACCAGCTACGGCACATGCACACACCCACTGGGCGGCGGCGATCCGAGTCGCCCGCACCGGCCCTTGGCCGAGCCGGCCGCGGATGCCAGTCACGTGCACCCCGGCATGCTGATCGCGGTCGATGGGGAGGGGATTTAGCCGGTAGCGCGGTCCCACCGGACAGTCACAGACCTCTCAGGAAGCTTCGCTACCCTCGGAACGTCGGACTGGAGGTAGACCAACCATGAGCAAACGAACCTCGAGCGGACGCCTGGCCGGCTGGCTGGGCCTCTTCGTGATTCTCTCCGCGGCACTCGCCGTGACAGCATTCGCCCTGACCCGCAGCGACGGGCCGAAACCTCCCAAGCGGCCACTGGCAGCCGCCATCCGGTCCTCGTTCGCCGGGAAACCGGTGATGGGCGTCTCCGCCGACCTCGCCATCACCCAGCACTTGCTGCCGGGCGCCTCCACGCTGGTGTCGCAGTCCATGGGCGCCACCGGGCACGTGTGGGCCACCCACGGGTTCGTTCACCTGCAGCTGCGCTCCTCTCAATTTGGCGTGGTCGATGCCACGTTCAACGGCCGCCAGGCGATGCTCTGGGACCGCAAGGCGCACGCCGCATTCGTGCTCGCCGTCAAGCATGAACACGCCGAGCACACGCGCACCGGCGGCGTGCCGTCGCTGGCCGAGATCCAGTCCGCGCTGACCCGCGCGACCCGCCACATCGGCCTCTCCGGCGCGATTCCCAGCACGGTCGCCGGCCGGCCCGCCTATACCATTCGCGTCACCCCGCGCCACCCGGCCGGTCTGCTGGGCGCGGCCGAGCTGGCGTGGGACTCGCAGCACGGCACCCCGCTGCGGTTCGCGATCTACCCGCGCGGGTCGTCGACCCCCGCAATCGAGATCGCGGTCACCAACATCCGCTACGGGCCGGTGCCGGCGAGCGACCTGGTTGTTCGTCCCACCGCGGGCACCCACATCGAGCGTGTGCATCTGCCCAAGCGCAACGAGCTGGCCTCGGCGTCCAAGCACGCCCACTCCGTGACAGGCATGAGCGCCGTCGCTGGCGCGGTTGGCTTCCGGCTGGTCGCTCCGACCATGGTCGGCAACCAGGTCCGCACGTCGGTGCGCTCGCTGTCGCTGGGCGGCTCGCCGGCGGCGCTGGTGGTGTACGGACGGGGCCTCGGCGCGACCGTGGTGCTCGAGCAGCGGGCGGGCGCGCACAACGCCCTCTCCTCGCTGCCGGCGGCGACGATCGCCGGCAGGCCCGGACGTGAGCTGGACACGACGCTGGGCACGCTGGTGCAGTTCACCCGAGGCGGTGTCACCTACACCGTCGCCGGATTCCAACCGTCGGCGACAATCGTAAGCGCCGCAGGGTCGCTTCACTGAGCACCCTCGACGAAGACCCGGCGCAGGGCGACCGGTGCGTGGCGGGCTCCGACGACCAGGAGCGCCCGGCGCTGGTCGCCCTGCGCGATGTCAGCAAGCGGTACGGGTCGATAGTGGCGCTGGACGGCATCACCGCGACCGTGGACGGGCGAGCGGTCGGCCTGCTGGGCGCCAACGGCGCCGGCAAGTCGACGCTGATGCGGGTGATGCTCGGCCTGGCCGCCCCCGACTCCGGCCACGTGCGAGTGCTGGGAATGGACGTCGCCGAGAGTCCCTGGGACGTCCGCCGCCGGCTCGGCTACATGCCCGAGCACGACTGCCTTCCGATGGGGATGACCGCGCGTGACTTCGTCGTCCACATGGGCGAGCTGCGCGGCCTGCCGCGCCGGGTGGCCGTGCTGCGGGCGTCCGAGGTGCTGTTCCAGGTCGGTCTGGAGGAGGAGCGCTCGCGGCTGATTCGGACCTTCTCGGTCGGCATGAAGCAGCGCACCAACCTTGCCCAGGCGATCGTCCACTCGCCGCGGCTTGTAGTGCTGGACGAGCCCACCAACGGGCTCGACCCGGCCGGCCGCGACGAGATGCTGGCGCTGGTGCGGCGGCTGTCGGCCCGGCTCGGGATCGCGGTGTTGATGTCATCGCACGTGCTCGAGGACATCGCCCGCACCTGCGACTCCGTGATCGTCCTGCGGGCCGGCAAGGTCGCCGCGATCCAGCCCGTCGCGCCGGTGCGGCCCGGCGCCGGCGGCGACCTGCGAGTGCGGGTCGAGGGTGACCGGGACACGTTCGTGCGGGCGCTGGGCGGCGACGTGCGGTCGGAGCTGGACGGCGACTGGGTGCTCGTGCGCGGCGGCGGTCCCGCGGTGCAGCGGGCGGTGCGGGACGCCGCCATCGCCGCCGGCGTCGGCCTGTCGGAGCTACGGCCGGCGGCGCCGACGCTGGCGGAGTCGCTCGTGGATGCGATGGGATGAGCACCGACGCCCGCGTCATCGACGTCGACGACGCCCGCGTTATCGACGTCGCCTTCACCAGGTACGACGGTCCCCGCGCCGGCCGCCTGCAGGCGCTCTGGTCGCTGGCCCGCTGGAGCGCGCTGCGGGCGCTGGGCGCGCGCCGCAGCTGGAAGGCGAAGGTGATCCCGATCGCGCTCGCACTGCTGGCGTTCGCGCCGGCACTCGTGATCCTCGGCGCCCGCGCCCTGTTCGGCACGTCCAGCGTCACCGCCAACCTGGTGAAGGGACTGCCATACGGCAATTACGCCGCCACCGTCTCGATCATCATCCTCGTCTACAGCGTGATCATCACCCCGGAGCTGGTCTGCCCCGACCGCCGCGACCGCACGCTATCGCTCTACTTCTCGACCGCCATCAGCCCCGGCGACTACCTGGCCGGCAAGGTGCTCGCCGCGGTGCTGCCGCTGCTTTTGATCACGCTGGCGCCGCCGCTGGCGCTGTACGCCGGCAACATGGTGTTCTCGGTACACCCGCTGGGGTATCTGTTCGGCCACGACCGGCGACCTGCCGCGGATCGTGGGATCGGCCCTGATCGTGACCACGTTCTACGCGCTGGTCGGCCTCGCGATCTCCTCGCTGACCTCCAGGCGGGCGTTCGCGGTCGGCGGCTACCTCGCCTTTCTGGTCGTGCCGACCCTGATCGGCGGCGTCCTCTCGCACGCGCTCAACATGCGCTTCCTGCGCCTGCTGGCGCTCGCGCCGGCGCCGATCCGGGCCGGACAGGGGCTGTTCCCGAACTCCCGACCCCGGCAACATCAGCCCTGGGTATGGGGGGCGACATCAGTAGAGGTGGCCGTAGTCGCGATCGTGGTGCTGATCCTGCGCTACCGGGGCGAGCAGGCGTGAGCGACCCGGCGATCGAGTTCAGCGGCGTATCGCGGTGGTACGGCGACACTGTCTCGCTGGCCGAGGTGTCGTTCGGCAATCGACGGCGGCGTGATCGGCCTCCTGGGACACAACGGCGCCGGTAAGTCGACCACACTGCGGCTGTGCGGCGGTTTCTCGTCGCCCAGCGCCGGCCGCGTGCGGATCTTCGGCGTCGATCCCCGCCGCCACCCGGACGTGTACCGGCGGATCGGGATCGTGCCCGACCAGAGCCCGCCGTGGCCGTTCCTGACCGCCCGCGAGGTGGTCGAGCTGTGGCGCGCCTGCACCGGGTCGCCGACCACCGGGCCGCAGCGATGCGCGCGCTCGAGACCCGTCGACCTGGCCAACGTCGCCGAGCGCCCGGTGGGCGAGTACTCGCACGGCATGCGCCAGCGCGCCAAGCTCGCCCAGGCGCTCGTCCATGACCCCGACCTGCTGCTGCTGGACGAGCCACTGAACGGCCTCGACCCGGCCCAGCGCAGCCACGTGATCGAGATCCTGACCCGGCTGGGAGCGGAGGGGCGCACGATCCTCGTCTCCTCGCACGTACTGCACGAGGTGGAGCGGATGGCACAGCGCGTGCTGGTGCTGGTCAACGGCCGACTGGTGGCCGACGGCTCCACCGCCGGCATCCGGCGCCTGATCAGCGAACGGCCGCGGCGGGTGCGGATCGCCATCGACGGCGGCGCCCGCACGCTCGCGCTGAGGCTGCTGGCCGGGCCGGAGGTGGACTCGGTAGTCGATCGCCGACGGCCACATCGAGCTCGAGACCAGCGATCCCTCGGCGCTCGCCCGCGCGCTCCCGTCCGCCGCCCGGGAAGCGGACGCGCTGCTGGCCGAGGTGCAGCCGGTCGGCGACGACCTGGAAAGCGTGTACGCCTACCTGCACGCCCGGGCGCGAGGCCAAGGCCGGTGATCGGGCCGATCATACGCCTCACCCTGCGCGCGCTGCTGCGACAGAAGCGCGCCATCATGCTGGCGCTGATCGCGCTGGCACCGGCGGTCACCGCCGCCGTCTACGCGCTGGCCAGGCCCGCCGGCTCCAACGTTCTCGACTTCTACTCCGGGATCGTCCAGCAGCTGTTCGTGCCCACCGTGGCCGCGCTGATCGCGCTCGTATTCGGCGTCAGCGCCTTCGGTGACGAGCGCGAGGACGGACGATCCTGTACCTGGTGGCAACGCCGCAGCCGCGGATCGAGCTCGTGATCGCAAAGGTCACCGCCGCCTGGGTGGCGACGCTCGTCCTTGTTGTCCCCAGCCTCGTCCTGACCGCGGTCTTCGCGCTGGAGGGTCGGCTGACCGCGGCGCCGGCTGGGATGGCCGCTTCTGGGCGTGGTGCTGGCCACCCTCGCCTACTGTGCCGCCGCCTCCTGGCTGTCCTTCGCACCCGCCGGCCGATCATCATCGGCATCATCTACATCCTCCTCTGGGAAGGGTCGTCGCCACCTTCGCGCCGTCCGCCGCCAAGCTCTCGATCAGCGCCTACGGGCGCGCCTTCGTCGCCCACGCCCTGCCCCAGGCCGCCAGGCCGGTGACCGGCGCGTTGACCGCTGCCGTCGTCCTGGTCGCCGTGGTGGCGCTCGCCGCGTGGGGCGCTGCCCGAGCGCTGATGCGCGGCGAGCTGCCGTAGCGCTCCCAGTTTGACGCGTTCAGCGCCCTTTCGGGTTGAGGGGGCTGGGGGGCCGCCTCTCACGCGGCTCTGCCGTTGCGTCCACCAGGCGGCGAAGAGGATGAGCAGCGCGGCGATCGCGGTGAAGAGGGCGGTCTCCCTCAGCTGGAGCGTCCAGAAGAAGCTCGCGGGCTGGTAGATGGCGTGGGAGACCGCGTTGGTGCCGGAGCCGGGTGCGGCCAACTGGGCGTGTGCGCCGATCACGCCGCCGCTGCTGCTTACGCTCTGGATCACGCGCCCGTTGACGGTGATGGTCTGGCTCAGGATGTTGGCGTTGTCGAGGTAGCGTGGAAGCTGTACGCCGCGCCAGGTTGCCTTCAGCGGGGTGGCCAGCTGGTTCCGAAGCCAGTAATCGACGAAGAACGCGCATGGCGAAGTAGCCAACGAATGCGACGGTGAGCGAGACGGCGGTGCGCCGCCAAACAGCGCCCAGTGCGACTGCCAGGCCGAGCGCGAACAGCGTGTAGCCGACGACGACGACGCCCTCGGTGTCGTAGATGCCGATGTCGAGGCGGCCGTCGAGGTTGACCATGCGGTGCGCGCCACCATGTGAAGAGCACGATCAGTCGCACCGCTGACGACGAGCGCGGCCAGGATCGGGAGTCCGAGCTTGCCGAGCAGCCAGCGGCCGCGGGTGATGCTCTGCGTCCAGGCCAGCCGGTAGGTGCCGTGCTCGAGGTCGAGGATGAACGGCGCCGCCAGCAGGACGCCGATCAGGCCGGGGACGAGCGTGAACCAGTTGGCGAGGAAGTTGAGCGCCTGGAAGCGGGACTGGAATCGCCGATCCTCTGCGCGCAGTCGGCCCGGGACGTTGGCGCGAGGCACGAGCCGAGCCGTCCTGGTGGTAGGCGTTCGCCATCGTGATGCCGGTCGGGATGAGCAGCGCCGCAAGCAGGGCCAGGATGCCGACGGCGATCAGCGTCTCGGTTCGCTGCAGGCGCCAGGCGACCCAGGTCATGGCGCCACCGCCTCAGGAGATGTGAGACGCCGCAGCGTTGCTGCCCGGCTTGTAGCCCATGTAGGCAAGGACGACTTCTTCGAGGTCGACCTCGTGCTGCTCCCAGCAGGAGTCGTAGACGTGGCCGTTGGCGCGGACGAGCAGCGTGGTCTGCCGGTCGGTGTGGCTCTCGCGGATGACGTCGTGGACGCGTGCGACGCTCGCCGCGTCGGTGCGCGGGCCGATCAGCACGCGGTGGCTGGCGACGATCTCGGCGATCGGCCCGGCCAGCTGGGTGCGGCCGGCGGCGAGCGTGACGAGGTAGTCGCAGACCCGCTCCAGCTCGGACACGATATGCGACGAGAGGATCACGGTCATCCCGCCCTCGGCAACCGCCTCCAGTCACGCCGTTCAGGAACTCGCGGCGAGCGAGCGGGTCGAGCGAGGCGACCGGCTCGTCCAGGACCAGCAGCTCGGGCCGCTTTGCCAGCGCGAGCGTCAGCGCCACCTGCGCCTGCTGGCCGCCTGAGAGCTTGCCGACCCTGCTGGCCGAGCCGCAGCCCGAGCCGATCGACGCGCTCCGTGCGTATCGCTCGTCCCAGTGCGGGTTCAGCTTGCGGCCGAACGTGAACGTCTCGGCGATGGTCAGAGTTGCGATAGAGCGGGTGGTCCTGGGCGACGAACCCGAGCCGCTGCAGGAGATCCTTCACCTCGCCTGGGGCGAGAGGCCGAGCACCTCGACCAAGCCCTCCGTCTGCCTTGCCAGCCCGATCACGAGGTGCAGCAGCGTTGTCTTGCCGGCGCCGTTGGGGCCGACGAGCGCCGTCACCGAGCCGGTCGGGATCTCCAGCGTGCAGTCGCGCAGCGCCCACGTCGAGCCGTAGCGCTTGCCCAGCCCCTCCGTACGAACTGCGGGCAGCGCTCGCTCATGCCACCCCTTCGACTGCGACTCGGCTCGCAGCGCCTCGGCGAACAGCGCCGCCATGCCCTCGTCGTCGAGTCCCGCCGCTCCGCGCCGACGCGACCCAGCGATCGAGCGACGAGCGCACGCGCTTCAGCCCGTCGGGCGGCGGAAGGCCGCGGACTCGCCGCCACGAACGTCCCCACGCCGCGCCGGCCCTCGACCAGTCCCTCCAGTCCAGCTGCCGGTAGGCGTGCAGAACGGTGTTCGGGTTGATCGTCAGGCTGGCGACGACCTCCTTCACCGTCGGCAGCTGATCGCCGGGCCGCAGCATTCCCAGCCGGATCGCCTGGCGCACCTGCTGCACCAGCTGCAGATAGGCCGGAACCCCGGACCGGCTATCCAGGTGGAACTCGATCATCCAGACTCCATATCTCTAGTCATCTAGATAATCAGAGTACTGGATCTGCCAGCTGGCGTCAACTCTCGCCCCTACGGTGGCTAGGCGGGCGCATGGCGACCTGCTCCAATAGGCGATCGAAGGCTTGGCGCCGCGGATCGGGAGGTGTACGGTCTCGTCATGGGGTCTGCGAGATCGCATCCGGTTTTCGGCGTGGCGTGCGCGCCGTAGCGAGGAAGCTGACCCCGCCGGGGAACCGAACGCCGCTGGACAAGAGCCTCGAGCAGCGACCTGGCCTTTCCGGTACTCAGCTGGGGGTCGGGGATGGGTATCGTCCGCCTGAGGAGTGACGGGCGGTCACCAGATGAGACCGTGCGCTCCTACGTCGGCAAGCACAACCGGTTCCGGTTATTCGCAAGTCAAGCAGGGGCTGAAACTGGACCCACGGGTCGCTCCTCCGGCGGATGAGCCTCCGCCACGGCTACACCAACGCGACCAGCATCGATGGCGAGCGCGTCGTCAAGCGCTATGTCGGGATGGATGCGGCCGAGCGCATGCGGGTCGAAGTGGACGCGATCCAGCGGACAGCGGGCCGCGCGCCCACGCCCGAAATCGTGCACGTCGACGCGGCCGACTGCGTCGTCACTTTTCGCCGCCTCCAGGGACGCCACGGCCAGGAGCTGATCGACGCGGGCCACGCCGACCGAGTCTTGGAGGCGGCGGGCCGCATACTCCGATTGCTTCACGCCGACTCGCAGCCGCCGACGTGGACGCACGGCGACTACGGCCCGCAGAATCTGCTGTACGACTCGGCGACGCTGGAAGTGACCGGGGTGCTGGACTGGGAGTTCGCGCGCCTCGGGGATCCTGTCGACGACCTCGCGTGGGCAGAATGGATCGTCCGGATGCACCACGCAGACGCCGCAACCAGCCTCGGACACCTCTTCCAAGGGTGGGGAGACCAGCCGGCATGGGATCGTCGCCAAGCAGCAATGCTCGCCGCCTGCGCCAGGTTCCGCGATCGCGCCGGGCACCTGCCGATCGGCCGGCCGCCGCCCTATGGGCGGAGAGGGCCGACATCACCGCCGGCTGGCGCAGTTGACGAAGCTCGCCGGCGAGGTGGACACCGGCGGATGCGAAGTCCAACTCGACCGCATCGGACAGTTGATCAGGTTCTAAGGGCCTATCATCAGGTGGTGATCAGGCTTGCCTAAGGCTGGGAGGTTGAGGTGGCGTACCACGATCAGATCGCTCCAGATACGGCGGTCGCGGACCGAGAGGCAATGGCCAGCTCGACGACCGTGCTGGTCAGTCGCCGGGAATCGTTCAACGCGGCGCACCAGCTGCGCGATCCGGGCCTCTCCGACGAGCAGAATCAGCGCCTGTTCGGAAAATGCGCAAAACTGCATGGGCACAACTACGTCCTCGAGGTCGTGGTCGCCGGCCAGATCGATCAGGCGACGGGCTATGTCCTGGACCTGAAGCGGCTCTCGGACGTCATGTGCCGGCAGGTCATCCAGGACGTGGACCACTCGAACCTGAACACGGATGTGCCGTGGCTGAAGGGGTGTATCCCGACCGCAGAGAACCTGGCGATGGCGTTTTGGGCGAGGATCCGCCCGGAGCTGCCCGAGGGGTCGTTGCACTCGGTCAGGCTGTGGGAGACCGAGAAGAACTGGGCAGAGGTCGGTGATCACGCCTGAATCCGGCTGCCGCTGGGTCGGGAATTGCGGCGGCGCTACACCGCCGCGGACGTTGACGTGCTCACCCGGGAGGAGGCGAAACGGTTTGTGCCCGACGGGGCGGGCGACCCGCGAACCGACATCGCCCTGGCCTGGGAGCTGCTGTACCGGCTCGAACCGGAGCTGTATGACCGGCTTGTCCGTGCTGAGCGGCTCCACCCCTGCGTGCTTGGATGGCTGCCGCACGACGTCGGCCGGATCGTCGAGGTGGCTGCGGGCACGGGCCGATTGACGCTGGAGCTCGTCCGGCGCGGACGCGAGGTCTTGGCGATTGAGCCGGCCGGGCCGTTGCGCGAGATCCTTCATCAGAAGCTCGGGCGAGCGGATCATGGGGTCCGCGCCCGGTCTGCCATGGCTTCTTCGATGACCTGCCCGTGACCGATGCCTGCGCTGACCTGGTGGTCGCGTGCTCGGCGCTCACGCCGGCTCCGGGACATGGCGGCGAGGCAGGCCTTGCGGAGATGGAGCGGGTCTGCAGGCCCGGTGGCTGCGTCGTCATCGTCTGGCCGAACCATGTTCCGTGGCTCGCGGCCCATGGTTATCGGTACGTGAGCTTCGACGGAGAGATGTTTGTCGAGTTCGCCAGCCACGAGGAGGCTGCCGAGCTGACCGCGATCTTCTACCCCGACGTGGTAGAGGAGGTGCGTCGCCGCGGGTGGCGACGGGTTCCCTACCAGGTGTTGGGGATCAATCCGCCGTGCGACCTCGCGTTCAAGGTGGTCGAGCGATGAGGGTCGCGATTGTCGCCCCGCTGGTTTCGGCCATCCGCGAGCCACAGCGTGGCGGGTCACAGGCGTTCGTCTCCGATCTCGCGCGCGGCCTGGTGGGCAGGGGCCACGAGGTCCATCTTTACGCCGCCTCCGGATCCCAGCTGCCGGGCGTGCGGGTGGTCGACACAGCGGTCGATCCCCATGCGCTTGCCGCCACGCTCTACCGAGCCTCTGGTTCGGCCGCTGAGGGGCTGGTGGCGGCCGAGGCGGCCTTCGCCGCCGTCTACGCCGCCGTCGCGAGGCTCGGTACGACGTCGTCCACAATCACGCCTTCGACGCGCCCGCGATCGCCTCGCGACCGGGCTGCGCGCGCCGGTCGTGCATACGCTTCACCTCCCTCCGGACGCGGCGGTGGCTGACGCTCTTCGAGATGCCGCTCGGGCCGACCGAGCGTACCCGACGGAATGTTGCCGCCGGCCAAGACTGTGGCTGCCTGTTCAGGCTTTAGTACAGCGGGGTTCGCCTGGGTACTGACGGAAGCAACATGTGATAGGAGCGGTTGCCGGAATATCCCAATTCGATTTCGTAATTTGTGGCGAGTTGGCGTTGGATCGACAGCGCCCAGAAATTCGTGGTCGGCATCTGCAAATCTTCCGGTGTGTTTACGAAGGCCGTGTTCAGCGGATCAAAGGGCGAAGCTGTCGCCGCCTTAGTTCTGAGCTTCGGAAACTCATCAATGACATTGGTATTGTCGCTCTGCGTCACAACGCGCGGGTAGTTCCCCGCCAGCGAAGTGAGGATGTTGTAGTAAATCACGTCGTAGCTCACGCCGAATCCGCCGCGAATGGCGCTTTGGCCATTGCCGAGAAGTTTGCCGAGAATTCCCTGAGCAGCGCTGGGACTATAGGCAAATCCGATTCTCGGCGCCCAGTTATTCGTATCCCGTTCCGCGGGTCCGCGCACGCCTGCAGCATGAATTTCCGAGTCGGTCGCGCCGAACATGCCGAGTGGAACCGACGTTGTCTCATACCGAAGACCCAGGTTGACGGTGAAGTTTTTCGTGAGTCTGAAATCGTCTTGAAAGAAATAAAACTGGCTTACCTGTTTTGCATCGAACGTGGCTTCGGTGATCGCTGTTGAAGTTGAGACGCCGAGTTGTTCATGAATGCTTCCAGACTGGGGAAGGTCCATGTTCCTTTTGAATGCGTTTCCGTCCGATTGAAGGAACGGTTGAAATGCAAGTCGACGCCGAAGCGGAACGAGTTGTGCGAGGCTACATAGGAGCTCACATTCTGAAATTGGTATTGCCGATCCAACCGCGATTGCGGAAAGGATGACGCGCCGCCAATCGTGAAAAAATTCGAAATGTTCACGGTCGAGCTGACGGGATCCCTTTCGGGAAAGTCCAGTCGCTTCCGTACGTACGCCAAGCGGGC
>CAVWLK010000106.1:0-11567 GCA_963755675.1 uncultured Actinomycetes bacterium
ATGGCCAGACCCTTCGAATGAGCTCGAAACGGCATGCTCAACTATCGGCTCTCGCGGTGCGAACTGTGAGCAGCGCCGAGGCAGGGGACGCCTCAGGGTGTACAATCGTCGTGGCGAGCCGGGAAGTCTGGTCGGCACCAAGGAACTCCACGTCGGAAGGTGTGGGATTCGAGGTGCGGGCGGATTCGATGGGAATGGCTGAAGCGCTTGCCGGGCAGCGAGCGGCCGCCGAACAGGCGGCCGGAGTGGGAGTGTTCCTGGCGGCGCGTGCGCAGTGTGGCGACTCTGCCCGTTGCACGAGCCTGAGCCGTTCGTCGCTGTCCTGCTCATCGTTGGCTCATTGGAGTAGTGGCGGAACTGGCGCTTGTATGGGCGAAGCATGAGGAAGCGATCGCATGCGCTGACGAGCTGATCCTCGCGGGCTTCTTTGGAGACGCCCGACGAACTCGGATCGAACTGGCTGTCTCGCGTCGCCTCTGTTCGATCGAGACGCCGCGCGAGCGGCGGCGGCTCGCAAACGCTCTTCGCTGGCGGTTGCGACTCGCCGACGGGACGACCCGTCCATCCCCCGGTTATCTCCGCACCAGCGCGTTTCCTCCGCTCGGTTCGGCTGGGCGACGGGTGTTCGTTGCAGAGCAGCTGCGGCTTGCCAAGGTTGCCGATCGGATCGAGCGGTCCAGCGTTGATCCGCGGGCGCTCGTGATTCTGTGGCGCATCGTGGCTATGCCGCCGACCGCTCGGCACACATTCGACGGCGCTGGGTCGGCGGATGCGGGCACTGAAGAGTTGCGGGATGCGGTTCGGCAAGCGTGCCGGCTCGCGGAGGCTCAAGGCAGATGACAGGCTGCGCAGAGGGCTCGCCGTGATGGCGAGACCGTCGCTTCGCGGCGCCCACCGCTCCTTCGAGAAGGTTCTGGTCAAGATCGACGATGATCTCAGGCGTTCGGCAATGCGCGGGTGTCATCGGTGCCCGCTGTGAGCTCTTCACGCTGAAGGCACGAACCGACGGCGTTGCCCGCTGGGGCCGACGGCGTTCGGGATCGTCGTCACCTAGGTGGTGTGATTGGGACGGGCGCCACGAGGGCGCCCGTCCCAATTAGGGGTGGCTGGTTGGGGTTGTCGCCGGCGCCGCTCGCGCGGGCGAACGGGGGCGGCGGGGTGCTTAGGCGATGCAAGCGGTGTTCGCCTTGGTGGTGGTTGCTGGTGCCCAGGCTGTTGTGTTGCCGGCGTTGTCGGTGGCGTGGAACTGGACGGTGTAGGTGCCTTTGTTGGTGAATGTGACGCTGCTGGTGTTGGTGACGGTCGCTCCCCACGTGCTGCCTCCGTTGGTGGAGACGCGGTAGTCGTAGTGGGCGAGGCCGGATGTGGGGTCGGTTGAGCCGCTGGCGCTGACGGTGAGGCGGTGTTTGCAGGTGGTCGTGCCCTGACCGCCGCTGACGGTTGGCAGTGTCGGCGCGAGGGAGTCGAGCTTCGCGGTGTTACCGGCGCCTGGGGCTGCCGGCGTCCAAGCCGAGACGTTGCCCGCGTTGTCCACGGCCTGGAACTGGACGAGTGTTGTGCCTTGGGTCGTCACCGGGTAGCCGGTGCCGCTGATCGCGGTAGGCGCCGACCAGGTGCTGCCGCCGTTGGTCGAGGTGCGGGCGTTGTAGCCCTTGAGGCCGGAGCCAGCATCGGCAACTCCGGCTGCGGTGATGGTGATCGGCGAGACCGTCTGCCAGCTGAGTGACCCGCCAGATACGCTGGTGGGCGCGGTCGGTGCGGTGCGGTCGATCCTGGCCGTGTTCGCGGCAGTCGCGGTCGCTGGTGTCCACGGCGATGCGTTACCCGCGTTGTCGCGGGTTCGGAACTGGACGAGCGTCGTTCCCTCGGCGCTGATCACTGCCGCCGTGCCCGGGCTACCAGTCGACCAGGTGCTGCCGCCGTTGGTGGATGTGCGGTAGTCGTAGCCGGCTAGGCCGCTCAATGCGTCGCTGCCGCCAGCGGCGGTGATGGTGATCGAGGCAACGCTCTGCCAGTTCAGGGAGCCGCCGTTGACGGTGGGTGCGGTCGGGGCGGTGCGGTCAAGCATGACGGTGTTTGCTCCGCCGGCGGTTGCTGGCGTCCAGGCGCTGGCGTTTCCGGCGCCGTCGACGGCGCGGAACTGGACGATGGTTGCGCCCTCGTTGCTGACCGGGTCGGAGGCGCCCGACGCTGCGGCCGACCAGGTCGTGCCACCGTCGCTGGAGCTTCGGTACTGGTAGGCAAGGCCGCTGCCGCCGGTATCGGTCGACCCGGATCCGGTGATCATCACGGAGGCCGGGTTCTGCCACGACGGTGATCCCCCGGTGACGGCTGGGGCGGTGGGGGTCGTGCGATCGATGCGCGCGATCGCCTGCATCCAGGCCGATTCGTTGCCGGCGTTGTCGATGCTTTCGAAATGCACCAGCGTTTCGCCTTGCGCCGAGACGGTCAGAGACGAGCCGGGCGTGGCGGAACTCCAGGTCGTGCCACCGTCGGTGGAGGTGCGGTAGCTGTAACCAACCAGGCCGCTTCCGCCGCTGTCGCTCGAGTTCGCCGCGGTCAGGGTGATCTGGGCGACGTTCTGCCAGGCTGGCGATCCGCCCGTGACGGTCGGCGCGGTCGGCGCCGTGCGGTCGATGCGCGCATCGGCGACGACCCAGCTCGACGTCTTTCCGACACCGTCGATCGCGCGGAACTCGACCTGGGTCGCGCCCTGATTGCTGACCGTGACCGAACCGCCTGCCGTCGCGCCGCTCCAGGTCGATCCACCGTCGGCGGATGTGCGGTTCTGGTATCCGGCGACGCCCGCGCCGAGATCGGTGGAGCCGGAGGCGGTCAATGTCAGCGACGCAACGCTCTGCCATGAGGATGAGCCGCCGCTGACGGTCGGCGCCGTCGGTGCTGTGCGGTCGAGTCGCACGGTGTCACTCGCGCTCTGGCTTGCTGGGATCCAAACCGAGGCGTTACCGGCCGTGTCGACGGCGCGGAACTGGACGAGCGTCTCTCCCTCCGCGCTGATCGAAACCGAGCCACCCGGGCTCGCAGGAGACCAGGTCGCGCCAGCATCGTTCGAGGTACGGTACTCATCGTGTGAGAACCCCGAGCCGCCGTTGTCAGACGCGCTGCCCGCCGAGATCGTCGTGGAGGCGGAACTCGTCCAAGCGAGCGATCCGCCGCTGACCCCCGACAGCGCCGGCGCGGTATGGTCGAGCCGCACCGTGTTGGCCGCACCCGCCGCGACAGGTGCCCAAGCGGACGGATTGCCCGCTCCATCGACCGCGCGGAACTGCACGAGCGTCATGCCTTCTGCCGAGACGGTGGCCGTCGCGCCGGGGACGGCGGCAGACCACGTGAGACCACCGTCTGTCGAGGTTCGATGCTCGTAACTGGCAAGCGCCGATCCGCCGGCATCGGTCGAGCCGGATCCGGTGATGTCCACCGACGACAGGGACTGCCAGGCCGACGATCCACCGTTCACCGATGGCGCCGTCGGCAGCGTCCGATCGATCCGCACCGTCGCACCCACCCAGCCCGACACGTTGCCTGCACCGTCGATCGCGCGCATCTGCACCAGCGTCTCACCCTCGCCGCTGATCAGATCATGAGCACCAGTGATCGGCGTGCTCCAGGTCGCGCCGCCGTCGGTCGAGACGCTGTACTGATACCCACCCAAGCCGGATCCGCCCGCGTCGGTCGAAAGCGACGCCGCGACATCGATCGAACTCACGCCCTGCCACGCCAACGACCCGCCCGTGACGGTCGGGTCGGTCGGGTTCGAGCGATCGATCCTCACGGGCACCTCTGTCCATGCCGAATCGAGGTTGGCGTTATCGACCGCGCGGAACTCGACCAGCGTCTCACCCTCCGCGCCGACAACGAGAGTGGCGCCGGTAACCGGCGCAGTCCAGGTCACCCCACCATCCGTCGAGCTTCGGCTCTCGTAGAAGGCCACGCCCGCTCCCTGGGCATCGGTCGATCCGGAGGCCGTCAGCAGCGCCGAGGCGATGTTCTGCCAGCCACCTGGGGCGCCGGTCACCGCGGGGGATGTCGGGATCGTACGATCGAGTCGCGCCGTGCTGCCAGCGTCCGGGGCCGCCGGCGCCCAATCCGACGCGTTGCCTGCACTGTCGACCGCTCGGAACTGCACCAGCGTTTCCCCATCAGCCGTGATCGACGCGTCCGCGCCGACCGCCGCGCCCGACCAGGTGATGCCGCCATCGGTGGAGGTGCGGTACTCATAGTGAGCCAGGCCGGCGCCACCAACGTCAACACCTCCGGAGGCGACCACATCCACCGACACCGCGTTCTGCCACTGCGACGAACCGCCGCCGACATCCGGCGCCGCTGGCGCGTCGCGGTCGATCCGCGCCGTCGCCGCGGCGGTACCCGGCGCCGGCGCCCAGGCGGATCGGTTACCCGCTCGATCGACCGCACGAAACTCAACCAGCGTCTCAGCATCCGCAGAGGCAGTCACCTGACCTCCCGAAACCGGAACACTCCACGTCGCTCCACCATCACTCGAGACGCGCGACTCATAGCCCGCAACACCGCTGCCAGCGTCCGTCGAGGCGCCCGCAGTGATCGCGATCGAGGCCACGCTCTGCCAGGCGAGCGATCCGCCGCTTGCAACCGGCACCGTCGGCGCCGTCGTGTCCACACGCCACCTCACCGTCGCGATCTTCCTGGCCGTACCCGACCCCAGCACCTCGACCCGGAAACGATGCATCCCATCGCCAAGACCGATGTACTGCTTCGACGTCCGACACGCCTTGAATCGCGCCCGATCAAGCGAGCACAACGTGTGCAGCACAGCGCCGCTCCGCTTCCAACGAAACACCGCGCTCGCCGACGCCGAGATCGCCGGGGGCTTGCTCGTAACCTTCACACCCACGCGACTCGTAGCCAGGGCATCTCCTGCCAACGCGGCCACGATGACTACCACTATCACGAGAAAGGGGAGGATCAGCCGGCAAGCCGAACCGACTCCTCTCAAGCACAGCAACGAAACGAGGCGCACTCCGCACTCCAGAGCAGGGGTCAGGACATGTATCGGCACAAGACACAAGACATCTGAGCGTCGAAGTCGGTCGACGAACCCAAGCTACCGCATCGAGTCGCCTCGATTGAGAGGCCCCGCACGCGGCGCGGGCTGGCAAACGCCCTTCGCTGGCGTTTGAGACTGTCGGACGGGACGACTTGCCCATCTCCCGGCTATATTCGGGCAAGCGTGTTTCCACCGCTCGGCCGGTCGCAACGCCGTGTCTTCGTAGACGAGCGGCTGCTGGTACGGGTCGACCCGCGAGCCCTGGTGATCCTTTGGGGAGTTATCAGTGTCCCACCGCCGCTCGACGCGGCCGATGAGCCGCGGACGTGCGAGCAAATTCGGAGTCGGCTCGTCACGGCATGGGCTCTGATCAGGGATTCCGTCGACGAAGCGGCACCCGCAGCGGATCGCGCCTGGGCCACATAGTCCTAGCGTGCGAGCACCACAGCCCTTCGTCCTCGTGGAGGCGGAATGATCAGATCTCGACGTATGCGCCGACTTCGAAGACGCGATCGAGTGGGATGTGGTAGTACCGGGCGACTGGGGTTGAGTTCCGATGGAGCAGCACGAACAGGCGCTTTCGCCACCACGCCATGGGAGTGTGTCCGGTCGGCACGATGGTGACGTGGTCGACGTGGTAGGAGGTGTGCGCGAGGTCGATGTCGAGGCCTTTGGTTTGGGCGAGTTTGAGCGTCGCGACCACGTCTGGCTCGTCTAGGTAGCCGTAATGGGCCGTGACGGCGACGAATCCGAGCCTGAGCTTCTGGATCGAGACTCGGTCAGCGTCGTCGACGTGCGGCACGCCGGCGGTGTGCAACTTGACGAGGATCACGTGTTCGTGAACGATGCCGTTGTGCTGCACGTTATTGAGCAGCGCGGTTGGTACGGTCTCGAGCGACGTGGTGAGGAACACGGCGGTGCCGGGTGTCCGGGTCGGTTGTTCGTCGATCATCCTATTGATGAATCTTCGTAGCGAGACGCGGCCCTCACGCATCGCCTTGGCCAAGATGAGACGGCCACGGTGCCACGTGGTGAGGATGGTAAAGAAGATCGCGCCGACCACGAGCGGGAACCATCCGCCGCTGAGGATCTTGGTGAGGTTGGCGGCGAAGAAGGTGAGCTCGATGAGGATGAACAAGCTGGCGCCTGGTATGACGATCTTGAAGGGCTTGTGCCAGAGGGTCCGGAAGACCACGAATGCAAGGAACGTGTTCGTGGCGAAGATGGCACTGAGCGCGATCCCGTAGGCGTTTGCGAGTCCGGTTGGAGATCGGAAGGTGAGCACGAGCGCGATGACGGCGGCAAGCAGGAGCCAGTTAACGATTGGGATGTAGATTTGCCCGACGATGCGTTTCGATGTGTGCCGGATTGTCATCCGCGGTAGGAACCCGAGTTGGATCACCTGTTGGGTGACCGAGAAGGCCCCTGAGATCACCGCCTGGGAGGCGATGACCGTCGCGACGGTGGCGAGCACGACCATCGCCTTCTGACCGGTCTGGCCGCCGGGGACGAGCAGGAAGAACGGATTCACGATGGTCTTTGGGTGGGCAAGGATCAGCGCTCCCTGGCCCATGTAGTTCAGAAGCAGGGCTGGGAAGGCCAGGCCGAGCCAGGCGCGCGTGATCGCCTTGCGCCCGAAGTGTCCCATGTCCGCGTAGATTGCCTCGGCTCCTGTCACGGCGAGGAAGACGGACCCGAGGGCGAAGAACCCCATCTTCGGATCGTCCGCCAGGAACGCTCCCGCGTAGGTTGGTGAGAGCGCGCGGACGATTCCCGGGTGGACGGCTACCTCCTTCGCGCCCAGCGCCGCGAGCACCACGAACCAGATCACCATGATGGGGCCGAACAGGCCGCCGACCGCGTTGGTGCCTAATCGCTGCAGCGCGAACAGGGCGATCAGGATCGCCAGTGAGAACGGGATGATCTGCGCCGCCAGGGCGGGTGAGGCGACCTTGAGCCCAGACACCGCAGAGACGACCGAGATCGCGGGCGTCAGCATGCCGTCGCCGTAAAAGAGCGAGGCGCCCAGCACGCCCACGATCACGAGTCCGGTCTTGCGGCGCGACTTGACAGAACGTTCGATCAGCGCGACGAGGGCCATGATCCCGCCCTCGCCGTGATTGTCGACGCGCAGGATTAGGAGCACGTACTTGATCGTGACGATCAGCGTAAGTGCCCAGAAGATCAGCGATATGGCGCCGTAGACGCGAACCGGCGAGGGAGCTATCGGGTGGTCACCCGAAAAGATCAGCTGGACTGTGTAGAGCGGGCTGGTGCCGATGTCGCCATAGACGACGCCCAGCGCGCCGAGCGACAACGCCGCTGCCCCCCAGCGCGATGAACGGTGAGTGCCAGGGTGGCCGTCTTCGGTGGTTGTCCTGAGCGTGGAGGGAGAGACTGCCGGAAGGACCGACTCGTCGGGCGGGGCCGTGGTTGTATCGGTGCTGCTCATCAGCTACTCGGGCAATGCCTTACGCTGCGCGGACGGCGCGGCCCCATGACGTGGGACTGTGGCGCGGGACGGGATCACGACCAGGTTGTGAGCGACACCGCGTGCGGCCCGCCGGACGCTCCAACCAGCCCCACCGACCAAGATGAGCGTATCGACCGGCCACACGGCCTCCAGCAGCGCCGCCACGCTACGGCACGGCACGATTTCGACCCGGCCGCGCATTCCGCTCAGCTCCTTTGCCGCACGCGCGGCATCCTCCAACCGGCCAAGGCGCGCAGCGAGTCGCGGCGGCCAGCCAGCGATCGGAAGAGTTGGCGGGACCACCACTGGGAGAAGAACGTCCACAAGTGTGACGGCGTCTGCGGCGCTGACCCACGCGTTACCGACGGCATCCGCCAAGAGCTGTGGCTGGATGCGGGAGTCCGTAACGACGATCAGGATGTGATACCTCACGTCCCGACCTGCGCCGGCCACGTGATCATGACTCGCAGCTTCGCCTCGGTCACGATGCGCCGCACCATCTGGTCGTCGACCACTCGCCGAAACGCCGTTCGGTTCAGGTCGGTCGCCGCAGCAGAATCACCTGCGAGTCGCGGCGAGTGGCCCCCGGCAACGATCGAATTGGCGGGATCGCGGAGCCCCCACCCACGGATCGCAACTAGTCCCTACCCCGAGATAGATCGCCGAACTCATCCGCGGCTACCCAGACATGAACAGCCCCGCGGCGTCCCAAGTCTCTTGGCGGCGGGCCGCCGTTCCTGCGCACGCCCTGAGCGAGAGGTTCGCAACAGACCGTCCCTTCTTGACCGGACACCCACACCCAATAAGTTGACACGCCGCGCGTCACAGCCAAGTCACGATCACACCCGTTTACATCACAATTGCGTCAAGACCACGTCACCGTACCGTCACGGTTGTACTGCCGTTACCGCGACAGGCGACACCCACACGCCTCGCATCCGCCTCGTCGGCTGCGCCGCCAGTCGCTCCGCCGCAACCAGCACCGGCGTCAGCATCGTGTCCGGCGACCGCAACTCCACGGCTACCTGAGGTCGCTCCGCACACGCTGCCCTTGATCGCGCCGCCGCCGATACCACGGCCGATCGCGGGGAGGCCGCGAAGCGCAGCCGCGTCCGCCGGCGTCGGCCGACCGGCCTGCGGGGTGACTTGCGTCGAGTTGGGGTCAGCGCTCATCAACCGCGAGGATGGCAGCAGCCCCTACATCCGCGTACACCGACCCGGCGACGTGTACGTCGACGACGAGTTCGTCTACTGGGGCTTCGCCGCCGAGGCGCTACGCCGCCTCGCCGAGATGGCGCAATTCACAGGGTTCCAACTGCACGCCACCCAATCATCGACGGACACCCCCGCATCATCGCATCGCTCACACTCGCCACCGACGAGGCTCCAGTTGCGTCCTGAGCGGTGGCCGGACTCATCGACACAGGCGTCGTGGGGGCGTGTGTGGCTGTCTCAGCCGCCCGCTCGCCGCTTCGCAGGGTAGGGGCTGAGGCCTGTGGACCATTCAGGCGTGCTCGCCGTGGGGGTTGCGGTGGCACTTCTGGGGCTACCTACCCAGAGTGGGGGATGGTCGGCATCACTGCTCCTCGATAGGGGGATTCCGATTCCGATGGGTAGGACGATGCTTGTAGTGGCGCACCGCTAGGGGGTGCGCAGACAGCTACGTCCCACCTGCCCGATCTGGGGTCTACTCCTGAAATTGTCGCAGCGCTACGGCGTGGTTGCTTTCCGAGGCCTTGGGTTGGAGCCCCCAGGGTCTCGGCCCCCTGCTATGAACGTCCCTGGCCCCGACGCCGGGATGCTCATGTCCCGGTCGCCGCGGTCGCGCGCTGGACGGCAGACTGCGGCCGTCAGCGGCGCGCGACACATGGCACCACGCATGGGCGGGTGCCTCACGACGAGCAGCCCGGCCAGATTGGAGCCGGCCAAGGCGCACCTCCACGTGCAGGTGGCCAGACGCGCGTCAAGAGCGATACGAGCGCTTCCGCCTACGAGCCCGCAGCCCCCCAAATGCCTTCCACGTCCGATCGCCGAATGGAGTCCGTCCCTGCCAATAGTGGCGCGCTCGTGGCCGCTGTACGAGCTCACCGCGCCAGCCGTGCAGACAAGGCGAGCACCCTCCAGGGGATTGGGTTCCCGGAGGATGCTCACGGGGGAGGGAGTCGTCGGCGGCGGCGGCTAGCCCGGGGTACTGCACGTGGTCATCGGCCCCAGGTTGGGCCAGATCGACGTCGCCGCCGACAAAGGGAGCATAACCCGCCCACGCCGATCCGCCATCAGTAATTCCTGTCAGACGCGGGCGGCACGACGGAGAGCCACCGGGGCGACGCCCACCCCCTCTTGAGCCTGGGCGCCACCCCGGTCAACTACCTGGGGAATCCGCGGTGTGGGCGTGCGGACTCCTCTTTCGTTTGGGCCCGACTTGGCTCCAACGCCGGGCCGGCTGCGCCCCAAGTCGGGAAGCTGGGGCACACCGGGACGATACCCCGGTCGCTGCGCCGTAGCCAGTCGCCGCGGTGCGCACAAAATGCCTCGGCCAAGTGGGCGTGACTATGTCTTGACGGTGGCGAACGGGGATTGAAGTCGCCCGGCGCGACACGCATAGTGGCATATGAGGCGGGTTGCCCGGTGGGGGTCATGCGTCACGGTCGCGTCGTACGCAACGTGCCTCTTGCTGATTGCTGCCGGGCCAAGCAGTTCCCAACTAGGCGCCATCGGTGTAGTCGGCTGGGTGGCTGCTATGGCTCTTGGGTTGGCGAACCTCTTACTTGGTGGACTCGCTCTTGCTTTGGATGGTCGAGCGGCTGGCAGCACTGCCGCGGTCGCCATGGCCGTGTTCGCAGCCGGCGTCACGGTGAGTGTTCTGCTGCTCTCGGCCATCCCGAACCAGAACTGACGAAGGCGTACACGCGCGGCCGTCCCTTGATCGTGGTCACTGGGCATCGACACGCGGAATCTTCGCGACCAAAGGTCGTTGCAGATAGCACGCAGATGGGAGTAGCTTGGCTGCGACCGATCCCCTTGGGAGGAAACCATGATCAGAGTCAGCGTGCTTTACCCGAACGCCGATGGCGGCCGATCGGAGGAAATATGAGCTTCGCATCCGAGGGTGGCTGCTCGTGTGGCGAGATCCGCTACCGCGTCACCTCCGACCCGCTAGTCACCACTGCTGCCACTGCCTCAACTGCCAGCGTCAGACCGGAAGTGCGTTCGTCATCAACGTCCTGATCGAGGCCGACAGGGTGGAGCTGCTGGCCGGCGAGCCGCGCCCGGTCGACGTCCCGCGGGAGGACGGCAGCACTCAGAAGATCTTCCGCTGCCCGACCTGCCAGGTTGCGATCTACAGCGACTACGGATGGCCGGACATCTGGTTCGTCCGCGCCGGCACGCTGGACGACCCCTCGCAGGTGACGCCGGACGTCCACATATTCACCCGGTCGAAGCGGGAGTGGATCACGCTGCCAGCCTCCACCCCGGCGTTCGAGGTGTACTACGACCGCGACGCTGTGTGGAAGCGCGAGAGCCTCGACCGCATCGAGGCGCTCGACAACGCCGCAGCCCAGGGAAGCTGACTGCGCGACCGTCCTTGACCGTGATCAAGGGGTACGTCTACACGCTCCGGCGAGCCGAGGACGATCCGGTTAAGGCCGGCCGGCTGGACGTGATCAACGGCGAGTGCGAGCGCCTCGCCTACCTGGTCGAGGATCTGCTCGAGCTGTCGCGCGCGCAGGCCGGCGAGCTGCGCGTGTCGGCGGAGACGTTCCCGCTCCGCGACTGCGTCGAGGAGGTCGCAGAGCGCCTGCGCGGCGTTGCAGAGCAGCGCCAGGTCAGCATCGACCTTGCCTGGACAGGCAACGGATCGCTGGTAATGGGGGACGAGAACCGGGTGCGTCAGATCTTTGCGAACCTGCTGACCAACGGCATCAAGTACGCGCCGCCCGGCACATCCGTCAAGATCGACGGTGACAGCACCGGCCACGAGCTGCGGGTGTCGGTGTCCTACGGCGGGCGCGGCATCCCGCCCGACGCCCTGCCGCGCATCTTCGACGA
>CAVWLK010000107.1:0-12109 GCA_963755675.1 uncultured Actinomycetes bacterium
AGGGCAAGACCCCGCGAACGCGTTTGAAATGGCATGCTCAATTATTGGCTCTCGCGGCGCGAAATGTGAGCAGCGCCGCGGTAGCAGCGATGCCGTCAAGGTGTAGACTGACCTCGCGCGAGCCGGGAACTCTTGTAGTCGGCACCAGACTGGAACTCGACTTCTGAAGGTGTGGGATTCGAGGTGCGGGCGGATTCGATGGGCATGGCTCAAGCGCTTGCCGGGCAGCGCAGCGGCTGCTGAACACTCGGTTGCACTTCTGCGCGTCCCTCGGCGCGTGCGCGGTGTGGCGACTCTGCCCGTTGCACGAGCCTGAGCCGTTCCTTGGTTGCTGCCCTGGCTCGGCCTTGGGGCATGGCAGCAGCAGCTCAACTGGCGCTTGTATGGGCGAAGTATGAGGAAGCGATCGGGGGTGCTGACGAGTTCATCCTCGCGGAAGTCTTTTGAGACCCCCGACGAACGCGGATGAGCAGGCTGTCTCGCATCGTCTCTGTTCGATCGACGCCGCGACGCGGCGGCGGCTCGCAAACGCTCTTCGCTGGCGTTGCGACTCGCCGAGGGACGCCCGCCCATCCCCGGCTATGTCCGCGCCAGCGCGTTTCCGCCGCTCGGCCGGTCGCAACGCTGTGTGTTCCTGGACGAGCGACCGCTGATCGCAGCGATGGCGGATCGAATCGAACAGGCACCGGTTGACCCGCGAGCCCTCGTGATCCTGTGGGGAATGGTGACGGGCCCGCCGCCGCTCGGCGGGGTTGATGACCCGCGAACGCGCGAGGAAGTGCGGAGCCTGCTCCACTCGGCGTGGGCGCTGATCAAGGACGACTCCTTCGACGCAGCGGCACCCGCCGCGGACCGGTCGATCACGGCCGCGCCCTCGCGGCTGTTCTCGGCGCGAAATCGACGATGATCTGCCGGCGTTCGGCCATGTGCGGGTGTCGTCGGTGGCCGCTGTTCACGTCCTCACGCTGAAGGTGACCACCACGACCGGGGGTGAGAGTGCAGGAGTTTGGACTGGCCGTGGCGGTCGTGAGCGGCGCTGTGCTTGCTGCGCTGGTGTTTCGCCGCGTGGCCGAGCGCGTCCGGATGCCGGCTCCGGTCGTGTTCCTGCTCGCCGCGGCGGTCGCTTCTGACCTGTTTCAGCCGCTCGGCACGGCACTCTCTCCGACGGATGTCAGCTGGATCGCGTCGGGGGCGCTGATCGTGATCCTGTTCGACGGTGGCGTGTCGCTTGGGTGGAGTCGTGTCCGCCCCCGCGTCGGTGCGGTGGTCACGCTCGGCTTCGGGGCGACAATCCTCACAGCCGGGGTGATGGCCGTCGCAGCGCACGCATTGTTCGGGTTTGGCTGGGCCACGTCGGCGGTGCTGGGCGTGGCGCTCGCTCCGACCGATCCGGCGGTGGTGTTCTCGGTGATCGGCGAGGGCCGCCTGACCGAGCGGCCGAAGACCATTCTGGAAGCTGAGTCGGGAGCCAACGATCCGATCGCGATCGCGTTGATGATCGGCGTCCTGGCAGCGATCGACGGAGGCTCCTGGCTTCCCACCGTCACCACTACGCTGGCTCGCCAGCTCGCGATCGGACTCGCCGTCGGCGTGGCCGGCGCATGGCTGACCCGCAAGCCGCTCAAGCATCTGACCGAGCCCCGAGAGACGTTGCAGCCGATCGTCGCGCTCTCGGCCGCTGGTCTCATATTCGGTGTCACAACCGCGGTACACGGTTCAGGGTTCCTGGCGGTGTTCGTCGCTGGGCTGCTGCTAGGGGACGCCGACACCACGGTCGGCGAGGACGTGCGCGCGTTCCACTCTGAGCTGGCCGGTCTGGCCGAGGTGATCGTGTTCGTGTCCCTCGGTCTGACCGTACACCTGGCCACGCTCGGGGCATCCGGCGTCGTGGAGGGGCTCGCCCTGACCGTGGTGCTGCTGATCCTCGCCCGGCCGCCCGCGGCGATGGTACTGCTTGCCCCGTTTCGCGTACCGGCTGGTGAGCGCGTCTTCCTCGCCTGGGCGGGTATGCGCGGTGCCGTTCCGATCCTGCTTGCATCACTCGCGCTGTCCGATGGAGTCCACGACGCGAACCGGATCTACGGACTCGTGTTTGTCGTTGTGGCCGCATCCGTGTTCATTCAAGGAGTCACACTCCCAGTGGCCGCCTCCGCTCTGGGCGTGAGCACGGGGGAGGACGGCCCTGCACGCCGCGCGCGACGACGAAGACCGAGCGGGTAGTTACGCATCGCCTACATTGCGCGCCGCGTCAAGGAGCTGCACAAGCACATGTCTCAGGTTTGCAGTCGATGTGCTTGGTCAGAGCCTGCAAGGTCCTGCTCCGGCGCCGTGTCGGTCGGCTTCCAGCAGTTGGCACCTCGTCAAGCAGCACCTCATGGACGCCCGCGAGGAGCAGGACTGACAGGCAGAGGAGGGTCCAGAACGTAACCTAGAGATACGCCCGTCTGGATCGTCAGCAGCCTTCGCCGCCGGCCCACCGCGCTGAGCCTGCGTCATCGCCGCTTCTGCACGACGGCCACCCCCTGCCGCAATCAGATCGCGGCAGGCGGAGTGCCGTCGCCTAACGCATCGTCAAGCCGAACAGGGCCTCCATCTCCGCCATCGCCCGCTCTGCCTGGCCAGCTTATTCCCACAGCGGGCCGACTGTACTGGGTCAGCTACGCCCCACCCTCCTTCGAAGCTCGCCGCTTCCGCTCACGGTAAGCCGAACGGCCACCGCGCGGGCGCACGCCGCTGAGCAGTAGAGGGTGCCAGTTGATCGGCTGGAACCTTTCTTTGCGCGGCCTTCTTGTCGGACGAACGGTTGGCGGCATCGGTCGTTCGCGCAGATGCGGTAGTGGGCGCCGGCGGAGATGTGGTTGAACAGTTCGAGGAATAGGATCGAGTAGAGCGGCTCAAACTCCCACGGCGTCTCCCGCCGGTGCTTGGTTCCGCCGCGGTCAACCAGACCGCTGATTGAAGTCAGACGCGGCGAGAACGGTGCGAGTGCGCCCTCGAAGATCATGTTCAGCACGTCTAGTGTCCAGCGCCAGACGAGGTGGTCAGGAATCTCTCCGAAGCCGAACTCCTCGGCCCCGACGAGATCGAGGAGCTGGTCGTACGGGTCGAGTCCTTCGTTGAAGCACCGCCAGAGCGTGTGGGCGTCTCGGAGCAGGTACCAGCTCCGAGGAACTCGTCAAAGGACTCTTCGCCGTCCTTGTAGGCATCACGGTCGAGCGTTAGCGCGTTCCTGGCCCGCCATCGTCGTGCTTGGAGCGGGTTGTCCGGCTCAGGGCGGGCATCCCCGGCCAACTCATGAGCAGGGGAGCGCCCGGCGTAGCGGCCTTTGAGTTCGTGGAGGCCCATCATGCCGTAGCGGCCGATGAAGTCCTCGACCGAAGCATCGTCGTCAAGGTCGGTGTGGATCAGCTTGAGGTAGATCTCCCCTGGTTGGACGCGGCGATAGGTGTTCGGAGATGGCCTCCACTTCAGCACGCGTCCAAGCCCGATGGTTTGCCTTGCCGGTCTCACCACGCAGGGAACTGTGTAGTACCTCTCTGGAAGCGGACCCGCCCGCAGGCCACGGTGAAATACGAAGCTGTGCATTTACGTCTGTCATATCCGCGACTAGCGTAGCGACTCCAACCTCGATGTCAAGGAGGAACAGATGACCCAAGCGCCCATCGCCCGTGAACGAGAACTGTTGGGGGTCCCCGTCGAGAAGATCATCAAGAACGAACGGAATCCCCGCTCGGCCGGCTCGTTCACCCCCGAGCAACTAACCAGCCTTCGCCGATCGCGACGACGATCGGCGTATTGCCAACCTCTGATCGTGTCCCTGACTGACGACAACGACATGTACCTCCTGATCGAAGGAGAGCGGCGCTGGACAAGCGCGAACTCGAAGGCATCAAGGAGCTCCCTGTCATCTCGTCGTCCAACCGCATCAGCGAGCACGACGAAGTCGTGGTCATGTTCCTCTACGCGCACACGCAGCGTCGCGGTTGGGAGATGGCAGAGGAGCTCACGGCCATTCAGGAGCTGGTCGAGAGAAACGGCCATCAGTCCCGCGATGAAGTAGCACGAGAGCTCGGCATGTCTCCGGCCACACTCTCTCAACGGATGGGTGTTCTTGGGATGGGCGATCGTGTGATCGCTCAGATTGCCAAGGGCGACATCGACTACTACGCCGCCGTGCGCACGAACGAGGTCTCAAGGACGCTCGAACGGCGACGTCCGAAACTGGTCGAGGAGCTTGGCGGCACTGAGAAGGTTCGCGACCGGCTGCTCGAAAAGGCCCGACATCGCAAAGGCATGACCCGCGAACTGGAGCTGATCGTCACGAAGCCGCTGATACCGAGATCACGCCGGACGAGGTACTGCGAAGCTACGTCGCCGAACGCGACACGACGCTCAGCGAAGCACGCCATCGCGCCGGCGACGTGGCCGAACGCCGCTCCATCGAGAGCCTGACACAGCGTGTCTCACGACTCACCACGGAGCTACGAGCGTTCGATCGGGCCCTCCTGCAGGCACCAAACCTTGCCGATTTCCAGCACGCGCTGAGCGAGCTCATCACGGTGTCGGGCAACTTCAACGGACGATCGCTGCGCCGGCGTCCGAAGGGGACGCGAAGGGTGCCGCGGAACGGCCGCGCTAACTCGGATTCGCCGGTGTGACATCCCCTCCGCACGGCCCAGCCGTAGCGCACGCCGGCAGGCTGCCAACGCCGCTGCTCGGCGCGGTGACGAAGCCGAGCGCGAGTGGGGCACCGACTGCCGACCCGGCCTGGGTGATGACCGCGGCCGGACGTAACTTCGAGATACGCCAGTCTCGGGGCCAGCACCATTCGCCGCCGGCCCGCCGCAGCGAGTCTACGGCATCGCCGCTTCTGCACAACGGCCACCCTGTCCCTTGATCGGACAGCGGGAGGCTCACCCGAAGGCATCGAGCATCCAGCCGTTGAAACGCTCCTCACCCCTCGCGAACGCAGCACGACGCAGTTGTCTCCATTCATCGCTCGGAATACCCGGATAAAGCTCACGCAGATCTGAGTTGTCCATGGCGGGCACGGTCTCTTCCGGTCGTACCAGTAATAGACCCTCCCGACGCAGTTACCTCCGGGCACGATGCAGTCTCCAACAAAATCCGACTTCGGCGGTTCGAGGGTCGAGGATGGGGTCGGGCAAGTCAGACACGTACGCCTCCTTTCAGCTGGTCGCCAGGGTTGGGTTCCTTGCTTCGCGGCCTTGATCGAACCGCGCTTCCAGCCCGCTCATGGCCTTTTCCACTTGCTCGGCGTGATCCCACAACGTCGCGTAGACGTCCAGCGTCATCGCCGCGCTGGTGTGGCCGAGCTGTTGCTGGACGAACTTCACGTTCGCACCGACTGCGATGAGGAGGCTGGCGTAGGTGTGGCGCAAGACATGCATCGACACGCCAGTCAGGCGTGCTCGTTTCGCGGCGGCTTCCACTCCGCGGCGGGTCATGTTGCGGCGATCGAGCACGCCGCCGGTCGTCGAGGCGAACACGGGGTCGTCGGCCGCAGACCACGGGCTGAACAGCCGGTGTGCAGCGAGCGTCTTCACGAGTGAGGGTGCGAGGTGGACATCGCGCCTGGCGGCCGCGGTTTTCAGGGCGACTCGCTCGCCGTCTCGGCCTAGCTGCCAGCGGACGCGGATCACGGCCGCGTCGAGGTCCACGTCGGCCCAGCGCAGGCCGAGCAGCTCGCCGGATCGAAGGCCGGTGAAGATCGCCGTCTGCAGGAGCACCCGCCACCGAGCACCTGCTGCGGCGAGCAGCCGCTCGATCTCGCCGGCAGACAGCGTGCGCAGCCGCTTCCGCCCCTGCCGCGGCCGTTCGCTTCGCTCCAGGAGGGCCATCGGGTTCGTGGGGATCATGCGCCGCCTGACGGCGTAGCGCAGCGTTCCCGAGAGTGGCGTCATGATCGCGCTGATCGTCCACTCGGCGAGTCCCGCAGCGCGAAGGTGCGCCACGAGCGAAGCGATGTCGGTTTCGGTGATGCGCTGGATGCGCCGGTTCCCGAGCGCGGGGTAGAGGTGCTGGTCGAGTCCCCAGCGGTAGATCTCACGGGTGCGCGGCCGAAGGGCAGGGGACTTCCACTCGAACCACTCCTCGGCGACTTCGCGGAAGCTGCGCTTGGTCGGCGCGACGTGCTCGCCGCGGTGCAGCCGGGAGCGGATCTCGCTGATCGCCGCGTCGGCGTCTCGCAGCCCGCCCTGGACGGTCTGCCAGCGCCACCTGCCGTCGGCGTCGGTGTAGCCGATGCTGTAGGTGCGGCCACCTCCGGCCTTCTCGCGGTAGTAGACGCCGCGGTGACCCCTCACGCTCACCCGGCGGTCGCGGCGCTTGGTGGTAGCGTCGCTATGCATGGCAACCTCCAATGTTGCTGTGCCACGGCCGGGGGCGTTGGCGCGTCGCCCGGCCACCTTCTCCATTGTAGCCCAGTGACCCACTGCTAGGGAGGCAAGCGACACCCCACAATCCCGCTCCCAGAGCGGGATTCTGACTGCGTGGTAGGAGAAAGGTAAACCGGTGAGGGGTCACTCGACCTCCCGCTGACGCTCCAACCACGCGTCCAGGTCGTCTCGGCGGAACATCAAGCGAGCGCCGTGCCGGTAGTGCGGGATCTCGGCGAGCCGTTTGTAGACCCTTGTCCGAGGGATCGAGAGGTAGTCGGCCGCGGCCTGCGCACCCGCCAACCACGGCGACCTGGTTGCATCCGACGGTCGGAGTTCTGCCAGGACAAGCGCCGCGGCGCGCTCCGCTATGGCTTCCAGCGCTTCGGCGGGCAGGAGGAGGGAGATCTGCGGAGCGGTCACGACTCGTCTCCCTGAGGAAGCGTGTCCTGAACTGTGGGGTATCGCCGCGTGACTCTGTGTTGGGGGAGTTGGGTGGTTCCCCCCCCATTTCAGGACACCTTTGAGATTGGACGAGCGCCACGACCCGTTTCGCGCTGGGGCCGTCGAGCATCCAGGGCTTCCTGGCTTGCTGATCCTCCTCGCCGTCGTCTCGGTCCGCCCCGTCGTATGTGGTCAGTCCTACTTCTTTCAACTCCTCAAGCGCTCGGCGAGCGACGCCTCTGTTCAGTCCGGCCCGCCGCGCGAGTTCTGCCGTTGCGATCAACTCCCCAGCGGCAAGGACCTTGAGCACCGCCTGGCGTGCGCTTGGCATGGAATCAAGAGCGACCTTCTGGACGATGCGGGCAACTTCCGGCTCGGCCAGTTGAAGTGCATCGAGCGCCCGAGCTAGGTGCGCGAGCTGGATGGCAAGGCGGCCGGGTCCTTCGACGATAGGCTGCGAGATGATCTCCTGCCGCCCGTATCCGCTTCGCTCGATTGCCGCCCGGCCGAGGCAGGCGACCTGAGTGGCGTCGTCGATCTTTCCTTCAAGCTCCGGTGAAAGCCGCGCGACGTCTAGTCGCTTGACGGCCTCAGCAACGGCTCGGCTCGCTTCCGCCCGAGCGAGGTGACGATGCGCTTCGATGCCCCGGCTGTTGGCGCGAGCTGCGCGACTGGCGTCGAGCCGCTCGCGGTCGCTGAGGTCTGGCAGACGGAAGTACACCCAACGCGGTCCCAGCGCATCGGCATGCGAGCTGTAGCGGTCAACGGTCGGCGTGGCTGCCGCGAGCAGGGTGAGACGACCACGCCACTCAAGCATGCCCTGGTTGTGCGCTCGCGTGACAGCACCATCGTGGGCCCGACGCAGTAGAGCGAACAACTCATCCCTCCGGCCGCGGTCGCTCGCTGCGAGGATGGTGGACAGGTCGCCGATCGTGGCGAAACAGCGTCCAGGATGGTCTGCGAGGACGCCGACCTGTTTCGGCGACTTGCCGCGACTCCACGATAGAAGTCCCGCGGGAGTCACCTCATCCAGCGCCTCATCGGCGACGTCACCGAGGACACGTACGGCTTCCGTTTTCGCCGTCGAAGGGGGAGCGACCAGCAGCCCCCACATCGGATCGCCATCCATCTCAGCGGTGACCCCGACGCCACAAACGAACTCAATCACGGAGTAGTCCGGCAACTTGACGTACTTGGCGAAGGCACCGATCACCCTGCTAAGGAGAGGTCCAGCCAATCGTTCGGAGAGTCCCTGTCCCATCAGGCACCTCCCTCACTGAATGCGAGAACCTGGGCCCTCTCGATGGCCGCCACGATCAGCTCGCGAGGCGCACAACTCCTCACCTCGCGAACCACATCGTCGATCACGACCTGCGTTCTCGGATCGCCGACGCCCCAGTGGATCAAGTAGCTGAAGTCGGCTTCGTCACTGAGCAGGAAGCTTTGGAAGATCCGATGCCAGACCGTGATCACGGACCGACCGCCCTGGGACACGGTGACGATGACGTCAACGGTCGTCCCAGAGGCGCGGACTCCGCTGGGAACTGGAGCGGCCACTCCGGTCGGCCGCTCCTTTGGTGGTTGGTGACGGCGGCTGGGTTGGGAGAATCGTTGCGAGCCGCCGCTGGGGCCACGGTGCCTCATGATGACACCACGGCTTCGCCATCATCGCTCCACTGTCCGGCTGGGCGCCAAGAGATCCGCGCCCGCGCACTCACATCCATCGCACGGATCACAGCTCGCTCGGCGCGCTCATCCACCAAGACCGGCTTGGTCGCGGTGCCTCCAGCGCCCCGCTGCGCGCCAAACCTCCGCAAGCCTGCTACGTCAGGGGAGGGCCCTTCGCTAGTTCCAGGATCGGCTGGGTCCCGCCCACCCCGTCGTGCCCGCCGTGGAGTTGAACTCCTGCGCCTTCGCCGTCCTCCGCGACGCGACGCGTTGTGGGGGGCCAGAGTTGAGGCCGACCCTCTGCCGAACCTAGGCACAAGCGTGCCAGCCGCGGTCGGTCGCCACAACCGCCGATGAGCCGTCCGCATGACGCTGCGCCGCTCTGCAACTGTCATCTCGCTGGCTGGCTTGGGCAGCAGCACTCGGCACTCAGCATAAGGCGAGGCGACACGCATGATGTACCCCGTGCTGGAACGCCCCCGACGACGCCTCGAACGCCGGGCGGCGCGCCGTGACACTCGCGACGCTGTCGCGCCGCCGACAACCGATCGCTCATCTAGTCTTCCCATCAGCACACCTCGTTGGTCTTGCGGCCGCCCTGCCAGGCGGCCGCTGTCATGCGGTCACCTCGTAGTGCCGCTCCGTCCGTTCGCCGCTTCGATCAGACCCTGGACGAGGACATTGAGAGGAACACCGCGCTTGCGGGCAAGCGCTGTCGCCTCCGCGCGTGTGGCCGCTGGAACGCGTAGGTAGAGCACTTCCCGCTCTCCCAACCAATCTCGACGTCGCCGCCTCAGTCTCATCGTGCTAGCCATCTTGGCGTCGCCGTCGGACGACAGTACTGCACGATCGCCCAGGGCGTACCACACTGTTACACCGCATGCAGGGGCCTTCCAGATCATGTACCCGTGGCCCCACCCGTCCGGGACCATGACCCTGCCACACAACGGCCCCCCGGCCGCCGCACCTATCTTCGGCAGCAGCGCGCACCAAAGAACCACTGGGCCATCCCGGCCCCGACGCCCTTCGATCTAGGTTGTTCGGCGGGGTGCCCCAGGGATGATCCGCATGTCTCCCCTGAACTCTCCGTGCGCGGAGCGGATCTGGTCGATCGCGCCCCCGCGGCTCGTGCTCGTCAGCTCGATCAGCGCCGCGATCAACCGATCCCCTTCGAGGCCATGCTGCTCCAGCAACTCCACGATCGTCGGATGGTGCTGTCTGGTATGCGGCAAGGTTTCACGATACCTCGTCCTGCTCGGAACGCTCAGCGCCCTGGACGGGCGCAAGCGCCGAGCTTAAGGTGCGGAGTTCCCTGCGCAGTCCTACGACTCTTGAGTCGATGGCGATCATGAGATCCCGCCGGGGCGCACCAAAACGCAGTGGGATCGCGCACCGAACGAGAGATGTTCAAGCTAGCGCTTCCGCAGTCTGCGAGCGGCCCCGTCCGTGCGGGCAGGTGTGGGCGAACGGTGTGGGTCGATTCGGTGGTTACGCACCGAATCGTTCATGCTCGTAAGCAAGTCGATCGCTTGGACGGTCAGTTCGGTACCCGGCGCTCGCGACTCAGAACTTTCAGCCCTTCGTCCGCATGTACTCGAACGCATTCATGTACCGCACGCCGAAATGGTCGCACACTCGCGGGATTTTCGGGTGGTCGGGGCTGCCCGGTCGCCTTTCCTCAGTGACAACGGTCAGGTTGCGAGCCATTGCGAGGCCGATGACCCACGGATCGGCCGCGTTCTCGTCGGTGTCGCCAGCGGTGTAGTAGGGGAAGGCTCCGCCAATCGTCGTGACCTGTCCCTGAATGTCGGCCTCGAGGGGGACGAAGAGCCGCTCTCGTCGATCCTTCGCCCATCTATGCAGCCCGTCGTCCTGGCGGGCGAGCTCCACGAGGACTTCTTCAGGGCAAACGATGCCCCCGGCGTTGATCTCCTGATCGAGCCGCTCCCAGAGCGTTACGAAGATGTCCTGGGGGCTAGTCCGCCAGCATTCGATGAAGGAGCTTGTGTCGAACGAGTGCGCCGTCAACCGGCCCTCGATATGGCCTTGACGAACTCCCGCTCCACTCCGGGGAGACTCTTGAGGTTGATGTTCAGGTAGCGAGCCAGATCCGAGCTGTTGATGATGCGGCGGTTGTAAGCGTCGAACACCGTGCTCATGTATGGGACGCCAAGCTCCCGGACCTTCATCAGCGGGTAGGGCGGACCGCCGCTGCTCTGCTCACGGCTTCGAGCGCGCTGCTCCTCCTCCCAGGCCTCGTAGTAGCTCTTGCGCCATGCTCTGTAGAACTGCTCGGTGGTCAGGCCGAGGGTCAGGAGGCGACGCAGCGCAGCCTCACGGCTGGTCGTGAAACGTCGAGCGATGGTGCCGAGAACTTGGTCGCTCCACTCAACGGTGGATTGGCCACGCTGCACCTCGGCGTCTTGGAGAAACTGCTCTCGCGGCATCAGCACAGCGGCCGCCACTGCGTTGCAGAAGACCTCGGTCGGATCGAAGTCTTGCGTCGTGTAGCGGTCATGCAGGTCGCAGACGCCGGCTTCTCGGAGGAGCAGATGGGCGAACTCGTGGAGAAGCGTGAACGTTCGCCGGCGGGCGCTGTCGGACCCGTTCAGGACGATGATGGGCACGGGATCGGGGTCGCTGAAGCCGAGCATCTCGTCGAGTGGAACTCCATGCCCCCGCGTGGTCGCGGTGTAGATCGTCAGGACACCTTGTGTCTCAACCGCGCGCGTCCAACCTCGGAGCGCATCTGACTCGTCAAGCCACCCCCGCTGCTCGTCCGGCGTGACGCCGAGGACCTCCCGACCGAAGGCCGCCACGACCTCGGGGTCATCCCCGCGAGGCACTGTCGAAAGAGTCGGTATCTCGTCGCCGAGATCTCGCAACAGCTCGACGTACACCCGCTGTTGCGAGCGAGCACGGCGGACCAGCGCTCGCAGCTCAGGCGACCACCGGATATCGTCAGCGTCCGGCATTCGTCGGAAGTCGTGCAACGGCTCGAAACCCCGGGGTGGCGTGCTCGGCATGAAGAAGATCGAGAGCGGACGCCGGTACCGGTTTGCCAGTTCGCGCAGCTGCGGGATCGTCGGCTTTGCGTCCCCCGCCTCCCAGGCCAGCAAACGCTCGACCGAATAGCCGGTCTTGTCGGCAGCAGTCTCGAGGCTGTGGCCGGCATCTTCCCGTGCCCAGGAAAGCAGCCTCGGGTTTACATTGGCAAAGACGCTAGGCGGCACGATGGCTCATTGTGACGCTGAGAGCAGATGCCAGGACACGTCGCGCAGCCTACCCAACCCGAATGTAGGGCAGCGGAAAGGTCGATCCTGTCCACTTCCCCTGGACCGGAGTGGCGATCAGAGCAGGCCGCGGACGATCTCGTACTGGTAGACAGGCTCGAGGATGGCGAGGCCGAAGGCGGTGAGAGTGCCGATGGGTGAGACGTGTCATGAACTGCTCTATCGCGATGGCTCCTTCAGTTGCCGACAAATGCCATTTCCGAAGGCACCGGTCCTACCTTTTGCCTACCACGGCGGCTCATCGCCGCTGGCTTGGGTACGGTCGATAGCGTAAGAATCGGCGTGGTTGAGCCGATAACCGGCGAT
>CAVWLK010000108.1:0-9254 GCA_963755675.1 uncultured Actinomycetes bacterium
CTCAACGAGGCGGCTCGGCTTCATGGCGCTTAGACACCGGTCTTTCTGCCCGGATGCCAGCCAATATGCCGCCGGACAGGGAATCCGCCCCGATCTACGCGACCTGCTGGCGCACTTTAGAGCCGGCGGGCTCGGGCGCGGCATGATCGCCAGCCCCTAACAGTGCTGGTCACCGTTCGGGCGCACGCTTCCGTGTCGCCAAGTCAACACGACGAGCGTCGTGGAGTGCTGCTCCCAATGGCGACGAACGGGAGGGTCAGAGCAGCTGGCCTAGACATTCCCTAATCGCGCCGCTCAGAAGCAGGAAGCGGCCAAGATGTTCATCGGGATTCAGCAGGGAGTCGCGCCAGCACCTGCCCGGGCCAGGCGACGTCGTGGCAGGGTCGTCCGGATTGTTCCCCGATCGAGCATCGTGACGAGGTAGCAGGCAATCAGGTGCGGGAGCCGGTCACGGATGCGAGCCGTGGGCCGCCCTCACGCCTCGGCGCCGTCAGGCGTCGGCTACCATCGAGTCGTGGCACGCTCCCAGAACCGAGAGCCGGCCGATCCGCAGGCGGAGATGGTGCGACCTCGACCAGTTCGAGTCGGTCAACGACGCACTGGCCAAGATCGATGCGGCGCGCCACTCCTACCTGAGAGCTGGCCGGGCCGTCCTCGAGCGCGGCGACGCCGCGATCCTTTCGACCCGCGAAGGGATCTTCTGGTCAGCAGGGCTGACCCGCTGCCAGGGACTCCACGACGCGACTGCGCGAGAGATCCGCCACGAGAACCCGCACGCCGTCTACCCGCTCCTCCGAGCGTTCGCCGAGACGGTTCTCCACCTCATCTACGTGATCGACCACCCCGCCTATATTGACCGCCTCGTCCGGCGAGAACGCGACCGGCCGAAGAACGCACCCGGCCGCAAGACTATCCAGGCGCTGGTCGCCTACGCCTGAAGCAGGCCGCCGGCATGAAAGGCGTCTACGCCGAACTGTCCGAGGCGACTCACTTTGGTTCCATCGCGGGTCTGGGCTTCAGTGGTCGCAGGACGGCGAGGCTGACCACGGCCGGACAGGGTTCGTTTGGTCGAGCCGGCCGCGTTGGCGCAGCGAGGAGCAGCAGTTAACTGCGTGCGCGTACCTGCTCGAACTCGCCGACGTCGGTGAGATCCTGCTCGCCAACTTTGCGGGCAGATACCTGGGTTGATGCCTGCCGGGGATCGCACTGTGAAGTAACCGTGACATCATTCAGGCGTACCGACTTCTCAAGGCGGTGTATGCGAGCCGTGCTCAGGGAGCGGGAGGCGAAGGCGTACTGGGACTCGCTCACTCCCGAGCAGGAGGTGTGGGCCGCTTCGGAAGATGGGGTTCTTCCAGATGGGGCGACCCGCAGAACTCAGCCTAGGTGACGCCCGTGGTGAAATCGCGGAGAAGGGCTTTGTGGTTTGATGTGGGCGATCTACGGGTCGTCCTAGCTCAGTTGTGTTTGCAAGGGCAGGGACTAGAATTGCATGGCGATGAGCGCCTGGTTTGTCCGCCGGATCTTCAATGATGGCATCACCAGTTGTGGTGGCCCATGGGAGACGGAGGATCAGGCCCGTTATATGGCAAGCCATATCGCGCCCGCGAATGGCAAGGGGGTTGCGGTGCTCCCTAAACGCGACGATCCGGTCGCGACCAGCGAGCGGCCACTGTTGCTGGTGAGTCAGCATCGCGGCTTGCCGGGCCTCCAGGTGGTGATCGGCCCGTTCGAATCGCGCGAGCACATTGCCGAGTTCATCGCGTCCGCGCTCGGCGCGGACTTCCGAGGGCTATCGATGGCGAGTGTGACGGATGGCGGTTGGTCGAACTCGACGGCGGCAAGGAAGCCCCGTGGCCTCCTGGCGTGTCATGACGCAGTAACCAGGTTACTTGCGGCTGAAGCAGGCATAAGCCTGGCTCGGTCAGAAAATCCGGGTCAATATTGGCGTCACGGCGCCCGGCGCACGAAAGGCAGCTCCCGCCTGCCGGGGCGGTAAATTTGTCGCGGCGTTGGATGCTTCCCAATCCGCTTGCCAGCCGCCTGCGCGCCCCGGCGATCAGTCGGACCGCGCAGCCGGCCAAGCGGCGTTCATCCTTGAGGATGAAGCGGGAACGTCCGTCGTGTACAAGGTGTCGCTGATTATGCCAGAGGGTCTTTCCAGCGCCGAGGTTGGTAAGGAGATCAGCGAGCACGCAGAGCTTGCGCGCGAGCGGCACGACCGGGTGATCATGATCATCGAGGCGGGGCTATTGTCCGTTGTGGCACTGGTAGCGGGCTGGTCAGGGTACTCGGCCGCGAAGTGGGGCGCCGCATCCTCCCTTGACCTGGCTAACGCCTCGTCGACACGCGCCAAGGCCAACCGCGCCTACCAGGAGTCGCTCACGTACCGCGTGGGCGACGCGATCACGTTCAACGCGTGGCTGAGCGCGTACTACAGCGGCAACCGCTCCGCACAACAGATCACGCTGAAGCGATTTCTGCCTGAGTTGCGGCCGGCATTCGCCGCCTGGATCGCAACTGATCCGTTCACAAATCCGCGGGCACCGGCGGGGCCTCAGGCCATGCCGCAGTATCACGCCCCAGGCGCGGCGCAATCGGATCAGCTCGACTCTCAGGCAACCGCATACTTTGCCGCCGGCGAAGAGGCCGCGGGGAATCAAGACGACTATGTGCGCACCACCGTGATCCTTGCCAGCGTCTTGTTCATGGTCGGCATTAGCACCCATTTCGGTCGACGGGGGATCCGAATCGGACTTGTCTCGGTCGCCGGTGTGCTGCTGATTGCTGGGCTGGTCGCTATCCTCGAACTCCCAGGGCCACCATCCTAAGGGACAGACACGGCTCGTCAGACCAGTCAGCTCTCGCTGAGGAACTCGGTGCGCATCAATATCGCCACCGTGCCTACGTCCAAGGCTGGGCCCGCTATCTCCACGCTGATTTCGGTCACAAGAGCCATCATGACCGGTTGGCCGTGGTCGCCTAGCATCCCGGCGATGCTTCAGGCCACCCTTCAGGTTCTCTTGTACGCGGTGGTCGCAGGTCTCAGCCCGTTGGCGTTTGCCGCGACGATTTCCGTGATGCAGGCGGGGCGACCAAGGGCACTCGCGTTTGCCGTCGGATTCGTGGTTTCCCAGTTGCTGGTTTGCTCAGCGTTCGTTGTGCTGGGTGTTGCCGTCGCCGGTTCAGGCACCCGGCGTCACGCCGGTGTCGAGGTCGTCCTCGAGTTCGCAGTTGCCCTCGCGTTGCTATGGCTGGCACGACGTCTACGGCAGAGCGAACCGACCATGGACCGGGACTCCAGCAATCGCACTCGCGGGCTGCTCGAACGGCTCGGCCGTCTGCACTTCGCCACGGCTCTTGCTGCAGGTTTGCTGCTCGGGACGGTGTCTCCCAAGCGGCTTGTGCTCGCTGCGCTCTCGGCCACGGTGATCACGACCGCCGGGGTTGGCGAATCGGGGCAAGCGGCGCTCATCATCGCGTACGTCGCGGTTGGGACTGCACTCGTCTGGGCCCCGGTGACGTTGTTCGTGGTCATGGGAGAGCGGGCCGTCCAACTGATGAAACACGCCCAGGAAGAGACGGCTCGTCATCAGCCGGGGGTCACGTCGTACGCGCTGCTTCTCCTGGCTGCACTGTTCGCGGTCGATGGTGTGAGCGTCTTGGTAACTCAGATCCTGTGATCCGCGAAGACGCCACGACGTAGTCCGAGTTCCGGGTCTGAGTTATGCCTCGGAGAACTCCCTGACGGCGCGGTCGAAATCGGTGATGCGAGTCACACACTAGGTGGTTTCGCGTACTTGTAGTCCTCGATGCTAGAGGGATGATCGCCCGTACGAGCCTGTAAGCATCTTCGCTCATGCGGGTCGTTCGGGCTGGGGTTCGTCTCCGGGAGCGTCTGCGAGCTCGTAGAGAATGATGATCGACAGCGCGAATACACAGATCGACCAGAAAGGCGACCCCGGGATGGAGAGCAACGCGTCGATGGCGGCCAGCCCGGCCGCGATCAGTCCGATGACTCGGCCGTAGCCGCCGCCCTGAAAGAGCGAGGCGGAGGCGAACAACTCAATCACGCCGACAATCAGCGTGATCCAACCCCAAGTCTTGAGGTCGCTAAAAATGAAGTGGGCGTTGGCCGTGTAGAAATCAGAGTTTCCGATCGCAGCGATACCCAGATCACGTTCAAGACCCCGAGATCCCGAGCAGTATCGCTGCGAACACCCACCAACCTGTAACTCGTGACTGCATGTCCGTCATCCTCCTTGATGTCCAAGAGTTTAACTTGATGATTGCGGTTATCGCCGACCCGAGACGGGCCTGCCGGCTGTGTTTGGCGCAAGGAAGTGCGCAGCTTCCCCTCGGGGATCGAACCTATCTCGATCGAAATTCAGGGAGTGGTCGGATTCTGGTAGTTCGATCGGCCGGCGCGTTCGGTTTTGACGCAATGCTCGCGGGGAGCCCGAGCTGGGGCATCATCCGCATCGGGTGAATCCGACACGTCGAACCCGGTCCGCCAACTCGTACATCGATTTGGAAAGGACGGTTCCATGCCGTCGCGCCCATGTTTGCGTGACGACCCCGCGCACAGGCCGAGCGGAGGATCTGAGCAGTCGCGCCTCTAGCCATAACCAGTCACCGCGTCCGTCTGGGCGCCTCCAAAGAGTCAACGGACATAGCTCAGACGCACGGGGTTCGACGCCGCCTCGTCGCCCAGATGGGGTGAACGTAAACGGTCGATAGTTGGTTCCCTGGCGTCCGGTGTCGGCCACGACCGCCAGGATCTGTGCCGAACTGGCCGCGACGCGAACGCGTCGACGGACGGTCCGCCGCTCAGGGACGACGGTCGATGTCCTTTACGGCGATCAAGCTCCGGAGGCTCGGACGGCGGTCACCCGCTCGAGCGGGGCCCGGTCTTTCGGAGACGCTCAGTCATCGATCTCTCCCAAACCGATTGTTCGTCGTGCACCTCCCATTCGGCGCCCGGCATGGAGATGGCCCAGCGAGTCCATGTTCCCGCCGGCCTCGCCGGCGCCGTTCTGACTCTGACGCGGACGACCATGTCGGGCGTGAGATCCACAGGGGCGCGCAACGGGGCAGTTGTCATGCCCCAATGTGTCGGTGGATCGCCTGGTCCGATCGAGAGTGAGACTCCGGGTGTGAGCTCGGCGCTGAACCAGAGCGCAAGCGCGTTGGCCATTGCATGGTCGCGTACGTCCAACCGAGTCTCGGTTTCGTGTGGTGCTCGCGCCTCCTGAAGCGAGATCCGATTCGCATCCGTTGTCCACAGGCGACCGGGCTCTGAGCGCTTGTCGTCCGCCGCGAGGTGGCGATAGGAGCCGGAATAGGAGATCTCGTTGACCGTTATCTCGGCCAGTCCGTCGAGCGTGAGACCGTATGGCTTGGCGCGGAGGAAATCGACCGTCTCGGCGAGATAGCGGTCGTGCACAAGCGCGGTCCACGCCGTGACCATGCGGGGGATCATCGTTCCGCCCGGCTTGAGCCAGCGGTCTCGGGCTGCGACCACTGGCACCAGCATGCCTTCGTCGATCCCGAATCCGCCAAGCCATTCCGACACGATCACGTCCACCTGCTCCGGAAGCTCGATGTCGATGACGTCGCCGTGGATCACCTGAATGGTGTCCGCGAGTCCATTGGCTGCGGCCAGCTGCTGCGCCATTCCGGCGACCGCCGTCCGTTCGACGGCGTAGACGCGGGCAGCGCCCGCCCGCGCCGCGAACATGCTCAAAATGCCACTTCCTGCGCCGACATCGAAGACGACGTCTCCCGGGCGCACAGCCGCGTCGATCGCGCCGCGAAACGCCTCGGTGCGAACGCGATCGCAGATCATGGTCCGATGCACCTCGATCTCCGCGTACATCGGGTACGGCGGGTGTCTGATCGGCGTTCGCACCGGTCAGTGAGTTGGGTGTTTGGGTCGCGGGCTGAAGGCCCGGGTGCCACTCGCGATAGTCGTCGACTCCCGCGCGGACGCTGCCGTAGAGCCGGCCCTCTCCCAGGGCACGCTCAAGACCGCTGGCTGTCAGACGTGGATGGAGCGGCGCCTTGACACGTGCGAAGCCGAGGCTAACGCCCAAGTCCGTCAACTCTTCGATCAGCTCGGTGAGGATGTCCGAGGCCGTCGTGTCCATATAGGAGATCGCCCCGGCGTCCACGAGCACCTGCTCGACATGGGAATCCTCGTCGCTCGCAAACGATCGGACGACCCCAGCGAAGTGCGCGGCGTTTGCGAAGAACAACTCGCCGTCGAAGCGCAGGATCACCAGCCCGGGGAACTGCTCGTACTCGGGATGTCGACTGATATCCCGGAACCGATATGTCTCGTCGGTCTCGGTTCCGCCGGGGGCACGGCCGAGCACCGCCGTCGGCGGTCGGTAGCCACGCTGGACGAACGCGAGCAGGGACAGGATCACCGCGAGCAAGAGATCCTCCAGCGTGCCGAACACCAGCACGCCGAACAGGCATGCGACCGCTAACGCGAAGTCTTCGCGGTTGAGCTTCCACAGTCGGCGCAACTCGCGGAAATTGAAGAAATGGGCGACAGCGGTAATCACGATCGCGCCGAGCACCGCTTCCGGCAGGTCATGAAACAGCGGCGTCAGCGCGATCAGGGTCACGACCACCAGCACGAGCTCGAACAGGTTGAACAGGGGCGTACGGGCGCCGGCGGCGTCCGCCACCGCCGAGCGCGACAGGCTCGCGTCGACGGGGAACCCTTGGGTGACCCCCGACCCAGGTTGGATGCGCCGAGCGCGAGCAACTCCGCATTGGCGTCGACCGGGTACCGGTCACGCACCGCAAACGTGCGCGCGCCCGCGATCGACTCGGAGTACGCCACGAGCGCCAGCGCCGCGGCGTCCGGTACCAGATCGAGCGCCCTCGACGGTGAGACATCGGGCAAGCCAAGGCTGGGAAGCCCGGCGGCAATCGTACCAACGACCTCGACGCCCTTGGCTTCCAGGTTGAACGCCGCGACCGCGGCGATCCCCAGCACCACCGCGATCAGCGCCGCCGGTGCCCGCGGCGCCACTCGATGGAGAATCGTGATCACGACGATCGCCCCCACTCCAACCGCCAGCGTCCGTCCATTGGTAGCGCCCAGTTCACCCAGGATTCCCCACAGCTTCTCGAAGAAGTTGCCGAAGGTGGGCTCGATGCCGAATAGCTTCGGCACCTGACCGATCCCGATCACGAGGGCGAGGCCCGCCACGAACCCGGTCAAGATCGGCCTCGCGAAGAAGTCCGCGAGATGAACCCCAGTCGGGCGAACCCGGCCAGAGCGCGGATGATGCCGACCATCATGGCCAGTACTGCGCTGTAGGCCGCAAACTGGGCCGGGTTGCGGGCGGCGAACGGGCCCACTGCCGCGGCGGACATCACCGCCACCGCCGAGCTCGGCCCCACCGTGATCTGGCGGCAGGTACCGAGGAGCGCGTACATGAGCAGAGGAGCCAGCGCCGCATAGAGTCCCGTCTGGGGCGGGAGCCCGGCAAGTGTCCCGTAGGCCATGCCCTCCGGTACGAGCACCGCCCATACGGCAACTGCCGCCGCAAAGTCCAGACCGAGCCAGCGGCGCTGATAACCGGGAAGCCATCCAAGCACCGATACCGTCGGCGCGGCTGCTCCTAATCGATGACGAATGCTTGGCCCGACGGCTCTCTCGCGCCATGCACGATCCGGCTTCATCGTCGTCGCTTCATCTGCTTCGTCGATGGACGATCTGGGGCGCCTGCCGGTCTGGTGGCGACTGTGGCCGGCCCAGCCGCTTGTGGTACCAGAGCACGTCCGTACCGGACGGGAAGTCCTCGACGCGACCCACCAGGTTGTAGCCCAGCCGCTCATACAGGGCTCGAGCCTGAAAGGCGTAGGTGAAAAGGACAGTTTGCGTGCATCCACGCGCCGCCGCCTCCATCTCCGCCGCCGCCATCAGCCGTGTGCCCAGCCAGCGGCCGCGCAGATCAGGCGTCACCCACAGGCTCTGAAGCTCGCAGCAGTCGCCCCACGTCCATCCGCTGACACCCGCCACGACCTCGCCGCCCTCGCGCACGAAAATCGCTAGCTCGCTCTCTTCGCCGAGTCCCGTGGCGGCGGAGGCTTCACGACGGATCTTCGTTTCGAGCAGCTCGAGGTCGCGCGGATCGGGATTCTCCTCGGCGTGCAGCACGACCAACCCTGTCAGGCGCCGACGAGCTGCTCGATCAGCGAGGCGTCGTCGAAGTACGTCCGGAACGACCGGATCTTCCCGTCGCGGAAATCGGCCACCGTGGCACCGGCCAGCTGGACATGCCGTCCCGTCGCATCGAGCACCGCCTCCTCGGAGAGGACGAGCGGCCCTGTGTGGTCGGCGTCGATCACCCACTCAGCGAAGGCCTTGTTGCCCACCTCATCCAGTCCCCGAAACGAGATGGCGACATTCGAGAACGCCAACTCGCGAAGCGTGGCGAGCTCAGCGGCCGCCGCCAACCCCGACACGCTCGCATACGGCGACCACCCCATGACGTCCTCGGTGAAGATGGTGCCCGGGTCGACGGACGCTACGCCGACCTCGGACTCGAGCGCCTTCAACAACACATCCTTGCGCGATTCACTCATTGCAGACTCCAGTCCTCATTACGGGTTATGTCGCGGTGTAGCGCCACCGCTCGAGCGGTGGCTCATGCCCCCAAGATCTTGGCCTTCGCGGCTGCGAACTCGTCGTCGGTCAGCGCACCGGAATCGTGTAGCTGTGAGAGGTGCTCGATCTCGTCGGCCGAGTTCGACGGGGGTGGGGCATACTGCGTCTCCTGCTCCTCCTCGTACTCGTCTGGCGGTGGTGCCGCTTCGGCCTCCTGTTGATTCGCATGCTTCTTGGTTTCGTGATGGGCGACTGCGGCGCCGGCGATGAGCGCCCGCCGCCTTGTTCGTCGTCGGAATCCCATAAGAACGTCCTCCTTCTCGTCGCCTGATCTCCACGTGGCTGTCCACGTCCGAGGGTTGGGCGTGGGCGGCTCGGATATGCTCGCCGGCCGCCCACGATTTGCAATCACGACCTCTGCTGATCGCGTCTCTGGGCCGCTACCGGCGTCTCGCAACGCGTCGCGAGGTGCGGCGTGCGACTCGGCGTGATCCCATCATGGTGTACCTCCTGTGTGGCGTCATGCGCTGATTCCGTGGGCTGTGGCGACGTGCGCGCCGGCCTCATGCAGCGCCTTTTCGTCGTGGTGGGTGCTTGGCTTCAGGTCAAACACGACTCTCTT
>CAVWLK010000109.1:0-5194 GCA_963755675.1 uncultured Actinomycetes bacterium
TAAGAAGAAGATTCGCCTGACCCGACCTACCCGGCCAGCGCGGGGCGCAACTTCGACGAGATCCTGCGGGTGATCGACTCGTTGCAGCTGACCGACAACCACTCGGTCGCCACGCCGGTCGACTGGAAGGACGGCCAGGATGTCGTCATCGTCCCGTCGCTGAAGGACCCGGAGATCATGAAGCAGAAGTTTCCCAAGGGCTGGAAGGAGCTCAAGCCCTACCTCCGGATGACGCCCCAGCCCAACAAGTAACAGCGTCCGTCCCTCATCCACCAGGTCCTCTCCCCGGTTAAAAAACGAGGCGGCCGTCGCGATTCGGGCGGCCGCCCAGTTGTCAGTCGGCACCACTCCGAACCTCCGGAGCGGCCTGAAAATCGACGCGGCAACCTGGTGAAGCTCCGAGCCCGCGCGTCCGCGGAGCGCTACCAAGCGGCGGTTGCGGCTGTCCAGGCGGCAGCGTACTCGCCGCGCGGTAGCCCGTGCTGACCGCCGTCCCGGACGCGTCTGGCGACTCAGTGTGCCCCTATTTCGCGCGGAGTCGAACGCCATGGCTCGAGTCACTGGTCGCGCCCGCGCGATGGCGCTCCGCGGACGCGCGGGCTCGGAGCAGGGTCGCGTGGGTTCGAGACGCGAGGAGCAGGGTAGCGCCAGTCTGAGACGCGAGGAGCAGGGTCGCGCGCGTTCGAGAGCGAGCGCGAATTCGAGACGCGAGGAGCTTTGGTTTGACCGAGAGGTGGCGGTCGCACTGTTGGTGCTGTGATTCGAGGAACACGGCGCGCGACCTCGCCCTGGGAGGAACTAGGTCGCGCGTGAGGGAGCACCAGGCGGAGGCGGGAACCGGGCTACTTGCAGACGAACGTCGTCACCGTCGTCCCGGCGAGCGAGGCGGTGAAGGTCCCGCCCGTCACCGGTGACCGCGCGTCCCGGCCGCGAGGTTGGCGCTCGACGAGGTCACGTTCGGCGTGCACGAGGCCGGTGCCGTCCCGCCCGCGATGGTGATCGGCACGGTGGCCGCCGACGAGCCCTTGTTGACGGCCACCACGACGACGGTGCCGTCCGTACCCTTGAAGGCCGAGAGAAGGAGACTCGCGTTGGAGTTGCCCGTGACGTCGACCATGACGTAGCCGGGCCGGACGAACTTGGCGTAGTTGCCGAGCGTGTAGGCGCGCTTGGTCAACGACGACGGCTCGAGATGATCAACCCTTCGTTGTCGCCGCTCGCCTGGTACCACCAGTAGAGCCAGGCCGAAGCTTCGCCGACGACGAGGGCGGAGTGAATCCACTCGGCGACCACGACGCCGTTGGCGATGTCGCTCGACGGCCCTTCGTTCGGCCAGTAATGGACGCCCGACACCTCGGTCTCGTAAATCGTCTTGCTTCTCTTGCCGCCGTCGACGTCGGACGGCCACGCTTCCGCCTTTTGCGAGTCGTACTCGTGCGTCCCGATGATGTCGATGAGGCCCCACGCCGTCGCATCCTTGGCCAGGAAGTGGCCGTAGTCGTATCCGTCGCCCGTGGCGCATGTGCTCGCGCAACCGGTGGTGGTCGGCGTGTTCGAGAAGCATCCGCATTTCAGCGGGTCCGAGCTGTTCGGATGGCCCGCGACCGTCGAGCCCGTGGCCGAGGCATTGCTCCAGAGGTGGATCCACTCCGACGGTTCGGGCGCGATGAGCTTGACCCCGGCGGTCTTGAGCTTCGGTCCCAGCACCTTGATGAAAGCCACCATCTCGTTGGCCGTGTAGACCATCGTGTCGTAGTCGCTGTAGCAGGGTGGACCGATGGAGGACCCACACGACGCAAAGTCGGGCTCGTTCGACGCCCCCATCGCGTAGAGCTTGTTGTTCTTGGCAAAGTTGGCGATCGACGTCGACCACGAGTCGTAGCAGCTCGTCTAGCAGGTGCCCACCCTTCTGCGTGTTGTTGTTGTCCTTGCAGTTGGCGGGCGCAGTCCAGGGCGACCCGATGACCTTCGCGTTGTAGCTGCTCGGCGGGACACTCCCGACAGGCTGCCATTCGATTGCATCGCGACACGCACGATGGACAGCCCAAGCCCGTTGCCAGTGGTGCTGTAGAAGGTGTCCCAATTGGGGGTTGCACTGCTCAAGGCGGTGTTGAGGCCGAACCCCTCGATCGTCTGGCGCGTCTGCACCGAGGTTCACCGTCACGCCCGACCCGGCGAGCCCGCCACGCCGCCGGTGCCGCTGCCGCCTGTCCCGGTCGTGCCGCCGCGTGCCGCTGCCGCCTCGACCGCCGGTGCCCGTGCTGCCGCCGCGCCCGCCGTGCCGCCCGCCCGCGCCGCCGCTGCCGCCGCGCGGTGCCGCTGCTGCCGCCCGTCGCCGTCCCCCCGGTTCCGGTGGAGCCGCCCGTCCCGTGTGGTTCCTCCGGTGTGGCTGCCGCCGGTGCCCGTGGAGCCGCCCGTGTCCCGCCGTACCCGGAGCCGCCCGTCCCGGTCGTCCCGCCAGTGGCATTCCCGCCGTGCCGGTCGTGCCGCCTGGCTGGTCGTGCCGCCCGACCCCGGGGAGCCGCCCGTCCCTGTTCCGCCGCTGCTTGCGCCGCAGCCGCAGGCAAAGAGTACGCTCGCCACAATTACACTGCCAAATTTGGTCTTGCCCACGTCGGCCTCCGGTCGGTACCTGGTTGAATTGTTCTCTACGTGGCTTAATCAATTGTATGAGTCACACTCGCGGGATCTCCGCGATGGGTTCCGCGAGCGCGTCTCCGCGCTCGCGGACTCGTTCGTCTTACGGAACGACGACAGTGGCCCAGCCGGTGCCGGGCATCGTGAACGACAGCTTCTGTCCCTTGATCGAAACGACGTACGTCGACGTGCTGCCGGAGTTGTACATGGCGACCACGACGCTGCCGTCGGTGTTCTTGAAGGCCACCGCGTCGCCGCCGCTGGTCCCCACGACGGTCGCGCCCGGCTGGACGTACTGCGAGAGGTGGCGGAAGACGTAGTAGGCCGGGGTGCGCGTCACCGCTAGCCTGAACCCGCCGACCAGCAGGGCGTCCTGCTTCCAGTCGCGGGGGTGTCGATCCCCAGGCCGGACGAATCGAGCCATGTTCCAGGCGTTGTAGGCCTGCACCTTGCCATTTTTGATCGCCTTGCTGATGTAACCCCAGCTCTCGACACCATACGCCTGATCGTTGGGCGCCTTCGAGCTGTTGTAGGCGGGATAGCCCGAGGGATTCCAGGGGTAGTTGCCGCACTTGTGCTCGGTCGGCCCAGATCGGCAGGTTGCCGAACTTCGTCCCGCTGTTCACCGCATCGAGGACGCCCCACTGCGCGCCAGCGACCGAGAGGTAGCCGGCCACGGTGCTGTCGTTCGAGCACGGCGGTCGCGATGTCAGTGTCTTTGCGCGCCATACCGCGGAGGTGTCGCCGTTGTTCGACATGGTCCCCAGCATGACCTTGACGCCGAGGGGCTGCATCGCCGCGCCGAGCGCCTTGATAAAGCTCACGTACGTGGTGCTGTCCCAGATGCAAGAGGGATAGTTCTGTTGATAGCCAGGCTCGTTCTGGGGAGAGACGACCTCGATGTTGATCCCCTGCGCCTTGTACCCCATGACGAACTTCGAGTCAGTACTGCGCGTACGCCGTCAGGTACGAGGAATTGCCGCTGATGATGCTGCCACCATCGAAGTACGACGGCTTCTTGGTTCCGCTGTCCGAATTGTATCCGGTCTTCAACCACACCGGAGGCGTCCAGGGGCTGGACCAGAAGCGGAGGTTGGGGTTCACCGCCTGCGCCGCCTTGATGTACGGGATCAGCTTCTGGCCATCCCGGCTGAGCGAGAACATGGACATCGAGGTGTCCGCGGCAGGTCGATTGGTTCCCGAGCTGGTCGGGGTCACGTCGGTTCCCGTGTCGTCGCAGGTGTAGCGGCTGGTGGCGTAGTCGCTGGCACCCATGGGGATGCGGCCCCAGCGAAGTTGGCGCCGTCGGTGGCGCTGAAGAGCAGGTTCATGGCCTGCGTCTGCATGGTCGGAGGTCAGGACGTTCCACCCGATCTCGTTGAAGGCGCCGCCGAAGCCGTCCCACTTCTGGGCCGGCGAGGTGTCGTTGACCGTCACGGTCGCAGACCCGGTGGACGTCGTCGCCGTCGCGGTCATCCAGTACGCGCCCGGCCCGGAGGTGATCACCTTCATCGTGACCGCCGTGCCGCCGGTGCCCGTCGAGCCGCCGGTGCCGGTCGAGCCGCCAGTGCTGGAGCCGCCCGGTGCCGCTCTTTCCGGCCATTCCGCCGGTGCCCGTCGAGCCGCCAGTGCCGTTCGTACCGCCCGTGGAGCCGCCGGTGCCAGTGAAGCCGCCAGTGCCGGTGGTGACATTGTCGACGCAGGCGCTGCTCGCGCAGTGCTGGGTCGATCCGCAGGCGTGGCCGCAGGTGCCGCAGTTCGCGGCGCTGATGGTCGTGTCGACGCAGGCGCTGCCGCACAGCATCTGGCTGCCCGAGCAGCTCGTGCCGCAGCTGCCGTTGCTGCAGACCTGGCCGGTCGCGCAGGCCGTCCCGCAGGTTCCGCAATGGTTCGCGTCGGAGGCGACGCAGGCGCCACCGCAGCTCAGCATGCCGGACGGGCACTTACACGTGCTGTCCTGGCAGGTCTGTCCGCCGGAACAGGCGTTGCCGCAGACGCCGCAGTTGCCCGAATCGCTGGCGGGGTTCACACAGGTCGAGCCGCAGAGCGTCTGCCCGGAGTTGCAGGTGGGGCCGGTCCCGCCGGTGCCGTTGCCGCCGGTGCCGGTCGCGTTGCTACCCCCGGTGCCGGTGTTACCTCCTGGCGAGCTGCTGCAAGCCGCGGTGAGGATCGCCAAGCCAAGTCCCAAGAGCCATGCACGTGCTGTAGTAGTCATCGCCACCTATATTCCCGGGACGGCCAATTGACCTTCCGCGCGGAAAACTTTAGTGCGATTGGGTCGGCTGCGAACAGCACGAACTCTCTCGAAAGTGGCGCCTCTTCTCATTATTGGCTGACGCGCGCGGGATGCGCGGCCTGAGCCGCCAATTAGTTAGCTATCCTTCCATTTAATTAATTTAATTGATCGCTGCCGTCCGTTGAATGCATGACTGATCACGATTGATCAGCGCCGATTGATCGCATGCAGCGAGCGGGCGACAGAATAATGACCAGGCGCGCCAACCCGAGCGGCCGCGCGGAGCAGCAGCGGGCTGCCGGTCGGTGCGTCACGCGCGTC
>CAVWLK010000110.1:0-12769 GCA_963755675.1 uncultured Actinomycetes bacterium
CTCGGCCTTTTGCTGGTTCCGCTGCGGGTGGCGAGGGCGTGGGAGCACACTCCTTGTCGGAGAGTGGGGGGACAAGGAAACCACCGTCGGTGGAGGGATGTATCAGAGCCAAATGCTCCGCGTCTTCCAGGCGCTGCAGGTTGATTGGGCGCGCTGGGCGATGGATCGAAGTGGCGGGTACGACCTGGTCGGAAGTGGATACCAGTACAACCCTCAGGCACTCCAACTCAGAGCGTACTTGGATCAACTCCCGACCGGTAGCCGAGATTCTCGAAGTGAATCCCATGACCTACAGTTGAGGGCCGCCCTGGCCCGACTCCACGCAGCCGCGTCGAGGCAAGCGTGAGTCAGGTTGCGGCGCAACAGGGTGCTCATTACGGCGATCGAGGCGCCAGCATGCCCCGCGATCTGGCGTACTACCTGTCCGCAGACAGCGCGCCGAAGGGCTATGCGGATCGTCGGTCATGGTGGGTCGCGCCGAGTTTCCTGGCGTGCGTGGCGCTGTCCAGCCTCGCGATTGGGGAGTCCGTGGGCTTTTTGACGCGACCGTATGCCGATCTAATCGGGGGCTCTGTCAGGAACACCCGTTCACAATCTCATGCGCAACGGAGCTTCCGTCTCGCTCCGGCCGGTCCTACTTGCCACGATCGTGCTGTACATCACGTGGTCGTCTGGCGACCCGACACACCGCCTGATCGTCGCGGCACGCTCAGCGCTCGTGTATCTCGGTGCCTGCGTCTGCGTCGATACCGTGCTCGCCAGCAACGTCGGACTGCGTCTGCCGAGTCCCTTGACGTCTAGCGGAACCGTGATTTCTGTCGTCGCCGGGATCGTCCTCTTACCAGTCCTGGTGCTTTCCAGCTATGAGTTGCCCAAGGGCGTCATCGTTCGCCAAGAGCGGCCGCCGGCGATGAGGCCCCGACGCATTTTCGCGGGCGTGGCCTGCGTGAGCATCGCGGTGACGGTCATCACCTGGTCGGCCCGGCAAGAAGTGTTGCGGCGCTCGCACATCCCACTGCTAGGCGGGTTCGCAGCAACGCTCGTCGTTCTGATCTTCGTGTTGCAGCTGGGACTGTATGCGCGGCCTTGCTTCGTCGGCCCAACCCGCCGCCTCCCGGGGACCCACTGTCCGTCGCTGTGATTATTCCGGCCTATAACGAGGAGTACTCAATCTCTGCCGTTCTCGAGGCCCTGGACGAGAGCGCGGCCCGCTACCCGGGGCGGGTACATGTAACCGTGATCAACAACGCGTCGAAGGATCGGACCGGTGAGCGGACGCGTGAGACGCTATCGCAGTGTCTGCATATGACCGGAGATGTGATCGATTGTTGGACACCCGGGAAGTCTTACGCCTTGAACGCTGGCCTCGCGCAAACGCTGGAGGACGTGGTCGTGCGTGTGGATGCCGACACGATCGTCGAACCGGCACTCTTCGAGCGAGTCGTTCCCTATTTCCACGATGAGAGCGTCGGCGGTGTGAGTGGTATCCCGCTGCCCCGCCCGGACGCGCGGCGAGTGATATATGGGATCCGCTATCTCGAGGTGCTCTATTCAGTGGGGTTTCTCCGTGTTGCCCAAGGAAGTGCTGATGCGACTCTCGTAATGCCGGGCAATATGTCGGCCTACCGCGGGGACGTCGTCCGACGGCTCGGGTTCGGAGTTGGCTTCAACGGCGAGGACACCGACATCGCTGTGCGTATCGGTCGCGCGGGATACCAGGTGATAACGGATTTGAAGGTGCGTTTATCCTGAGGTGCCGGCCTCAGTAGCCCAATTGCGCGAGCAACGCCAGCGATGGGCCCGCGGCATCCTTCACGTCGCCGGCCGGAACATCTCCGCCATTCGCATGCATCAAGGTGTGCGAGGCGTCTTTTCGTTGCCGTGGGCGATCGTAGGCACGTGTCGGCGTGCGTTCACAATCCCCGTGTTCACCGGAGCGGCCGTGTTCGCCGCTGTGGATCCCGGTATCGTGACGCTTCGCCAGATCGCTCTTTTTGGTGGGATCGTGATGGGCGTCCATACCGTCACGCTCGTGTGCCTCGCATGCGGGCATCGAGCCTGGCGACTGTTGCCGTACCTTCCCGCCTACCTAGCGTTTCGAGTTTTCAAGTTGTACGTTGCCCTGGAGTCGGTGCTCTCGCTTCGGGTCCGCGCGCCGGTCACGGACACCGTTCAGGACGTGGTGGTGTCGCCGTCTTCACCGGGCATGGTTGTGGAGCGGGAAGCCTCCTCAGCATGAGTGTCTGATGTCTGCGGCCACGGCGACCCACAGCTTGGTAAGCACGCTAGCTGAATGGTTTGCCTGGCAGCGCACGGCTTCGATCGTGGCGACAGTCGGTTTTGGTGCGACCCTTGCGGCCGGCGTTGTGACCCGGTACATGCTCCTGTCACAGCCAACCTGGACCGACGAAGCCGCCGCCGCGCGTATGTACACTCAGCCGTCCGTCCACAAGGTGCTAGTCGGCATCCGGTAACCGACACGAGCCGCCAGGCTGGTATCTAATGATGTGGATCATTCGCCGCGCGGGCACGGCCCTCGGACACACCCCCGGATACCTGGCGTTGCGCTGGTTTGCTCTCTTCGCAAGTCTGGTTGCGGTCGTCGGCGTGTACATCTACGCGCGCCGACTACTCGGCAGGTCATGCGCGATGCTTTCCGCATCCCTTATGGCTCTGGGGTCGGAAGTCGTTATATACGGCGGTATGGCACGGGGTTACGCCCTGCTGACGGCCCTATCCATCTGGTACGCGATCTTGCTCGAAGACACTCTCGTGGCACCTACCGGAGTGCGCCTTGCATCGCTCGTCACCATCGTGGCGCTAGGAGCGTACGTCCACTACTTCTTCGTGCTCACCGTGGTTGCATCTTTTGCGTACGTCTGGCTCGCCCCGATCCCGCGCGCACGCAAACTGGCAGTCACCAGCGCGGCCATGATTGGCCTTGCATCGCTGGTGCCGTGGTTCGTTAGCTTCATGCACGGGCAACACGCAAGAGTAGGCGGCGCGGCCTACCACGCCGGGTTCTCCGGCCACCGAGTGGTGGACGCGCCGTGGAACTTGTTTACCGGCTATTTGCACGTCGGGCGATTTGTCCACGACACGCAGTTGATCGCGTTTTCCCTTGTGTGCGTTGGGGCGCTGATCCTGGTTCGACGGAACCGTGGCCGACTCGTGGCACTGGCAGGTGTCCTGCCCCTGGTTAGCGCGGCGGTGGGTACCGCCGCGGGATTGCCCCTCAGCGACACGCGGAACCTCCTCGGCGCGGCGCCTTTCCTTGCGATCCTGGCGAGCGCGCCGCTCGTCCTAGCTCCCCGCCGAACTCGAATCGGCGGGGCGTTGGTCGGGATCCTGGCCATCACAACTGCCTTCGTGGGGACGCAGTTACCTCTAGCTCGCACCTCGTATGTCGAGGTCGCTGGCGTGCTGGCCAGTGCTGACTGGAACCGTCATCCCCCCGTCGTATTTTTCGGTCAGTCCGGATCGACAATGAAGCTGGTATTTTCGTCGCTGCCGCAAGGCTTTTGGATGGCTCCAGGCGTGCCGCCTGCCAAAGCGTGCGCCACGGTGTACGCTGTCGTCCAGGATGCTGCCGGGCAACGCTGGCTGCACGCAGAGCGTTCTCATGTCGTGCGCATCGATCAGGTTCCCTTCTACGGGGTGGGCCCGGAGGGTTCGGAGAAGCGGTTTCCCGTCGACGTGGTGCAGTTCGCGCGGCTTCCCCACGACGCTCTCGTCTTAGCTCGGGAATCCGGCGGCAAGGTGTTCTTGAGGACGCCGGTACCGCAGGTGACGAAAGACGCGCCGCCGCCAGCCCCATATCCAGCATGCCTTTCGTGACCGTTCCGAGCGGTCTCCGCTCGGGTAGTAGAACTAGTCTGGGTACGTCGCTCACTGCGACGTCGTCGTTGAAGCCAGTGTCGAATCAGTCTGGTTGCCGACCCCACATCTGGGTCGCCCATTGGTGACTGTAGACGCTTGGCACCACCATGTCGCTCCCGTTTGCGATCAGGACCGTCGCGTGGTTTGGCCGGTCGGCGGGGACGGTGATCAGTCCGGTCCACTCGGGGCCACCGTAGTCTGGTCCTGCCTCGCTCCAGGCCGCGTACAGCAGGGTGGTGCCGTCCGGAGACCACCAGACGGCGTACGGATACCAGTGGAACTGCTCCGAGCGGTTGGCGCGGAACTGCTTCGAGCCGTTGGTCACTGGCGGTGCGATGGTCCTCTCGGTCCCGTCGGCGACGTTCACGAGGACAACGTTATGCGCCTCTCCGCGACCCGGGATGAGGCGTTGGTAGGCGATTCGATCACCGGTGGGGACCACACGGGGCCGATGCCGTGGTTGGCGCTGCCGAGGTCGCCGACGAGCAACCGTTTGTTGGTGCCGTTGGCGTCGACCAGCCAGAGCTGTCCCGCGTCGGTTTCGCCGCCGGTGTATGCCAGGGTCTTGCCGTCTGGAGACCACGTGATGTGCGCGGCCTTGACGTCGCCGAGGCGGCTGAGCTCGCCGGTGGCCGTCGAGTAGATGGTGATCGGCGTGGAGAGCGTGGGGGCGTCCCGATCCGCGCCCATGTCGCCCGCGATCGCGAGCTCGCCGGTACCGGGACGCCACTCGAGATCGCTGGGCCGGAGGCCTGGCAACCGGTGGAAGCCCCGTCTGCGTGTCCACCGCCCACACCGCACCGGTGCCCGCAAACGCGATCCACCGGCCGTCTGGTGACCACGTTCCGCACGGGTGGGCGTCGAAGCCCGGGAGCACCTCGAAGCCGTCGAGCGCGATCACCTTCGGTGCGCCGATCGCGCCGTCCGAGCCGACCGGGACGATCACGAGCTCAGCGGCGCTGGACCCGGTCTGCGACGAACCGGTTACGCGGCCGAACAGCAGCCTCGTTCCATCCGGCGACCACGCCGGACACGCCACACTGGCTCCAGCCGCCCCGGGCACCTCGAGGCGGCGGGCTTTCTCGCCGGCCCGCACGAGATAGATCTGACCGGATCGCTCGACGTCGACCGCCAGCCGCCCGTTGGTGGCAGGCCGGAGCGTCGGGATTTCGGGCTTGGCCGGCGCGGGTGCGGAGGATCGCGAGTGAGCGGCCAGCGCGAGCACGATCAACACCGCCACGGTCACCGCTGCCGCCGCCAGGCCGAAGGCGACGCGCCGTGACCAATCCACCTGTGTCTCGTCGGCATGTGCGTCGGCGGCGAGGATGGAGACGCGCAGTGACAGGCTGGCGGGAGGCTCACGATCCAGCACCTCGGCGTAGAGCTGCTTCCACTCAGACACCTGCATCCTCCTTCAACCGCTCCCGCAGCGCTCGTCGGGCACGATGCAGTCGCATCTTCACCCCAGCCACCGTCGATCCGGTCAACTTGGCAACCTCGCCCAGCGGCAGATCCATCCCGTACGCCAAGAACGTGACCAACCGCTGCTCCGGCGACAACGCTGCCATCGCCTCGATGAACTCAGCCGAGAACCCGTTCTGCTCGGCGGTCCCAGCCGCTACCTCGAACGTCGTATGGCGACGCTCGCGGCGCAACTCGTCAACCACCAGGCGGAAGCCGGTCCGGTACAACCAGGCGCGAGGCTCGCGCACCTGATCTCGCAACCTCACGTAGCGAGCAAACGCCTCGGCGGTCGCCTCCTCCGCCAGATCAGCGCGACCCCCAGCGACAACCAGCAGCGCCCTCCAGACCTCACCGCCACACGACCGATACACCGCTGCCACGTCAACCTGACTCGCCGCAAACACCTCCCTTTCACCACCAAGACGCTGGCAAGACCCAAAAGGTAACGCCCGCCGCATGAAATCGTGCTTGTGACGGCACACCCCGGCTGACTGGTTGGTGGCGATGAGCTGCTCCGGGGCGTCTCACTGGTCAGTCGTCGAGGCAGGGCAGTGGTGACACTGTGGGTGGCTGCTCACGGAAGCCTCTAGGATGCGCCCGGCCATGTCGGGGACGGACACCGCATCAGTGGTCATCATCGGCGGCGGTGTCGTCGGGGCGAGCGCCGCCTTTCATCTCGCCGAGGCGGGTGTCGAGGGTGTCTTGCTGCTCGAGCAGGGCGAGCTGGGCAGCGGCTCCACGGTGAAGGCGGCGGGCGGGTTTCGGGCTCAGTTCTCGGATGAGCTGAACATCGCGATCGCGTTGCGCTCGATCGCGGCGTTCGAGGCCTTCGCCGAACGGCCGGGGTGGGACATCAGCCTGCATCAGGACGGATATCTGTTTCTGCTGACCACCGAGGATGAGGCGGCCAGCTTCCGGCGAAATGTTGAACTGCAGCGCGGGCTCGGCGTGCCGACGGAGTGGTTGACACCTGAAGAGGCCCGCGAACGGTCGCCGATCGTGTCGGTCGACGGCGTGCTGGCAGCGACCTTCTGCGCGCTGGACGGGCATGCCAGCCCGGAGTCGGTCGCGCAGGGCTACGCCTCGGGCGCCCGGTCGCACGGCGCCACGATACGCACCGGCGTCTGCGTGACCGATATCCGCACAGATGCCGGCCGCGTTACCGCGGTGGCAACCGACGATGGTGTTGTCAGCACAGACACTGTGATCTGTGCAGCGGGGGCGTGGTCCCGCGAGGTTGCTGCGATGGCGGGCGTCGATCTCCCAGTCACGCCGGTGCTTCGCCCGGTGTGGTTCACCGAACCGGTGCCCGACCTGCCGCCGAACCTGCCGATGACCGTCGACTTCTCGACCGGCTTCTACTTCCACCCTGAGGGCCCCGGCTTGCTGTTCGGCATGGCCGACCCCGACCAGCCGCCAGGCTTCGACCAGACGATGCGCGACGACTGGCTGGAGCGCGTCGGCGCGGTGATGGAGCGGCGTGCTCCGGCGATGCTTGGCATGGGCATCGCCGGCGGCTGGACCGGGTTCTACGAGGTCAGCCCCGACCACAACGCGCTGATCGGAACCGCCGAGCGGGTCGAGGGCTTCGTCTACGGCACCGGCTTCTCCGGCCACGGCTTCCTGCAAGCCCCGGCGGTCGGCGAGATCCTCCGTGACCTGGTGCTCGGGCGTCCGCCGTTCGTCGATGTCGCGCCGCTGTCGGCGTCGCGCTTCGCCCGCGAAGCAATTCGGCGCGAGCAGGCGATCATCTAGCCTGGATAGGGCGCTGGGACGCGTAATCTCCTCTCTGCCCCCTCCCGTTCCAGCGCGAGGAACCTCCAGCAGCCGTCACGGTGCGACACTGTTTGTCCCTGCCACGTTCGGCGGTCTGGCGCGGCCTCTACAGCCTCCGCCCTGCGATGCGCCGCGTCCACCACGAGCGCCGTCACCCGGCACCAACCGCCGGGCTGATGCAACAACGGCAGCACGTGCAGCGTGGCTGCGCCGACCACTCGGCTATCGATCGTCGCCACTAGCACGGTGGCGGCAGGATCCGCCAGGGTGGCGTCGAGTCGCTGCGCGAGCCCGCCGCCTGCCTCGTCGTAGCCGAGCTGGGCGAATAGGCCAGCCAGGGTGTCGCCGTCGACCGGCCGGACGGTGCGGATCTCGACCATGCCGCACCCTACTAGCCGGCGGCTGGCGACGTCTGGCGGGATTCGCTGTGGGCATACACGGTGATTGGCGTTCGCAGCACCTCCCAGTAGATAGGCCTCCGCAAAGGTGCGAGAACCACGGTAGTCCCTCGCCTCGGCAGCGCGACCGCCCGGCGCGGCGTCATCGTGACCTGCTACGCCGACTGACGGGCGACCGATACTCGCGGTTCGCCCACAGCCAGTCGAGCTGCGCGAGCGTGGCGGCGACTGGGTCGGGCGCGGTCACGCCCAGCGTCTCTCGTCAGCCAGTCGTGTCGGTGAACACGGGCTGGCGGGCGTTCCAGGGGTGGTCGCTCTGATTCCAGGCGACCGGCTTCGAGCCCCCACTCCCAGTCCAGCCGCTCGGCGACCAGCCGGGCCAGCGCGCCGTAGGTGAAGTCCGTGGGATCGGCGACGTTGCACGCCCACAGGCCGTCCGGCGCACGTTCCAGCGCGCGGCGACGGCGCGGCCCACGCGGTCGATCGCCACCCGGTGGAACAGCTGCGTGCCGCCGTCTGGGAGCTGCAACAACCGCTCGCCGCGGGCCCCCCGGCCCACCAGGTACCACTCGCGCAGCACGTGGGGGTGGTCGAACGGCCCGTAGATCGCGCCCGGCCGCAGGATCGTCACCGGCCGGTCGTCGGGCAGGGCGTCCTCCATGGCCACGTTGTCGTGTGCGGCACCGGCTGCCCGGTGAGGGGCCGTCGCGACGGGCACTGTCCTCGCTCAGCGGCAATCGGTCGCGGGCCAGCTCGGCCGGCGGGTTGCGTCCACGCCGGCGTCGGCGCAGTGCCGGTACACATCGATCAGCTGACGGCGACGATCCGCCCGGCGCCCGCACGGCCGGCGAGCTCGCCTAGCTGCCGCGCCTTAGCCACGGTCGCGCCGCCGGCGAAGGTGTCGACGATCGCGTCTGGGCGCCACCGCTCGGCCGGCCCGCCGGCTGCGAGCAGCACGTCCCGCTCGCCGTGGAGGTGCTCGACGTCGCGTGCCCGGTCCGGCTCATGGACGCCGGTGTGCGCCACGGTGACGTCGTGCCCTGCGGCGGTCAGATGCGGCAGCGCCGCCAGCCCGACCGGGCCGGTTCCGCCGATGAACAGCACGCGCATCGCGCCACCATAGCGCAACCGCAGGGTTGCGCGTGAGCCCAACGCAGTCGGTACGCCTAGGTGAGCGCTCGGCCTTCCCGGCACTCAATAAGCTGTAAGGTCGCTTGCGAGGGTCACGGTCGGCAAGAGTTGTGTCGGGTGGCGGTGCTGAGGAGTTGGATGAGACGGTTCGGGTGCTGGTGTCGATGGTTTGTGTCCTGCTCCCGTTGCTGTTTGCGGCGGTGGGCTCGGCGGCGTGTCTGTCGCACTATCGCGTGGTGACGATCGGCCGGGCGGGTGGGAACAATCTTGCACACCCGTCTTTGAACGACCGTGGTGAGGCTGTCGGCACGATCACCAACGCGGACGGCAGCGAGTCGCCGGTCACGTGGCGCGCCGGCGTGATGACAGTGCTGCCGACGCCGTTTGGCCTGTGGGATCCCGTGGACGTTAACGATTTCGGCACGATCGTGGGATCGACTCCCGAGCCCGAGCCTGTGCTTTGGCAGAACGGCACGGTTGTGAAGCTTCCGCCAGTGCCGGCGCCAGGGTGGCAGACCGACGCGTTTACGGTGAACGACGCGGGCGAGGTTTACGCCGAGCACTTCAATATCGATGGAACCCGGGGCCGACTTGTCCGCTACCGCGATGGGCACTGGCAGGTCATCAGACTGCCCCGATGGATCCGATTCGCTGATCCCTGGGATAGTCCCCAGCAGGGAGTGGTGGTTGGTAGCTACAGCACGGCTCAAACAATCGGTGTGCTTGTGTGGGATCACGGCGCGCTTTCCACCTACCCGCCGCCAGCCGGCTACTCATCCGCTGTCGCGTACGACGGGAACCGTCGAGGCGAGGTGGCAGGAGCCATCGAAGATCAATCCTTGCGGACGGATGCGGCCGTGTTCTCCGACGGCCAGACGCGTCTCCTGCCGAGCCTTGGCGGCGGCGACTCGGCCGCCAGGGCCATTAACGACCACGGCACCGTGGTCGGCACCGCCGCAGACACTTACGGAAACCTGCGTGGCGTCGTGTGGCGCGGCGGTGTGATCCATAACCTCGAACGAGAAATACCGCACCGCCCAGTCCTCTCCATTGAGCCAGCGGACATCAACAACCGTGGCGTAATCATCGCCACCGCCTATAACTGGACGACCAGCCAAGTCGACCTCGTGCTCCTGCACCCACGCCGCCACCCCTGCGCCTGATCCCCAGCGTCCGGGGGCCGGGGTGGGCGCGGCCGGGTAGCGGCACCCTCGCTGTGCTACCCCGCAGCACTTCGCGAAACAGACGTTATACAAGGAGGATGGTTATAGGTGTTTGGCAGACGGCGCAGTGGGTGAACGCTGACGGCGAGAAGTACTGCTCGCGGTGCGAGGCCGTGGCACCCGGTGGACGTGTTCCCGCCACAGTCGCGGAAGCGGACGGGGTTGTCGAGCTGGTGCCGTGCCGCGCATCGGGAGGCGGTGCCTAGGTCACACGCGAAGGCTGCGGCTGGCGCCTAGAGGGGCGGCCCGCCGGCGGAAGCTCCAGAGCCACCGACGGGCCCTTGCTGAGGGGAGTTGGGTCGCCCAGCCGCTGTGTGGGCCTCCTGGTGGCGACCAGAGCGACCTCTCCGTGGCAGATTCTAGCGGCGGATGGCGCGCCGCCAACGGCTCCTGTGCAGTGGCGGCGCCCGCCGCCAGTCGCCCCCCGAGGCCCTCGACTGGCGGCGTCGCGGTGTACTGCCGTCGGGAGCCGAGCCGCGACGCACCGGGCAGCCTCTCATGGCTCCGGGCTAGCAGTCAAGAACGCGGGCCGGCTAGAGCCGGTTGCGCACGAGGTACCCGACCAGCGCGGCCCCAGCAGCCATGGCGGCGTAGAGGTGCGTCAGCATCGAGCCAGTGTACGTGGTCGGGGGTAGGTCAGTGGTGTGCCACGGCGGTTCACTCCGCCACGCACTTGATAGGGCGGCCGATTCCGGTGGTTGGTATTCCGGAACCGGCCGCGCCATGGGGGTTCGCCCCGAGTTAGACGGGGTTTACCTGGATGTTGCCGTTCTGAATCAATGTGCCGTTGATGCAGTCGTTGATGAACAGCCCGGGGTCGCCGGTGCCCGGTGATCGGTTCAGCCCAAACGCGATGCAAGCACGATCGTCGGTTCCCGGCTCACCGTTGTCGGTCATGTGTGCCTGGATGAACACGATGCCGCGCACCGGCGGGCCGCCGTCCACAAAGAAGAAGCCACGGCATTGCGCGAACAAGCGAACCTGGGTGCTGGTGACGAAGTTTACGTGCATGTATTCGAAGCAGTGGCCATGGAAGCTGGAGCCGACGGGGATGTCCACGCCGTTTACCGTGACGGGGTACTGGGTGTTTCCGATGTAGTTGAAGTCGCCCGTCTCGGCGTCCTTGGCGTTGAAGCCGAACGAGGCGCCGTCGTGCGTCTGGCCGCCGCCGCTGGCCATCGACTGGGTTGCGCCGAACGCTGCCGTCGAACCGGCGAGCACCATGGCCATGGCCGCGATGCCGCCAACTAGAAGCCTTCTCATACGTGAGTCCTCCCTCGGAGCCGGTGGGTGTATCCCACACGCTGAGCTTCCAAGGTACTGGTCTTATTGGCAACTTGACAAGTCCTGGATGTCAATCTGTCGTTATCGCAAGCCGGAAACCGGACACGTTTTGTCTCTGGATGCGCTTGACGTGGGACCGCTGCCCGTCGAACACGTGTTCGGTGACGAGTCAGGGCCATCCATACTTCTGGACGACCGTCAGCCGTGCGCGAAGTGGGCCGTGCCGCTCGGCAAGCGCGCCCTGTCAGGAACCGAGCGGCAAGCAGTTCGAGGGACGGCGAGCCCCGGCCGGCGGATCGCGCCCCCCGGCGTCTAGACGTATCTGAAGATCCTCGCTGGTGCCCACACCGCGATCACGGGACTCCGACGCCTTCTCGACCTCGGCGACGAGGTGGAGGGGGGAGCCAGCGGCTAGGCGGGACCACACCAGCACGCGATCCAGCGGCAAACTACGGCAGGGACAACCGCTTAGATAAGCGGAATCGGCTTCGATAGGGTCCCCGTTCCCGGGCCGGGAAGCGCCAGGTGACGCTCTCAAATGAGCGAGCACCGACACCAGCGTGACCATACGGATACCAGACACCGGCCGCACGCCGGCATTCGAGAGTCGCCTGGACTGCGCTTAGCCCCCAACTCAGACGCACAGCCGCTCGCAACACCACACCGGCCTGCCGCGACGCCGAGATCGAGCACGCCGACCCCCGACCACGACCCAGCGACGTCCTTCCCGAGGCACGGCGCCCTCGGAAGCACGGACGCCTTCGTGGCTCTTAGAGGTACCCTGCGCACGCCCGGGGGCGTAGCTCATTGGAAAGAGCAGCCACTTTTCGGCTGCGTGAGCGCTTAGTGGTATAGAGCGGCGAACCTTGAAGAGGCGCCGCAGCTGGTAGCGGCAGGAGATACGGCGGGTGCGCCTTCGCCAGCTCGGTAGTGTGTGACGCGGGTCCGAACTGAAAGTTGGCTGGAACCAGTCCGCCGTAGGAGACGATCCGCGTCTCCATCCCAGCGTTCTGTTCAAACTCATGAACGGTGAGCGCTGAGAGTCCGCCCAAGCGGCAGCCGGTCGCGTATGCGATCCGACACAGCCGCAGCAGGTCGGTGTCGCCCTCCATCGCGGGGAACAGGCGGGTGAGTTCGGCCGCGTCGAAGAAGGCGGCTTCCCGGCGGTGCGGCCGGGGCCGCTCGCTGCGTGCTCGGGGTCAGCGCGATGAATAGCTTCGACGACAGCGCCAGCCGCTCCAGCGGCTCGAGCTCGGAGAACCGTCGGATGATCCGCCGCACGAGGTCGATAGCTCGCCCATGTAGCGATCATATGGCCAGTGGTGCGCCGGGCTCGTCGTCCGGCTTACGCGAGGTTGTATACCTCGATGCGGTCGTTGTACTCGTCGGACACGAACAGCTGTCCGTTCGAGATCTCCAGGTGCGACGGGTGGTTGAACTGCCCGTGGGCGGAGCCGGCGCTGCCGAACGCTAGCGGCAAGCTTCCGACGCTGACAGCTCCACGATCCTGTTCCAGGCCGTGTCCGACACCCAGATGTTGCCGGCCGGATCGACCGCGATCCCCTCCGGGCCGTGCAGCCCGCCGAAGGTCCTGATCGGCACGCCCGTGAGCGC
>CAVWLK010000111.1:0-6378 GCA_963755675.1 uncultured Actinomycetes bacterium
TGTGTACGTGCCTGGCGCGTTTACGTATTGCTTGACTCTCCTCTCCATCCCCGTCCCGAGCACTGGCCGCAGTTCAGGTTGCGCGGGCTGTTCGTGGCGGTGACGCTCGCCGCGATTCTGACGCCACTGGCGATCGCCGAGTTTCGCATGGGGCAAGCGCGCCGGCTGCGGCCGACCCTTATCGGCCGCGGCGTAAACTCCAACGCCGATTCGTCGGCACCATCAAGCTCGATCCGCCGTGAACACTTCCGCCGCCACGCCGCTGGTTCAGGTTCTCGCTGAGAACACTGCTGCTGGTCATCGCGCTGCTGAGCGTGTGGCTGGCCGTGCAGGCCAAGTGGGTGGCCGATCGGCGTGCCGCGCGGGTGTGGATTTCACAGCACCACCACGCCGGACGCATCCGCAGCTGGACATCCCATCCCCTGCCCGGCCGGTTCCCTTGGGCACTCAAACTGTTCGGCGAACGCCCGGTCGACTTTATCCGGATCACGTCGGATGCCGCTGACGATCACCCGCCATTGCGCAACTGTTTCCCCGAGCCCGACATTCAGGTCGATTGAACCGTGAGCTGCTGGCAAGCGGACCGTCTGCCGCTGTGAATGTGCGTCGTCGAGTCAAGACACGAAATTGGCCACGCCATTTTTATTTCGCAGGGATGGCGTCCGCTTTCGTTTTTATTGCGCCTTCGGCGCAATTAGCGCAAGCCCACGGGCCAGAACGGTTTGCCGCAAAAAAGGCGGGTGCGTGAAATGAATGAAACGAACGCATGGTTTTGAACACTCGCGACGTTGGCGCGACGACCTGGAGTTGGCGGTACGTGTTCGTGGGCGAGGTTGTGGTGGTGATCGCGGTGCTGGCCGTCCATCGGCGGAGAAGGCCGCGCCCAAGCCCGAGCATCCACCGACGCTGGACTACGGTGGTGCGGCACTCTGGGCGGTGGCGTTTGGCCTGATCGTGTTCGGGATCCTGAAGAGCAGCACCTGGGGCTGGATCCGGCCGATCGCCGTGCCGACGATCAACGGACACGAGATCACGCCGCTCGGGTTTTCGCTGGTGCCGTTCCTGATCATCGGCGGCTTGGTCGTGCTCGGCTGCTTCTTCGCGTGGGAGGAGCACCGCGAACGGCTCGGCAGGAGCACGCTTCTGAACCGCGCACTGCTGAAGATCGAGACACTGCGCGGCGGACTCGCCTCGCTCGCCGCGCAGCAGTTGATCGTGATGGGCACCTTCTTCGTCCTGCCCGTGTACCTCCAGGTCGTGCTTGGCTTCGACGCGTTCGAGACGGGGAAGCGTCTCTTCCCGATGTCGATCTCGATGCTGGCCGCTGCACTCACCGGGCCGAAGGTGGCAGTGCGGTTCGGGCCGCGGACTGTCGTCCAGGTCGGCCTCGGCGCGATGGCGATCGCCGCGCTGGTGCTCGTCGGGACGATCGACGTGACCCTAAACGGGACGGCCTTCGCGTTGTCGCTCGTCTTCTTCGGGATCGGCGCCGGGCTCCTGATGTCGCAGCTCGGCAACGTGATCATGTCCTCGGCACCTCCGGACGAGACGAACGAGGCCGGGGGGCTCCAGGGGACGGCACAGAACCTCGGTGCGTCGCTCGGCACCGCGCTGATCGGCTCCGTGCTGCTGCTCGGGCTCCTAAACGGGTTCAACTCTCGGATCCAGCAGAATCCCGCTGTACCCCCCAACGTGAAGGCGCAGATCTCGAAGGCCACCGAGACCGGCATCCCGATCGTCACAACCGACCAGGCATACCAGGGCTTGCGCGACGCCGGGCTGACGGCCGCCGATGCGACCACGGTCACCGACGACTACGCCCACGCGCAGCTCAACGCCCTGAAGACGTCGATGCTCGCCGTCGCCTTCCTGGCCGTGCTCTCGTTCTGGTTCACGCGACGCCTACCCGGAAGGCGCGAAGAAGCCGCCTAGTTCCTCTCGATCTGGCGCCGCGAATCGCGGCGTCGCCCTCGCGCTGACTGGCCGCCCTACTCAACGGGGCGCCGCCAGGACGGCTGGGCCGGTTTTGGGAGCCCTTATCTCCTAACACGACTGGATGCGAACCCTCGACTCGCACGCCAGCCCAACCGCCTCGGAACACCCGCCTGATCCGCTCGCGCTCTTGCGGCGTTTCACCCTCTCTATCTGTTTTCTCCAGCGGAAGCGGACCGTCGACTCGCATGCGAGCCGGCGGCAGTCCGCAGATGTTCTGAGTCGCTCCCTCCTGGCAATAGCCTCATCCCGCCCGGCGGTAGCAGATGTGCGTCGCCAGTGGGGAATGGAGGACCTCGTCGGGCTCGAAATCGAACTCGGCGACGCCGTTGAATATCCCTTCGCCGGACCCGAGTAGAACGGGGACGATGTCGAGCCAGAGCTCGTCGATGACGCCCGCCAGCAGCGCTTGACGGACGGTCGAGGCGCCGCCCGCGATGTCGATGCCATCTGCGCCGGCAGTCTCGCGGGCCTGGGCGTAGGCGGCGTCGAAGCCATCGGTGATGAAGTGAAACGTCGTCCCGCCCTCCATCTCGATCGGCGCGTGAGTGTGATGGGTTAGGACGAACACGGGCGCGTGGTAGGGCGGTTCGGGCCCCCACCAGCCCGACCACTCCTCGTCCCACTCGCCGCGGATCGGGCCAAACATGTTGCGGCCCATGACGTAGGCGCCGCGGGGGCGCAGCAAACGGCGCTCGGCAGTGGCATCCGCCTCGTTCGCGCGCTCGTCGCCAAGGTGCCAGCCGTGAAGCTCGCGGCCCCGCTTGCCGAGCGGGTCTTCGCGGCTTTGATCCGGCCCGGCGACGAAGCCGTCGAGGGAGATCGACATGTGGCAGGTGGTGTTGGCCATTACTCCCCTCCAAAGTGATTGTGGTTTGCAACCGGCGGCGCGACGTCAGCGTACTCCGCGAGTTGCCGGGCGAGGCTGGGGCCTCGACGCTCTCGGGCTTCGGCCCGCCATGCATCCAGTCCAGGCACCACCGCCTCACGAAGGCTGTCAGGACCGCCCAGCGAGGTGCGAACCGTAACGCGCGGGCTGCGCCGCGTGCCATCGGACCACTGTCGAGAGTTGGGCGGCCACATCCGTCGCCCTATCCTGGGCATGGATGAGCTCGAAACGTCGGCAGATGCCCACGCTGTTCCTTATGGTCGGACTGCCGGGTGCTGGGAAGACCGTGCGGGCGAAGGAGTTAGCAGCTGAGCATCAGGCTCTGTTGCTGACTCCCGATGCTTGGATGATTCCGCTGTTTGGCGAACCCGAGGCGGACGGGAAGCGGTACGTGCTGGAAGGTCGGCTCATCGCGCTTGCGATCGACCTGTTGCGGCTTCGAGTCAATGTGGTGCTCGACTTCGGGTTGTGGGCTCGCGATGAGCGGTCTGCCCTGCGCTGGCTAGCCGCCTCGGCGGGGGCGACCTGCGAGGTCGTGTACATGCCGGTGGCTCGGGCGGTTCAGCTCAGCCGGGTTCGGAACCGCCAAGCGCATGCGCCGGAAGCGACGTTCCCCATGGCCGAGGAGCAGTTGGATGCCTGGAGGAGGCAATTCGAGATCCCCGACTCTGCAGAGCTGTCGGGCTCGGAGCAGCCCCCTCCGCCGCCTGGATATGAGAGCTGGTTCGCGTGGGCGGTAATCCGCTGGCCTTCTCTGGGATGAACTCGCGGGCCATATCTCTCGCGAGATCGGAACTCAGGCATCCGTCGGCGGATCGTCGGAATCCTGCTGAAGGAATCGGAGCTGGGACGGGATAGCGGCTGACCATTCGCGGAGCGACGCCTCGAGGTCGCCAGACGCCTGGCCGGCCGGAATGATGCGGGTTGCGGGTCCGGCTCGCTTGGAGTAGCGTCGGCGGCCGATCACCGGGAGGCAGATTGACGGGTTCCTCGATCATCCACGAGCTTGGCGACCCGGACGGGCTCGCCGTCGTCTTCCACAACGGCACGCCGAACTCGCGTCTGATGCCGGAGTGGTGGGACGCGCCGGCGCGCGAGCGGGAGCTGCGCATGATCGGCATCGATCGCCCCGGCTACGGCAACGCGCCCGCCGAGCCCAACCGCTCCCTGCGCAGCGTGGCCGAGGCTACCGCCGCGCTCATGGACGACCTGGGCGTCGACCGGTTCGCCGTCATCGGCGTGTCCGGCGGCGGGCCATACGCGCTGGCCTGCGGCGCGTTCCTGCCCGACCGGGTAGTGGCGGTCGTGTCAGGCGCCGGCAGTTCCGGGTTCGACGAGGCGGTCGACGGCGCCGGCATGGATCCCGAGGAGCTGGAGCTGACGCGCGAGCAGGCGCTGCGGCCGACGGCGGAGGGGCGGCAGGCGCTGGCGCGCTTCTACGACTCCGAGGTCGAGAATCTGCGCAGCGCTGACGTGGACGGGTTCATGAGCGGGGTCGGTGAGGACCCGGCGGCGGCCACGCCGGAGCAGCGGGCGACCGCCGCGTACGTGCTGGAGGCGATCCAGGAGGCGATCCGGCCCGGTCGCGACGGGTGGCTGGACGACGGGCTGGCGATGCTTCGGCCATGGGGCTTTGAGCCTGCCGACATCCGCCAGCCGGTCGCGGTGTGGCACAGCCAGGACGACACCATGGTCGCGATCGAACACGGCCGCCGGCTGGTGGCGGCGATCCCGAACGCGGAGCCGTTCCTGGTCGACGGGCTGGGGCACGGGGGCGTCTGCTGCCGCCAAGAGGTGCCGATGTTCGACTGGATCGTGAGCAAGGTGCCGACAGCCGACCGCGCCTGAGAGCGCGTGCGCGGCGAGCGCGATCGCCTCCAATACAACATCCCACAGCGCAGTGGCCGGCAGGCGGCGCGCTCTCCGCCTGGAGGGGATCGCGGTCGTGACCGTCCTCCCGTCGGAATACCCTCGGCTGAGCGTTACGATTTGCACCTCCTGAACAACTCCCAACAGCCTTCCCCGCACGGAGTTGTCGTCGAAGGAGGTAGATGAGAGGGAGGATGGAAGTGCCTGACGGTAGCGGTGTCGTCTGGGGCAACGATAGCTGCGGACATCGGTCGCGCCGCCTGGCGTTTGCGCCGCACTCGTCGACAAACCCTGGCCGCCGGCTGCGGTCAACCCAGGCGAGCAAGCTCGCCAGGTGGGCGAGCGAACATCGGCGGCCACGCATCCGTCGCCGCCGGCGTGATCGTCGCGTACTGGCTGGCGGACGGCTACGTGATCGGCCTGCCGGTCGCGGCGTTGGCGGCGATGTGGAACCCGCTCATCGTGTTCCTTGGCGCGCTGACCATCGTCATCTCGATCAACCTGGCCGCATGCCGCTGGATCAACACGGCGTGGACCAGTTGGGCGAGCGGCAGCAGCGGCGCCCGCATCGAACGGCAGCTGGACAAAGTGCGACCGACGCGAGTGGGCAGGGCAGCGATGCGGTGGATCTCCAGCGACTCTGACGTGCGGTTCGCGGCCGCGGCGGCGCTCACCTGCGCGATCGTCACGGTCACGCTCGGGCGGTCGGTCGGCGGCCGGCCGCTGAGCGCTCATCGCGTCCGTCTGGCGGCGGTGAGCTACGCCCTCTTCTCCATCGGCCTGTTCACCATGGTCGGTGTGGTAGCCGGCGAGGCGCTCAGCGCTCTGTAGTCAACGCGCTGATCGCGCGAAGGTTCCACCTAATCCAAGCTGAGGCAATCCGGATGCGCCGGTGCGACGCGCATGCGGCCGGCATGGGATCGTCGCCAAGCAGCGATGTTCGCAGCCCGCCACAGGTTCCGATGAGTCGGCGGAAAGGTAGACAGACCTAGCGACCAATCCCGACCCGGCTGGGGGTAGGGTCTTGGTGGACGTGCCCTGCTTCTGGTGTTTTCGAGACCCGGGTGACGTGGTCTGTTGACCGGTCTGCTGCCAACGCTGGTGGTCGATGGGCTGGGGATAGCCGCGGCGCCGTGGTGCGTTATCGGTGTGATCGTGATCTTGGGAACGACCCGGCCGCTGGCGAATGCAGCCTCGTTCCTGGGCGGTGCGGTGGTGTCGATGGTGGTCGTGTATGGACTCTGTTGGGTGGCTTTTGGCGATCTCGATCTGACTGTTCACACCACGCCGGCTTCGAGTGCCGCGGTCGTCCAGCTGGTGTCGGGCGTCGCGCTTCTTGGGTGGGGAGGCTGGCGGTGGTATCGGCGGCCAGTCGTCACGTCGGATTCTCCGGAGCCGACCGAACCCAAGTGGATGTCTTCGATCGATCGGGTACGCCCGCTGGTCGCGTTTCCGATCGGATTGTGCATGCCCAATCCGATCCTCGCGGTGGCTGGCTCGCTTGAGATCTTGAAGGCCGACCTCGACCCCGCTGAGACGGTACTCGCGCTGATCTTCTTCATCCTCGTTTCCTTATGCACGCTGATCGCACCAGTCGTGGTGTACGTGCGATCACCTGACGCGGTCGC
>CAVWLK010000112.1:0-12787 GCA_963755675.1 uncultured Actinomycetes bacterium
ACAGCTCCCTTACGGCTGGTATAGACCAATCCAGCGAGTCCACGATAGCCGCTGCGCCGGCCAGCCGCGCCGCCGGTGTGGGGCCCGCCACCATCACGCAGCGCATGCCCGCGGCGATCGCAGCCTTCAATCCGTGCTCGGAATCCTCGAACACAAGCACGTCCGTTGCCTGGATCGGCGACGAGCGGTTGCGGTTGAGCAGGTCGAGCGCGACCAGGTAGCCCTCGGGGTCGGGCTTGCCGTTGGTGACGTCCTCCAGGCAGACGAGCACCTCGAACAGGTCACGGAGCCCGCTGGCCTCGAGAACCGTCTCGATTTCGAGCCGGGCGGCGCCCGAGGCGATCGCGACCGGCACTCGCGCCGCCACCTGTCGCACCATCTCGACGGCCTGGGGGCGCACCGTGGGCCGCGCCCGCTGCGCCGCCAGGTACAGCTCCGTACGGCGCGCGATCAGCCGCTCGGCCAGACCGTTCTCATCCGCGCGGCCGAACCGGGCCAGCAGCCGCCGGCAGATCTCGGCATCGGAATAGCCCACGAACTCCTCGAAGTAGAGGCCGGCCGGCACGTCGATGCCGACCTCGGCGAAGATCTCGTGGAACAGCTCGGCCAGCAGCTGCTCGTCGTCGGAGACGGTGCCGTTGAAGTCGAAGATCACCGCGCTCGGGATCACGTCAGCGTCGGTTCGAGATCGAGAACTGGGCCATACCGCTTGAGCGAGTCTACCCGCGGCACGCGGGTTCCACCGGCCGGTTCTCGCAGCCGGACGGATACGCTTCTCGGCAATGCAGATGCGACGGTTGGGGCAGGCAGGGCCCGAGATCTCGGTGGTCGGCTTCGGCTGCTGGGAGGCGGGCGGTGCGGACTGGGGTCCGAACTCCTCCGAGCGGGAGGTGGTGGCGGCGATCCATGCCGGCCTCGAGTCGGGCATCACCTGGGTGGACACGGCTGAGGTCTACGGCCAGGGGCTGTCGGAGCAGATCGTGGGCCGGGCGCTCTCCGGCCGCGACGACGTGCTGGTGTTCACGAAGGTCGCGCCGACTGAGGGCAGCGGTCTGCGGCCGGAGCAGGTGCAAGGCGCGATCGACGCCTCGCTGCGGCGACTTGGCCGCGATCACGTCGACCTCTACCAGGTCCACTGGCCGGACGACTCGGTGCCGCTCGAGGAGACGTGGGGCGCGATGGCGTCGCTGGTGGAGGCCGGCAAGGCGCGCCTGATCGGCGTCTCCAACTTCGACCGCGCTCGCATCGAGCGCTGCCTCGCGATCCATCCCGTGGCCAGCGTCCAGAACGAGTTCTCGCTGCTGGTTCGCGATGACCGCGACGGGCTGTTGCCCTGGCTGGCGGAGAGCGGCATCGGCTATCTCGCCTACAGCCCGATGGCGGCCGGCCGGCTGACCGGCGGGCTGGCCCCCGGCCACACCTTCGGCGAGAGCGATTGGCGGAGCGGCAGGGGACGCTTCGCAGACTGGCGCGAGGACGGCGAGGAGTGGCCGTTCGACGACGGGCCGCTGGCGCGCGCGCTTGCGGCGGTCGATCGGATGCGGCCGCTGGCCGGCCGGCTCCCGGCCTCGGTCGCGCAGGTTGCGTTGCGCTGGGTGCTGGAGCAGCGCGGGGTGAGCGCGGTGATCGCGGGTAGCCGCGACGCAGGTCACACGCGCGCGAACGCCGCCGCCGGCGAGCTTGTGCTGGACGACGGCGCGTTGGCCGAGCTGAGGAGATCTTCGCGCCGTGAGCTCGGCGACGCGGACAGATCCGGTGCTGCGGCATGACGACGAGCGGATCATGGGAGCCTGGAGCGGCGGCGCGGCCCGCAGGTTTGTGGTCTGGCTGTTGTTCGGCCTGGCCGGCTTGCTGGCGGCGGTGCTCGCGTTCAACGCCGTGATCGATCCCTATGGGACGCTCGGCACCGGGCTGTTTCCGACCGTGACGCCGCAGGACTCGTCCACCAAGGTGCAGCTGCTCGACCCTCTCAAGCAACCACCGCAGGTGGTGGTGCTGGGCTCGTCGCGGGCGATGCGCATCGAGCCCTCGTACATCGCGCAGAAGACGGGGTTTCGCAGCTTCAACGCCGCTGTGCGAAGCGGAACGCCGCTCGACGCGTGGGCATTCGCCAACTTCATCCACGACCACTTCCAGGGAGCGAAACCGCGCTACCTCTGGATGCTCGACGTCAACGCGTTCCAGTACCAGGCCCCGGCCATCCACGACAACCTGTTCCACACCCCGCAGCTGGCTCGGTACTTCCCCTCCTCCGACCAGAACTCGCTTTCGTTGTCTGACCTGTGGACGATGCTGTCCTGGCAGACGACGCGTGCTTCGGTCAGGTCGGTGCGAGCTGACATCCGGGGTGTGCCGCCGGTGGTCAAGACCGACCGCCGCGCCCCCGGCGAGTTCACGCCAGACGGCGGCCGGGTGTACGGCGACTTCGGCGACCCCAATGTAGGGGCCGGCGCGGGCCTGGGGGTGCGCATCAAGGCCACTGCCAAGGAGGCCGAGGCCGAGTTCACCAAGCCGGCCTTCACCGCCGGCCAAAGCGCTACTTCGAGCGGACGCTGGCGGCCATGAACCGCTGGGGGATCCACCCGTTGCTCGTCCTGACACCAATCCATCCGACGCTGCACAAGCTGATCGGGCCGCTGGGGTGGGATGAGCGGCACCAGCAGGTACTGGATTACCTCGCCGGACTCCAGTCGCGATACCAGTTCACCGTCGTCGACATGACCTCGACCGCGACCTTCGGCGGCAGCCCGGACGCCTTCTACGACGGCACGCACATGAAGGTGCCCAACCTGCGCTTGATGCTGGACGCTGTGATCGCCCGGGATCCGGGGCTCGATTAGGATGGCATCCATCAGCACCACGACGCTCACCGACCAGTGGTTAGTCGTCGACTGGTCTGCGGCGACCCGTTCGAGCTGCTGGACGAGTTCCTGGCCGGGCACGGCTTTGGTGTCTGGAGCGAGCCGTTCGTGCCCGCGGCCGATGGGCTGGTGGCCGACCTCTACCTCGGCTACCGGCTGGCTGGGCGCTGCCCGGCGTCTCCGCCCAGGCGCCGCCCGAGCCCTGCCGGTTGCCGGCCCTGGCATGCCGGGTGCGCTCGGCCAGGGCGATCGCAGGGCGGTGCCGGGGAGCTTTGCGGTGGGCCGGTTCGAGCCGACGTGGACCGCGGCCCAGCACCGTCACGCCGTCTCGCAGGTGCGGCAGGCGATCGCGCGCGGCGACGTCTACCAGGCGAACGCGGTGCAGCATCTCAGCGCGCCGTTCGAGGGCGATCCGACCGCCGTCGAGGCGGCGCTGGCGCCGCTCAACGCCGAGCATGCGGGCGCGCTGCACGGGCCAGGGTGGTCGATCATCTCGGCCACGCCGGAGCTGTTCCTGCGGCGCCGCGGCGATGTGGTCGAGACGATGCCGATCAAGGGCACACGCCCCGCCGACGACCTCGAGCGGATCGCGGAGATCCCAAGGACCGGGCGGAGCACGTGATGATGGTCGACCTCGAGCGGAACGACCTGGCCCGCGTCTGCGTGCCTCACAGCGTGCACGTACCTGACTTCCTGGTCGAGCGGCCGATGGCGGGTGTGCGTCACCTGGTGTCGCCGCGTCCAGGGCCGACTGGCGCTGGGCGTGGGGCTGGCGGACGTGCTGAGGGCGACCTTCCCTGGCGGTTCGGTGACGGGCGCGCCGAAGGTGTCGGCGATCAACCACATCGCCAGGCTGGAGCCGGTCGGCCGCGGCGCCTCGATGGGCGCGCTCGGCCGCGTCTATCCCAACGGCGACCTCGACCTGGGGCTGACGATCCGCACGTTCGCGATCGCGAGCGGCCGCATCCATCTGTGGGTGGGCGGCGGCATCGTCTGGGACTCCGATCCGGCCGAGCGAGGTCGAGGAGTCGCTGGTCAAAGCCCGGCCGCTGCTGGCGTTGCTGGGGAGCTCGTAGTGAGCGGGGCCTACACGGTGGTGGACTCCGAGCAGGTAGAGGCGGCGATGGGCGCGTTTCGCAAGATGCGGATCGCGCTCGGCCTGAAGGCGTTTGGCCTGAATCAGATCGAGATGCCGCCGGGGTTCGCGGGCCCGGAGCACGACGAGTCTGGGACGAGCCACGAGGAGGTGTACGTGGTGCTGTCGGGATCCGGCGACCTGCACGTCGACGGCGATCACGTCGAACTGCTGCCGGGCCGCTACGTCCGCGTCGACGCCGGCGCAACCCGCCAAATCCAGGCCGGCGACGCCGGGCTGACCTTCATCGCCATCGGCGCGCCAAAGCGGACGAGTTCATCGGCCGCCCGACTCTTAGTCGCCCGTCGGTAGCCAGGTGCAACACCTCGCCCAGCCGCGCAACGATTCGGTCACCACCGCCGCCACAACAATTGCAAGTCAAACCCCTGTCGTGCGAGCGTTGCGCGATCGTGACGCAATCCTGACCAGGTGGTCGCATGGTTGGGCGAACCCGCCCCGGCGCCCAATTATTGGAGTCAAACCCCTGTTGTGTGGGCGTTGCGGAATTGTTGCCGAACCTGGGGAGTTGGTCAGGGATTTGGGAGGCCGGCGCAGATCGATTCGAGGCCGGCGCGGGCGCGGCGGCCGGACGTGGTCTGCCACCACTCGGCGTGCCCGAGCACGTAGGTCTCCCACGCCCAGTCGGCCTTCTCGCGGTCGCGCTCGACGCCCCAGTAGTAGTCGAGGAAGGAGATCCCGTACTCGAACTGGCACACCTCGAGCACGTCTGGCAGCAGCAAACGCTCGAGCGGCGTGAGCGGGTTCTCGCGGTTGTACGCCTCGACCAGGACGCCCGCGGCATGCAGGTCGAACGCGTCGTCCTCGCCGGCCGAGATCCGGTTCCAGAAGAAGCAGTTGCGCTCGATCGCCACGGCCAGGTCGAGCAGACGCGGCGCGAAGTCGGCCTGGTGGAAGTCGATGATCCCGCTCACCTCGTCGTCCGCGAAGAACAGGTTGTTCGTCTGCCAGTCGCCATGCAGGGGCGCTCGGGCGAGGTCGCCGAGCCTGGGCCCCAGCCGGTCGAACGTGCCGCGGTAGGCGGCGTCGACGCGGTCGGGCCAGGCACCGCGGACCTCCAGGTATTCGGCCACCGCCGGCCTGGCATCCCGCATCACCTCCACGGCCGCCACCGGCGCAAGCCGGCAGAGGTCTATCTGGACGACGAAGCCGGCCTGGGGCTGCGGCTGCCTGGGCTCGAACCCTGCGCCCGCCAGGTGGAGACGCGCCAGCATCCGGCCGGCGGCGGCGACGTGCGCATCGGAGAAGAACGGCTCCCAGGTGTCGACGCCGGCATAGGTGTCGGCTCCTGAGGCAACGTCGAACACCTCATACCAGAGGCCGTCCCTGTGATGGAGCTCACGAGCCCGGGCGGCCGGCACCCCGCCGTCGGCGAGGTGGTTGGTGAGCCGGTGCTGCCATCGCACCTGCTCGATCGTCCGCCCCATCGGCGGCTGGCGCTTCAGCATCAGTTCCACTCCGTCGAACCGGCATCGAGCCACCGCGAACAGCCAGCGCAGATGCTGGCTGACGATCTCCACGGGCCGTCCCAGCACCGCCGCCGCCTCGGCCGGCTGATCGGCCCCCAAGGCGGTCGCTGACGCCCATGCCCCTTTGTACCATCCGGCAGGTGAGTGCGTGCTCGAGAGCGTTGAGTGGCTGAGCGAGAACCTCGACCGAGTGCGGCTGCTCGACGTCCGCGGCGAGGTCGCTCCCGACGAGCCCCGCTACCGGGCCTATCCCGACCGCTACCGCGAGGGCCACCTGCCGGGTGCCGTGTTCGCCGACTGGCGCCGGGACTTCACCGACCGCGAGGCCGACGTGCCGGTGACGATCGCCCCGCCCGGCGTCTTCGCCGCCGATGCAACGCGGCTTGGCATCGGCGCCGGCACCACCGTGATCGCCTACGACGACTACTACAACGCGCTGGCGGGGCGGATCGTGTGGGCGCTGCGCAGCTATGGCCACGCCGACGCTCGCGTGCTGGACGGCGGACTGCGGGCCTGGAACGACGCCGGCGGTGCGCTCGAGTCGGGTGACGTCCTGCCCGCCCCGGCCACCCCGCCCTACCCAGCGCCGAAGCGACTGGACGGGTTGATCGACCGCGCCCAGCTGCTGCAGTCGATCGCGGCCGGCTCGGCCGTGCTGGATGCCCGCGCAGCGATCGAGTACTCCGGTGCCGAGTCCACGCCCGCCGCGCGGGACACATCCCCGGCGCCATCAACGTCCCCTACAAGGGGCTGCTCGACTCCTCCGGCCACTTCCTGCCGGCCGCCGACCTGCGCGAGGCCCTCACGGAGCGGGGCGTCGACCTCGAGCGGCCGATCGTCGCCTACTGCAACGGCGGCGTCTCGGCGACCGTGGTGGCGCATGCCGTCGAGATCGCGTCAGGCCGCCGGCCGGTGGTCTACGACGGCTCCTGGAACGAGTGGGGCAACCGCGACGACACGCCCGTGGAGACGGGCGAGTGACTCACCGTCGACTCCTCGCCGCCACGGCCCTGACCGCAATCGGCGCCCTGGCCGCCGGCTGCGGGTCGGCTCCACGGCGCCCCACACGGCCGACCTGCCCTCGCCGCGACCGTGCCAGACGCCCGCCTACCCGACCCCCGACCCAGACCGGTCCCTCTATTCGATCGACGTGCATCTCGAGCCGACCTCACATCGCGTGCTCGGGCGGCTGAAGGTCGCCTTCACGCCCGACATCGCCACCGACAGGCTCGTCTTCCGGCTGTGGCCGAACGGCGGATCGCTCGTCCGCGAGGGCACGCAACTCTCGGTCGGCGCAGTGTCGGTGGACGGTCATCCCCGCTCCTCGCACCTCAGCGACCCCACCACACTCGTCGTGCCCGGCCAGTTCGCGGCCGGTGAGATGGTCGCCGTCACGCTGGACTTCGAGTTGCACCTGGACGGCCCCGGCTCGCGACCGCATCTCGCAGAGCGACGACGTGCGGCTGGGCTCCTTCTATCCGATCCTTGCCTGGCAGCCCGGCGTCGGCTGGGCACTCGAGCCGCCGGCGGTGGTGCCGTCCGAGACATCGACCTCGCCGGTGGCCGACTACGACGTCACGGTGCACGCGCCACCTGGCCTCCAGGTCGTCGCCACCGGCACCGAGATCCAGCCCGGCCGCTGGCAAGCCGAGGCGATTCGTGACTTCGCGATCGCAGCCGGGCGCCTCAAGCCGGTCCGCCGGGTGGCGCACGCCCCAATCCGGTGAACGTGAGATCGCGGTCGCGCGGGGCGTGCCCGTCGATGGCCAGGCGGCCGCGGACGAGGCGGTGCTTGCGATCGAGCACCTCTCGAAGCTGTATGGGCCCTATCCTTGGCCCGGTTTCACGATCGCCTACGGCGCCGACCTGCAGAGTGAAGGCATCGAGTACCCGACGCTGATCTTCGAGGGTCCCGATCGAAGCGGCCTGATCACGGCCCACGAAACAGCACACCAGTGGTTCTACTCGCTGGTCGGCAACAACCAGGCACGCGATCCCTCGGCTGGACGAGGGCTTGCGAGCTGGGCCGGGGCCGAGACCAGCAATGACATGCATCTTCGCCACCGCTCCCATCCCGGAGGCGGCCGGCGGCCACCTGGGGGCGCCGATGACCTACTGGTCGAAGCACCCCGATGATTACTCGGCCGGCGTATACGCACAGGGCGTGCAGGCGCTCCAGTCGCTAGGAATCCAGCCGGCGGATCGAGTGCGCGCTTCGCCGCTACGTCGCCCACAACGCCTATCGGATCGCCACCGACGAGGATGTGCTCTCGGCATTCTCGAGCGTCTTTCCGGATGCCCGCTCGACGTTCGCCCGCTACGGGGTGCCCTGACAGGGGTGTCGCTCACCGCGCACGGCCCGGCGCCGGTTGTGTCCGATCGGATATTGTCGGCAACCCGGGGCGCACGTAGCCTTGCGCCTCGCGAGCACGCCGTATGTGCACGATCACCATGCGCGTAGACAAGGAGGGACTTCGTGGCAACCGATCTCGACCGCTTCGTCGCAGCGGAGGGCCGCGACGCCCTGATCGCCGAGGTGCGGCGGCGGATCGACGCCGAGGGCGTCACGTACATCTACTACCAGTTCGTCTCGGTCACGGGCCGGATCATGGGCAAGGGCGTCCCCGCGGCGCACTGGGAGAGCATGGCCGCGAAGGGCTTCCAGCTCGTCTACGGCTCGACGGCGAACCTCTTCACCGACCGGCACGGCGACTACATCGGCTACGGCCCCGAGGCGGCGGAGCTCGTCGGCATGCCCGAGCCGGAGACCTTCGAGGTGCTGCCGTGGGACCGCAAGGTCGCGCGCGTCTGGTGCACCTGCTTCCGCAACCGCGAGGAGCGCGAGGACCCCGGCGCGTTCCTCACCTCCGACTGCCGCGGCAACCTGAAGCGGATCCAGGCGGAGTTCGAGGAGGCGCACCGGGCTGCACCTCCGCGCCGGCACCGAGCCGGAGATGATGTGGCTGAAGCTGAAGGAGGACGGCACGCCCGACGTCAGCGGCGTCACGAAGCCGTACTGCTACCACATCGACCAGTTCTCCGAGCTGCAGCCGATCATCCACAAGGTGATCGAGTACGGCCAGGCGCTCGGGCTCGACATGATCCAGGGCGACCACGAGGACGCGCCCGGGCCAGATCGAGCTGAACTTCAACTTCGACCGCGCCGAGCAGACCGCCGACAACCTCTCGACCTTCCGCCAGGTCTGCCGCCAGGTCGGCCGCGAGCTGAACGGCGTTCCCGTGCTTCATGCCGAAGCCGTTCATGGGCGTCTCGGCCAACGGCTGCCACCACAACATCTCGCTCTGGCGCGGCGACGAGAACGCGTTCATGCCGGAGGGCGACGACCAGCAGCTGCCGAGCCAGATCGGCCTCTACGCGATCGGCGGCATCCTCGAGCACCTCGGCGCGCTGACCGCGGTGACGGCCTCGACCGTCAACTCCTACCGGCGCCTCTGGGACACCGGCTTCTGGGCGCCGGTCTTCGCCGACTGGGGCTTCCAGAACCGCACCACCGCGCTGCGCGTGTCGGCGCCGGGCCGGTTCGAGTACCGCTCGGTCGACTCGGCGGTGAACCCGTACCTCTCGATGGCCGCGCTGATCAAGGCGATGGAGGACGGCATCGACGCGCAAGCTCGATCCGGGCGAGCCGGAGGAGCGCAACATCTACGAGGCGATGGAGGCCGGCAAGGAGGTCAAGAAGATCCCGATGACCTTCGGCGACGCGCTCGACGCGCTCGAGGCGGACGAGGTGGTCCGGTCGGCGCTGCCCGGGCGAGATGTACAACGTCTTCATGCACTACAAGCGCGACGAGTGGGAGCGCTACTGCGCCACCGTCACCGACTGGGACGTGAACGAGTACCTCGACGTCCTGCCGTAGACGGCCGCGACAGGCCACGGAAGGACCGACCCACATGTGCGGAATCGCAGGAATCATCTACAAGGACGGCGAGCACCCGATCGGGACGGAGATGACCCGGATGCTCCAGTCGATGAAGCACCGCGGCCCGGACTCGACCGGCTACGCGCTCTACGGCCAGCCGTCGAACCTGCGTGATCATGCGCTACAAGCTCGCCGACGCGAACGACGCCGCGCGACTTCGAGTTCGAGGACCGGCTGCGCCGCCACCGCGCCGAGGTCGAGCGCGCGGCTCGCGCGCGCTCGGCGCGAAGATCGAGGACGCTCGAGGAGGAGACCGAGTACGCGTTCCGCGTCACGCTCGACTACGACGGCGACCTCAAGCGGCTCGCCGACTTCGTCGAGGACGTGCCCGACGCCGAGGTGCTCTCGCTCGGCCACTCGCTCGAGATCGTCAAGGACCTCGGCGACGCCGAGACGGTGTGCGGCGCAGTACCACCTGGGCGACTTCAGCGGCACCCACGCGATCGGCCACGTCCGCATGGCGACCGAGTCCGACGTCGACATCTCGGGCGCCCACCCCTACTGGGCGTACCCGTTCTCCGACGTCGCCGTCGTCCACAACGGCCAGCTGACGAACTACTTCCAGTGGAAGCGCCGGCTCGAGCGCTCCGGCCACCGCTTCCAGTCCGAGTGCGACTCGGAGATCATCGCCGTCTACCTCGCCGAGAAGATGAGCGAGGGCGCGACGCTCGAGGACGCGATGCGCGAGAGCCTCGAGGAGCTCGACGGCGTCTTCACCTACATCTGCGTCACCGAAGGACGCGCTCGGCGTCGCGAAGGACGAGATGGCGGCGAAGCCGCTCGTGCTCTACGAAGCCGACGATCTGCGTCGCGCTCGCCTCCGAGGAGATCGCGATCCGCGCCGATCATCGACCACGAGATCGACACCTACGACCCGTACGAGGGCGAGGTGCTGGTATGGCAGCGCTAGGCGAGCACGCAGATCAGCTACGACGCGCGCGGCCTCTCCGAGCCGGACGCCGCGGTGCCCGAAGGTCTCCGAGATCGACGGCACGACTCGGCCGAGTTCGACGCCCACGACCTGTCGACGCGGCAGATCAACCTCGAGCTGCGCTGGCTGCTCAACGAGCAGGGCATCACGGACGTGACCGTGCGCAACCCGGGCGCGAAGCACTCGCTCGGCGTCGGCATCCTGACCGCGCTGCAAGATCACCTTCGACGGCAGCCTCGGCTACTTCGGCTGCGGCATCATCGACGGGCCCGAGGTGCACATCAAGGGCCGCGTCGGCTGGTCGTCCTGCGAGAACATGATGTCCGGCGTCGTCGTGATCGACGGCAACGCCGGCTCGCTGACCGGCGCCGCGATCCGCGGCGGCGACCTCGTCGTCAAGGGCCGGGTCGGCGCCCGCACCGGCATCGACCAGAAGGGCGGCACGATCATCGTCGCTGCGGCAGCGCCGGCTCGATGACCGGCTTCATGATGCAGCGCGGCCGCCAGATCATCTGCGGCGACGTCGGCCACGGCCTCGGCGACTCGATGTACGACGGCACGATCTACGTCGGCGGCAAGGTGCAAGTCGCTCGGCGTCGACTGCGTGCCGGGCGAGTGGACCGACGCCGACACCGAGTTCATCGAGCGCAAGTTCCGCATCTACGACCTCGGCGCGCCGCCCGAGTTCCAGAAGTTCGTCTGCGGCAAGAAGCTCTACAACTACGACAACCTCGAGCCGTCCGAGCGCAAGCTCGTCCTGACTAGGAGGCATCACGATGGCCGACGAGACCGCACCCGACGAGCAAGACCGTCCTCGGGCACAGCCGGATCTTCACCCCCGAGGTGATGAACGACATCCACATGAAGGCCGAGCTCGGCCGCTACCGCATGCGCGGCTTCTCGATGTTCAAGCCGATCCCGCACTGGGACGAGCTGATGTTCATGCCGGGCACGCTGACCCGGTTCGTGATCGAGGGCTACCGCGAGAAGTGCGAGACGAAGACGATCCTCGGCGCGCGCTTCGCGAAGAAGCCGATCGAGCTCGACATCCCGGTCTACATCACCGGCATGAGCTTCGGCGCGCTGTCGCTCGAGGCCAAGATGGCGCTCGCCAAGGGCGCCTCGATGGCCGGCACGGCGACCTGCTCGGGCGAGGGCGGGATGATCCCGCCGGAGCGCGACTACTCGACCAAGTGGTACTACCAGTGCATCCAGAGCCGGTACGGGTTCAACCCGCACCACCTGATGCTCGCCGACGCCTGCGAGTTCTTCATCGGCCAGGGCTGCAAGGTCGGCCTCGGCGGCCACCTGATGGGCCAGAAGGTGACCGAGCAGGTGGCCGAGATGCGCTCGCTGCCGGCCGGCATCGACCAGCGCTCGCCCGGCCCGGCATCCCGACTGGCTCGGGCCCGGACGACCTCTCGCTGAAGATCCAGGAGATCCGCGAGGCGACCGACTACCAGATCCCGATCCAGCTCAAGCTCGGCGCCGCGCGCGTCTACGACGACGTGCGCATGGCGGCCAAGTGCGGGCCGGACATCATCTACCTCGACGGCGCCGAGGGCGGCACCGGCGCCGGCCCGCACATCGCGACCGAGGAGACCGGCATCCCGCTGATGGCGGCGATCCCCGAGGCGCGGCGCGCGCTCGAGGACGTCGGCCTCGCCGACGAGATCGACCTCGTCGTCGCCGGCGGCATCCGCAACGGCGGCGACGTCGCCAAGGCGATCGCGCTCGGCGCCAAGGCGGTCGCGATCGGCCACTCGGCGCTGATGGCGCTCAACTGCAACAAGGAGATCCCGGGCGTCACCGACTACGAGGGCACGATCGGCGTCCCGGCCGGCCAGTGCTACCACTGCCACACCGGCCGCTGCCCGGTCGGCGTCACCACGCAGGATCCCGAGCTGCGCAAGCGGCTCGGTCGTCGAGGACGCGGCCGAGCGGGTCTACAACTTCCTGCACACGCTGACGCTCGAGGTGCAGATGCTGGCCCGCGCGTGCGGCAAGACCAACATCCACTCGCTCGAGCCCGAGGATCTGTGCGCGCTCACCATGGAGGCGTCGGCGATGGCGAAGGTGCCGCTGGCCGGCACCAACTACATCCCGGGCGTGACCGAGGAGCGGACGCTCGCGAGATCGAGCGAATGCTCGAGAAGCACCTCGAGGACCCGATCGACTGCATGCCGAGGCCCGGCGCCGACTGAGCCGGCCGGCGAATGAGCGATGGCACGAGATGCCACAGGAGCCCGAGAAGATCACAGGCGATCGACGCCGAGTTCCTCTCCGGCAAGCGCTTCCCCTACCAGGAGGACATCGCGCTCGTCGAGGACGTCGACCTCGAGGCGGCGACGCCGGGCGAGGACATCAACTGGCTCGAGGACATCGAGCTGCTGGAGGAGGACGGCACCCCGGCGGTGTTCCGAAGATCTAC
>CAVWLK010000113.1:0-12951 GCA_963755675.1 uncultured Actinomycetes bacterium
TGATGATGGGCACGGAGAACCGGATCACGCTCGGTAACCGAGGCCGCGTCGACGTCGTCGGGATTCAGGGGCGGGCGACGCACTCGAGCGCGGTCGACACCGGACTCAGCCCGATCCCGTTCTCGGCGAGGTACAGCGGCGCCTGAAGTCGCTGCCGCTCGACACGAGCCACATCCCCGCCTCGGGCCGCGCGCACTCGTCCCGTACAAGCTCGTGTGCGGCCCGTCGTGCCGCACACGATCCCGTCATCGTGCACCCTTGTCGTCGACCGACGCTTCCTCCCAGGCGATTCACCGGAGGCGATCGTTGCTGAGATCGCGCAGGCGATGAGCGACCTGCCCTGTGGCGGTCACTCAGGGCAACACGATGCTTCCGGCACTCGTCGAGGAGACGGACGCAATCGTCGTCGCGCTCCAAGACTGCGCCCGCGCGGCGCTCGGCCGGCCACTCGAGACCTTCACCCGCGCTACACCTTCGACGCCGGCTACGGGTGTGCCCGGGGCGTTCCGACGGTCATGTGCGGCCCGTCGTCCGCAGACATGGCCGGTCCCGGCCTGCTCGGCGAAGATTTCGTCGCCGCCCGGCGCGTCCGGGAAGCGGCGGCTCTGTACGCGGCGGCAGTCACGCGTCCGCGGCCAGGCGAACGCGACACCGCATGACCTCGCCGGTGGCGTCGTCGGCGGATGTCCGGGAGATTCGCCTTGCGGTGCGCAGCCTCTGTTCCCGTTTCCCGGGCGAGTACTGGCGTGGCCTGGAGCCGATCGTTACCCGAAGGAGTTCGTCCAGCGTTGACGGAGAGGGCTGGCTCGCCGCGTGATCCCCGAGGAGTACGGCGGCGGCGGCCTCGGGCTCGAGCGCCGCCTCCGTGATCCTCGAGGAGATCAACGCGAGCGGCGGTAACGCCGCCGCGTGCCACGCGCAGATGTACACGATGGGCACGCTCCTTCGGCACGGCAGCGCCGAGCAGAAGTCAGCGCTATCTCCCGTTGATCGCAGGGGCGAGCTGCGCCTGCAGGCGTTCGCCGTGACCGAGCCGACCGTCGGCTCGGACACGACGCAGATCGAAGACCATTGCGACGGAGGCCGACGGCGGCTACGTGATCGACGGCCAGAAGATCTGGACTTCGCGCGCGCTAGCACTCGGACCTGATGCTCCTGCTCGCGCGCACGACGCCGGCCGAGGAGGTGGAGCGTCGCGGCGACGGCCTCTCGGTGTTCCTGGTCGACATGCGGCGCCGCGGGCGAAGCGCTGAGATCCGGCCGATTCGGACGATGATGAACCACTCGACGACCGAGGTCTTCTTCGACGAGCTCGAGATCCCGGCAGACGCGCTCGTCGGCGAGGAGGGCAGGGCTTCCGCTACATCCTCGACGGGATGAACGCCGAGCGGATCCTGATCGCCGCCGAGTGCATCGGAGACGGGCGGTGGTTCGTCGACAAGGCGCGCGACTACGCGTCGGAGCGGTCGTGTTCGGCCGGCCGTCGGCGCCAATCAGGGCGTGCAGTTCCCGATCGCGCGCGCGCATGCCGCGGTCGAGGCAGCGGACCTCATGCGCTACCAGGCGCCGGGCTGTTCGAGCGCGGCGAGCCGTGTGGGCCGGAGGCGAACATGGCGAAGCTGCTCGCGTCGGAGGCGTCATGGAGGCCGCGAACGCGTGCCTCGACACCCACGGAGGCTTCGGCTTCGCGAGGAGTACGACGTCGAGCGGAAGTTCCGCGAGACGAGGCTCTACTCGATCGCGCCGGTCTCGAACAACCTCGTCCTCGCGTACCTCGCCCAGCACGTCCTCGGCATGCCGCGTTCGTATTGATGTTGGCACCGCTGCGGGGGATCCGCGTGGTCGAGTTGGCGTCGTCCCTCGCGGGTCCGTGCTTCGGCCCGTCCTCGCGAAGGTTACGCGACCGGCACTTCTACGGCACGCCTCTCGTCAACAGCACCTTCACCCTTGCGCTCGTCATCGTTGTGACCGGTCCGGACACGAGCGAGAACGCCGCCGCGAACCTCGGGTCGGACGACATGACGCCGCCTGCGTCTTCGACGGCGCCACGATTTTGGGGCGGAGGGGAATCGTCCGCGACTTCGGCGGCTACGATCTCCGCTCGCTCGCCGTGAGCCGGGACGAACCACGTCGATCGATTCGTTGTCGCCGATTCTCATGAGGCTCGGACACGAACGGGCGCGACGGCAGGATTCGTGTTCGTCTGCTGCGCGAGGGTCGAGCGAGCGCCGTCCTGGAATGCAGCCGGCGGCCTCTCTACATAGCATCTTCGGCATGGAGCGTACGGGGATCGAACCCGTGACCTCCGACTTGCAAATACCAGAATTCACGGCGAGTTAGATCAGATTAGGTCGATCAACGCGAAGTTGCGCTGGTTGCGGTGAGGTTGAAATTGGCTATTCGGGGACACGCTTTTCGTATGCCTTTGCACCGTCTCAGGCGTCGAGCGACTCACGATGTCCGGTCCCCGGTCACTGATCAAACTTACTTGCGCGCTTGTGCGGCGGCGTCAGTGCTTTGTGGAACGAGTCCGATCCACTTATCGTGCAGGTTGAGGGTGGAGTTGCGCGAGGGTCTTTAGGAACACGGCATCTTTGTCGGGGCCGTCGTATGGGTCAAGGCTCTTCTCGTGCTTGAGTCGTTCTGTCTCGAGGACTCGCTCGTACGTGCGATAGAGCCGCCAACGGTCGTTTGATCTCCAGGCTTGCAGCAGGGCTGTGATCAAAGCGGCAAAGGCCGCAAGTACCGCAGGGACGACCTTCCCAAGGATGAACGGATGCCACTTGGTTGACATCACGAGAAATACCGGGATCGCCGTGGTGGCTGCCGCAATCAGGAGGGTCGTTACACGGGTGGTTCGCTCATTCCGGTGTGCCTTGTTACGTACCCACGCGATGAAATGGTCGCAGATCTCGCGCGGCGTCCCATCGGCAGCTAGTACGTCGGGCAGTCCACGGTCGAAGATATTCCAGAAGGCATTCAAACAAGTGCGAGGGAGCTACGTGGGGCCGCCGCGACCACGACGATGCAGCGGTACATGCTCAACGAGGCGAGTCGTCCCCGTCGTACAGGTGCTAGAGCGCCGCTGATCAGAGAAGCTCACGACGCTTGCGTACGACGTCGGCATTCTCACGGCCGTCCAGTGGAACTCGAATGCCGTCGTGCCACGGTTGAAGAGTCCCACCTCGAACGCGTGCTCCGCATCTTCGTCGACCACTACACAGCCACAGGCCGCACCGCTCGCTGAACCGCGGACCGCCCGAACCGTCCGCGCGGAGGCTCCACGCCCTGCCCCTACCAACCGCCGCCATCGAGCGCCGCGACGGGCTCCGCGGCCTCATCCACGAATACAACCTCGCCGCATGAAACCGAATTTGCGCTCCCTTCAGGCGCTTAAAGAACGACGAAGGACATTTGCAGTGTTCCCGCCGAGCCGCACGAGACGACGATCGGCCAGCGCCCAGCCGTCGTTCTTGTCCCGACCGTCCACGACCAGGGACAGCCGCCGCTCGAGTGCTTCGGTACAGACCCTGGGCGCTTGAAGGGCCGCTTTTGTGGTTGACGGTGATCGAGCAGGTGCTCGCCGTCGAAACGGCCACAGTCAAGCTCGCCCCTGAGGCCGCGGGAACGTGAGACGTGACGGAGACGAGCCGAACGCGGCCCCGACCCGACCTACGCTCGCAGTCTGGCGGCGGCCAGCGTCGGCGCGTTCCTCACGTCTTGGCCTAGAGCCGCCGTCGGCGCGAAAGCGAAGCCCTGCTCGGCTTTCGTGTCTCTTGTCGCTCATCAGACGGCCGTGAGTAAGACTGTTCGGATCGTGCCGCCGTTGTTGTGGACGGAGAAGCAGGATATGGGTCCCTCGCCGCGTGTGAGTGCAGCGTCTGCGTTCGATTCCGTGGCGCGCGCGTAGTGTTGTTCGGTGGCGTAGTGCCGGGCGCGGCTTCGTTCGCGGATACGTGGGTGTGGGACGGCGAGGCGTGGACGCAACTTGCCGATACGGGGCCAGATGCTCGCAGCGGGCACGCGCTAGCGTTTGACAGCGGACGCGCTCGCGTGGTCCTGTTCGGCGGTATCGCCAGCGATGGGACGCTGCGCGGCGATACGTGGGAATGGGATGGGGAGAGAGTTGGACGCAAGTCGCGGACACTGGGCCTGACGCTCGGTCGCGTCATCGCCTAGCGTCTCGACAGCGGTCGATCGGCGGCGGTGCTTTTGGCGGAGGCGCGTCTGGCTCTGCGCTGCGCGGTGACACTTGGGCGTGGGATGGCAGCAACTGGACGCAGGAACAGGATGTCGGTCCAGCCGCCCGACAGGGGCACGGGCTCGTGTTCGACCGTTCGGGAAGCCAGCTCGTCCTCTTCGGCGGCGACACCGGGGAGGCGGTCGTCGCCGAGACCTGGACGTGGGACGGACAGGCTGGACGGAACGCTCGCATTTCGGCCCACCTGCGTGCGTCGAGGCGAACATGGTCTTCGACGGTAGCTCAGTGCTGCTTTACGGTGGCGTTGCGTCGCTCACCGAGAAAGACGCAGCGGTATTCGCGGGCAGTTGGACCTGGGATGGCCAGCACTGGACACAACGGCAGGACATCGGGCCGGGGCCGCGCTGGGGACACGCGATCGCCTTCGACGACGGCCGCGGTTGCACCGTCCTCTACGGGGGCGCCTCCGTCGCCCCAGCAGACACGACGCTCGCGTCGCACCTGCTCGGCGACACCTGGGAAGAGCAAGGGACGGCAGGCGCGCCAACCCCGGCGGGAGTCATCATCGCTGCGTTCACGGTCGCCCCGCTGTCGGTGTCAGTCGGCGAGCGCGTCAACGTGGTCTTAACGGTGACTCTCAGTCAGCCTTCTCCTGCGCCCGTCAAAGTGTTGCTCTCGAACCGCGACAACATCGCCATGCCGAATTCGTTTGCGATCGCGGCTGGTCAACCGTCGGGTCAGGCCCAGTTCGACTGGTCCTTTGCAGACCCAGGGGAGTTTCAGTTTTTCGTGAGCCTCGGCGGATCGGGTCCGAGGTTACGCCAGTGTCGCGCCGTAATTACATCCACCCCCCCGCCGCCGCCCGACGCGGTCGAGGTGGACGCAACGCGAGAACGAGTTTGGTGCCGCGCCACAGCGCACGCTTGAAACTCGCGACGACAGCTTCGCCGCGAACGCGAAGCGCCTGAACCGGGAGGCTGTTCCAACCGCGCAAGGCGGTGAACGGTGGCACGCGTCGACAGTTCGGCCAGTCTTCCTCCGCTCGACCTCACTTCTCAGCCAACGGCACGCATAGGCGCGAGGCTCTCGTCGATAGGGCGTTTTGCTGCAACACTGCGGGTCGTGGCGCCGCAGTTGTTATGGACGGAGAAGCAGGATGTGGTCCCTCGCCGAGCGTTGGTGCGGCGGCGGCGTTCGATTCGGTGCGTGGCAGGCTGGTGTTGTTCGGCGGTGCTGTGCCGTCTGCATCTGCGTTCGCAGATACGTGGGAGTGGGATGGCAAGGATTGGACACAGGTGGCCGATACCGGGCCGGATGCGCGCTCAGGGCATGCGCTCACGTTCGACAGCGGACGCGGTCGCCTGGTGCTGTTCGGTGGGGTCGGCGCGGATGGGTCGTTGCGGGGTGACACATGGGAGTGGGATGGCGAGAACTGGACACAGGTCGCCGACACGGGGCCGGACGCCCGTTCGGGTCACGCGCTAGCGTTCGATAGTGGTCATTCGCTAACGGTGTTGTTCGGCGGCGGCGCTTCTGGCCCGGCGTTGCGAGGCGACACTTGGGCATGGGATGGCAGCAGTTGGACGCAGGAGCAAGACGTGGGTCCGGTCGCGCGCCAGGGGCACGGGCTGACGTTCGACGATGCGCGCAGCCAGGTTCTGCTGTACGGCGGCGAGACCGGCGATGCAGCCGTTGGCGATACCTGGACCTGGGACGGGACGCAGTGGACCGAGCGCTCGCATTTCGGCCCGCCCGCTTGCGTCGACGCGGGCCTGGTCTTCGACGGTGGCGCGGCACTCTTGTACGGCGGGGTCGCGTCGATCACCAATCCGACCGCGCAGGTGTTCGCCGGTAGCTGGGAGTGGGACGGGAAGGACTGGACACAGCGCCAGGACATCGGGCCGGGGCCACGCTGGGGTCACGCGATGGCTTTCGACAGCACCCGTGGCTGCACCGTCCTTCATGGGGGCGCGTCTGTACCACCGGCGGACACGAAGGTCGCCTCGCATTTGCTCGGCGACACCTGGGAAGAACGAGGCACACCAGTCGCACCTCCACCTCCACTGTCTTCCTACACGATCGTTGAGTTCACCGTGAATCCCGCCTCGGTGTCACTGTTTCAAGCCCAGCTCGCATTCCCGACATTCGCGTTGACTCTCAACCAGCCTGCACCTCCGGGCGGCTTCAATCTGGAGATCGACGCACGTCCTCTGTGGGACGCGGAGTTTTTGATTGCTCCTGGCAGTACAACGGGAGTGAGCCAGGTCCAGTGGGAACAGAGTCAGCTGCCGTTTGGAACTGTGCTACCGCATGAAACAGAGTGCACCGTCGTTCTCAGCAGCACAGCAAAGGCTCACGCGACGTTCACCGTCACAGAGTAAGTCCGGGCGAATCGACTTCACTGAGCGCCACAAAGACCACGAGGCAACTGTTCCGGAACAGCCCGCCGGCGACTCCGAGGCCTCGACCGACTCCAACCTACGACTTCACTTCGGTGACGCCAACCGGCCTCGATTGGATCGTCTAACGACCCGGCACCGGATGGAAACCTATGACCGGGACCCAGCGGAACAACGAGTTTGTGGCTGGCTTGGGGTCATGGCCGACGCTATTCCCTCACAGGGCCTATCGCCTATCCGCAACCGGGGATCGGTATCGCCTCGTCGACGCGACAACCCTCAAGCTCCTTCCGGGCCGAGAATTCGTGATTGCCAGCCCCGAGTACGCGTTCGCCTATCCGTCGCTAGCCACGAACTCCAAAGGTGAAGTCGGACTCGGCTTTGCATATGGAGGGCCGGCAAACGCGGAGCGACACCGGGCGTCGCGCTCCTCACTGGCACGAGAATATATTGCCGAGTGTGGCCGTCGGACCTGGCGGGCAAGGCGACTACACGGGCGTACAGGTCGATTTTCCCGACAGAACTATTCACCGAGGGCAGCTTCGCCCGAAACACCCAGGACTCGACCGATCACTGGCACTACTCTGTCTTCGGTCGCACGACTCCGCAAACTCAGCTGGCGCCTGCGCCACCAAGTAACAGTCGCGTTGCTTCGAAGTGCCCCGAGCTAAAGATGCGGTACGAGCCGCGTACATGGATCGCGCGAATGCCACCGGCAACGACGCGGCAGTGGCGACACGCATCAGAGCGCCGAAATGTGCCTTGAGTCGCCGCCCTCCTCCTGCCATTGCGGATTGCCGAACGCGTCGGCTTTGACGAGTAACCTCACCTCTCGACAATCCGAGTGGGCGAGCGCGATCGAGCCGCCGTCGGCGGTCGCCTGCGCCTCCTTGGGAGTCACGCCGCACCTGCTGCCATCGACAACGTCGCCGTAACTCGTCACGTAGAGGGTCGAGGTCGAGGGCGGAGGCGGGGCGGAGGCGGCAGCGGCTTCTTCTTGCGTCCGCCGGCGTTACGAGAACCGACGCGATCACAGCCGCCCAGACGACGAGCCCCAAAACCAACAAGAAGCCGCCTCTTCATCTCCGCCTCCTAACAGGATGCACAGGCGCTGGATCGCCACGAACCTACCCCGCCGGTCCCGGCGCAGACATAACGAGATTCCTAAATCGCTCCCGCGCATGTGCTTAGGCGAGTCGCGTCGTCGACTCGTTCCCAAGCGGGCGGCGTTCGCGCGCGAGTGGAGGACGCGGTTGGCCGAAACGGGCGTACATCAGTTGCGGGCATCGCGGGCGACGCGCGCACTTGACTCGGGTGCTGGGAGCGCGAAGACTTGCCCACTTGGACACGACTTCGGTTCTGGCACTCGCGGGTGTACTGCTCGCTGCGCTCGTTGCGGGCGGCTTGAACGTCAGTCAGTCGCGGCAGGCCGCGTGGCTCAAGGCCTGGGTGGGACTCCGCCTTATCCTGTCGGAGCTGGCGGACGCGCTTGCTGTCGCCGAGACTTGGCACCGCGCAGTCGTCGAAGGTCGAGGTCTTCAAGCTTCTTCCGATCGCCATGTCGGCGTGGGAGGGAAGTCGGGAGGCGGTCGCGCCGTTTTATCGGCCACGAGGCGTGGCTCGATGTCGACCGGGCCTACGCGGACATCAGAGCGCTCAACGGTGTCGGTCGCGTTGCGCAGAGCCTCCCTGGGAAAGCACTTACCGATGAGCAGAAGCTGCCCTTCACGCAGGCTGAAGCGAGCATCCAAACCGCTCACAACACGATCGCAACCAGACTCGAAGGCCGGAAGCCGTCGGTTCGGCCGGGCCCGTGGACATATGCGACGGGTGCACTCTGGGCGGTCGCCCTCTTGCTGGCAGGCCTCGGGATCGGGGTGATCGGAGTAGAGCTATATCACGCCAGGCCATGGAAGCCCGAACCCGTGGCGACGACGGCCCGCGACGTGGCTTGGTCGCTAGAGCAGCGGTTCAACGACGACGTGGCTGCGTGCGAGCCCGTCGAGAGTCCTGACGCGGACTTCAGTTGCACGATCACGACTCCCAGACGCAACAGCGCCAACGCGCTCGGTCCCGGCGGAAGTAGCTGCGCGCTTGCAGCGGCGATAACGGGTTCCACGCGCCGCACGAGTGCTGCTGGATCTGGCTGCCACGTGAAAGCGCTCGTCACCGAAGCGCCGGAAGTCAGTTGATCGCTGCGTTCATGAAAACGCGGGGCGAGATAACACATCCGCAAAGTGCGCCCGACGACCGTGATGGTCATCCGCCTGTTCAAAGCAGCGACCCATCGGTTGCTGAGGAAGCCCTTCCCAGCAGCAAGCATCGGCGAGACCCTGTTCTATCGTCGATCTTTCGGCAGGGAGGCGTGATCGGCCATGGCAGCGAGCCAGGTCACGCAGGCGTGGCCGGATCCCCACCGAGGCGTGGCTGTGGGACCACACTGCGGCGGACTGCGGTCTACGTGCTGCCGACGCAGCCCGAAACGTTCCGCGCGCTTGCTCGCGAGTGCCGACGCGCTGTTTAGCGTCCGGTCGCCGCCGGCCTCTGCAAGACGTGCGAGGTGCGCCCGCCCGAACAGGTGGAGAGTTTGTGTTCATCGCGCAGCGGCCGCGATGAGCTTCCGGGTAGCGTGACGCCGTCTGCACGAAGGTGCTCCCCCGACCACCTCAAGTGAGAGTTCGGACGGTATCGCGGGGGTAGAGCGAGCATCGACGGCCCACCTGCGTCGCGCACGCCGGTTTCATCTTCTGATTGGCAGGCGGAAGGTTGACGTATCGGCGAAGTCGATTAGCTCTCCCGACGGTGGGTGGAGTTCGACGCGTACGAAGAACGTGCTCGCGTTGCGTGGCGCCGCGACCCAGAGGAGCTTCCCTCGCTGGTCGATCGGAGCGTCTGGTCGGACTGTTGCTCGCGACTTCGTGATCGATCCGAGCCGGACGGCAGCTTTAACCTTCTCGGGAGGTAGGAGTGGGCGAAGCAGCTGAACGATCGGGACGGCGCCGCGTCCTTGGACGCGAACATCGGTGGCGGAGTCGCACAGATTCGCTTGGAGCGGTCCGAACTGGCGCACGCGGAAGCCTTCGACCTTCACTCCGACGAACACGAGGACTCCTGGCTTCGTAAAACTCGTTGGGTTCGCCTTGATCAGTGCCTGAAGCGTCTGAGGTCCGACGATCCCGTCGGGGACGACCTTGGTCTGCTCCTGGAACTGCTTGACCGCACGTACCGTCGAGGGCCCAAAGACGCCATTTGCTGAGCCTGCGTAGAGGCCCTGCTGCGTCAAGAGGAGCTGGAGTGTTTTTACCTTCGCGCCGCGCGATCCGGGAAGCAAACGCGGCGTGTTCACCGACTCCACGACGTCGGAGCGCAGGTGGCGGTAGTCATTGAGCGCCCCGACGCGGGCGAGATATTCGCCGAAGCCGACGCCTGGTTCCACGGCTAGCTTTCCGATGCTCGCCGAGAGCTTGTCCGGCGGCGGGGTCGGTCGTAGTCCGGGCCACAAGGAGAAGACGAGCGCTGCCGCTCCCGAGGACAGAGCGACGAGCGCGGCAACGGCACCGATCGTCGCCATCATGCGACTACCGAGCCGCGTCACGCTGCCGGATTGGGCCTCCTCAGAACAAGAGTCTGCGATCGGTTCCCTCTTCTATCGCCGGGCACGAGACGGAGCCACGAGCGTAAACCGGAACCTCCGGGTGCGCACGACGTACTCAGATGACTAGGTCGACCGAACGGTGATGTGAGGTCAGGCGAACGTGATGACCTCGATCAGGCACCAGAGGTGCTACCTCTGATGGAGCGTACCGGGATCGAACCGGTGACCTCCGACTTGCAAATACCAGATAACAGCGTCGAGTTAGGTCAGATTAGGTCGATCAAGGGAAAGTGCTGGTTGCGTGAGGTTGAAAACGGCTATTCGGGGACACGGTTCGGGACACGCTTTGATGTCATGTCTGGCAACGCCGAGTTCGATTGCTCCGGCGCGACAAAGAACCTCAGGGCTTTGGTCACGGTGCGCGCCGCGACGATCGACCACAAGGAACCTGGTCTCGGGAGGAAGTTTCACCTAGACCGGCGTGGTCTCACGCCTGACCCGGGGGTCGAGGATGGTTCTGCTACCGAGGCGGTGCCGTCGACTCGCGCACGACGAGCTGGGTCGGAAGGATCGCGCGCGGGTGCCAGCCCGGGGGCCGCTCTCGGTCCTCGATCTCCTCCATTAACCACTGAGCGGCCAGCCGACCCTTTTCCTCCTGCGGCTGGGCCAGCGTCGTCAGCGGCGGGGTCGTGTGCAGGGCAGCGGGACTGTCGTCGAATCCGACGACCGAGAGCTCTCCGGGGACCGAGACGCTCTGCTCGGCTGCAGCTTCGAGCGCGCCAAGCGCCAGGATGTCGCTCATGGCGAGGATCGCCGTCGGCCGCTCCGAGGAGCGAAGCAGCTCAAGGGTGGCCTCGCGTGCCGGCTGGGGTGCGTTCGGGCGACACGTGCGCACGAGCATCGGGTCCCACGCATTGCCGAGACCTTCTTTGTATCCATCGAGTCGCTCGACGGTCATGTCGAGCGTCAGCGTGCCCGCCGAATCGAGTGCGGTGATGAAGGTGAGCACTGCGACGCGCTCGTGGCCGAGAGCGCGAAGGTGCTCGGCAGCGCTGCGCGCAGCGGCGCGATCGTCGATGCCGACGAACGGGGTGGCGCCCGTGCGGGGCTGGTCGATCGTCACGACCGGCAGTTGACGAGCGAGCGCCGCCTCGACGCGAGGATCGTTTTGCGGCGCCGAATAGATGAGGAAGCCGTCGACGGCGGCGTCTCGCACCGTGCGGGCAGTCTCGTCGCGGTAGCGGGAGTCGGGGATCAGGAGAAGGCCGGACGGCGCTTCCTGCATTCCGCGGGCGACTCCGCGGAGGAAGGCGGGCGCGGCGGGGTCGGTGAACTGGTAGACGAGACGCTCAGCGAAGATCAGGCCTACGGCGCCGGCGCGTCCGGTTCGCAGGCGTCGTGCCGCAGGGTCCGGTCCGGGGTAGCCGAGGGCCGCGGCCGCGGCAAGCACACGCTTGCGCACGTCGTCGGAGACGAGCTCGGGTCGGCCGAACGCCTGGGAGGCGCTCCCGACGGAGACGCCTGCAGCTTCGGCGACCTCCCGGAGACGGATTCGGCGGCCCTCGCGTCCGGTCATCACCAGGGAATGGTACGCCAACATGAATCGTTTCAGCTAGTGTCTTGTGAACCGATTCAGGTTAGGGAGGGATTGGAGATGATGTTCGAACTGTTCGTTGGCAGTGATGCGGCTCGGCGCCGCGTCCAGAGCTCGCTGGAGGTCACCGGCCCCGCCACACCCAAGAACGAGCGCGCGGGCGCGCCGCGAACGGAGCCCGTTCACTCTCTGCGGCCATGCTGCGCAGGCTGGCCGAACGCCTCGAGCCGTCGTCGGTGGCCTAAAGACTGACCGAATACCTGCATTCGAGCGCCAACCCATAGAGGCCCACCGTGCCCGGAGCGTGAGCCCGATGTTGACCGTCATCCTCGACGTGACGCTCCACGGCTCCTCTGTGATGACGACCGAGGACATGGTGCAAAGGTGAGACTCGCCAGCGGGCGCAAGTCTCATCCACCAGACGGTCAACGGCGCCGCTCATGCACGGGCGCGGACATCGATTGGCTCGAACCGCTGCTCGGCGAGGCGGCACGGCGTCCGTGAGTTGACAGCGAAGGCGCGGCGTTGTTTTTGCGGCGCGCTCCTCTACGAATCATCGGTTGCAAAGATGGGTCTAGCGGCCTATGGCGTTCAGCCGCCGAGTCGTGACACAGTGGCCGGAACGGGTCCCTGTCTGTCGTTAGAGAGCCTGAAGGCTCAGGCCTAGGCGCGAAGGAAGCGGATGTTTCAGCTGTCGACAGGCAGCGCGATTGCGGCACGCGGCAAACTGAGGAGAGGGGTCGTGATGAGGGCTACGTTGTGTTGCCGTAGGCATCGAAGCGTCGCCGCATCGCGGGCGGTGGTGGGGCTGCTCAGTCTTGTCGTCTTGGCGATCCTCGCACCCGGCGGCCAGGCCGAGGAGTCTTTGACGACTTTCGGTGCGACGACGTTTGGTGCGGGCAGTTTGGTGATTCCGATGGATACGGGTGCTGGTGGCCAGAACTTTTCGATGTTGCGTGCGTATGGGCTTGTGTATGAGTTGTTGCGCAACGGGGTGCCGGTGCAGTGGGCGATCGCTCCGGGTAAGGCGAGCGGCGGCGACGATTTCGTGCTTGACGGCCAGGTCGTGCGGGATGTGCGGAGCGGCGCTTCGGTTGCGCTGCCGCGCTCGTATCGTGGTGGGCCGTTCGTGGTCGGGGCCTCGACCGGGCGGCGGCGTTTT
>CAVWLK010000114.1:0-6888 GCA_963755675.1 uncultured Actinomycetes bacterium
CTGCGACTTCGTGGTCGCATATCCGTCGAGCTGGTAGACGAACGAGAGTGGAAGGGGCTTCCCTTGCAGCTTGATGGCGGTGAAGCCCCACTTGCCGTTCGCGTCCGAGCGGATGTTGAGGAGGCGCGTGATGGGAAGCTCGGCGACGGAGACGTGCACACCGGCGACGGTTGACTGGAAGGGAAACGAGACCGGCGGGTTCTGGGAGAGATCGAGGCCGAAGTGGAACACCGTGCCGCCAATGGGAACCAGCTCCAGGCGGCAGCCGCAGCTGGTCTGGGCCTGCGGGACGGTCAGTCTCCCTTCGTAGACGGCCTGGATGGCATCGTCCGGCGCACTGGCGGAGGACTCTGGCTCGCCGCAGCCGGCGTGGACCAGGAAAAGGGCGGCGAGACCGAACGTGAGTGAAAGCTGCTTCGACATGGCGGAATCTCCTCGAGAGGCGACTGGGTTGGCTGTTGCTCGACGACAGCCGTGAGCACGATCCACGCCAGGTCGCGGAGGCCCCCGATCGGGCGGCGATCCTCGCGTTGCCGATCCATTCGCGTCACGAGGTGTATAGAGACGTTCACACGCACACTCACATCGGCGCACGGTACGGCGGACGTCACCAAGGTCGGAGCACTCGACGGAAACCGCGAGACGACGTCGGGAACGCCGGACCGGTGATACGATCTCGGCCGTGCAACGGCTGATCGCCCTGTTGGTCCTGATCGGAGCTCTCGACTGTGGCAGCTCTGGAAGCACGACCGGCGCGGGGGGCCAGGGCGGCGGAGCCGGAGCTACGGGCGGCGGCGGCATGTCCGGAACCGTGGGGAGTGGCGGCGCCAGCGCGACGGCGGGCCACGGCGGCGCGACCGGAACGGCGGGGACCGGCGGCGGCGCGGCGGCGGCCGGACCGCGCGTCTCCGACTTCCTGGGCCTCAATGGGTTCATCGACGACCCCATCGACAAGCTGGCTGCGATCGGCAACGTGCGCGAGTACCACAACTGGAGCTGGAACGACGGCAACGGCGCGACGGGCTACCCGGGTTATCCGAACAACCAGCTCTCGTTCTCGCTGTTCAGCGGCTTCTGGGACTTCGATGCCTACTATGCGGCGCTCGATCAAAGCCCGCGCGATGGTGTTTCCCTGCGTCAAGGGATCTGTCGACTACCTGGCGAGTGCGATGCCGCCCGTGCCGGCGGGCGCTGACGCGAAGGCGCCCGCCTCCTATGTCGCGCACGCCAGCTTCATGTACCAGCTGGCCGCCCGCTACGGGACGCAGGCGGACCCCACCACCAACCTGAAGCTGGCGTCCGACCAGACCGTCAAGACCGGCACGGGCCTCCTGGCGTACTACGAGAACGGCAACGAGCCCGACGCCAACTGGGTGCACAGCGACGGCTCGTACCTGTTCTCGCCGGAAGCCACCGCCGCGATGTCCAGCGCCGACTACGACGGCGATCAGAAGCGCCTCGGCGCGACCTTCGGCGTGAAGAACGCCGACCCGCAGGCCAAGATGGTGCTGGCCGGCCTGGCGGGCGCCGGCCCTTCGACGGACTGGCTGACCAACGTGACGACTTACCTGGACGGGATCCGCACCTGGTCGACGGCGCACCGGGGTGGCAGCTTCCCGGCGGACGTCATCAACGTGCACGACTACTGCTTCGGTCCCGATCCGTTCGGCACGGTCAACCCGCGCCCGGGCCTGGCCCCCGAAGCCTGCGGCCTGCGCGCGGCGCTGGCGAGCGTCGTCGCCTATCGCGACCACAACCTGCCCGGCAAGGAGCTCTGGCTGACCGAGTTCGGCTACGACACCGATCCCGGTTCGCGGCTGCGCGCGCCGGCCATCGGCGCCGCCGACGCGCAGACGGTGCAGGGACAATGGCTGGTGCGCAGCTTCCTGGTGCTGATGGACGCCGGCATCGACCGCGCCTTCCTGTTCGTGTCGCGCGACAACTGCACCGGCAACGCCACCCAGTGCCCCGGCAACACCACCCAGTTCTCCACCAGCGGCGTCCTGACCCAGAAGGGGGAGCAGCAACCCAAGACCGCCTGGTACTTCCTGGCCACGCTGCGCGCGCGTCTGGGCTCGATGCGCTATGCGGGGACGGCGGTGTCCGGCCGGGCGGACGTGTCGATCGCGCGCTTCTTCGATGCGGCGACGAACAAGGGCGCGTACGTCGTCTGGAAGACGACCAGCGACGGCTCGTCCGTCAGCGGATTCGCGCTGCCGGTGCCGACGTCGGTGTCGGCGCCGACGCTGGTGACGTGACCGCGGGCTCCACCACCGGCACCGCCGCGGCGGCGTCGATCGCCTCCGGCCACGTCACGCTGACGGTGACCGAGACGCCCGCGCTGCTGCTGTTCGACGGCGCGCCCTGACGGCTTCAACCTCCTGCGACGACTCCACTTCGCCAAGAGGTGCAGTGCAGCAATGCCCTGCGCCGGTCGAGCTGGTACAAAAATTGATCGGTTGCGGCGGGCCGGCCCGGGGGCGACACTGGCGCTCATGAGATCCTGGATTGACCTCGGGGTCGGCGCCACCGCATTGTGTGCCCTCGCGACTGTGGCAGGGTGCGGAAGCAGCGCCGGTGGACAGCCGATGATTTGCGCCGGCGCGGCCATCGTCGCCAACGAAAAGAACGATTACGCGTTCTCGAGCTCGATCACGCTTCCACCCGTCACTGTCGCGCAGATGTCGAACCTGGCGTTTGACTGGAGCGGCCTGACGCATGATTTCGAGGGGCACGCCCTCGACCCGAGCAAGGATTTGGGAATGGCCATCGTCATGTTCTGGAGCCTTCCCCTCGCGGACTTCGAAAGGCAACTGAACGCGGACGCGCTCTTCACGTCGGATCTGATCCTTTCGCCGCCGCTCAGCCTCGTGCTCGCACCCGGAGGGACGGCGGCTCAGCTTTACGACTTCACGATCAACACGACGCCGGTGACGCCGGCGATGATCAACCAGTACTTCGACGCGACGATGTATACGCCCGCCAACGCTTCTTTCATCGTCGGCGTGCAGAGCGGCATCGACCTGGGCCGGCAACTGCGGATGCTGCAGTCGTTCAACCTGGACCCGACCTCGACGAACATGAAGGTGGCGCTCAAGGACGATTCGACGAAGCTGACCTACAGCGCGAACCTGCACGATCTGACGATCACCGGCGTGCCGGCCGGTACGCCGGCACTGACGCTCGACTGGTCGCAGATGACCACGAACGGACTCGGCCGCCCTTTCACTCAAGGGGTCGTGACCAGCGCCATCGTCGGCCATTACGCGCAGACGCCCGCCCAGCTCGAAGCCCAGTTCCTAGATCTGGATCGGATTGCGATGGCGACCTATCGAGCGGATATCACTTACGGATCGGTCCTGGACTTCAGCACTCTCAAGGACGCAAACGGCGCCAGCTTTCCCGGGGTTGACGACAGCGGGACCTGGCTGGTCGGGCTCACCTGCGGCAATTGCCGAAACCCGGCGCCCTGGTACATGACGATTTTGAAACCTTGTTCGATGTAAGAGCGCGCCGCGGTGCCCTGACAATTCGGTGTGGTGCGGGGGGGGGAGCGATACCAACCAACCAAGGAGCTGTTGATGCGAGGACGCCTCTCTCCGTATGCGGTGGCTGTGCTCGAGGTCCTGGCAGTGGTCACGGCGGGATGCGGCGGGACCTCGGCTGGTAATCCGGGCAACGGAGGCAGCGCGGCAGGCATGACCGGCGCGACCGGGGGGACGGGTGCGGGGGCCGCAACCGGCGGGACGACCGGCTCCGGCGGCACGACCGGCTCCGGCGGCACGACCGGCTCCGGCGGCACGACCGGCTCCGGCGGCACGACCGGCTCCGGTGGCACGACCGGCACGGGGGGCAGCAGTTCCGGCGGTGCCGGAGGCGCCGCGCAGAGCTGCACCTTCACCCAGAGCTCCTCGCCCAGCCCGAAGATCGCCACGGTCGGTGTCGTGACCTGGTCGACGACGATGGCCGGCGTGCAGCAGGCGCACATCGACTTCGGCCTCACCACCTCGTACGGCATGACCGCACCGGTCGATCTCACGCTGGCGAGCTACCGCACGCTGCTGCTGGGGATGAAGTCGTCGCACACGTACCATTATCGGATCACCGCGACCAACGGCAGCGGTGACTGCCAGAGCCCCGACTACACGATCACGACGGGGCCGCTCGCGAACGGCCTGGTGAAGCCGACGGTCACCACCAAGGACGCGACCGCCCTGGCGGGCGGCTTCCTGATCACGGGCCAGTACGTCCAGAACTCCAACGGCACCGCCCCGGGATACATCCTCGACAGCGATGGCGACATCGTCTGGTGGTTCAACATCGAGGACTACGTGACCGGCGTGGTGATGGACTACGCCGGCACGCACATGTGGATCAACAACCACCCACCCAACCTGGCGAACGCCAAGGTCCACCGGGTGTCGATGGACGGCATGACGAACGAAGATCTCTCCAGCCAGATGTCCCAGCTGTCGCATCAGCTGACCGTGCTGCCCGACGAGACGGTGGCGTTCTACGCGGCCGACAGCGGAACCGACGGTTGCAGCGACATCAAAGAGCGGGCGCCGAACGGAACCGTCCGGACCATCGTCAACTCGCAAAAGGCGCTCGGCACGACCGGGCAGTGTCACGTCAACAACATCCAGTACTCGAGCGTGGACGACACGCTGGTCTTCTCCGACCACATTCACTGCGCCGTCGCCAAGATCAAGCGATCCGATGGGTCCGTCGTCTGGATCCTGAACGGGGCGACCAAGACGTTCACCGGCGACGGTTGGCTCGACGACCGCGACCTGACCGTCACCGCCCACCGCCCAGAACAAGGTCTACGACGGCACCAACGCTGCGATCGTCACCCTCAGCACCGACAAGCTGAGCGGCGACGACGTCACGGTCGACTACACCAGCGCCTCCTTTGCCAACAAGAGCGTCGGCACGGGCAAGGCCGTCAGCGTCAGCGGGATCTCGATCACCGGCGGCGCCGACGCCAGCAACTACCACCTGACCAACACGACCGACACGACGAGCGCGGACATCAGCGCTCGCCCGATCACCGTCAGCAGAGCAACTCGAAGACCTACGACGGCGACAACAGCTCCTCGACCACGCCCGACGTCACGAGCGGGACTCGATATCGCCGGCGGCGACACCGGCAAGTTCGCGCAGACGTACGACACCGCCAACGTCGGCACCGGCAAGACGCTGACCCCGGCCGGCTCGGTCAGTCGACGGAAACTCGGTGGCAACAACTACGCCATCACCTTCGTCAACAACACCAGCGGCGTCATCAGCTGCCCGCCCGATCACCGTGACAGCGCAGCCCGACACCAAGTTCTACGACCGCACGACCAGCTCGAGCGCAGCACCGGGCAGGTAACCAGCGGGACGATCGTCAGCGATTGACACCGGTAGCTTCACCCAGTCCTACGACAACCGGGAATACCGGCACGGGCAAGACGCTGACCCCGTCCGGCTCGGTCAGCGACGGCAACTCGGGCAACGACTACGCCATCACCTTCGTGAACAACACGAGCGGCGTCATCACTGCCCGGCCGATCACGGTCAGCGCCGCCACCGACAGCAAGATCTACGACCGCACGACAAGCTCGGTCGGCGTGCCGAGCGTCACGAGCGGGCTCGATTGTAGAGCGGCGACGTCTCGGGACTTCTCGCAGACCTTCTGCCACGGAAGACGGTCGGCAACCGGCAAGACGCTCATACGCCGCCGGCTCGGTGCTTCGACGGGAACAGCGGCAACAACTACACGGTCACATTCGTGCCTAACATGACCGGCGTCATCGCGCCGAAGACCCTCACGGTCACCAACATCACGGCCGCCAATAAGCCGTGGGACGGCAACACGATTGCGACGCTCAACACAAGCGGTGCGACTTTGAACGGCATCATTTCGCCGGACGTCGTCACGCTCAGCAGGTGCGCGGAGCGACCGGCGCGTTCTCGAGCAGTGCTCTCGGGACATGGACGGTGCAAATCGCTGGGCTGACGATCTCGGGTGCCGACGTCGGCAACTACAGCCTTATGCAGCCGACTGCAACGGCGAGCATCGGCTCCTGGAACGGCAACGGCAAGGGCTTCTACGCACCAGTCGGTGTGGCGAACTCCGTATTCACATCCGCGCCGAGTTCAGCTCCAACGATGTTCACGAACTCGAACGTCTGGAACACGGTCAAAAAAGGGCAGACCGTTCCGATGAAGTTCAACGTCTATGCCGGCAGCGTGGAGAAGACTGGTTCCGACACATTCGTCAACCTGGCCACCGCGTTCCAGGCGGCGCAGATGAAGAACTGCACCCTGACCGCGGATACAGACCCAGTCGACTTCACGATCACTGCGACGGGCAGCACCACTCTCCGCTACGACACGACGGGGATGCAGTGGATTTACAACTGGCAGACGCCGAAGGTGACCACCACGACCTGCTACCGAACGTATGTGACGTTCGCGGACGGGTCGTCACTCGAGGCGTTCTTCCAGCTCGGGAAGTAAGCGGACGGGGAAGAGGGGTCACCGTGAGAGGAGCGCCACCCGGCGCTGGCCTCACACTTACTGAGTCATGGACACAAAGGGAGCAAAGATCCTCACGGAGCGACTCGCCGAGCGGGCAATGGCTGCTCGCGCAGAGCGTTCAGCGCGGCGACCAGCCGCAGACGGACCTCGACGCCGACTACCTCGAGGCGATCGGCGATGACTACCGGCTCTACGCGTTTCCCGGCGGGGATGGCGACGACAGCGCACCGCGTCGGGTGCAGAAGGTGCTCGTAAAGGGCTCCTGGCAGCTCGACGACGTCGACGATCTCGAAGCGCACACGGCGGCGTAAGGACTTCGTAAGGCTCCATCGGCGGGGCCGGATCCGGCTGAGGTGGTGG
>CAVWLK010000115.1:0-15946 GCA_963755675.1 uncultured Actinomycetes bacterium
CGCCATGACCCGTTGCCTCCGCGCTGGTGCGCGGCAAGAACGTCGACCTGCTCGGTTACACCAACTTCAACGTGCCGTTGTCCGTTCTCGCCGAGGGCTATCGGGAGCTGCTCGGCCACGCTGCGGCCGGGCGGATCCAGCTGGCCGTCGAACGGAGTTTCCCTGGACGACGCTCCCGAGGCGTGGAAGAGGGCCTCGGTCTCCGGACGGCGGGCGAAGGTGGTGGTGTGCCCATGGCGCGGCCGTTGAGCTGGGCATCGGCGCGATGGGCTGCGTGTTCGGCGCGTGCCTTGCCGAGTCGGGCTGCGACACGGTGCTGATCGACATCAACGCCGATGTCGTGAGCTATCGCGTTCTGCGGGGGTCACCGTGCGGGGCCGAAGGAGCCGAACGACGCGTGCCGGTGCGGGCGTCCACCGATCCAAGCTGGGGTCGGTCGTGTCGACGTCGTCCCTTCTTCGTGAAGAACTTCCATATTGACGCTGCGGCTGAGGCCGCGGTTCCGATGGTGGACGGCTCCACCGTGGTGGCGACGCTCCAGAACGGTATGGGCGATGGCGACATCCTCGCCGGGCGGTACGACCGATCGCAGGTCGTTGTCGGCGTGACGGCCGAGAGCGGGACGACGCTCCGCGGGGAGTGGTCGACCCGCCGGGGCAGCGGTGACCTGGGACCGCTCGACGATGGCCCGCTCGAGGCGTCCCAACGCGTCGCCGATGTCCTCACCGAGGCCGGGTTCGACGCGCACGCGACGGCGTCGGTCGCGACCGAGATCTGGAAGAAGCTCGTTGTCGGCGCATCAACGCTTCCTGCGCCTGCACTGCTGGGGATGAACTGTCAAGCTGATGCGAGGTGCCGAGATGAGCGTATTGGTCGACGACACTGCGCGGGAGGTGGTGGCCGTGGCGCAGGCCCTTGGTCACGACCTCGACGCCGAGGAGCGGATCGCCTACATCCATGAGCTGCTGGCCGGGGTCGAGGAGGCGAAGGGCTCGATGGTGCAGGATATCGCGGCCGGCCGGCCGACCGAGATCGACGCGATCAATGGCTCCGTCGTCCGAGCGGGCGAAAGCGCAGATGTGCCCGTTCCGATCAACCGAGCGCTGGTGGCGCTCGTCAAGGGCTGGGAGATGATGAGGGTGAGGCCATGAAGTCCGCGGCGGCGCTGTTCCGAAAGCCCAGGCATGCCGCTCGAAATCTCCGAGATCGACGTCGACGAGCCGACGAGGCCGGCGAGGTGATCGTGCGGATGGTGGCGGTCGGCCTCTGCGGCAGCGACCTGCACGGGGTGATCCGCGGCGAGTGGCCGCGGCCCACACCGATGGTGCTCGGCCACGAGGGTGCAGGGGTCGTGGAAGCGGTCGGCGAGCGCTGTCGCGGGCGTTTCGCGAGGGCGACCGCGTCGTGCTCTCGTGGGCGGCCGTCGGTGCGGTGTGTGCGGCCTGGCTTGCCGGCGCGGCCGGCCAGCAGCCTGTCTCCCGGCTTCGGGAGGTAGCGTTCGGCAAGGGGAACGATGCTCGATGGGCGCACCCGGCTTCAGCCTGGACGGGGAGGCCGATCTACGGCGGAATGACGCGGTCGGCTGCGCTCAGGCGAACGCGTGCTCGTCCCGCCCAGACCGCGCTGCCGATTCCCGCGGGGTGCCGTTCGAGGAGGCGGCGCTGCTGGGATGCGCCGCGCTCACCGGCATCGGCGCCGTGATAAACGCAGCGCACGCCAGAGAGATCGACCGTGCTCGTCTTCGGCGCGGGCGGCGTCGGGCAGTTCATCGTCCAGGGCGCTCGCCTGGCCGGGGCAGAGCGAATCGTGGTCGTCGATCCGTTCCAGGACCGGTGCAACAAGGCGATCGAGTTGGGCGCGACCGATGCCGTTCCTCCTGAAGACCTCGACCGGTTCATGGAGTTGATGGAGCCGGACGGTGTCGACTACGCCTTCGAGGCCGTGGGCAAACCCGAGTCAGAGGCGAGAGCCTTGCACTGGACGAGGGCGGGCGGGACGGCGGTACTGGTCGGGATGCCGGCCGTCGGTGCTGAGCTGCTGGTCGATCCGTTCGACTTCGCGGCGCGTGAAAAGACCCTGACCGGGTCGATCTACGGTTCCGACGATCCGGCCCGCGCCCTGCCCATGCTGCTCGAGTTGGTGGAGTCCGGCCAAGTACAACTCGGCTCGATGGTGGGGCCGACCTTCGCGCTCGAGGACGTGAACGCCGGCATCGCGGCGACCCTGGCTGGAGAGCCTCGGCGCGTCCTGATTGGCTTCGGAGGGGCGTGACGACCGAGCGCCCGGAGGTTGTCTTCGACGGCCGCGCGGAGGTGGGCGAGGGACGGGCCTGGGGAGGCCGGGTGCGTGCAACGCTGCTCTGGGTCGATATTTACCGAGGTCTCGTGCACCTGCTCGATCCCAGTCACCGGGCGGGACGTTGCGATCGACGCCGGGCAGCCGGTTGGCGCCGTGGTACCAGCGACGACGGGTGACTTGGTGATCGCCGCCCGGGACGGGTTCTTGTGGCTCGACCCTGCGGCCGGGAATCGGTCGAGGGGCTCGTCGCCGAAGTCGAGGCGGGATCTACCCCGACCACTTGATGAACGACGGCAAGTGCGAGCCCATCAGGGCGCGTTCGTTGCGGGCACCTTGCACCGCGATGAGCTGCCTGGGGCGGGGTCGCTCTACCGGCTCGGAATCGCGATCGAAGCGTCGACCTGCTCGTGCCCGGGGTAACGCTTCTCGAACGGTCTCGGCTGGAGCCCCTCAGGGGAATGGATGTACTACATCGACAGCCGAAGGCAGGCGGTCGATGTGTTCGACTACGGCGCGACCGGTACTGCTCGGCAAGCGTCGGGCGGTTCGTGAGCATCAGCCGATCGAGCACGGGATGCCAGGACGGGCTCGCTGTTGACGCTGAAGGCGGCGTCTGGGTCGCGCTCTGGGGCGGCTCTGCGGTGCATCGGGTGTTCACGCCAGAGGGAAAGTTGGATCGCTAGGTCGCGCTTCCAGTCAGCCAGGTCACGAGTTGTGCCTTCGGAGGCAACGACTGGCGGAGATCTCTACATCACCACGGCGAGCTGGGAGTTCGACGCCGCACGATTTCAGGAGGAGCCGCTGGCCGGCGCGTTGTTCGCCGTACGGGGCCCGGCGTCGCGGGGGTGCCGACGAGCCGCTTCGACGGATCCTCGTAGCTGACCGGGCTTGGCAGCAGCCGCTGGCCGTTCTCCCGCATCAACAGTGGCACAAGGCCGGCCGCTTTCCTCCGCCGTCATCCAGCTGTCATCGATCAGAGCCTGGAGCGGCGTTCGAGTCCCCTTCGAGCGAGCTCTGCATGCCCGACGACGTTCTCGACCGTCACGTAGTCACCGCCGAAGCAGAGCAGTTTCGTGGCCGGTACCGTGGTCAGGAACCGGTGCGACGAACTCGGCGGTCGAGCGCGGTGCGAGCGTCCAGCTCCAACTGGCATCCACGACGACGTTCGGCTGGTGCTTCGCCAGCGCAAGGAGCTGCTCCTGCTGTGGCCACGCGGTGTGCATCAGCACGAACGTGGCGCGCGGGTGCTCCTGCACGAGCGGAGTCACGTCCGCGACCACGCTGTAGACCCCGGACATGTGCTGGTCACCATTGCGGGCGAGCGTCCCGAGGTGGAGCTTGACCGGAAGGCGCAGTTCAGCTGCGAGATCGACGGCAGCGACGGAACAGGAAGTCCTCGACCTCGCGGCGATCGGAAACGTCGCAGGAAGCTCCGCGCACGCGATCGAATGCACGGCGCGGTGGGTCACCCCGCGGGGCCGACCGCTCGGCGAATGCGCCCACCAGTTCACTGCCACAGCGGGGCGGCGTCGCGATCGAAGACCCAGTCGACCACATCGAGGTAGTCCTCGAGGCTTTCCAACCTCGATGCCGCTGGAGCTGCTCCCAGCCCGAGGATGGTGCCCGCAGACGGGAGACCGGTGATCGAGATGTCCTGGTTCGAGAAGCTCAGGCGTCTCGGTCTCGCAGAACGGGTCGTCTTCCACCGAGTTGACCTGACAGCGCTCGACGTTGGCGACCCGGTTCAGGACGTGCTGGTAGTAACCGGGCTTTCGGAGCTCGCGAAGGCGCTTATCGATCTCCTCGCACGTGTCGCGCGCCAGTCGCAATCCGAACAACCGACTGGTCGTCGCGTCCACGGCGCGCCGGTCGCCGGTCAGTCGCGCCGCCCCCACGTAGTCCGACACGGCGTCCCACTTTCTCGAGCGGATCCAACTCGTCGCCGGTGATCTGCTCGGCGATCGCATCTGCGAGGCCAGCACTCACCAGGTCGTCCAGGGCGTAGCCGCCGACCAGGAGGCTGCCCAGTCTGGTGGTATTCGGTTGATACCCCCGAGCACCTCGACGAACGTGTACATGTCGTCCCGAAGCCGATGTCGCTCCTCGACGAGATGCTCGTGGACGTCGACCCACGGCGTCGCGTCGATCAGGTCGGTCAGCGGTCCGGGCGCATGCATCGGAGCACCAGTCTACTGTGGCCCCGTACGCGACGGTGGTTCTGGGACGTCGTCCTAGATCAACCCCAACCGACGTGTGCGGACGCCAAGCTCGTCAGCCGGCTCGCTGTACCAGTCGCGGTGTTCCGTACCGCACCACTGCATCAACATCCCGGTGAGGCGGGCGACGCTATCGGATCAGCGCGGCTGCCTCCTCCGCGGACGTCGCGCCGATGAACGACGGCATCAGCGGTGCCATCGCGGCTGATCGCGGACAGCGAGAAGTCCCTGTGGCGTCGCTCCAGGCCTCTAGATGCGCCTCATATTCGACCTCTCCGGCGCGGCGCCATCCGGCGGCTTCCATGGCTGCGACCTGCTCCGCACCGTTCGGCATGCTGGCCGCAGAAGATGACGTCGGCGTGGAATCGCCAGCACGGGCGCGTCCGCGGCATCGGCGGCCGCGACCCTCGCAAACTCGTGGATCGCCTCCCATCCCTCGTCGGCGTCGAACACCGGCTCGGCGAGATCGTCTCGGACCGTTCGCTGGACGACCAGATAGGGCGTCGCCGAAAGGGACCCCAGCGTCTACCTGATGGGTGTCATTGCCGACGATGCCGAGAGCAGAGGCGCCTGGGCGGCCCACGCACGCCCGTGGCTCTCCGAGATCAACTCATCGCCGACCCTCAGGCGAAGACTGGGGCCGTAGGTGTGGGAGAAGAATCCCTTCCCGCCGCCGCGCGAGTGGTAGCCCCGCTGGAACATCGCGTCGATGTTCCTGTGCGGCAACTCGAACCCGTTCCACGTCTCGAGCCTCGCTCCCGGGGCAGGCAGTCCCGGCGAAACGTTGACCGGGTTCCCACTGTAGTGGTTGTCAAGGATGATCACCTCGGATGCACCGCCTGCCAGCAGTCCTTCGGCGGCCGCGACGGTGTCTGCCTCGACTCGGGGTTTACCGGTCCGCCAGTACTCCGGTCGGCAGGCGATGACTTCGAGTCGGCAGGCGAAGCTGCGACACGCCTTCCATGTCGACACTCAGGACAACGCGCATGTACCGCCCCTCCTTTGCTCGAGAGCTGTTCCCAGTTGTGATGCCCCGACCGGGGGCGACCCCGCCACCCGGAGGGAGCCGGTGGTGGCGGGGCGTACCCCGGTCGGCGCGGGGGGTTGGCCTACCCCGCGTGGCCCAGTGGAGAGGCCAGGAGCCCTCGGTGCTGGGTCATTGCACCGTCGCAGTCGGCCGGTTGAGCGCCACAGCGCGTCGGAGAAGCGGCGCGCTCGACCAACTTGCGAATGACATTGCCTCCTCCATGCGGGGAAGCCTCGCGGCGTGTGCCGTGCCGGGCAAGCCGGGAGGCTCAGTTCACCCGGGTGAAACCACTTCGCATGCCGGCAGCCGCGTGGCCGCCGGCATCTGAGATGATGGCGAGAACAGGCGTGTCACGAGCGGGGAGATGTGACGAGCAGCTCTCGGAAACAGGGCGCCGACGGGTTCTCCCCGCCGGCCGAGGCGAAGCTGGCAATCCCCTCCACGCGGCGGGATCGGACGATCCCACGCCGCCGAGTCGCCGACCTGCTGGACGGGGCAATGGGGGCGAAGTTGACGGTAGCCGCCGCCCCGGCGGGCTTTGGAAAGACGACGGCGGTCGCGGACTGGTGCGCCGCACAGCCGGCGGCCGTGGTCTGGGTCACCCTCGATTCCGGCGATGACGACGCCACCCGCCTGTGGACACACGTCGCGGCGGGAGTGGATCGCGTGCGCCAGGGCCTGGGCCGCGGAGCGACCCAGCGGCTCGGGCGTTCCGATCCGGTCCAGCCGGCAGTTGACGAGCTGGCCAACGGTCTCCGCGCGTTCGGCGACGAGCTGGTGATCGTGCTGGACGACGCAGAGACCGTCGGCGACTCCGAGTCCCTCTCGAGCCTCGACTACGCCGTCGACCGATTCCCCGAGAACGTCCACGTGATCCTGATCTCGCGGGTCGCCCCGCAGCTTCGGCTTGCTCGGCTTCGGGCCCGTGGCCAGCTGGCCGAACTGCAGTCCACCGACCTGGCGTTTACGCCCATCGAGGCCCGCCAGCTGCTGAATCGGCGCGACCAGCTCGCGCTCGACCAGGCCGAAGTCGCCACACTGGTCGAGCGCACGGAAGGCTGGCCGGCGGCGCTGGTGCTGGCTGCGATCTGGCTGCGTTCAGCCGACGATCGGCACCGCGCCGTCGCCACCTTCGGCGGTCACCAACGATTCGTCGCCGACTACCTGGAGCAGGAGGTATTCGCGTCGCTCGGGCCCGACGTGCGCGAGTTCATGCTCGAGATCTGCGTGCTCGGCACGTTCACGCCGGCGATGTGCGACGAGGTGCTCGAGCGTTCCGGTTCGGCCGCCCTGCTCGCCGAGCTGGAGCGTACGAACCTGTTGCTGACCCGGCTCGAACGCGGCGACTGGTTCCGCGCCCACCGCCTGCTTGGCGGATACGCGGCGTCCCAACTCGATGCCGCCAACCCCGGTGCGGCGACCCGTACCCATGCCGCAGCCGCCGCGTGGCTGCGGTCGCGTGGCAAGGCCGACCTCGCCATCGAGCACGCGCACCTGGCCGAGCACCACTACCTGGTTGCCGACCTGCTCGAGGAGAACCACCTGACCTGGATCCGCCAGGGGCGCTCGAAGTGGCTGCTTCGATGGACGGACACGCTGCCGGAGCAGCAGCTGCTGGAGCGGCCGCGGCTGGCGGTGGCGGCCGCCGTGGCGGCGACCCTGGTCGGGCACGGAGCGATTCTGCGGCGGCGCTTCCTGCGCATCGGCGATCAGGCGCGGGCGTCGCACCCTGACCGCGTTGACGTCTACGTCGAGGCGCTCACGAGCATGATCCGATCGGGCGCCGTCGACGGGGATGTCGGCCGTGCGGTCTCGGACGGCCGGCGCGCCGTCGAGCTTGGTGAGCGCGCGGTCGATGAGGTGCGCGTGGCCGCGCTGGCCGGCTACGCTCAGGCGCTGTTCTTCGCCGGCGACCTGGACGAAGCCTGGGCGGTGGCCTCGCGCGCGATCGAGCACCCCGGCGCCGCGCGCCGGCCGCTGGGACACGCCTTCGCCCGCTCGACGCTGGCGCTGGTCGCCGTTGAGCGCGGCCGCCTTCCCCAGGCCCGGATCTCACGCGGAGCGGGCCAGGGCCAGCCTGCGCAGCATCGGCAGCAGCCGATGCTGGGTCGGTGCAATGACGGCCGCGGCCACCGGATGTCTGCTGGCGGCGGAGAGCGACCTGGTGGCAGCCGAGCCCGAGCTGTCCCACGCCGAGCATCTGCTTCATGACGAGGTGGCACCGTGCATCACGCGTGGCTGCTGATGCTGCTGGCGCAGGTTCGCTGCCGTCGGGGTCGCCTGCAGGCTGCCGAGGCGGATCTGGCCGACGCACGTGGGGAGCTCGCCGAGCTGACCGATGGCGGCCGGATCGGGGCGCTGGTCGACGACGTCGCCGGTGAGCTGGCCGCGATCAGCGCGCGAGTCGGGGGCGGCGAGGTGGTCGACCCACCAACGAAGGCCGAGCTGGCCGTGTTGCGTTTGCTGGCAACGAACCTTTCCACACGCGAGATCGGCGAGCAGCTTCATTTGTCGTCGAACACGGTCAAGTCGCATCTGCGGGCGCTGTACAGGAAGCTCGGCGTCGGCAACCGCTCCGACGCGGTCGCGCGAGCCGATCTGCTCGGCCTGCTCGACTGACCGCATTCACCCGGGTGATCTTTGCTCACGGCGTCGCGCGGCCGGGCATGCCAGTGCATCGTTCTTGAAGCTGGACGCGAGGACACGCGCCACCGGGAGTGTTCCCGATGTGGCAGCGGCGTCGGAACCCGATGATCCGGTCGAACCGACGAACAGCGGAGGCTACGGTGAAGATCACCAATCGAACGGCCAATCTCGCAGGCTGCATGGCCGTGCTGGCGGGTGTGTTGACGGCATCGCTGGCGGTATCCGGCTGCGACAGCTCGTCTGCGGGCTCGCGCTCTGATGCGACCTCGTCGCAGGCGCCGCAGGAGGTGCCCCAGCCGACCCTGGACGAGAAGGATTCACCGTTTCGCGTCCGGCTGTCGTGGACGATGCCGGACGGTGCCGCCGTCGACGGCTTCGAGATCACCCGTGACGACAACGTGATCGTGCGCCTGCCCGGCACGGCGACCGGCTACCTTGACCGCGACGTCTTGCCGCGAAGTGTGCACACGTATTCCGTGGAGGCCACGAGCGGCAATCGACACTCGCAGCCGGTGCTGGTCGTGGCGAGGCCGTCGGACCCGCCGCTCGCCACCGCCAGGCTGGAGGGGTACTTCGACGTCCGCCTGAAGGTGACCAGCTCGAGTGGGTACGGCAACAATCCCCCGGGGACCACCACCGCCGGATGGCACTTCAAGCCGCTTTGCAGCCAGGGGGCCTGCGACGCGATCTGGGTGGACAACGGGGCGAAGTCCGTCCATGCACGGGCGACACGACATGGCGCTCGCTACCACATCTCTGCCAGCGGTTACTACTTCGTCACCTGCAACGGCGCCCATGCCACAACGTCGGTCGACATCACGCTTCGCGTGACCAAGGCCCGCGTGGTTGGCAACGAGTGGATCGCCAGCCATGTTCAGGGGACGTACCAGCAGAGCGAGGCGGCGCAGCTCGGTTGCGGCTCGTCGCAGGCCAACGCGAGGGTGCGCGGCCGCGCGGTCAGCTAACTGAGAAGGGAGGGTACGGTGAAGCACGGACTCTGGAAGCGGATGACCCTGGCGGTGGCGCTTGCGGGACTGGCTGCGGTCGTGATGGCGCCGGACGGGGCGATGGCGACGGTGCCCAGCCTGAACGGGACGATCGTCTTTACCGGCAGCCCATCCGGGACGTTGCAGATTTACACGGTGGAGCCGGACGGCTCGACCCTCACTCGGCTGACCACGGACAGCTCCAACGACGAGTCGCCGGCCTGGTCGCCGGACGGAACCCGGATCGCCTTCTCATCCGATCGAGACGGTGACCAGGAGATCTTCGTGATGAACGCAGACGGCTCCAACCAGACGCAGCTGACGAACAACACCGCCAACGACGTCTTCCCCACCTGGTCTCCGGACGGGAGTCAGATCGCGTTTGCGTCCAACCGCGACGGCGACAGCGAGATCTTCGCGATGAACGCGGACGGCTCCAACCAGACGCAGCTCACAACCAATACTGCAACCGACTTGCGACCTGATTGGTCCGGGGACGGTGCCACCATCGCCTTTGATTCCGATCGAGACGGGAACTTCAACGTCTATCTGATGGCAGCCAACGGCAGTGGCCAGACGCGACTCACCAATGATCCGGCGGACGAGTTCGACCCGGCGTTCGCGCCGGATTCCTCGAGGATCGCGTTTACCAGCGGTCGCTACGACTCGTGTAATCAGATCGTGACGATCAAGCCCGACGGTACGGGCGAGAAGAAGGCCAACGGCTTCGGGCGCTGCGAGGAGAAGACTCCCGCCTTCTCACCGAGCGGAACGCTGCTGGTGTGGGCGGTCTACCTCACGTCGAACAGTCTGTGGACCGGCCCTTCTGGCCTTGGCGACCCAAACATTGCCTTCCACCAGCTCACGCCGGAGCATGACTACTACGAGCCCGACTGGCAGTCGACGAACTCGCGCCTCTCGCTCACCACGTCCGCGAGCTCGATCAAGGTCGGCGACCCGGTGTCGCTGACCGGCCGGCTGACGGTCTCTTCCGGGAGCCCGGCCGGCAAGACCGTTGCGCTCTATGCCAAGGCGCCCGGCGGCAGCCTGCAGCAGGTCGCCAGCCACCTGACCGGCAGCCTGGGAACCTACGCGTTCAGCTACGTCCCCAAGGCGATCGGCTCGTGGACGTTCGAGGTGCGATTCGGCGGCGATGGAACGCTGCTGCCGGCCAACCGGGCGCGGGACGTCGGTGTGCAGGGCCGCAGGGGGCACGTGGGCCTCGCGCTCTCGTCGTCGGTGGTGACGTACGGACACAGCGTGACGGCCACCGCGCACCTGTACGGCTGGCACACCAATCGCGTGGTCACGATCTACAAGGTGGTGGCGGGCGTCAAGACCGTGCTCGCCGAGAAGGCCGTGGGGCCGCGCGGAAACCTCGCGGTGACGCTGCACCCCGCGCAGAACACCGCCGTGTTCGCCAGCTGGAGCGGCGACGACTGGTACACCGCCGATCAGATCAGTCGCGCCATCGGAGTGCGTGTGGCGATCAGCGCACAGCAGTCCGGCTTCTATGCGATCTCGGGGCCCTACCACCTCTACCACTACCGCAGCTCATGCCCCGCGAGCCATATCGGCTGTCCTCACTATTCGATCAGCGTGCGCCCAAATCATGCCGGCAAGCTCGTCGGCTTCACGATCCAGGAAGCAACCTCCGCGGGTTGGGTGTCCGTCGGCGGCGGCTCCATCAAGCTTCGAAGCAACAGCACTGCGGCGTTCGCGCTCGTGTACGGCAGCCGCAGCTTCATCGGTCACCACTTCCGCATCATGGCCAGTTTCAGGTCGGACGGTGACCACTGGGGTGCGCGCACGCCGTGGCGCTACTTCACGATCACGCCCTAACGGCGAAGGCGGATGGCGTTGAGGTCCTGCTCGCGCACATCGTCGATGCGGGAGAGCAGATCGTCGACGTCATCGTGCTCGGCGTGCAGGTAGCGGCCGGCCAGCGCGTCGTAGCGCCCGGAGGCCAGCGCGGCCACGAGCTGGGGAGCCAACTCCGGGGGTGTCCACGGCAGGTCGTCTCGCCCCCACGAGGTCATCTCGGTGCGGACGAGGCCGGGGCTGATGAAGAAGACGGGGATCCGGCCGGCGAGCTCGGCGGCGAGCATCTCGCCGTAGCGGCAGACCGCGGCCTTGCTCGCCGGGTACGCGGTGCTCGCGGAGTCGGTCGGAGGTAGGTAGGCCGCGCCGCTGCCGGTTATCACGATCCGGCCCGACCCGCGCTCGAGCATCCCGGGGATCACGGCGCTGCAGCAGAGGTGGACGCCGAGCACGTTGACCTCGAACGTGCGCCACCACTCCGCTGGATCGATCTCCCAGGTCGCGCCGTCGCGGTTCGCGATGCCCGCGTTGGCGACCAGCAGATCCACCGGCCCGGCGTCGGCGACGGCGCGCCCGACCGCGTCTCGGTCGGTGACATCGAGTGCGACCGCGCGCCCGCCGATCTCGTCCGCGACCGCTTCAACCTGCTCCTGCGTGCGCGCGGCGACGACGACCTCCCAGCCGTCCTCGGCCAGCCTGCGGGCGACGTTCGCCCCGATCCCGCGGCCTCCCCCTGTGACGAGCGCGATCATGCGTCAAACAGTAGCGCGACGCGGGTCTGCGGTGAGCCGCGGGTTCACTCGGCGCTCAGTTGTGAGGAACCCAGTCCGGGAAGCCTGCCGGCCCGGGGACAAGCTTGCTAAGTCCCGAGCCGTCAGCGTTGACGACGAACACCCCTCCCCAATCGGTGGTGTCGCCACTCAGTGCGTTTATCGACGCCGCGTCGGAGGCGTACGCGAACGCTAACTGTCGGCCATCAGGCGACCACGTCAAGGTGCCGGATCCAGCGGTGGTGGCGACAAGCTTGTGTGTGACTTGGCCGTCAACTCCGGTGACGTAGATACCGGGTCCATCAACCGAGCCGAAATAGGCTATGCGCGTCCCGTCGGGTGACCATCGCGGCGCGTACGCCTCATTGATGGTCAGTAGTCGTTGCTCCAACCCAGCGGTGTTTACGATCTCGAGTGCGCTGTGGCCTTCGAGGGGGGTCTGGATGACGATCTTGGTCCCGTCGGGCGACCAGTCCAGCTGTGGCGTAATGCCTGAGGCGTAATGCTGCGTCCTCAGGATCTGTTGATGGCTCCCGTCGGCGTCCATGATCATCAGTTGCACGATGAACGGGTTCCCGTAGTTGTAATCTCGCCATGCCGCGATTCGCGTTCCGTCAGGTGACCAGCGTGGCGCAACGTCGCCCGAGAGCCGCTGAGGATGTGTCAGTTGATGGCGGTGCGTACCGTCGGCGTGCATTGTGTGGATGGAGCCGCACATCTGGAATTTGCAGGATGGATCGGTGGTTATCTGTCCTCCGGCCTTCGCGTTCATGTATGTGACCTGGGTGCCGTCGGGTGACCAGTCGGCCATACCGAGGGTGACCGAATCGGCGAGGGTCGCAGATGCCCGGGAGTCGGGCAGCTGGGTTGTGACCAGTCGCTCGGAGTCGTCGGTAGAGGTAACGGCTCCGGATCCACTCTGGAGTGCGGACTTCGCCTCAACAGCAGCCCATATCGCGTTGCCTCCCACGGCGATCGCCGTTATCCGGCCGCCGATGGTGAAGGTGTTCCGCCGGTTCGTGAACGGCTCGATCTTGGTAATCGTGCCGGTTTGGGCAGCCCCGACCCACAAAGCACCCTCACCGAATGCGACGGCGGTGGGCTCACCCGAAACCTTGATCAGCGGGCCGGGCTGCCCGGTGTCGTCGTAGCTCGCCACCGCATCGGTGTAGGGAAGCGCAACCCACACGGCGTCTGCGCCCCATGTGATTCCACTCGGCTGGCCGAACTGGGCATACCGCTCGTGAAATCCCGCATCATGGCTGACATAGACGACCTGTCCCCACCCGTCGGTGAACCACGCGTTACCTGCGGAATCGGTTGTCGCCGAGGCCGCCGCCGGCCACCCCGGTGCAGCCTTGCGAGGCGTCCTTGTGGAAGGCGGAATCCGCCAGACGCCGGTCGAGTCACCGACCCAGACGACGTTCTCTCGGACCGCGACCGAACTCGGACCCGGGCAGCAGCCAGGAAGCGACACGGGAACCGAGATCTGATCTGGTTGCGGGAAGATCTGCACCACCTGTCGCGCCAGTCCCTCGGCCACCCAGACGGACCCCGCGGCTCCGGCTGCGATAGCAGTCGGGGTTGCGCTGAGGCGTATCGTTCGAGCACCCGTCTCGTTCGCCCATCGACGAGCGTCAGCGTGCGCGCGGCGACGCTCGAAACCCACACCCAGGTCCCGCTGACCACCACCTGCGAGGGTGTGCGCCCAACCGGGATCGGCAATCCCTAGTTGCGTTCTCGGGGATCGAGAGCAACGAGTGAGTTCGGTGGTGGCGGTGGCCGCACCGAGGGCCCTGTCGTGCCGGCAAGGTGTGCTGTCACGGCGACTGCGACGCGATCGACCCGCCAGGGCAAGACCCGCCAGGGCGAGCACGCGGGCCGACGGGCGTCTGGCCGTCTCCGTTTCCTGGCTGGGAAGCCTCGAGCGCACATCCTCGAGAAACGCGCCGCACGTGGGGTACCGGTCTGCGGGCGATTTCGCAAGTGCTCGACGGAGCGGGGGCGTGAGATCAGCACAGTATGCCGGCAGGGGTGGCGGCGTGTCTTGCATGTGCGCCCACAGCGTCGCCGCCTCGGTCGGCCTTCGGAACGGCGGCGCTCCGGTCAGACATTCGAACAGCAGGCACGCCAGCGCATACTGATCCGCTCGCGCGTCCGCCCCATGACCCTCGATCACCTCGGGAGCGAGGTAGTCAACGGTGCCGACGAGCAGGCCCGTGCCCGTCATCGCGCTTCCAGACATGGTGTGTTTCGCGAGGCCGAAATCTGTGAGGTACGCGTGGACTCCCTCAGATGGCAAAAGGACGTTTGCAGCCTTGACATCGCGGTGAACGAGGCCATGCTCGTGGGCCGCATCGAGCGCGCTTGCGACCTGCGAGATGAGATCGACGGCGCGCTTCGGATCGAGTGGCCCCTGAGCCGCGATGAGAGCGCTCAGGTCAGTTCCCTCGACGTAGCGCATCGCCACGTACAGCTGGCCGTCGACCTCCCCGGCGGCGTAGATGGGCACGATGTTGTGGTGGTCGAGCGACGCCGCCAGCCGCGACTCCCGCACGAAGCGGTCGCGGAAGCGGTCATCGTCGGCAAGGTCGGCGGACAGCAGCTTCAGCGCGACGCGGCGTCCGAGGCGCAGATCGTCCGCTTGGTAGACGACGCCCATACCGCCGCGGCCCACGAATCTCTCGATCCTGTAGGCGGCGATCTCCGACCCGATCCGAGCGTCGTACGCCATCCGCCTCTTTGCTGGTCGAACGCGCCAAGCTTAGTGCGTTCCGCTACGCGGAGATGGACCACCGAAACTGCGTCAACCGGTCTGGTGACGCAAAGAGCCCGGGCCGCCTTCCCTGACGCACGACGAGAGCCGGCACTCCAGCCTCCCGCACGATGGTCTCCCGGATAGGCCCGAGACCCTCACTGCGGTATCGAGTGGACGCCCGAGAACGATCATGTGAGCATCTCGAGCGCCGTGCACCACGCCGGCTGCGCCCGGGGAGATCATGACCGGCTCTGGAATCACGCCCACCGTACGCTGAATGATGACCGAGGCCACCGCAAGCACTCGGCTTGCATCGCGCCCTCTCGAGAGTCCGCACCCGCCAGAACGAGCGGATCGTCCAGCCGGCGAGCGAGATGTGCAGCCAACTCCAGCGCCGCCCAGTCGTGTTCTCCCGCCGCCGAAGGGCACCAGCAGCCCTCTGCCGGTGGCGGTCTCGGTGCTCGGAAACGGAGACGACGACGTCACAGTCGGCCGAAGCGAGCAGCTCCGACACCATGGATGCGGGGCTGGCGAGGCTGACGCTGCCGTCGACCAGAATCAACGCGACGTCTTGTTGCAAGGCGAATCTCACGACATCCTGCGCCGGTGCGGAGAATCGGAAACCCGCCACCCGCGCGATCACCGCCTCATCCTCGAGGCGTGCTCGGCGATCCGAAAGCTCTCGGGTCATCCTGGCGAGGGGCGTCATCGTCCTGCCTGGCCGAGGGTGTCAGGACGGAGACGAGGACGATCTCCGCGCCCGTCCCTTTGGCCAGCGGAACGGCGACTGGGAGGAGCGAGTCGAGGTCTCCCAAGTCCCTGCCCGACGACCAGGATCGTCCGCAACCCGGGCTCGGCGGCGACGGCAGGGTCAAGAACGGCGTCGTGCTGCAGAATGCAGCGTTCGAGCTCCGCGAGCGTGGGCGATGGCTCGAGGCCCAGGTCATCGACCAACGTCGCGCGAAGCCGGCGGAACGCGTGAAGCGCATCCGCCTGTCGGCCGGAACGGTAATACGCGAGCATGAGCAGGCCGCACGCCCGCTCTCGCAAAGGGTAGCGGTGCGTGAGATCTTCCAGATCGGGGATCAGTTGTGCGTGCCTCCCGGCCGCGAGCTCCGCATCGATTCGATCCTCCAGGCAGGTCCAGCGCATCTCCTCGAGGCGGGATACATCTGCGAGAACGCCTCCACATATGTGAGGTCCGCCAGCGGCGGTCCTCTCCACAGCGAGAGTGCCTGTGACAGCGTTTCAGAAGCTCCTTCCGCATCATCGTCGGCACGGAGCCGGCGCCCCTCACCCCAAAGCCGCTCGAACGCACAGTCGACCGCTTGTGGCGGAAGCGCCAGCGCGTACCCCGGCGCCTGGCTGATGATGACGCTGGGAGCCTTCCGCGCCGGCTCCACCGCATCACGAAGCTGGCTGAC